>MEKU01000067.1:16171-33883 GCA_001767195.1 Acidobacteria bacterium RIFCSPLOWO2_02_FULL_67_21
GCGTAAGTTGTTGGTCGCAGTGATCGCGGTGGCGTTGGGAACGGCCGCGGCCGCCCAGATGGGCCAGGCGCCCGTTGTGGTTGATGCGCCGGCCGCCGGAGCCCAGGCGCCCGGAACGGTCGTGGGTCCGCTCGAGATCTATTTCATCGACACCGAGGGCGGCCAGTCGGTCCTCCTGGTGTCGCCGGCGATCGGGATGTACGGGACGCGGGAGACGTTCCTGATCGATCCAGGCAATCTGAACCCGCCCGGCCGCGACGCCGAGCGCATCATTGCCGCCCTGAAGGACGCGGGCGTGCCGGAGCGCATCGACCACATGATCGTCAGCCACTATCACGGCGACCATGTCGGCGGCGCGGCCGCGCTGGCCGACAAGGTGACGATCCGCCGCGTGTACGACCCGGGCGCCGTCACCCCCGAGCTGAACGGCAACCGGGAGTCCGGCTTCATGGCGTATCTGCCGGTTCGCAACATCCTGCCCGTTTCGGTTCCGAAGGCGGGTCAGAAGATCCCGGTCGCTGGCCTCGACGTCACGGTCGTCTCCGTCGCCGGCGAGCTGCTCAAGACGCCGCTCAACGGCGTGCGCCGCAGCGCGAACTCGCAGTGCAACAACCCGATGCGCCAGATCCAGGACAACACGCCCAACAACGCCGAGAGCATCGGCGTGGTGGTCGAGTTCGGCAAGTTCCGCTATCTCGACCTCGCCGACCTGACGTGGAATCAGGAAATCGAGCTCGTGTGCCCGAACAACCTGCTGGGCCAGGTGCAGCTCTATCGCACCACGCGGCACGGCGCGCAGTGGTCCGGCTCGCCGGCGCTCGTGCACTCGGTGCAGCCGCGTGTGGCGGTGATGAACAACAATCCGACGAAAGGCGGCGTGGCGCTCACGTTCAAGACCGTCAAGAGCTCGCCCGGCCTCGAGGATCTGTGGCAGCTGCACTGGTCGGAGAACCCGGGTGCCCAGAACTCGGCCGAGAACATGGTCGCCAACTTCACCAAGGACGATCCGGGCCACTTCATCAGGGTCACGGCCAGGAACGACGGCAGCATGACCGTGAAGAACGGGCGCAACGGGTTCACGAAGGAGTACTCGGCGTCGCGCGCCCCCGTGGTCACCTCGAGCCGCTAGATCGGCTCTCGATCGTGGATGTCCGGGCCCGGCCTGCGGCCGCGCCCGGGCGTCCGTTCCGCCTTCCTACTGATCGACCTGCAGCGCGCTTCCTTCCGACACGACATACCGCCTGACCATCTCGAGGAGCTCGTCGAACCGGTACGGCTTCTCGACCCAGGCCTCGGGCTTGAGCGCCGCCCGCTCGGCGTGGTTGCCCTCGCAGACGGTCACGACAATCGCCGGGATGGAGGCGAGCGCCGGATCTGCAAGCTGGCACGCCCCGCGTTCGCGGCAGCTAATCTGCAGACGAGACGGCTGGTGCGCCGTGTCGTTTGGACGACCCGTGACGGCAATCCGAACTCGGCCGTGCAGAGTGTGTGTCGTAGTGCCCGGCTTTAGCCGGGCTGAAGCCCGGCACTACGTACGAGGGGGCACCCTATGTTCGCCGCTCGATTGTCACGCTTGTAACCGTGACGTTCTTGAGCGGGCGGTCGTGGCTGTCGGTCGGCGTGCTGCCGATCGCCCGCACGACGTCCATCCCCTCGACGACCTCGCCGAACACGGAATGGCGGTCGTCGAGATGAGGCGTCGGGGCGAGCGTGATGAAGAACTGGCCGCCGTTGGTGTTCGGGCCTCGATTGGCCATCGAGAGAATGCCGGGCCGGTCGTGGCGCAGCCTGGGATGGAACTCATCCGCGAAGGTGTAGCCGGGCCCGCCTATGCCCTGGCCGAGCGGGTCGCCGCCCTGAATCATGAAGCCGTCGATCGCGCGGTGAAAGATCAGGCCGTCGTAGTACGGACGCGTGACCTGCTGGTTGGTCTTCGGGTCCTTCCACGGCTTGGTGCCTTCGGCGAGGCCGACGAAGTTCTCCACGGTTCGCGGCGCCTCCTGATCGAAGAGGCGAACGGTGAACGTACCCTCGGTAGTGGCGAATTGCGCGTACAACCCCGGCAACGGTGACTCCTTGTCGACGATGGGCGTGAGTCCAACAGGATATCATGCAGATCGTGAACGCCGCCGCGCGCACGCTGGTGGATGACGCGCTCGACGCGGTTGCGGCAGGCCGCAGCGACGAGCCGTTTGCCGTGCTCGGCCGTCATCCCGCGACCGTGGACGGCCGCGCCGCCGTGGTCGTCCGGACGATGCAGCCGGGGGCGTCCGGCGTCGATCTGGTGATGCCGGATCGAGTGGCCGCCATGGAGCGCTGCCGGCGCGAAGGGCTGTACGAAGCGACGGTTCCGCTCGGGGGCCGCGCGCCGGAGGAGCTCGCCTATCTCTTCCGGGTCCGCGAACGAGGGACGACCCGCGACGTCGTCGACCCGTACCGGTTCGGCCGCGTCCTGAGCGATTTCGATCTGCATCTGTTTGCGGAAGGCACCCACTATCGCGCGTGGGAGCGGTTCGGCTCGCTCCCGATGACGATCGGCGGCGTCGCCGGCGTCCACTTCGCCGTCTGGGCCCCCAACGCGCAGCGCGTCAGCGTGATCGGCGACTTCAATGGCTGGGACGGCCGCGTGCACGTGATGCGCCGGCTGATCCCCGCCGGCGTCTGGGAGATCTTCGTCCCGGGGCTGCCCGAGGGCGCCTGCTACAAGTACGAAGTGCGGACGGCGGCGGGGCATCTCCTCCAGAAGGCCGACCCGTTTGCGCGTCGCTGCGAGGTGCCGCCGAAGTCGGCGTCCGTCATCTGGTCCGGCGGCCGGTACGCCTGGCGCGACGGCGACTGGATGAAGGACCGGGCGTCGTTCGGCGGCTGGCACGATCGGCCGATGTCGGTCTATGAAGTCCATCTCGGGTCGTGGCGGCGCGTGCCGGAGGAGCGGAACCGGCCCCTCACGTACCGGGAGCTGGCGGACACGCTCGTGCCCTACGTCCGGGAGATGGGCTACACGCACATCGAACTCATGCCGGTCATGGAGCATCCCTTCGCCGGGTCGTGGGGCTATCAGGTGATCGGCTTCTTCGCGCCCACGAGCCGTTTCGGCACGCCGGACGACTTCCGCTATTTCGTCGACGAGTGCCACCGCCACGGCATCGGCGTCATCCTCGACTGGGTGCCGGGCCATTTTCCGAAGGACCATCACGGGCTCGCGCAGTTCGACGGAACCTCCCTGTACGAGCATGCCGACCCGCGCCAGGGGGAGCACCGGGAATGGGGCACGCTCGTGTTCAATTACGGCCGCAGCGAGGTGCGCAGCTTCCTGCTGAGCAACGCGCTGTACTGGCTGGAGGAGTTCCACATCGACGGCCTGCGCGTCGACGCGGTGGCGTCCATGCTGTACCTGGACTACTCACGGCAGGAAGGCGAGTGGGTTCCGAATCAGTACGGGGGACGGGAGCACCTCGAGGCGGTGGCGTTTCTGCAGCATCTGAACACGCTGACCCAGGGCCGCGTGGCCGGCACCGTCACGGTGGCGGAGGAGTCGACGGCGTGGCCGGCGGTCAGCCGCCCGGTGTACGTGGGCGGGCTCGGCTTCAGCTACAAGTGGAATATGGGCTGGATGCACGACATGCTGCAGTACGTGAAGGAAGACTCCGTCCACCGCCGGTGGCATCACAACCGGATCACCTTCTCGATGCTCTACGCGTTCACGGAGAACTTCGTGCTGCCCTTCTCGCACGACGAGGTGGTGCACGGCAAGCGCGCCATGCTCGACAAGATGCCGGGCGACGTCTGGCAGAAGCACGCGACGCTGCGCACGCTCTACGGCTACATGTTCGGGCATCCGGGCAAGAAGCTGATGTTCATGGGCGCCGAGTTCGGCCAGTGGAACGAGTGGAATTACGACGCCAGCCTCGACTGGCATCTGCTGGACGATCCGATGCACGCCGGCCTGTGCCGCTGGGTGCAGGACCTCAACCACACCTATCAGCGCGAGCGCTCACTGCATGAAATCGACTTCGAGGGGGCCGGTTTCAGCTGGATCGACTGCAGCGACAACGAGAACAGCGTGGTCTCGATGATCAGGCGCGCGCGAGCAGCCGGGGATTTCACGGTCATGGTGGCGAACTTCACCCCCGTGCCGCGCCCCCGCTACCGGATCGGCGTGCCCGAAAGCGGCCTGTATCGGGAGCTGCTCAACAGCGACGGCGCGGCGTACGGCGGCAGCAACACGGGCAACGCCGGCGGCGTCCAGGCCGAGCCTGTCGCGGCGCACGGGTTCGACCAGTCGCTCTCGCTGACGGTCCCGCCGCTCGCGTTTCTTCTGCTGAAGAAATAGATTTTTCGAGTACGTAGTGCCGGGCTTCAGCCCGGCTGAAGCCGGGCACTACGTCGGTTATGAAACCGGTCTAGGCCGTCTGCTCGCGCAGCAGCGCTTCCACCTCCGCGGCCGTCGGCACACTGTCGATCGCGCCCTCGCGCGTGCAGCTGACGGCGGCCGCCGCATTGGCAAATCGCAGCATGTCGGCCGGGGCGTCTCCCCGCAGCAGTGCCGCAATCAGCGCTCCGCGGAAGACGTCGCCGGCGCCGGTCGTATCGACGGCCAGAATCGGCAGGGCCGGCTCGTGGCACGCCCGGTCGCCCTCGACCAGCATCGCGCCGCGCGCCCCCAGTGTGACGACGACCATGCGCGCGTTCACCATCGTACGTGGGGCGGGTGCCGACGGCCCCGGGTGCTGACCGGCCGTCGGACCCGCTACTGTGAGCACTTTCCGCAGCGCCCGCTCAGGATCCGCTTCGCCCGTGAATGACTCGAGCGCATGCTCCGCGAAGATCGGGATTGTCACCGCGGCGACGAGCTCCTCGGTCCGCGCGGTGACCCGCTCGACATCGCTGGTCACCGGAATGCCCGCGTTGCGCCCGAGCAGGGCTGCGCGGACGGCCGCATCCTCGTCAGCATCGTCGACATGAATCAGCCGCGGGCGCTCGCGCAGGGCAGCCCCAACCTCCTCGGCGCGCAGCTGCAGCGCCGGGCTTCGATCCCAGAGCACGATCCGATCGCCCTGCCGTTCGTCGAGAAGGATGACCGCGTACGGGTTGGCGCATTGGCGGACGACGACGGCAGTGATGTCGACGCCGCGGCGGCCAAGCTCCTCGCGCATCTGCGCCCCGTGCGCATCGCTGCCGGTGGCGCCGACGTATTTCGTGCGGAGGCCCATTGTCGCGCACGTGCACAGCGTCGTGGCGGTCTGGCCGCCGTACGAGACGCGGTGCGCGCTGATGCGCAGCTTGGCTGCCGGGCTGTCCGGCCGGGGGAACTGCGGCAGGCGATAGACGCGATCGACCGAGTTGGCGCCGACGCCGACGACGTCATGCATGCGCACGAGTATAGGTGGTCCCGATCTCGTAGAGCGCGATGGCGGCGGCGACAGCCACGTTGAGTGAATCGACCGTCGCCGCGGTTGGAATCCGCGCCCGGTGCGTACAGGCATCGAGCGCTGCCTGCGTCAGCCCCTCGCCTTCGTGGCCGAGCACGAGCGCCACGCGGCCGGCCTGAATGGCGCGCGCGGTATCCCGCACGGTCGGGGCGGCGGCCGGCGTCAGCGCGACGGTCGCAAACCCCAGAGCCTGCAGTGCCGCGAGCGCCGCCGGCCAGGGCTCCATGCGCGCAAACGGCACGACCGGCGCGGCGCCCATCGACGTCCGGATCGCCTTTCGGTAGAGCGGGTCGGTGGACGTGGGGTCGAGCAGCACCGCGCCGGCGCCGAGCGCCGCGGCCGTTCGAAAGATCCCGCCGACGTTGTCCGCGTTGGCCACGCCTTCGAGCACGACTATGAGTGTGGGATTTGGATTGTGGGCCCGCCTCCGCGATGCTTCGGCGAGGTCTCGCCGGAGCCTTCGGCGTCGGGGATGTTGCGGTAGTCGGCCAGGGCGGAGTCAGTGGGATCACCGACGCGAATGACAGGCATCGTCAGGTGGAAAAGTTGAACGCGTCCACTTTCTACTTTTCCACTTGCTTCCGCTCCCACCCCTTGTACGTGCCAAGGACCCTGACCCACTTCGCAAACTCGCCGAGCTGGGTCAGCGCGCGGGCGCAGTTGAGGTCGTCGCGCCGCGCCTCGATGTCGACGTAGAAGAGATACTCCCAGGGGCGCCCGCGGATCGGGCGGCTTTCGAGCTTGCTCAGGTTGATGTCGCGCAGCGCGAAGACGCTCAGCGACTTGAAGAGCGATCCGGGCGTGCTCGGCAGCGCAAAGACGATGGTGGTCTTGTTGCCGTCGGGCGAGGGCGTTCCGCCGATGACGAAGAAGCGCGTGATGTTGAACTCGAAGTCCTGGACCGCCTCCTGAAGCACCTCGAGCCCGAAGACTTCCGCGGCGCGCCGTGATGCCAGCACCGCCGCGCCCTCGAGGCGCTGCTCGGCCACGAGCTTGGCGCCCCCGGCCGTGTCGTAGACCGCTTCGACCGTCACGCCGAGGCTCTTCAGATACCGCTCGCACTGGGCGAGCGCCTGCGGGTGGGAGTAGACGATCGTGACGTCCTCCAGCCGCGTGCCCGGGAGCGCCTGGAGGCAGTGGACGACATCGAGCTCGACTTCGCCCGTGATGGAGAGCTCGTGGTCGACGAGCAGGTCGTAGTTGCGGTGGATCGTGCCGCCGATCGAGTTCTCCATCGGCACGATGCCGTGGGTCGACCGTTTCTGCACGACCGCCGCAAACACCTCGTCGAACGTCTTGCACGGCAGCGTCTCGGCATGGGGTGAGTAGAGCAGCGCCGCCGCTTCGCTGTAGGCTCCCGGTTCCCCCTGATAGGCGATTCTCATGGTTGTGTGTGAGTCGTCATGGGCGGCGCACCGCCCGCCGCGGCCGCTCTGGCGCGAATGGCGCCGCCTGCGACCATGCCCGGTCCCGTCAGCAGCACCAGCGCGGCGCGCATCCAGACCGGCGTGAACGGCGCGTACGCGCCGGCCGTGAACCCCCAGATCAGCGCCATCGTCTGCACGGTTGCCGCCACCACCGCGTGCGGCAGCTCGCGGCCCGCAGCCACCTTTGCCGTCATATAGCCGCCCAGCACGGCGGCCAGCGGGGTGTACGCGAGCTTGGCGGCAAGGATAGCAGGCCTGTTGCGGACCGCGAAGTACGCGGTCATGTCGGCCATCGGCCCGCCGGCCACGGCGCGGACCAGCGTGAACTCGAGCACCTCGGTGACGAGCGAAATGAGCCCGATCCCTCCCAGCACCGCGATGATGCTGCGCACGGGATTGAGGGCGGGCGCCGCGGGAGCCGCGTTATCCAAAGAACTGCATCCCGTGCAGGATGGAGGCGACGATCGACAGCGCGGATGCGGCCAGGCAGCCGACCGCGATCACGATGTGATCGATGCGCTCCGGCTTGAGGGGATCGAGCAGCCGCGCGGCCAGGTAGCCGGCCCCGAACCCTCCCGCGTGCGCGTAATTGTCCACGCCCGGCATGAGGAACCCGAACACGCCGAGCATGAGCGCGTATGAAAGCGCGTCGCTGCCGACGATGCGGCTGCCGCCGCGGCGGCCGTAGTAGACGAGGGCGCCGAGCAGACCGAAGATCGGCGCCGACGCGCCGACCGTGAACTGGCCGCCGCGCAGGAACAGCAGGTTCGGCAGGTACGCGCCGGCAAACGAGCTGAGCGCGAACCCGCCGATCGATGCCGCCGTGTAGATGATGACCATCCGGCCCGGGCCGTACAGGTCCGCGGTTGCCGGCGCGAGCTGGCGCACCCACATCATGTTGAAGAGGATGTGGAGCGCACCGCCATGCAGCCACCCGGCGCTGAGCACCGTCCACCACCGGTCGGCGACGAACACGGGAATGGCCCCGCTCGCCCCGAAGAGGAAGAGGCTGCGCTGGCTCGGCGCCAGAAACGAGAACACGCCGCCCGTGCCGATGCTGCCCTGCGAGGCGAGCAGCGTGAGGACGTACAGCACGACGCACGTCCCGATGACGAACGGGACGAATCCCATGTCGTGCCCGAGCGCCCGCAGCGCCGGCGCAAACCCCCACAGCCCGGGATTCCGGCGCCCGCAGTTGTAGCAGCGGTCGTCGTTGACGCCGACCAGCACGCCGCACGACGTGCAGATCACGGATCCGGTGGTTTGACGCCTGATCACCTGAAGGATGATAGCCTGTAAGAAATCCCAAATCCCAATGACCAAATCCCAGAGATTTGGGTTTTGGGGTTTGGGATTTGGGATTTGTCATGAAGCTCATCGTAGGCCTCACCGGCGCCACCGGCGCGATCTACGGCGTCCGCCTGCTCGAGCGTCTGCGTGAGGCGGACGTCGAGACGCACCTGGTCATCAGCCGCTGGGGGGCCCGTACGCTGCTGCACGAGACCCCGTACTCGCGCGAGCAGGTGGAGGCGCTCGCCCATACCGTATACGCGCACGGCGACATGGGGGCGGCCATTTCGAGCGGCTCGTTCACCACGGCGGGAATGATCGTGGCGCCCTGCAGCGCCCGGACGCTGGCGGCGATCGCGCACGGGTACGGCGACAGCCTGATCCACCGTGCGGCCGATGTGGTGCTCAAGGAGCGCCGGCGCCTGGTGCTCGCGGTCCGCGAGGCACCGCTGAGCGAAGTGCACCTCGACAACATGCTGCGGTTGTCGCGGATGGGCGCGGTGATCATGCCGCCCGTGCCGGCGTTCTACAACAACCCCCGCTCGCTGACCGACATCGTGGAGCACACCGTGGCCAGGCTGCTCGACCAGTTCGGCATCGAGGTGCCGGGCGCGGAGAGATGGACGGGAGAGCTTGGAGTGGGAATGACAGAGGATTGACGAATTTACGAATTGACGAATTTGGCACGGATGGCAATTCGTCAATTCGTAGATTCGTCAGTTCGTAAATGATTTTTTGGCGCGCCTCGCGTCCTCCAGCGCGCGCTCGGCATCCGTCACCGCCTGCGCCGCCTCTTCCGCCTGTGAAGCCACCTGGCGTGCGTCCTGCCGTGCCGCGTCCGATTCGGCCGCCGCTTTTTCTAGGCGCGCGGCCAGTGCGTCTTTCTTCCGCTCTCGCCCCTTTGCCTTCGCCGCTGCGGTCTTGAGCGCCGTCTCCGCGTGGGCGGCCGCCCGGCGCGCCTCGGCGAGCGCGCGTTCCGCCGCGATGAGCGCAGCCGAGGCGGCCCGCGCCAGCGCCTTCTTGTCGACCTTTTCAGGCTGTTTCCTGCGAGCCGGCACTGATGTGAAGGGAATGACCCGTGGCGCGCTGCCACGGCGGGTGCCGCCTCCCTGGCGTGGAACGAGCGAGGCGAGCGCCTCGAAGCCTGGCGGGTCGATGTCGGCCGTGAGGCGGCCGGGGGCCTGGCGGGCCGTCCCGCCACCGTCAATGCCGAGCGCCTCGAGCGTCGTCGTGATGCGGCGCATGACGTCCGGCGACGCGGCATGCTCCGCCTCGCGCAAAACGGCCGCCGCGCGCCTGGTGAGGTCGGCCAGCGCGCGCCGCCGCTCGTCGAGCACCTGCTTCAGGTCTCCACCCTTGCCCCGAAGCTGCGACGCCTGCGCCCGGCGCAGACGGCTGCCGGCGGCGATCAGGCGATCGAACGCTTTGCGATCCCGCCAGTACAGCTGATTGACCGCCCACGCCGAGATCGGCGGGCGCGGCAGCGCCTTGACGTGCGCGGCCTCCGGCGCCCGCCCGGCCGACTTCAGCCTGGCGGCCAGCGCGTTCCTGGCGGCCGTGAACTCGTCCAGGGGAAGACGAAAAAGCCCATCAAGATCGGCGGTTTCCGACGCCATGACCTAGTCTGTCACACGGCCCGTCTACGCTGAATGGGTGGCGCGTTAATTGCGAGCGTCACGACCGATGGAAGCAGCCAGCCAGGAGGTCGTCATGTCCGCTCAGCTCGCGTTGTACGACATGCCCGAACGGCGGGTGCGGCAGACGCCGTGGCCGCCGCCGGGCCGCGAGGGTGCCGATCGCCGATCGCAGCCGCACGTGGTCATGTGCGCATCCTGCCGTGCTCGAGAAGCTCGGTACGGCTTCCGGTCGCACTACGACGACGATCCGACCTTGGAGAGGCCGCGAACGCTCTGCTTCCTCTGCTTCCGGGCAGAGGTGAGCCGGCGCCAGGAGGCAGCGCGCGCCGTGCAGGCGCGGCTTCCGCTCGAGCAGACGCTCGAAGCGCTCGGCCGCCGGCGGCGTCGCGCGCAGATCAAGGCGCGCCGCGCGCTGGGCCTCTGAACGTTTCGGCGCTGCCGGGCGCGGTGAAGTCGATCGAGCGCGAGCCCGCCTGTCCGCTCACCGTGTAGGCCCCGCGCATCTGGAAGAAGTCGAGGCCGCTGGCGAGCGGCCCCGTCCCCGCCGAACGCGTGACCACCGCCGATTCCACGTTCAAGGTCATCCGAAGCTTGAGGCCGGCGTCGCTGGCTTGTACCACGATCCTCTGCGGCTGCCCCCGTGCGTCGTTGGTCTCCGAGATCGTGACTGCCGACGTGTAGCCGAGCGGGCCATCCGGCCCGAGCACGCCGACAAAGCCGGGAATGCGCTCCGGATCCGCCGCATCGGGCGGCGGGAACACGCGGCCGTACAGGACCGACAGCCCCTCATGCTGCACCTGGCCCCATTGCCATGACACGCCCTGCCAGAACCCCCAGTTGTGATCGTGATACCCGGTGCCGCCGGTCAGCGCGATGCGCCGGCCGTCCAGGTCCAGCGTGCCGCTGAGCGGCCCGCTCATGACGGGAACGACGTAGCCGGTCTTCCAGCCGCGGCTTCCGCTGAGCTCGATCGGCGGGACCAGCCGTCCCGGTGACGCCTCCAGGATGAGCTCGCCGCGGATGCGCCTCCGCTTCGCGTCCCGCAGGTCGAGGCGGATGTGGTACCGCATCCCTTCGAGCCGCACCGAGCTTGCGCCGATGGTCAGGTCGGGCGCCCGAAGCGCCTCGGCCGCAGTAATCGGCTGCGCCTCGGCGAACGTTTCCACTGTGCCTTGGCGATCGAGCTGCAGCCGCACGCCGGCGGCGCGGCGGCCGTCCTCGAGCACCGGACCGACCAGGAACGTGAGGTAGAAGCGGGCCTCATCGCTCCTGCCGTTGAAGTAGAGCCACTCGGCCCAGGACTGCGACCAGGCCGGCGCGTCGGGAACGGGATGGAACCGGTCGATGTGGCGCAGCGTCTGTTCGGGGCCGGCAGTGGTCCAGGCGATGTCCTCCGGAGAGTCGCGCCACACGTCGAGCGTCGAGGTCTCCGGATCGCCGAGCTGGCGCTCCAGGCTCGGGATGCCCCCGCGCGCCTCGACGCGGACGGCAGACGACCCTTTGAACAGGTAGAGATCGGCCGTGTGAAACGGCGCCGCGACCCGGATCTGGCTCCGCAGATCCTCCGCCTGGAGCGTGCCGTCCATGACCAGCCGGCCCGGGACCTGAGGCGCGAGCGAGATCAGGACGTCGCCCCCGCCGACGAGCGCCGGCGCCCGCGCCTGCTCGAGGACGATCTGCGCGATCCCGAGCAGAATCGCCATCACGCCGACGCCCAGGCCGAATCCGCCGGCGAGCACCGCGCTTCGGATCGGATGCGCCGTCAGCGACCGGACCGCCAGCCGGCCGATCATTGCGTCGCCTCGTGCTCGATCCGGCCGTCCCGCATCGTCAGGATGCGGCGCGCCCTTCCGGCCAGCGCGGGGTCGTGCGTGACGATGACGAGGGCGGTGCCGTCCGCGTTCACGCGGTCGAGGAGCGCGGCGACCTGCTCCCCGGTGGTCTGATCGAGCTCGCCGGTCGGCTCGTCGGCCAGGAGCAGGCGCGGCCGGTTCGCCAGTGCCCGTGCGATGGCCACACGCTGCATCTCTCCACCGGAGAGCTGCGACGGCCGATGGCCGGCCCGTGGCGCGAGGCCGACATAGTCCAGCAGCTCGAAAGTGCGGCGCGCCCGTTCCGCCTTCGGCACGCCCGCCTCCGCCTGCGGCAGCTCGACGTTCTCGGCGGCCGTCAGCATCGGCAGCAGAAAGAACCGCTGGAACACGAACCCGATCTGCCGCAGCCGCAGCAGGCTCCGGGCGCGGTCGCCGAGCGTCGTCACGTCGTGGCCGTCGAAGAGGAGGCGGCCGGAGGTCGGCGTATCGACGCACCCCAGCATGTGAAGGAGCGTCGACTTGCCGCAGCCCGAGGGTCCCCGGATGGCGGCATGCTCGCCCTGGGTGATGGTCAGCGTCAGGTCGCGCACGGCCACGACCGGGCCGGCCGGCATCTGAAAGACGCGGCTCACGCGGTCGGCGAAGAGAACTGTGTCGTGGTAAACGGCGTTCGTCATGAGACCGTCTCGTTCCGCAGGGTGGCCGCGATCGGAAGCCGCGCCACGATGCGCATCGGGTAGACGGCCGCAAGGATGGCCGTGGCGCCCAGCAGGAGGGCGTGAACGGCCAGTGCGTTCGGCTCGAACACGAAGAAGTGCAGCTGGACGGGAATGTTCGGCATCCGCTTGAGGATCCCGTCGAGCCACTGCGCGAGCAGCCAGCCGAGCGGCAGCGACAGGCCGCCCCCGATCCCGACAATCAGCACCGACTCGCAGAGGACGTCGAGCACGACGCGCCGCTGCGAGAACCCAATTGCGCGCAGCGCCGCCACCTCGCCGAGCCGCTGATTCACCGACACGGTGAGCAGGACGGTGATGAGCAGCAGCGCAAATGACACGGTGACGGTGGAGAGCACCGTGGAGATCTGGCGGAAGTAGGTGAAGCCGCGCTGCTGCAGCTGGCCGACCGCCTGTTCGTTGGTCATCGCGCGCAGATCCGGGTGCTGTGCCGAAATGGCCGCGGCCGCCGCCTCGGGGTCGCCGGCCGACACGACCGCCACGAAGTCGGCCTTGCCCGCTTCCTGTGCACACGCGAGTGCCAGGTCGTCGGCCGTCGTGGCGGCTCCCAGCGTGTCGGGCGCGTCGAAGAGGAACTCCGCGATGCCGGCAATCCGAAACGTCTGCTGCGGCGGGGCGGTGTCCTCCGGAAAGCAGAACGCCTTCACGAGGACGGCGTCGCCAGGCGCCGCGTCCAGCTCCTCGGCTGCGTACGCATTCAGCACGAGCTCGCGGTCGGCGGCGATATCGCGGCCGGAGACGACGGTCCACGGCCGGACGGTCGAGCCGCCGACGCCGAGGAACGTCACGCGTACCGATTCGCCGCCGGCCCTCTGGAGGTCGGCGGACTCAGACCGGATCGTGACCACCGACCGCACGGACGGGAGCCCCGCAATCTGCGCCGCAAGCGTCTGCGCGTCGTCGAGATCGGGCCCCGGACCGGGGAACTGGTCGCTCGAGACGACCCGCACGTCGAACCCCATGCGATCGAGCAGCCCGCGCATCGAGAGCAGGAGGCCCTGCGAGAGCAGCAGCATGTCGAAGAGCAGCGCGCCGACCGCCGCGACGCCGAGAATGCCGAGCGTGCTGCGCGCCGGCTGGCGGACCAGGCTGCGCCACGCGAACCCGAGCACGTTCATCGGCGGGCGAGCCTCAGCGCGCCTCTGCGCATCAGCGCCCACGAGGCGGCGAGCGTCGCGCTCGCGCCGAGCGGGACGGCAATCGCCACACAGAGCGCGGCCACGCGCGGGGTCACCTGCACGAAGATGAGCGCGGTGTTGTAGCGCCACTGGAAGAACCGGTTGATCAGGCCTTCCGACACCCAGGCCAGCGCCAGGCCGAACAGCGCGCCGGCGCTCGCAATGAGCAGCCCCTCGAGCAGCACCTGCAGCAGGATGCGCGGTGCCGGGAGGCCGATCAGCCGGAGGACGCCGACCGTTTCCCGCCGCTCGTCGACCAGCATGATCGTCAGCGCCAGCAGAAAGACGGTCGCCGCCACGATTGTGACCACCGCAATGGCCAGGTGGAACCGCTCGAGCACGACGAAGGTGCTGGCAGACCCGGTCGCGGCGGCCCGGCGGGCGAAGACGCCCGGGGCGCGGCCGTTCACGCTCCGCGCGAAGGCGCGCGCGTTGGCGGGGTCCGCGAGCGCGATGTTGATGCGCGCGACATGCTCGGCGCCGGTCGGGGCGTCGTCGTCGCTGGTGAGTGCCAGCAGGTCGGGCAGGTGCATGCGCACCTCGCGTGGCACGGTGCCGAGCCGCATCGGATCCGGCGTCGGCTCGTAGACGCCGGCAATGCGGAACGGGCGTGCGCCGGCGCCGGCGGCGTCGAGGGCCAGCCGCACGACGTCGCCTTCGGCGAGCCCTTCGGTCTCGGCCAGCTGCCGGGAGACCAGGATGGACGGCGGCTCCGGCGTCTGCGCGGAGCTGAAGGCCACGATCAGCGTGGTCGACAGCGCGAGCAGGAAGGTACGGCGTTTCACCTACGAACGACCCGGACGGCTCATCGCCATGATCCGCTTCCACTCGGCATCGCTGACCGGCATGACGGAGAGTCTCGGCAGGCGGACGAGCGGAAACGACGCGAAGCTGCCGTCCGCCTTGATCGCCGAGAGAGGGACGGGATGCGCGAGCGCCTCGTCAGGCGCCAGATCGACGACGAACAGCTTGCCGGAGCCGTCCGAGGGATCGGGATACGCGTCGCCGAGGGCGCGGGCGACGGCGACCACGGCCTTCTCCTTACCGGTGTGATAGTAGAAGATCCGATCGCCCTTGCGGATGGCCCGCAGGTGCGCGGTGGGGTGGAGTGCGCCATGGCTCGAATTATATCGGCCCTGCGCGGCGGCCTTCCGCTTCGTACATCGGCGCGACGTCACCGGCGCGTCGCCGCGCAGGCTTGGGGTACCATAAGGAATCATGGGTGCGACAGCTTCAACGATGCTCGAGCTCGGCACCGCGATTCCGGCTTTTCGGCTGAGAGATCTGGAGGGCAAGGCGGTGACGTCCAACGATTTTGCGCAGGCGAAGGGCGTGCTCGTCGCCTTCATCTGCCCCCACTGCCCGTACGTGCGGCATGTGCGGACCGAGTTCGCCAGACAGGCGCGCGAGTATCAGCAGCGCGGCGTCTCGGTGATTGCCATCAACTCGAACGATGTGACGGCGTTTCCCGAAGACAGCCCCGAGGGCATGCGCACGGAGGTCGAGGAGGTCGGCTATACCTTCCAGTATCTCTACGACGACATGCAGGAGGTGGCCAAGGCGTTCCGCGCCGCCTGCACACCTGATTTCTTCCTGTTCGACGGGCGGCAGCGGCTCGTGTACCGCGGCCAGTTCGATGACAGCCGGCCGAACAGCGCCGTGCCGGTGACCGGCAAGGACCTGAAGGCGGCCGTGGAGGCGCTGCTGGCGGGGAGGCCCGTGCCGGCCGACCAGAAACCGAGCCTGGGCTGCAACATCAAGTGGGTGAAGGGCAACGAGCCCGATTACTTCCGGAGCTAGCTGCCGGCTCTCACCTACCGGCTACCCGCTCCCTCAGTGCGTCATCGTGTACAGCAGCACGTTGACCGCCACCTGATAGCCGACCACCGAGAACCGCAGGAAGTACTGCGGGTCCTCGCCCTCACGCTCCCATGAGTCGCTGACGTCGGTGTTGTGCGTCATGAACACCATGACGCGGCCGTGACGATCGGTGATGGCGCGCGCGTGGGCCTGGGCGCTGTCGGCGTAACGCTCCGACGTGCCGCCGCGGCTGCCGTACCAGTGGTTGATGCTCGGGATCTGCGGTACGCCGTTCGGCAGATCGAACATGGAGTGGAAGATCGGGTGCTCCGGGGGCAGATCGACGATCGGATATTCCGAGGGCGGCAGCACCTTCCGGATCTGCGCGGCCCAGATGGCCCACGCGTAGGAGCCCCAGAAGTCGTCCACCCAGAGGAACCCGCCCTTGAGCAGGTACGTTCGCAGGCGTGCCGCGTCCTCGTCTGAGAAGTACAGCGTCCCGACCTCCTGCATCATGATGAACGGGCACTGAAAGAGCTCATCGCCCGTGAGCGTCACGATCAGGTGCTCGGGCTCGCCCGATGCGTTGAACGCCACCGGCGTCCGGGTGAGCTCGGCGAGGCGGATCGACAGGTCGATATCGGCGAGCGGGAAGTCGGTCAGCCAGCCGCCGCCGTCTCCGCGGGGGTCGATCCGGTAGGCGGCGCGGCAGTAGTGGAAGCGGCCGTCGAAGCTCTCGGGCCTGGCGATGTGGGCGGCGACGCGTGGATTGATGCCCCTGGCGAACTGCGCGGAGGCCATGCTGGCGAGCAGCAGCGCGGCCCCGGCGGCGGCGGTGGACGCACGGACGCGCATGGAGAGCAGTGTACGTCGAAGGCGGCTACAATGCCGCCGCTCGTCAGTCGGACACGCCAATTCACCTGCGATCGAGGAGGAGCCATGGATTTCAAGCGTGTGGCGCTTGCTGCGGTGGTGGCCTGGGTCGTCGATACGATCTACGCGATGGTGGTCTGGATGGGGATACTCGGCGGCGAGATGGCGCGGTTTCCGCTGGTGTTCCGCTCCGAGGCCGACATGAACACGTACCTGCCGCTCATGTTCGTCGGGGGCCTCGTCGGCATGTTTTCGCTCGTCTACGTGTACGCGAAAGGCTACGAGGGGGGAGCGGAGTGGCGGAGGGGTTCCGCTTCGGGCTGCTGCTGGCGGTCTTCATGACCGGCTTCGTGTCGTTTGCGATCTAGGATCGTTCAACATCGACGGCCGGCTGGGGCTGATGGCCTCGATCGCCTCGTTCGTGGAACTGCTCCTGGTCGGGACGGTCATCGGCCTGATGTACAAGCCCGCCGCCCGCCCGGCAGCCGCAGCGGCGAAGGTGTAGGCGCTACGCCTTGATGTTCAGCAGCTTCACGAGGTTTCCGCCGAGGATCGCTTCCTTCTGCGTGTCGGTCAGCGAGCGCGCGTTGACGATGAAGTCGATGCCGACGGGCCAGTCGAAGGGGTAGTCGGTGCCGTAGAAGATCCGGTCGGCGCCGACTTCCGCCACGAGATGGCGCAGGCCGTCCTCGCGGAAGATCATCGAGTCGATGTAGAGCTGGCTGCGGAAGTACTCGCTCGGCTTCCGCTTGAGCGCGCGGCAGTCGTCGCCGTTGGCGCCGCCGCGCCCGCAGAGCGCGTCCGACCGGCCGGTGTACGAGGCGAGATACCCGCCGGCGTGCGCGCCGCAGACCTTGAGACCGGGGAAGCGGTCGAGCGTCCCCTCGAAGATCAGGTGCGAGAGGAAGACGGTCGTCTCGAGCGGGTTGCCGATCGTGTTCCCCAGGCCCCCTCGCCCCTGCAGCCTGGCGTTCTGCGTCGTCCCTGGCGCCTGCTGCGGGTGGACGAACAGCATGACGCCGAGCTCCTCGGCCTTGGCCCAGAACGGGTCGAACTTCCGGTCCGCGGCCTCCTGGCCTTCGATGCTGCCGCCGATGGCGGCGCCGCGCATCCCCAGCTTTCGCACCGCGAAGTCGAGCTGCTCGGCGGCGAGGTCCGGGTGCTGCAGCGCGAGCGTCGCCATGCCGACGAACCGATCGGGGTGGGCGGCGACTGCCTGCGCGATCTTCTCGTTCTGCAGCTGGATGAGATCGCGCGCCAGCGCGCGATCGGCGTTATAGCCCCAGGCATTCACGTTGATCGCCTGGTAGTCGATCCCTTCCTTGTCCATGTACTGGAGCCGGGCCGCCATGCCGGGGCCGAGCGCGATCGGGCCGGTGAGGTTGTCCTTGGCGGCCGCCGCCAGCGGCGTATCTTTGACGAGGTCCCACACCTCGGGCACGAACGTGTGCGCGTGGATGTCGACGACGGTGACGCGCCGGCCGCCGATGGTGACGCGGCGGCGGCCGGCGGGCGTTTGGAGGG
>MEKU01000067.1:33909-39529 GCA_001767195.1 Acidobacteria bacterium RIFCSPLOWO2_02_FULL_67_21
ACAGGCGGACGGGTGTGCCGATTATGGTGGGGTCGTGGCCAATGTCAACATCGAGCTACGTCACGGTCGCCGCGTCTAGATATATGTGAGCATATAGGAGTATAATGTGAGTCTAAAATGAGTATGAGGTGAGTATGGCAAGAGTGCAACCTGTCCTGAGCGCGACCGAGCTGGCCCTGGTTGACCAGATGGCCGAATTGACGCATTCGAAGCGCACCGACGTGATCAAGAGCGCGCTGGCCGTGTACCACTGGTTCGTCCGGCAAGCGTTGACCGGTGGCCGAGTGATCGCGCGCAAGCCAACGGGCGAGGAGGTTGCGCTCGAGACGGCGGAGTTGAGTGCGCTCGAAGGGAAGGGCAATCACCTCAGTCCGGAAGAGTTGGGACTGCTGGCGAAAGAGCTCGCGGCCGCACCCGATCCGATCGAGGCCGCCCGCATCAAGGAGCGGTTGACGCGCGGCTTCTACGGCATCTGAGCAGCCGTGCCGAAAGTCCGCCGACGAAATCTTCCGCCCGCGCTGTTCCAGCATCTGCTCGAGCGCATCCAGAGTCGGAAGGTCCCGGCGACGCAGCTTGAGTTGCTCGCGACATGGCTCGACACGGAGCCCGAGGTCCCGGAGGGTGAGTGGTACAAGCACTTGTCCGGCATGACCGTCTGCGGCGAGGGTGAGTTGATCAAGACGTTTCTGCTGCCGGGACAGGCGCCGAAAGGCAAGCGTGTTCCGTAGAGGCTTCATCCTGCCGCCGCCTGGACAGTCGGAACGAGCTCTTGGACCACGTCCACGGGGTCCAGAGGCTCATCGGCATCGCCGACGGTCGGCCCCCCGTTGTAAAGTAGCCATGAAGCTGTGGTGAGCACCAAGGGTTTGCAGGCTGATCCACTCGCTCGTAAACCGCTGATTCCAAACATACGGAGAGATGTCCGAGTGGTTGAAGGCGCACGCTTGGAAATTGCTCTGGCGGTCTGCGACGGCGTGCTACAGATTTCGATTACCGTTGCGAAGCCAGCCACTTAACCGCGATCGCGTCTACTCGGGGTCGATCGCTGTAAACCTCGATAGATCTCGCTGAATCGACAGGGTCACGTCACAGTTACGTCACAGTCCGCGCGGCCTTGAAGGAGCACGCGTTCAGGCGTGTTCAGTTCGAAGCTGCCTCACGAGGTGCGCCGGCGCGCCCCGTCCGCCTGTCGCCGCGGAACCGGGGTTGCCCTTGACCGTCCGCCCTGGTCGAGTCAAATTGCTTTCATGGCATTTTCCAGGAAGAAGGCGACCACCATCGCTCTGGATCCGGAGGACTATCGGCTACTCTCCAGGGCTGCCCGCGAACGCGGCGTCTCGCGTTCCGAGTTCATCCGTCAGCACCTCGCCCCCGTGCTCGAGCAGTACCGCCGCCATTCAAAACCGAGGAGTGCGGGCATCGTCCGGGCGATGACCGAGCGAGGCGACGAGCGAGAGCTGTTCGGTGGTGGCCGGTAGCACGGCTGCGCTGTTCTGTGAAATCGGCGCGTTCGTGCGAAGTGGGCCGCCCCGCCGCTTCGCATCTACTACTAGCGCCACCCCGGCGAGCTGCTGATCGTGCGCGTATATCACCAGGCTCAGCGTACACGTATAGGAGCCGAACGAGCGCCGTGAAGATGTCCAGGAAGTTCTCCATTCCATTGACGTTGCCGTGTTTGGCATGTCGCCGGAGGCGGTGTCTCTCGTGCCGCTCCACGAACTCCATGACGGCCGTTTCCAGATCCTTCGTCTTGTCAGGTCCCCCTTTCAGCCAATCTGGAGCGACATCAGGTTGAAAGGGATCCCGAATTGCAATCTGGAACCTACGGCTCAGCGCGCGGTTGCCGTCACCATCGAAGAACTGAATGTTGAAGTGCTGCAGAAAGTCGATCACACCGTGGATGCCGTCTCGGTTCCCGATCTCGTCGAGCAACTCGTGTAGTCCCTCGCCGGTCTCTTCGACGCGCCGCTTAGTCGTGCCGCCGCCTTCGCCCGGCTCGTACGTCAACCGATCTTCCTGAATCACCCACACAAGCGGACCCTCGCTCGACTCAGGTATTCATTGGCGTCGCCGAGGATGTCGTCGCCCTCGGCGCGGTTCTTGGAGAAGTCGAGCGCCGGGTTCTCGAAGATGGCAACCAGGTTCGTAAGCCGGTCCACCATCTCCTTTCCGGTGCCAAGCTTCGCGGCGTCGTTGAAATCCGGAAAGTCAGACAGCTTGTTGGCGCTGGCCAGGGGAGCGATGATCTTCTTGTTGATCTGATCGCCGATGTCGGGCTTGCCCTTGAGCGCCACCATGTCCTTGAAGCTGGCGCCTGGCGGAATCGTGATCGGTGCGTAGGGCTGGCCCGCGTACTTGTCGCTGACGTACTTGATGAAGAGCAGAACGAGGACGTAGTCCTTGTACTGACTGGCGTCCATGCCGCCGCGCAGCTCGTCGCAGCTGGACCAGAGCGAGGAATAGAGCTCGGATTTCTTGAGGGCCATGTCTACCTGGGGCTCACTTCGACTTTTCCTGAATCGGCGGCAGACCTCTGACCTTCGCTGCGACTTTGCGACAGGCGCCGATCAGATCCGAGACCAGCCTGTCATCAACATCGAGGACGCCTTCGTATTCGGTCCGATTGCGCATGTCGTGGCACTTCGACAGGACTCGCCAGACCTCCGGTCCCAGGCCAAGAGTGTCCGGCAGCACCTGAAAAACGATGTACCGCTTCGACGGCCGGAACCCGTGGTGCCTGAGCGCCGCCAGACAGAGTGCGTGAGCGGCGCTGTAGGCGAGATCGAACCTGCTGTCCAGCGAGTTTGCTTCGTTCTCCGCATCCTTCAACCGCGCGAGGCCCGAACGGACGAGACCCGCAAACTCCTTCGCATCGGGAGCTTCCTTCGCGAGAACGTTTCCTGGACCCGTGAGGCGCTCAAGCGGCGAGGGGAAGGTCATCGTCCGATCCAATCACCCAGAGTTTCGGCTGCTCGAGCACCCGCGTCACGAACGCGTTTTCCGTCCGGGCGCGCTTTGAAAACTCGGCGGCGGTGTACACCGTGGGGTTGACCTTCCGACCCACGGCGCGCGTGACCCGCTCAAGAGCGCCGAAGACTTCGCCGTACGTGAGGCTGTCGCTGATGATCATCAGGTCGATGTCGCTTGCCGATTGGTCGGTCGCTTTGGCCACGGAACCGTACACGAAGGCCGCGCGAATCGCCTTCGACAAGGGCTTCAGGGCATCGCGTAGCGGCTCCGCGAGACCGACCGTTTTCAGCACGATATTTCGCAGTTCGGAATACAGCGGTGACGCCGCGTTAGCCTGGTAGTGCTTCTGATGGCCAATCCGTCGGGCCACGATCAGCCCACTTTCCTCCAGCTTGGCAAGCTCACGCTGCGCCGCACCGGAGCCGGTGCCGGCGTCCCGAATCAGCTCGGATGCGTAAAAGCTGCGCTCGGGATGGCCGAATAGCACACCCAGGACGCGCTGTTGTGTCTTGGTGAACAGCGCATCGGCAAGGCTTTTTCGGCGGGGTCGCCCAGCGGCCTTCGTGCCCAATATGGGCACAATCATGCCCGATTTGGGCATGAACGTCAAATGGCTATCGTTTGCTCCTTATTCGCACTCGCAGTGCCAGGCACCCGCCGAAATGGGCGTCGCCGATCACGTTCTGGAGTCGATTACCAGCCACCTGACGCGCCGGATGCTGGATCGGAGACGATCAGCTCTTCAGCCATCTCGAGTCCATTCTAGCTCAGGATCCTGAGTGTAGTCGTCCGCGCCAGGCGCGTCGGCGAGCCGGACGCGCTCCGACACGTCCGCGTCCACATTCGTAGCCACCACGCCGATCGAAGGCTTGCGCGTTCTCTGCTCTGGTCCACGCGAGTCCTGGTCGTGGGGATGGCCGCCGAGCCGTTTCCGGTAGCGCTGTTCGATGAACTCGCCCACGGGAGCTTCCATCGCTCCTGCGGGCTCGGGCGCAAACCGGGGAGCTTCCTCGGATTCATGCCGAGCGCGCGCGCCATTTCGACTTGCCGCGCTGTGAGCCGGCAGATCTTCTTCGCATTCGTCCACGCCTCCTCGTCGTGTGCTCGACGCTTCTTCGCCATGCTCCCACCTCGTGCTCTCAGTAGCGGAGCTCGGCGCAGTTCCGCTCGCGGGTGCCTGTGAAAGAATACGTCAACTCGCAGCCCTCAATTCCCAATTGCCGACAGCGGCGAACATATGCCGAGCCGTTCATCTCAGTCCGGGGTCCCCGCCGCGCGGACTTTGCGCGGTGGGGTGGAGTCCGAGGCGATGGCCATCACCGAGAGTGAGACCTATCAGACGATGCTCGCGCGCGCACACCGGCGGACGGGTGGCGTGCCGCCCGAACGGATCGTACGCCACGTCCTGTCGGTCACGCACGGAGGCGACTGGCCCGTCCAGCGCGATGCCCTCGAGGCGGTGCTTCGCCGATGCGCGTCCGCGCACACGGACGAGATTCAGATCGTCGGGTGGCCAAGGGTCCGGCCGTTGGGTCTGTACGCAACTCGCCGTCGAGGGTCGCGTGCACGCCCGTACCGCACGCTGCTCCGCCGAATCGAGCCGCTCGACGGCAGTTGCGAGTGCGCCGATTTCCTCCGGAACTCGCTCGGGCTGTGCAAGCACCTGGTCGCTGTCGTCGAGCACGTCGCCTCAAAGCGGCCTCGCGGCGATGCCGGGCGCGGGGTGGCTTCCGAGCAGGCGCCGTTGCGTTGGGACCCGGTCCGTCCGCTGACCGGCGCTGGCGACTGGCTGGCGCGCGTTCGTTGGGTGGACGGCAGACCCGACCGCGATCTGCGGCGCTGGTTGCGTGCAGCAAGGGGCAACGGCTGGACGGTCCGAGTTCCCGAAACGTTGCAGCAGCGGCTGGCGCTGGTGGATCGATTGCTAGTCGCGCTGCACGACGGTAACCGCGAACCGGCACTGCACGCGTTGCTGGAGGAAGAGCGAGCGCGACTCGCGCGCCAGATCCAGACGGCGAGCACCCGGAGGCAGCTGCACCACGCGCTCCACACCCTCAAACAATCGCTCTATAGCTATCAACGAGACGGCGTTGAACGGTTTCTCGCGCGCGGGCGCCTGCTTCTGGCCGACGACATGGGTCTCGGCAAGACCGCGCAGGCGATTGCCGCGTGCCACGCGCTCTGGCACACCGGCCGTGTCCGCCGTGGTCTCATCATCGTGCCCGCCGCGCTCAAGCCGCAGTGGCTTCGGGAGTGGCAACTCTTCACCGACGCGCCCGCCGCCGTCGTCGAGGGCACTCCCGGCCAGCGCCGCGCCGCGTTCGAGGCGTGCCGGCGAGGATTCCTTCTGGCGAATTACGAGCAGCTTATTCGCGACCTCGACATCGTTCGTGAGTGGAGGCCGGACATCGTCGTACTCGACGAGGCCCAGCGGATCAAGAACTGGGCAACCAGGACCGCGCTCACCGTGAAGCGCCTCGATCCGCCGTACCGTCTCGTGCTGACCGGCACACCGATGGAGAATCGGCTCGACGAGCTCGCGTCGATTGTCGAGTGGGTCGACGACCTCGCGCTGGAGCCGAAATGGCGCTTGGCAGCGTGGCACACCACGCCCGTGGATGGAAAAACGGAGATCGGCGGCGCCCGGAAC
>MEKU01000068.1:0-18129 GCA_001767195.1 Acidobacteria bacterium RIFCSPLOWO2_02_FULL_67_21
AGTCCCGCGGCATTCCGGATTGGCGAGCGATTCCTCGCCGTCTCCTCGCTCGAAGCGCCGTCTCCTTTGACGATTGTTCTCAACTGGAAACCGCCCATCCCATAGCCGCCCCGCATGAACACCCTCTTCATCTCGTATGCCTCCGACGACCAGGCGGTCGCGCTGGAGGTGTGCGCGCAGCTCGAGGCGCAGGGGGTGCGCTGCTGGATCGCGCCGCGGGATGTGGCGCCGGGCGCGAAGTGGGACGAGGCGCTGCTGCAGGCGATCGACGCCGCGGGCGCGTTTCTGCTGCTGCTGTCAGAGGCGTCGAACGAGTCGCCGTTCGTGCAGAACGAGGTGAACCGGGCGTTCGGGAAGAAGAAGCCGATCTTCACGTTTCGGATAGAGGACATTCCGCCGTCGGGGTCGCTGGAGTTCTACCTGGCGCGGCATCACTGGACCGACGGCTTCCCGCCGCCGCTCGAGCCGAAGGTGGCGCAGCTGGCGGTGGCGGTGTCGGGGCTGCTCGGCGTCAGCGACCTGAGCGGCACGACTGGGACGGCGGTGGCCACCGGCGCGGCGGCCGCGCCGCCGCGCGCAAAGAAGAGGGCGGGCGCCGCGCCCGCATGGCGGCGCACCGCACTTATTGGCGCGCTCTGCGCGCTGGCCGGCGGCCTCACCGCCAGCGGCGCCTGGTATGCCGCGCGACCGGCACCGCCATCAGTGACCCGCCTCGCGATCGCACCTATAGGAGCCGAGACGCCGTCCATCGACGGCAACGAACGCGATCTGGCCATTACGGCCGATGGCCGCCGCATTGTCTACGTGGGCAACCGCGGCAGCACGCTCTTCGCTCGCGCGCTCGATGTGCTCACGCCGACACCGTTGGCGACGGGCGCGCCGCGTGGGCCGTTCGTCTCGCCTGACGGTCAATGGGTCGGGTTCGTGGACGGCGGCACACAACTCAAGAGGGTCGCCATTACCGGCGGATCGGCTGTGCAGATTGCCAGCCTCGACGCCACCGCGCGCGGCGCGACGTGGCTGCCGGACGATACGATTGTGTTTGCCACGGCCATCCCCACGAGCGGCCTTCAGCGCGTGCCTGCCTCGGGTGGCACGGCGATCGTGCTCACACGACCCGATACCGCGCATGGCGAAGTGGACCATCTCTGGCCCGAGGCGCTGCCGGGAGGACGCGCCGTCGTCTACACCATCACCACTGCCGGCGGTCCCGATGCGGGCCAGATTGCCGTGCTCGATCTCGCGACCGGTACGTCGAAGACCGTGCTGCGCGGCGGCAGCCAGGCCCGCTATGTACCGACGGGCCATCTCGTGTACGCGGCGGGCGGCGCATTGCGGGCGGTTGCATTCGACCTCAGCCGCCTGGAGGCTCGTGAAAACCCTGTTGTGGTGCTCCCGCGTCTCGTTGTCGGCAACTTCGGCAGCGCCGATGCGGTCGTCTCGGCCCATGGGACGCTGGCATACCTCGACGCGTTTGGCGCCTCGCTCACGGTTCGCTCGCTGGTATGGGTGGATCGAGACGGACGCGAAGAGCCGCTCGGGGCACCGGCGCGGGCCTATACGTACGCGCGGATCTCGCCGGATGGAGAGCGTCTAGTGCTCAGCACGATCGATGAGGAGGGGGACCTCTGGATGTGGGACCTCGCGAGACGGACGCTGACGCGGCTGACCTTTGGCCCCCAACTCGACACGTATCCGGTCTGGTCCCTCGAGGGCCGCAGGATCTATTTCTCGTCCGAATGGGACGGCGCGCGAAACCTGTATGTCCAGGCGGCAGATGGCACCGGGTCTCCCGAACGTCTCACCGAAAGCCCCAACCAGCAGAACGTCACGGCCGTGTCGCCGGACGGCAAGCGGTTGATTTTCCATCAGACGACGCCGGCCACCAACAGCGACATTCTGCAGCTGGCGCTCGATGGCACCCACGAGGTCACGCCGCTGGTGCAGACCTCCTTCATCGAGCGCAACGGTAGGGTCTCCCCTGATGGGAAGTGGCTCGCGTACGAGGCCAACGATTCGGGACGGCAGGAAATCTACGTGCGACCCTATCCGGACGTGAACAGCGGCAAGTGGCAGGTGTCGGCCGCGGGTGGTACGCGCCCGGTGTGGTCACATGATGGCGGGGAGCTCTTCTATCTCGTGTCGTCAGCCACCGGGGTGTCGCTGATGCGTGTCGGCGTGCAGCGCGGGTCGGGCTGGTCGGCCACGACGCCGGTCACCCTCTTTGAGGGTCCCTATTTTGTGCCGGCAGGCAGTACCGGCGTCACGTACGACGTCTCCTCCGATGGCAGGCACTTCCTGATCGGGAAGCAGGAGAGCGCATCGGACGCACCGCCGCAGATTGTCGTCGTGCAGCACTGGTTCGAGGAGCTGAAGAAGCTCGTGCCTGTGAATTAGAGCGCTCTTCACATTGCCGTAGTGTCCGCCTTCAGGCGGACCGATGCGAAGTCCGGCTAGAGCCGGCTAAAGCCGGACACTACGTGTGGAGCCGCTCCGCCGGCACCCGCGATGGGAGCGCATCGCCCGGCTGATGAACCTCGCGGAGCCGGTCGGGGTATCCCCTGGGAGCCGGCCCGGTCCATCTCCCGGATTGCCTTCGGTCTGAGCTACGGCGTGATTTCCCACGGCCGCTCCCACGGCTCGAGCGGCCGCCGTGCCGCGAGCAGCGGGAGGTCCTGGCGCTGAAGCTCGAGGAGAATCCGGACCTTCTCGCGCAGCGGCAGCCGCGCCTGCGCGCGGTGCCATTCCCGCTTGCGCGCGAGCAGCGCGCGCATCGCCTCGGAGAGCGGTTCAGTCATCGCCTGGCAGCGTGGCGTCGATGCCGTGAGCGTCCAGGATCGCCTGCAGCCGTGGGCGGTTGACGACGTCGGCCTGCAGGAGTTGCCACGCGCGCTCGCGCCGCCGCGCGCCGCCGGTCTGCAGCGCCAGCGCGACCAGGTGCTCAGGGTCCACGACCCGGACTGGAGTGCCCTCGTAATCATGCAGGCGAGCGTCACGGACCGCTTCGGCCACGAGAGCATCGTACGCGGGCAGGATCTGCACCGGCACGCCATGGATCAGCAGGTGCTCGGCGTCCACGGCGAACCCCTGCGTCCTGGCCCACTCGTAGATGGGACCGAGCGACGCCAGCGACGGCTCGCCCGACGGGAGCAGCGCGAAGACGTCCAGATCGTACGTGCGCGTCGGTTCGGCATAGAAGAGCACCGCGGTCGCGCCGCCGATCGCGTAGTCCAGGACGACCCGTTCCTCGCGCATCCGGAGGAGCACCTGGAACACGTCGGCCAATGAGCTCACAGGCGAATTCTATCGTTTGAGGTGCTTCGCCGGGAGGGCAGGCAGATTCGGTGCTTCCCGCGCGTTCCGGGCTACAATCCGCGCGGCCCGTGAGTACGCTGTTCATCTCGTATGCCTCCGACGACCAGGCGGTCGCGCTGGAGGTGTGCGCGCAGCTCGAGGCGCAGGGGGTGCGCTGCTGGATCGCGCCGCGCGACGTGGCGCCCGGCGCGCAGTGGGACGAGGCGATCGTCGATGCGATTACGTCGAGCGGCGCCTTCCTCCTCATGCTCACCACGGCGGCCAATGCCTCGCCGTATGTGAAGAACGAGGTGAATCACGCGTTCGCGGCGAGCAAGCCGATCTTCACATTCCGCGTCGAGGACGTGCAGCCGAGCAAGTCGATCGGCTTCTACCTCGCGCGGCATCACTGGACGGACGGGTTTGCGAAGCCGCTGGACCAGACGGTCCCGCAGCTGGCCGCGGCGGTGACCGCCCTGCTCGGCGCCGCCGCCCTCGGCGACGTGCTGCCGCGGACGGCGGTGAAGGCGCGGAAGCGGTCATCGTGGCGCCGCCCGGCGTCGCTCGTCGCGGCGTGCGCGGCCGGCGGACTGCTGGTTGGCGCCGGGATGTCGTACACGCGTCCCGTCGCCTCGCAGGCGGTCATGAGGCTGCAGATCACACCCCCCGCCGCGATGGCCGTCACCATCAACGGCATCGATCGCGACATTGCGATTACCCCGGACGGGTCGCGGGTGGTGTATGTCGGGAACAACGGCACGCAGCTCCTTGTCCGCACACTCGAGGCGCTGGAGCCGCTCGTGTTGTTCACCGGAAACCCTCGCGGGCCGTTCGTGTCGCCGGACGGTCAGTGGGTGGGGTTCGTGGACTTGAATACGACGTTGAAGAAAGTTGCCATCACCGGCGGACCGGCAATCACCGTGACACAGTTGGATGGGGGACAGGCACGCGGACAGGCCTGGGCGGCCGACAACACGATCATCTATGGGACCAGCCTGCCAACAACCGGCCTTCTGGCCGTGACGGCCGACCCCGGCCCCGCTGCCGGATCGGGCGCCGCCCCTTCGGTCCTGACGCGACCGGATCGGTCCCGGGGCGAGGCCGACCATTCCTGGCCCGAAGTACTCCCGGGTGGCCGTGCCGTGCTCTTCACAATCAGGCCCCTGACCGGCGGCGACGGCGCGGCGTCGATTGCCGTGCTCGACGTGCGCACCGGGACACAGAAGGTGCTCCTTCGCGGCGGCACCCACGCGCAGTACGCGCCGAGCGGTGATCTCGTGTATTCCGCCGGCGGTTCGCTGCAGGCCGTGGCGTTCGATCTGGAGCGGCTGGAGATTCGCGGGACGCCGGTAACGGTCGTGGCCCGGGTCATGGGCACGAACCTCGGTGCCGTGGACGCCGTCGTGTCCGGCAACGGCACGCTCGCGTATCTCTCGGGAGAAGGGGGCGCCACGACGCAGCGGACGATGGTGTGGGTCGATCGGCAGGCCCACGAAAGTCCTGTGGCCGCCCCGCCCCGCACCTACGTGTACCCGCGGGTGTCACCGGACGGCACGCGCGTGGCGTTTTTCAGTGCTGACCAGGAGAGCGATATCTGGGTCTGGGATCTGGCTCGAACCACGCTCGGGAGACTGACCGTCGATCCAGGCCTGGACCTCTATCCGCTCTGGACGCCAGATCGCCGCCACGTCCTGTTCAGTTCCGATCGGGAGGGTCCGCGCAACATTTTCCGGCAGGCGGCCGACGGCACCGGATCGCCCGAGCGCCTGGCCCGAAGCGACGCCCCGCAGGAGGTCACGGGCATCTCCCCGGACGGCACCCGCGTCATCTTCCCCGAGCGCACGGGGGCGACGGGTGCGGACATCGTGGAGCTCCAGCTCGCGCCCCGCGGCGAGCCCCGGCATCTGGTGCAGACGCCGTTTGCCGAGCAGAACGGCATCATCTCTCCCGACGGACGCTGGCTGGCCTACGAGGCGAACGATTCCGGACCGTTCGAGATCTACGTGCGCCCCTATCCCGACGTGAATGCCGGCAAATGGCAGGTGTCGACCGGCGGCGGCACGCGGCCGCTCTGGTCGCCAGACGGGCAGGAGCTGTTCTTCCTCTCGCCGGCGGGCGCGCTGATGCGGATTGGCGTGGCGCGCAGCGGAACATGGTCGGTCACCATCCCCTCGGTGCTCGTCCAGACGGCGTACTTCTCTGCTGGCGGTAACCCGGGCCGGACCTACGACATCGCCCCGGACGGCCAGCGGTTCCTGGTGATCAAGCAGGGCGCCGGCGCCGGTGGATCGAACGCGGCGCCATCCATCGTGGTCGTGCTGAACTGGGCGGAGGAGTTGAAGAGGCTCGTGCCGGTGAACTAAGAACCTTGTCGTTCACACTTCTCGGTTCTCAGTTCTCGGTTCGTGTTCAGGTTCGGGTTCGGTTCGCGGAGCTCCCCGCGGCGCCGTTACCGATAGTAGGCGCCCGCGAGCGCCGCGATGACGGCGAGGAGCACGGCGAGTTGCGTGCCGAACATCCAGATGAAGCGCTGGTCGATCTGGGCGAAGCGCTGATCGACTTGATTGAAGCGCGCATTCATGTCGGTACGCAGCTCCGTCAGCCCCGCGCGAACGTCCTGGATGGCCGTGCGCAGGTCGGCCATGCCGTCCTGGATGGCGCTGAACATCCGGTTGTGCTCGCCGACGGTCCCTTCCAGATACGCGACGCGCTCTTCGATCGATGGCATGTCTCGACGCTGCTCCCACCAGGTCGGCACGACCCGGATTCTACATCGTCGGGATCGCATGGGCCGTGCCGCCCGTGCCGGGACCGTCCGGCCCCACACGTGGCCTGAAACCGCGTCTGTCTGTCGGGGGATCGTCGTTTCTGCCGTCCCGCCGAGCTCTGAAACCCGCAAGAATTGCCGCGGGAATCCGGGCTACAATCCGCGCCTCCGTGTCCGAAGCCCTGAGCCCTGATCAAATGAACACCCTCTTCATCTCCTACGCCTCCGACGACCAGGCCATCGCGCTGGAGGTGTGCGCGCAGCTCGAGGCGCAGGGCGTGCGCTGCTGGATTGCCCCGCGCGACGTAGCCCCCGGCGCCAAGTGGGACGAGGCTATCGTCGACGCCATTCAGGGCTCGGGCGCGTTTCTCCTGATTCTCACGGCCGCAGCCAACGAGTCCCCGTACGTGGGCAACGAGGTCAACCATGCGTTTGCGGCGAAGAAAGCGATCTTCACCTTCCGCGTGGAGGACGTGCAGCCGAACAAGTCGATCGGCTTCTACCTGGCGCGGCATCACTGGACTGACGGCTTCCCGCCGCCGCTCGAGGCGAAGGTGGCGCAGCTGGCCGCGGGCGTCTCCGGGCTGCTTGGCGTTGGCGACGCGGGAGCCGGCGCCGGGACGACTGCGCCGACGGGCGCAGCCGCCCGCCCGGCCGTGCGGTCCGCGCGCCGCACCGTCTGGCAGCGGATGCCGCGCCGCGAACGCATGGCATGGGTGGCCACGGGCGCGTCGGCGCTGGTCGCGTTCCTCGCGCTCGTGTTTCTCGTCGTCGCGCTGCCAGGCCGCGGCGCAGCGGCAGTGGACACCGGGCCAGTGTGGCTCGAGCTGACGACGCCGCCAAGCGGCACGCCGGAGGCGGTCGCCCTCTCGCCCGACGGCCGGCAGATTGTCTTCACCGCGGAGACGCCTGACGGTCAGGAGATGCTCTTCCTGCGCGCGCTCGACACGCCGGAGGCGCAGCCGATCCCCGGCACCGAAGGCGCGCGGACGCCCGTCTGGTCGCCCGACGGCCGGAGCCTCGCGTTCGTCGAAGGCGCACGGCTGAAGCGGGTCGAGATTGCCGGCGGCGCGCCGCAGGTGCTCGCCGGCAACATCACCAATGCGGTTGGCAATTCGTGGAGTCAGGACGGCGTCCTCCTGTTTTCGATCAATCGTGGCACGGGCCTGAGCGGAATCCTGCGGGTATCGGCCACAGGCGGCGAGCCTGTGTCGATCTCGACGCCAACCGGCAACGAAGGCAGTCACAACAGGGCGATGTTTCTGCCGGATGGGCAGCGATTCCTCTATCGTGTAAGCGGCGGCGCGCAACCTGGCATCTACCTCGCCGCGCTCGATGGATCCGATCGGCGCTTCCTTGTGGACGCGGACGAGGCGGTCTATGCCCCGCCCGGCTTTCTGCTGTTTGTGCGAGGCGAAACGCTCTACGCGCAGTCGTTCGATGCCGACGCATACCGTCTCAGCGGCAGCGCCGTTCCACTGGCTCAGCAAGTGGCGCAGGCAGCTCAGCTGGTGCTGTCTGGCGGACGCGTGTCGGTCGGCGCCAACAGTGCCGTGGCGTTCCGGCGGGGATCGGAGGCGGCGCAGCGTCGGCTCGAGTGGTTCGATCGTGCGGGGAGCCGCCTTGGCCGGCTGGCAAGCCCCGACGTCGCGGACCCGCAACAGGTGGCGCTGTCGCCGGATGGACGACAGGTCGCGTTCGCTCGAAACGTGGCCCAGAATCCGGACATCTGGGTGTTCGATCTCGCCCGGGAGACCGCGTCGAAATTCACGCTCGACGCGGCAGCAGACACCGCGCCCATCTGGTCGCGCGACGGGGCGCGCATCGCGTTCGGCTCGACCCGCGGCAAGAACGTGTACAACATCTATCAGAAGCTGGTGGGCGCGGCCGGGAGCGACGAGCTGCTCGTCGAGTCGCTGGCGAGCGGGTTCCCGCAGGACTGGTCGCCCGACGGCCGCTACCTGCTCTATCGCCTCGTCGACGCCAAGACCGACCGCGACCTCTGGGCCGTGGCGCTCGACGGCAGCGCCGACCGCCGGCCGTTTCCGGTGGTCAACACACCAAGTGCCGATTACGACGGCCAGTTCTCGCCGGACGGGCGATGGATCGCGTACGCCTCGACCGTCTCGGGGCGTCCCGAGATCTACCTGCAGCCGTTTCCGAAGGCGACGGAGCGGTGGCAGGTCTCGACCGCCGGCGGCAACGAGGCGCTCTGGCGGCGCGACGGCCGGGAGCTGTTCTACGTGGCGCCGGACGGGACAATCGTGGCGGTGCCGATCACGCTTGGAGCCGACGGCCGACGGCCGGATCTGGGCACGCCGCGGCCGCTGTTCAAGTCGGCCATCACCGCGATGGGGCGCGGTGGAATCGGCTCCGGCCATCAGTACGCGGTCACGCCCGACGGCCAGCGGTTCCTGATCATCGTCCAGGGGGAAGAGATCTCGACGGCGCCGATCACGCTGCTCCTCAACTGGACGGCGGCGCTCGAACAATAGATCGTTCGGGTCGTTCGGATCGCGAACCGTTTCATGACCAACGTAGTGCCCGGCTTCAGCCGGGCCGAAGCCGACGTAGTGCCCGGCTTGAGCCGGGCTGAAGCCCGGCACTACGTACGAATCGGTGTCAGGGTCGGCCCCGGTCAGGCCCGGAAGATCCGCGCGAGCGGCAGCTCGAGGCCCGGCAGGAGCGGCGTCGTCAGCACGTCGCCGGCCTCGCGCGACAGCTCCACCGGCCGCTCGAAGCGATCGCCGGCGCGCCGCGAGACCCGGACGACCTCGATGTCGGGATCGACAATCCAGTACTCCGAGACGCCTGCGCGCTCGTAGAGCCGGCGCTTGATCGTCTCGTCCCGCTTGCGGGTCCCTTTCGACACAATCTCGACGACGAGCTCGGGGACACCTTTCGCATGGAGCGGCGTGATCACGGCTGCGGCCCGCTCGTTCGAGAGATACAGCAGGTCGGGCTCGACGATGTCGACGGTGGAGAAGACGACATCGTAGGGCGCGAAAAAGAGTTGTCCGAGGGGATGGGCCTCGAGCCACGTCCAGATCAGACCGTGGATGGTGCCAGCGATCTCCTGATGTCGGGTGTTCGGCGACGGCGTCACGTAGTGCTCCCCGCCGATCAACTCGTGCCGCTTCCCGTCGTCGGGGAACTGCACGAAGTCGTCGTAGGTGAGCTTCACGGCGGGCGGCGTGGCGTTCACGTGGTCGCTCCCGGCCATGCGCTCATTCTACCGTCGTCATGGCCAGGGGCATGCCAGCGCGAGCCGGCCCCCTTGGACTATAATCCGCGCGGCTCGATCACACGAAACGGCGGGTCCGCCGTGGGATCGCGAGCGGCACCCACGGAATGGCGGGATCGCTGTCAGAGCATGAGCGCCCCCGCCCTACAAGTGACCGACGTAGTGCCCGGCTTCAGCCGGGCCTTGGCCGGGCTGCAGCCGGGCACTACGTACATTGCTGCAGCCCGGCACTACGTACGTTGCGCGAACGTTGAACGTAAGATGAGCGCCCTCTTCATCTCCTACGCCTCCGACGACCAGGCGGTCTCGCTGGACGTGTGCGCGCAGCTCGAGGCGCAAGGGGGTGCGCTGCTGGATCGCGCCGCGCGACGTGGCGGCCGGCAAGGTGTGGGACGAGGCGATCCTCGACGCGATCGAGGGTGCGTCGGCGTTCCTGCTGATCCTGTCGTCGAGCGCCAACGGCTCGCACTTCGTGAAGAACGAGGTGAATCGCGCGTTCAGTCTCGGCAAGCCGATCGTGACGTTCCGGGTGGAAGACGTGACGCCGGGACGGTCGCTCGATCTGTATCTGGCGCGGCATCACTGGACCGACGGCTTCCCGCCGCCGCTCGAGCCGAGGGTGGCGCAGCTCGCCGCCGCCGTGTCGGGTCTGCTCGGTGTCGGCATTCTGGCCGGCGCGAGTGGCACAGCGGTGGCAACCGGCGCACCCGCCGCGCCGCCCCGGGTGAAGAAAAGGACAGGCGCCGCACCCGCCTGGCTGCGTCGCGCCCTGACGGCCACTCTCGGCGCGCTTGTCGTGGCTGCACTGACCGCTGCCGGCACACTGTCGTGGCGCACGGCGCCTGCCGGGCCTGCCGTGGCGCGGTTCGAGCTCACGCTTCCCCAGGATCAGGCGCCGTCGACGACGGCCCGCCGAATCGTCGCAGTGTCCCCGGACGGCACCCAGATCGTGTACGCGGCTGACCGCCGGCTGTACCTGCGGTCCATCGGCGATCTCACGCCGCGACCGATCTCCGGGACCGACATCGTCGGCGCTGGCGGCGGCCTCTCCGGTCTCACCGATCCAGTATTTTCTCCTCTCACCGATCCAGTATTTTCTCCGGACGGGCAATGGATCGCCTTCTTCATCGTCTCACGCGCCGCGATCGGGAAGATTCCCGCTGCCGGCGGTGCGCCGGTGGCGATTGCGGACGGCGGCGGCATGGGCCTCCACTGGAGCGGCGATGCCATCCTCTTCGGTCAGGCGGGCGCCGGCATCATGCGCGTCTCGGCCAACGGCGGCACGCCCGAGCTGGTCGTCCGCGTCGAAGAGGGCCAGGTGGCGTACGGCCCGCAGATGCTGCCGGACGGCGAGACGGTGCTGTTTACGCTTGCGGAGGGCATTGGATGGGACAACGCCCAGATCGTCGCGCAGTCGCTGCGCTCCGGCGATCGAACGGTGCTCATCAAGGGGGGATCCGACGCGCGCTACCTTGAAACGGGGCACATCGTGTACGCGGTGCGCGGCGTGCTCTTCGGCGTGCTGTTCGATGCGCAGAGCCTGGCGGTGACGGGCGGAGCGTTCCCGCTCGTGGAAGGCGTCGGCCGCGCGCCGACCGCCACCACCGGCGTGGCCCAGTTTGCCGTGTCGCCGACAGGCACGCTGATCTACCTCCCCGGTCCCGTGTCCAGCTTGACGGCGCAGATCGCGATCGGACGCTTCGACAGGAACGGGAGCGCTGCCCCGCTGAAGGTGCCGACAGGCCTCTACCTCTCGCCGCGAGTGTCGCCGGATGGAACGCGACTCGCATTCGGGAGCGACGACGGCAAGGAGGCCGCCATCTGGGTCCACGACCTTGCCGGGACCAGCGCCACGCGGCGGCTGACGTTCGGCGGTGGGAACCGGTTCCCGGTCTGGTCGCCAAAAGGCGACACCCTGCTCTTCAACGTGACAAAGGGATCGACGGTTTCGCTGTGGACGCTGTCGCTGCAGGACAGGAAGGCCGCGCCATTCCCCGGCGTGGAATCGTCGATCCCCACCACCGCTATGCTCTCACCCGATGGGCGCTGGATCGCGTATTCCACGAGGCAGGGTGCGCAGGGTGCTCTCAGCGTCGTGTACGTACAGCCGTTTCCGGCAACGGGCGCGGTCTACCAGATTTCCGGCAGCTCGGAAGATGGCCACCACCCGGTCTGGTCGGCGGACGGCCGGGAGCTGTTCTACATCCCTGGGCCGGGCACACAGCTCGCCTCGGTGCGCATCACGACCAGTCCGGCGTTTGTCTCGAGCACCGTCGCCCCCGTCGTGATGCGTTTTCAAAATGACGCCCCAACCGCCCCTGCCCGCAATTACGACGTTTCACGGGACGGCACGTTCATCGGTCTGATGCCGGGCGGGGTGCCGACCGGGGATCGGGCGGCCATGCAGTTCGTCGTCGTCCTCAACTGGTTCGAGGAGCTGAAGAGGCTCGTGCCTGTGAACTAAGAACCGCGTCGTTCACGCTTCTCACGTCTCGGTTCCCGGTTCGTGTTCAGGTTCGGGGCGCCAGACGATGACGTCGGTGTGGAGGAAGTCGTCGCCTTTGCAGAGGAGCGGTTCGTCGAGCGTCCGCGCCAGCGCGTAGGCAAAGCAGTCGCCGAAGTTGAGGCCGGCGCGGTGGCGTCCCTTGCCGTACTGGAGAAAGGCCCGGCGCGCCGCGTGCGCCTGCTCGTCGTCCACGGAAACGAGCTCGACGTCCGCGGCCTTCAGGAACTGGTCCAGATCCCGCAGCCCTTCGGCGCCGCGCTTCACTTCGATCACGATTGAGATCTCGACGAACGTGGCCGCTGAGAGGCGCCGGGCGTCGGCCGCCTCGATCGCGGCGATGAACGGCGCGCGCTCCGGCTCGTCCAGGAGGATGGCCGCCAGCGCCGACGTGTCGAGCACCATCAGCGCGGCAGGCCGTGCTCGTCGTAGCCGAGGATCTCGTCGGGGGTGCGGGAGTCGCGGGCCGGCAGGCGTGCGCAGTGAAGAGCGATCGCCGTGAGGTCATCGGCGAGCCGGCGCTTTGCGCGCTCGCGCCGGAGGCGGGCGAGCCGCTCCCGGAGCGCCGTGGTGACCGCCTCGGTCTTCGTTTCTCCGGTGCGGCGGGCGAGCTCGGTGGCCAGACGCTCCGTCTCGGGGTTCCGGATGTTCAGGGGCATATGTGTAGCTTTCAGTCTACACGTCTACACAGGCCCCATCAACCGTCCGGGTCTGTCCGATGGGCGGCGCTTTCTGCTCGTCAAGCCGGGGGTCGCCAGCAGCGATGGGGCTGCCGCGCAGATCGTCGTCGTGCAGAACTGGTTCGAGGAGCTCAAGCGGTTGGTGCGTGCGAACTGAGAACCCTGTCGTTCACACTGCTGGCTTCTCGGTTCTCAGTTCCCGCCTCCGCCTGCGGCTTCGGCGAGGCCTCGCCGGAGCGCTTCGCGCGAAGGCGGGCGGGTTCAGGGTTCGGTTCGAGGTTCGCGGCGTCAGCGGTAGTACGCCGCCGCCAGCGTGGCGATGATCGCGAGCAGGACCGCGAATTGTGTGCCCGTCAGCCAGATCAGGCGCTGGTCGACCTGCGCAAAGCGCTGGTCGATCTGTACGAACCTCTGGTCGACCTGGTTGAACCGTGCGTTCATGTCGGCCCGTAGCTCGGTCAGTCCGGTCCGGATATCCGACAGCGCGTGCTGAATGTCCGTGAAGGCACGACTGTGCTCGCCGACCGTGCCCTCCAGATACGCGACCCGCTCTTCGATCGACGGCATCTCTCCGCCTCGCTCCCACCAGGTCGGCACGACCCGGATCTTACATCGTCGGGATCGCAGGCTCCGTGCCGGACCACATGAGGCGGCCTTGGGTGAATTCCGGCGGAAACCCGCACCTCCGGTGTGCCCAGTATCGCCGCATGGACGTTTTCGCCGCGTGGAAGCCTGCGCGCGTGGCACGAATTGCCAACGATAGGGCCGAGGTTCGGACTACAATCCGCGCGGCTCGATTACACGCAACGGCGGGGCTGCTGTCGGATCGCGAGCAGCCCCGCCCTACATATGAGCACCCTGTTCATCTCCTACGCCTTAGACGACCAGGCGGTCGCGCTGGAGGTGTGCGCGCAGCTCGAGGCGCAGGGGGTGCACTGCTGGATCGCGCCGCGCGACGTGGCGCCGGGCGCGAAGTGGGACGAGGCGATTCTCGACGCGATCGAGAGCGCGTCGGCGTTCCTCCTCATTCTGACGCGTGGGGCCAACGAGTCGCCCTACGTCAGCAACGAGGTGAACGAGGCGTTCGAGAAGAAGAAGACGATCTTCACGTTCCGCGCCGAGGAGGTGCTGCCGGGCAAGTCGCTGAAGTTCTATCTCGGCCGGCAGCACTGGATCGATGGCTTCCCGCCGCCGCTCGACGGCAAGGTCGCGCAGCTGGCGGCTGCGGTGATAGCCCTGATTGGCGCGGCGGAAGGGGTCGGCGCCGGCGTGGCAACCCGCGCGCCAGCCGCGCCGTCTCGCCGAAGCAAAGCACGGTCGTGGTCGCTCCTCAGGCTGCCGGCGGGGCGCCGCCTTGTTACGCATGCGGCCGCGCTGGTCGTCGGCGTCGGGATCGGATGGTGGGCGATGGCGTCGCCTGGCTCCGGTCCGGCCGTCACGCGCTTCTCCTACACGATTCAGGAAGGCATCTTCACCAGCGGCACCCGGCAGAATGTGGCGATCTCTCCCGACGGGTCGCGACTTGTCGTTAGCGTTCATCGGACAGCTGTACGTACGGTCGCTGTCGGAATCGGATGCCAGGCCCCTGCCCGGGACAGAGCAGCCGGGTAACCCCATCTTTTCGCCCGACGGTCAGTCGATCGTCTTTGCACAGGGGGGCAATGCCCGCGTCTTGCGCCGGATCGCGGTTGCTGGCGGTACGCCGATCACGATTTGTGATCTGGCCATTGCTCCATTCGGCATCAACTGGGATGGCGACTGGATCGTCGCTGGTCAGGGCAGTAACGGAATCGTACGGGTGGCGGCGGGTGGGGGCACGCCCGAGCAGATCGTCAAGGTCGAACCCACACAGATTGCCCACGGCCCCCAGATTCTTCCCGGCGGCCGGAATATCCTGTTCACGCTCGCACCCAGTACCGGACCAAACCCATTCGACCGCGCGCAGATCGTCGTGCAGTCGCTGTCGTCCGGCGAGCGCACCGTGCTCGTCGAGGGCGGCAGCGATGCGCGCTACCTGCCGGCGGGCCATCTGGTGTACGCGGTGCAGGGGACGCTGCTTGCCGTCCCGTTCGACGTTGGAAGACTGCAGGTGACCGGTGCCGCTGTGCCGGTCATCGAGGGTGTGAGGCGGCCAGTCCAGGCCCCCGGCAACTCTCTGGCGGCGCAGTTCAGCGTCGCCGCCAACGGCACCGCCGTCTACGTCGCTGGTGCTGCGAGAGCAGGGTTCCAGGATCTCGCGTTCAGCGGCCGGGATGGCAGCCGGGAACCGTTGAACCTGCCGCCCGACACGTATCGCTATCCCCGCCTCTTGCCTGACGGCCGGCAGCTTGTCGTGGGCACCGACGATATGGTCAGTCGCTGCTCGTGGCGCGCGATCAGACCCTGCCGGATGCCGATGTCTGGATCGTGCCGATCGGGAAACCCGAAGGGGCGAAGGTGCTGATCCAGGGGCCGATGCGGCAGCAGCTGGCGCGCATCTCGCCGGACGGCCGATGGATCGCGTATGTCTCGAACGAATCGGGGCGCGACGAGGTCTACGTGCAGCCGTTTCCGGCGCTTGACGGGCGATGGCAGGTGTCGACCGCTGGCGGGTCGGAGCCGCTCTGGGCGGGGCGGGGCGGAAGCCTGTATTACCGGGGCCAGGGCGCCGTGTTCGCGGTGGAGGTCCGCGCAGGGGCGACGTTTTCGGCGGGCGTTCCGCAGCGGCTCTTCGACGATGTCTTCACCAGAAAGGGCGCGGGACACTTCGGCTGGGATGTGGGGACGGACGGTCGGTTCCTGATGGAACGGCCCGGCGAGCAGGTGCGCGCGCCGTATCTCCACATCGTCCAGAACGTCGGCGCCGAGATCGCGCGTCGTCTTGCCGCCGGCAACTGACCGGTTCGGGTCGGTTCAGCGGGCCGCATCGCGTACCCGGACGGTGCGCGTCTGCCGGGCGTAGCTGAGGATTGCGGCATCGGCGGTCAAGAGCGTCGCGTCCATCTGGCGGGCGGTCGAGACGAGCAGACGGTCGAGCGGATCGGGCAGCGCTGCGCGGGGGATGTAGCCGGCATCGATCGCGACGGCGGCCGTGAGCTCGGCCAGCCGCACCCCCGAGGCGTCAATCGATTCGCGTATCCATTGATCGGGAGGCTGCGAGAGACGGAGGCGCCCCAGCGTGCAGAGCGCCACGATCTCGAAGAGCGACGCCGGCGAGATCCGGAGCGCGCCGTCGGCATCCGCCCGGGCCAGGGCCTGGCGGGCGCGGCGGCCGAGGCGCTGCGCATCGCCTGCGACCGCCCAGATCCAGGCGTGCGTGTCGAGCAGCAGCACGGCTCAGGCGCGGTCGATCGTCCACTCGGCGTCGACCGGCTCGAACGGCCGATCGTAGCCGAGCACCGTGCCTTTCCTGGAGCCGAAGACGGCCCGCGCGGCGCCGGCGTCGTACGGGACGAGCTTTGCCACCGGCCGGCCGTGCTTGGTCACCACGTATTCCACGCCCCGCTCGCGCACCCGATCCATCAGCGTCAGGCACGTCGCCTTGAACTCGGCGGCGGCGATCGGCCGTCCGTCGGGGGGCGGCTTCGTCGCCTTCCGTCGCGGAGCAGGGAGGACCTTCGCCATGACCAGAATAGTATGACCAATTCAGGGGAGCCGGCAAGCGGCGGGACCTCCCCGCGCGATGGCCCTCAGACGTCGTCCGGCTTCAACAGCTGCTGCAGCGCGTCGAGGTGCGTGGCCAGGAAGAGCTTGTCCTTGTCGCGTCCGGCGGCCTGCTTGGATTCGACGATGTGGAGCAGGCGGGCGGTGGGGACCTCGACGGCATCGATGTGAAACAGGTGGCGCTCGGCCCAGACCGCCTCGAACTCGAAGCCCTTCATCACCAGCGTGAAGTCGACACGGAGCTCGTTCTCGCCGGTCGCGCGCGTGACGGCGCGGCGACTCACGACGCGTTCGGCGAGCCACCGGTCGCGCGGGCGGTCGAGCGGATCGCCGGAGGTCCACAGCTCCAGCCCGGTTTCGTCGCAGGCCTCGCAGCGGAACGAGGGGGTCCACGGGTCCTAACGCACCCGCACGGCGCTCTTGTAGAACCTGGCGGAGGAATCGATGAGCCGCCACACCCAGCTCTTGTCGGCGCCCGGCCGGTTGGCGGGCAGCGCCTCGACGCGGGCGATGAGCGCGCGATACTCGTCGGTCATCTCGAACCGGTAGGTCCGGGCGAAGGCCGCAGCCTCGTCCAGGCCTTTCAACACGCGCTCGAGATCGTCTGCCATGCTCGACCGATCGTAGCGTCGCCTTCGTCTCGCCGAAGCGTTTCGCGCGAAAGCGGACAAGTTCGGCGGGGCGCTCCGATCCCGCCTGGTCAGCGAAAGTACGCCGTGGCCAGCGTGCCAATCATCGCGAGCAGGACGGCGAAGAGTGTACCCGTCAGCCACATCAGGCGCTGGTCGACCTGTGCAAAGCGCTGATCGACCTGCACGAACCGCTGGTCGATCTGGCCAAAGCGCTGATCGATCTGCCCGAACCGCTGGTCGATCTGGTTGAACCGGGCGTGCATATCCGCCCGCAACTCGGTCAGCCCGGTCCGGATATCCGACAGTGCGTGCTGGATGTCCGTGAAGGCGCGGCTGTGCTCGCCAACCGTGCCTTCAAGATAGGCGACGCGCTCTTCGATCGACGGCATCTCTCCGCCTCGCTCCCACCAGGTCGGCACGACCCGGATCTTACATCGTCGGGATCGCAGGCTTCGTGCCGGACCGCATGAGGCCGCCTTGGGTGAATTCCGGTGGAACCCGCACCTCCGGTGTGCCGAGTATCGCGATGTGGACGTTTTCGCCGCGCGGAGGGCTTGTGGCCGTGGCGCGAATTGCCAACGACAGGGCCGGGGTTCGGGCTACAATCCGCGCGGCTCGATTACATGAAACGGCGGGTCCGCCCGTCCGATCACAAGCGGACCCGCCCTACAGATGACGTAGTGCCCGGCTTGAGCCGGGCCTTGGCCGGGCTGAAGCCCGGCACTACGGACATTGCTGAAGCCCGGCACTACGTACGTTGCGCGAACGTTGAACGTGAGATGAGCACGCTCTTCATCTCGTACGCCTCAGACGACCAGGCCATTGCGCTGGAGGTCTGCGCGCAGCTCGAGGCGCAGGGGGTGGGCTGCTGGATCGCGCCGCGGGACGTAGCCCCCGGCGCCAAGTGGGACGAGGCGATCGTCGACGCTATTCAGGGCTCGGGCGCGTTCCTCCTGATTCTTACGGCCGCGGCCAACGAGTCCCCGTACGTGGGCAACGAGGTCAACCACGCGCTTGCCGCGAAGAAGGCGATCTTCACCTTCCGCGTGGAGGACGTGCAGCCGAACAAGTCGCTCGGCTTCTACCTGGCGCGGCACCACTGGACCGATGGCTTCCCCCCTCCGATCGAGACCAAGGTGGCGCAGCTCGCCGCCGGGGTCTCCGGATTGATCGGCGTCAGCGCGCTGGCGGGCGTTGCCGGAACGACGACGGCAGCGGCCGCTGCGCAGCCCAAAGCGAGGAAGAAAGCCGGCGCTCAGCCGGCGTGGCGGCGGACCGCCCTGGTCGGTGCCGCCGGCGCGCTTGCTGGAAGCTTGCTGGTCGGCGCGGCCTGGTACGCGACGCACAGTGCTGCGCTGACGGGTGCT
>MEKU01000068.1:18141-23201 GCA_001767195.1 Acidobacteria bacterium RIFCSPLOWO2_02_FULL_67_21
GTTCGTCAGAGATCTCAGCGCGGACACGCCGGTGCAACTAGTGAATCTCACAACCCTGAGCGCCGGCCCTGTGTTTTCACCCGACAGCCGGTCAATCGCGTACATGGACGCCGGCCGCCTGTTTAGAGTGTCGGCGAGTGGGGGAAGCCCCCTTGCCCTTGCCGACGTCGGCGGCGCCGGAAGCCGCGGCATCGCATGGGGGGCCGACGGCTGGATCGTTTATGCGTCCGGTCCAGGCGGGTTGATGCGCGTGCGCGAGACGGGCGGCACGCCCGAACGCCTCACAACTATCGAGTTGGGCTCCCATTACTGGCCGCAGGTCGTCAACGGCGGACGCATCGTGGTGTTTACAGCGGCCGTCGGAAACATCCTTCAGAACAGCACCATCGAACAGAACAGCACCATCGAACAGAACAGCACCATCGAAGCCCTGAATCTCGACACGCGGGAGCAGCGGACGCTCGTGTCGGGAGCGCTCATGGCGAGGGTGCTGCCGTCGGGGTACCTCGTGTTCCAGCGGGGCACGACGCTGCTGGCCGCGCCCATCGATCTGCAGACGCTACAGGTGGGAGACGCCGTCCCGCTGCTCGACGGCGTTGATTTCACGGCCTCGGCCGCCGGACACTGGGCGATCGGGGATGACGGGACGCTGGCCTATCTGCGCGGTTCGGGTTCCGGCGACACGATCAATCTAGTGTGGGTGGAAGGGAAGGGCGGCACGTCGGCGTCGTGGACTGTGGCTCGCGCGTTTGCGGACGCGCGGATCTCGCCTGACGGCCGGTCGGCTGCCGTTGAGGTGCGTACGGACGGAGACGAAATCTGGGTGCTCGACTTGGAGCGCGGCAGCAGCACGCGCCTGACGTTCGACCCGGCAGAAGACGAGACGCCGGCATGGTCGCCCGACGGCCGGTGGGTGGCCTATGCGGCCACCCGCGGGGGGCAGCGCGTCATCTTGAGGAAACGCGCTGACGGCAGTGGCGCCGAGGAAACGCTCTGGTCGTTCACCGGGCACGCGCACGTCGACGCCTTTACGCCGGACGGCCGGGCGCTGCTCGTCTCGCGCGACCCGAACGAGCCGCAGACCGATATCTGGATCCTGCCGATCGGCAAACCGGAAGCGGCGAGGGCGCTCATCCAGGGGCCGATGCGCCAGCAGCTGGCGCGCGTGTCGCCGGACGGCCGGTGGATCGCCTACGCGTCGAACGAATCGAGGCGCGATGAGGTGTACGTCCAGCCATTTCCAACGCTCGACGGCCGGTGGCAGGTTTCGACCGGTGGGGGATCGGAGCCGCTCTGGGCGCGGCAGGGCGGACGGCTCTACTACCGCAACAACGAGTCAGTATTCGCGGTCGACGTGCGTGCCGGGACGACGTTTGAGGCCGGCGTCCCGCAGCGGCTGTTCGATAACATCTTTGTCAGGAAAGCGAACTCAAACGCGCATACCGGCTGGGACGTCGGACCGGATGGACGGTTCCTGATGGAACGGCCCGACGAACAGGCGCGCGGCCCGATCAACCTCGTTCAGAACTTCGGCGCTGAGATCGCACGGCGGCTCGCGAACTGAAAAGAGCCCTGTCGTTCACGCTTCTCGGTTCTCGCTTCTCGGTTCGTGTTCAGGTTCGACCGGCGGCTTCGAGCCGCATCACCCGGCGATCGAGCTGCGCGATGTCGGCCTTGAGCTCCACGCGCATGTCGGCCATCTGCTCCTGCAGCGCCACCTGGCCTTCCGCCACCAGCCGGATGTGGCCTTCGAGCCGCTCGGCGACGACGTCGAAATGGCGGCGCGTGCGCTCGGCTTCCTCCCGCATCTCGGCCCTCGTGGCCAGCGGGGCGATGGCTTCTGCCAGTTCAGCCTTCGTGGCGAGAGTCGGCAAAATCTGCTCAACACGCGTCAGCCGCATGTCGATGTTTCTGACTACCTGTTCGAGCGGTTCGGGGGGCATGCCGGCGGTTCCTCTCCGGATTCGCACGAGGGGCGCCGGATCCTCACGGCGCGGATGGCGATCCTACCATCGTCCTCCGCAACCGGCGTGCCCGAAAGGCCCGACCAGGCTATTCGGAGGATTCGCGGCGGCGATCCCTGATGGCCGCGTTCACGCGGTCGGCCGAGAAGCCCTGACGGAGCAGGTACTGCTGCACGCGGCGCAGGGCCGCCGGCGTGGGCCGATCGCCGCCTTTGAGCCGGCGGTCGAGCGCGCGGGCAATCAGCGCATCCTCGTCGACATCGGCGAACACCTCGGCAACGGCGTCCTGCGCAAGGCCGCGCGCGATGCCGATCGTCTGTAGCTCGCGCAGCACGCGCAGCCGTCCGTGACGCTTGACGTTGGCCTGCGTGCGCGCAAACGCGAGAGCGGTGCGCCGATCGTCGAGCGAGCCGTTCGCGCGCAGCCGCGCGACCGCTGCGTCGATGTCGTCGGTCTCGAACTGGCGCCGCGCCAGCCGCTGCCGGACCTGCGCCTCGCTCAGCTCCCGACGCGCCAGCATTGTCAGGCCGGTAATGTAGGCGTCGGCCATGAGGCTAGTCAGTAGTTGGTAGCTGGTAGTCGGTAGCCAAACGCACTTTCGTAGAGGCGGACCTGAAGCCCCGCCTCTACGCCGGATGTAAAACAGGCAAGGGTGTGCTTCAGTTCCCGCCGAACCTGGTGATCTGCGGCGCGCCGCCGCCGGCGCCCGCGCGCGCCATCTCTTCCCGTGCGGAGTCGCCAGTGGTGGTGATGCCCTGCAGGCGCAGCTTGAACTCGTCGACGTTCGACGCCCACCGCAGCGCCTCGTCCTGCGAAATGAGCTTCTGCTCGTACAGCCAGAAGATCGACTGGTCGAACGTCTGCATGCCGTACTGCGACGTCCCCTGGGCGATGGCACTGCGAATCAGTTGCGTCTTGTCGCGATCCAGAATGCAGTCACGGATGAACGGGGTCGTGATCATCACCTCGACCGCCGGCACGCGCCCCCGGCCGTCCGCTTTTGGAATCAGCCGCTGCGAGACGACCGCCTTGAGCACGCTCGCCAGCTGCAGCCGGACCTGCTGCTGCTGGTGCGGTGGAAAGACGGCAACGATGCGGTTGATCGTCTCGGCGGCGTCGAGCGTGTGCAGCGTGGAGAAGACCAGGTGCCCGGTCTCGGCCGCCAGCAGTGTCGTTTCGACCGTCTCGTGATCGCGCATCTCGCCGACGAGAATCACGTCCGGGTCCTGCCGCAGCGCGCTGCGGAGCGCGTGGGCGAACGAGTCGGTGTCGATGCCGACCTCGCGCTGACAGATGATCGAGCGCTTGTCGCGGTGCAGGTACTCGATCGGGTCCTCGATCGTCATCACGTTGACCGTGCGGTTCGAATTGATCTCGTCGATCACCGACGCGAGCGTGGTGCTCTTGCCGCAACCGGTCGTGCCCGTCACGAGCACGAGGCCGCGCTCCTCGTGGGCGATCCGCTTGAGCACGGGCGGCAGCAGGAGCTCGCTGATGGTCGCGACCCGGATGGGGATGACCCGAAACGTCATGCCGATCGTGCCGCGCTGCTGGAACGCGTTGCAACGGAAGCGGCCCAGCCCCGCGACGCTGTACGCCAGATCGACCTCATGCGTAGTCTTGAACTTCTCGTTGAGGGCGGTCGGCATGACGGCCTGGGTGATGGCCACCATGTCGTCGTGCTCGAGCCGGCGATCCTGGGAGATCGGGGTCAGCTCGCCGCGGACGCGCATCATGGGGTAGCTGCCGGCCTTCAGGTGCAGGTCGGAGGCGCCACGCTCGACGGCGATTTTCAGAAGATCGTTGACGTGCATATGATTCTCGCCGGGTCCGCCGCTCGATGCGCTATGCCTCGCGGCGGCACCCGGCCTACGTACGTATCGGCGGACCGGGCCTACGTACCTATCGGCGCGAGGCGGCTCCCGATGCAGTCGTGGCCGGCGTCTGGACGTACTGCAGCCAGCCGTGGGTATCGGGCGCATCGCCACGGACAATCTGGAAGAAGCGCTGCTGCAGCGCCTCGGTAATCGGGCCCCGGCGGCCACGGCCGACCTTCATGCGGTCGACGCTCCGGATCGGCGTCACCTCGACGGCCGTGCCGACGAAGAAGACCTCATCCGCCAGGTAGAGCGTCTCGCGCGGCAGCGTCTGCTCCCGCACCTCATACCCGAGGTCCTTCGCAATGGTGATCACCGAATCGCGCGTGATGCCACAGAGCACAGACGAGGCGATCTGGGGCGTGTAGATGATCCCGTCTCGTACGATGAAGACGTTCTGGCCGCTGCCTTCGCTGATGTTCCCATCCGTGTCGAGCGCGATCCCCTCGGCATAGCCGTCGGTCACCGCCTCCATCTTGATGAGCTGCGCGTTGGCGTAGTTCGCCACGCTCTTGGCCATGGCCGGCGTCGTGTTCGGCGCGTTGCGCGCCCACGTGCTCACCTTGACGTCGAGCCCCTCCTCGATCGCCTCCTTGGTGAAGTACGCGCCCCACTCCCACACCATGATGGCCACGTCGATCGGGCAGCCGCCGGCATGGACGCCCAGCGAGTCGTAGCCGCGGTAGATCAGCGGCCGGATGTAGCAGGCCCGGAACCCGTTGACCTGAATCGTCTCCATGACTGCGTCGGCCAGCTGCGCCTGCGTGAACGGCACCTCCATCCGGTAGATCTTGGCCGACTCCATCAGCCGCCGCATGTGCGGATCGAGCCGGAAGCAGGCAGGCCCCCGGGTGGTGTCGTAGCAACGGGCGCCCTCGAACACGCCGCTGCCGTAATGGATCACGTGAGACGCGATGTGAATCTTGGCGTCCTTCCAGTCGACGAAGGACCCGTTCATCCAGATCTTGCCGGTCCCGGGAAAGGCCATGGCGGTACTCCTGTCAAGTCCCAACTCCCAACCACCAAGTCCCAAGGAGCGCGTGCTTGGAAGTTGGGAGTTGGTGCCTTGGGACTTGATCCAATCGTACCCTATTGCGCCTCTCCGCAGAACGGGCAGCGGTCGGTGCGGGCGTGCAGCGGCTTGCGGCAGTGCCAGCAGAAGCGCGGTTGGGGCGCCTCCCTGGCCTTGAGCCGCGACTGGATGTCGGCGACGTTCTCC
>MEKU01000068.1:23305-32243 GCA_001767195.1 Acidobacteria bacterium RIFCSPLOWO2_02_FULL_67_21
TCTTGAGCCGCGGCGGCTGGACCAGCTCGCCGCGCATCAGCCGCTCGAGGTCGGCCGGCGCCGGCGTGTCGTACGGCAGCATGCCCGTGAGCATCTGATACATCGTCACGCCGATGGAGTAGACGTCGCTCGCGAAGACCGCCTTGCCGTGGAACTGTTCGGGCGCCATGTACGGCGGGCTTCCGATGACGGTCGTGCCCTGGGCAGCGATCTCGAGGATGCGCGAGGTGCCGAAGTCGGTGACCTTGAGCAGCCCGGTCTCCGACAGAAGCATGTTCCCGGGCCGCAGATCGCGATGGAGGATCCCGGCGCGGTGGGCGTGATCGACCGCGTTGCAGATCTGGCAGGTGAAGTCGAGCGTGCGCGGCAGGCCGAGCGCGCCGTCGCGCAGGATCAGCTGCTCGAGCGTCTCGCCGGCCACGTACTCCATCACGATGAAGAACATGTCCTGCTGCTTTTCTGCGGTGAGCACCGTGACGATGTTCGGGTGGCTCATCGAGGCAAGGAGCCGCGGCTCCTTGAGCAGCTCGCTGAAATCGAGGTTCTGCTTGTGGGGGACCTTGAGCGCGACCTTCTTGTCGATCCAGGTGTCGAGCGCCAGGTACACGGTGCCGAAGCCGCCGCTGCCCAGGGACGACAGGATCCGGTACTTGCCGATCACCTGATCGCGGAAGAACACCGTCGCGATTATACAGGTGCGATGGCACTGACGCTTGCCGGTGCAATTGCACTGACGTCTGTCCGTGCGATCGCACTGACGGGGTGTTGGTGCAATCGCACCTCCCGTCAGTACTCTTTCCAGATGGCGAAGAGCGCCGCGAGCGCGACGATCGCCATGGCGTCGGCGCGGAGCGTGCGGCGGCCGAGCGTCACCATGCGGCACACCGCGGCGCCACGCGCGAGCTCCTCGGCGTCCCAGCCGCCTTCGGGTCCGACGATGACCGTCGTCTCGCGCGGCGGCGGGTCCGAGAGGTCGCTGAGGGCGAGCGTCCCCTCGTCGGCCGACGGTTCCACGAACATCGCGGCAGGGCCGGGCAGCGCCATCTGCGCCAGCGCGGTCGTGAGATCGGAAAAGGCGCACGGCTCGAGGATCGGCGGGACGGTGGCTCGTCCGCTCTGCTTGGCCGCGGATACCGCGATCCGGTGCCAACGTTCGCGCCGCCCACCCCGGCGCAGGGCGGCCAGCGTCACCTCGGATCGGGCAGTGACGACCGGCTGCACGGCCGCCACGCCCATCATGACGGCGTCCCGCACCACGTCGTCCATCTTGTCGCCCTTGAGGACGGCCTGGGCCAGGGTGACCGCCACGCGCGGTTCCGCGACCGGCTCGCGCGCGCCGGTCAGGCGCACCGCGGCACGCCCTTTCGACACGGCGTCCACGACGCCCTCGAATTCGCCGCCCACTCCGTTAAAGAGCCGCACGGCGCTCCCGGCCGTCAGCCGAAGCACCCGGGCCAGATGTGCCGCCTCGTCAGGCGGCAGATCGACGAGATCGCCGACACGATGTGCGTCAGGGGTGTAGAATCGCGCCGTCATCGTAAATGGGGTCGGGAGTCATTTTTCGAGGACACCGACCAGGATCAGATTATGGCGTAGCGAGTGTCCTCGAAAAATGACTCCCGACCCCATTTATAAGGAGGCCACATGAAACGGTTCCTGTTTCTCGTCGCACTCGTGGGCGTTGTTCTGGGCATGCCGCTGGCCGCGCAGCAGGCGCGGCCCGATGCGCGCGACATGCGGCTGCTCGGCCATCAGGACCTGCAGGCGCGGAGCGCGTACCATCCGGTCATCCGCCAACAGGGGGAGCGGTGGATCGCTTACGTGGGGCACCACGGCGGCGAGCAGCCGAACCCGATGACCGGACGCCCCGAACCGAACGGCACGTCAATCGTTGACGTCACCAATCCGCGGGCGCCGAAGTACCTGGCGCACATTCCGGGGGAGAAAGGGGGGGGCGAGGCCGGCGGGGCCCAGATGGTGCGCGTCTGCGCCGGGAGCGAGCTTCCGCGCGCCGACAGGAGCAAGTTCTACCTCCTCCGGTCCGCCGGCGGTTCGGGCCACGAGATCTGGGACGTCACCAACCCGGCGCAGCCGTCGCGGCTCACAGTCGTCGTGAGCGGCCTCACGGACACGCACAAGACCTGGTGGGAGTGCGATACCGGCATCGCGTATCTCGTGTCGGGCGATCCCAAGTGGCGCACGAGGCGGATGACGAAGATCTATGACCTGAGCGACCCGGCCAAGCCCGTGTTCGTTCGCGATTTCGGGTTGCCGGGGCAGCAGCCCGGTTCAACCGGGCCGCTCCCGGCGGACCTGCACGGCCCGATCTCGCTCGGCCCGAAGGTGAACCGGATCTACTTCGGGTACGGCACGAGCCGTGACGGCACGGTGCAGATCGTCGACCGCGAGAAGCTGCTGAACGGCCCGAAGGAGCCGACCGAGGCAAACCTCCTGTACCCGCAGATCTCGCGCATGGACCTGCCGCGCGACGGCGGCGCGCACACGACGCTCCCGCTGCTCGGGTTCGACCTGCCGGAGTTTGCGAAGCAGAAGGCGCCGCCGCCCACAGCGCCCCTCGCCACCGACCCGCACGACCACGGCGGGGCCGTCAACCTGGGCATTCCCCAGGCGCATCGCGACTTCCTTGCGGTGGTCAGCGAGTCGACGCAGAACGAGTGCTTCGAGCCGCGACAGCTGGTGCGGATGGTGGACATCACCTACGAGACCCGGCCGATGGGCGCCTCCACGTGGACGGTACCGGAAGCGAGTGGCAACTTCTGCGAACGAGGCGGGCGGTTCGGCCCTCACGGGTCGCACGAGAACCCGACGCCGATCTACTTCGGCCGCGTGCTGTTCGTCACCTTCTTCAACGCCGGCCTGCGGGCGCTCGACATCCGCGACCCGTTCAACCCGAAGGAGATCGCGTACTTCATCCCGGCGGTGACGGAGAAGACCGACAAGCGCTGCGTCGGGACGGGCGCGAGCGAGCGCTGCAAGGTGGCCATTCAGACCAACAACGTCGACGTCGACGACCGTGGCTACATCTACATCGTCGACCGCGCCAATACGGGGATGCACATCCTCGAGCTGACGGGGCCGGCGCGTCAGGTCGCGCGCTTCCCGGCGAGCTAACGAACGTCTTACTGGTCGCTCGGCGGGCCTGAAGGCCCGCCGCTACGGCTCATTTGGTCGTAGAGGCTGGGCTTCAGCCCAGCCTCGGCTCAGGAGAATGCTGATGAAGAGATACCTTGCCGCGGCGGCGGCGTGCTGCTGCGCCGCCTCGCTCGCGCTGGCGCAGAGCGTGGTCCAGCCCACCGGCATCGCGCCGCGCTTTCCCAAGGCGTACAAGCAGCTGGCGCAGCAGACCAGGCCGCCGTCCAACAACTGGCTGCTCGATGCCAACGACGACGCCGAGCGGTTCCGGCGGCTGCAGGTCGCGGCGGGCGGCACCGACATTCCGATGTGGGAGATCGCGCATCGCTACGAGGAGCTCTACGTGGCGATCCAGAAGAGCAACTGGGAGATGGGCGTCTACCACTGGGAGAAGGTGCGCGATCGGCTGAACACGGCCGGCATGAAGCGGCCTGGCCGGACGCAGAACATCGAAGCGTTGTTCCTGGACAACGGCGCCTGGAGCTCGATGCACGACGCGCTGACGTCGAAGGACCGCGCGCGCATGCAGCAGCAGTTCCTGGCGGTGCGCAAGGCGTGCATGGGGTGCCACGTCGCCGAACGGGTCGGCTTCCTCAACGACAGCGCGGTCTTCACGCGCACCGCGTCGTTTTAGCGGGCTTGGCTGAAGCCAAGCACTACGTACACGATGTCGTACGCAAGATCGTACGTAGTGCCCGGCTTCAGCCGGGCCTTCAGCGTTTCAGGAGCGCGAGCAGGTCGTCCACGTCCTTCGGAACGTCCGCGCTCAGGATCTCCGCACCGGTGGGCGTGACGAGGATCGTGTCCTCGATGCGAATGTGCAGCTGCTGGCCGGGGATGTCGAGGATCGGCTCGATGGCGAGCGTCATGCCGGCCTCGAAGGGGAGCGCCCAGTCGCCGACGTCGTGCACCGACAGGCCGACGTAATGCCCGACGTAGGCGTACTGCGGATCGAAGCCCTGCGCCCGGAAAGCATCCTCCGCAATCTTCCGCACCGTGTCCCGCGTCACGCCCGGCCGGATCGCCGCGAGAATCGCCTTCTGCGCGTCGAGCACGGTGCGGTAGGCGTTCAGCTGCGCATCGGTGAAGCGCCCTGAGACCGGCCACGTTCGCGTGATATCCACCGTGAGGTAATCGAGCGCGCCCGCGTAGTCCATGACGACCAGCTCGCCGGCGTTCATGCGGCGCCCGTTGTCCTCGTAGTGCCACTGGTTGCCCATCGGGCCCGACCCGACGATGGCGGGATAGGCCGCGCTCTGCATGCCGTGCTTGAGCAGCCAGTACGTCGCCTCGGCCTCGAGCTCGTACTCGAACCGGCCGGGCGCCGTCGCCTGAATGGCGCGGCGGAGCGCTTCGGCGCTGATCCGTCCGTTGGCGCGCAGAATCTCGATCTCGCGCGGCGTCTTGATCAGCCGCAGGCGGTCGAGGTGCGGCGTGACGTCCTGCAGGGTGGCGGAGGGAAACTGCTCGCGGAAGGCCGCGATGCGGTGGGCATCCTCGGTGGGATGCTGCGCGAAGGGGTTCCGGCGGCGGCGGCCGACCTGCACCGAGATCTCGCTCCGGGCGTGGTTGACCGAGTCCCGTTCGGCGAGCCGCATCCAGATCGTGTCCCCGGCGGCCGTCCGCCGGCGCGCGAGGAATTCGGGGAGGCGATCGAGCATCTGAATCGACGTGAACCGGCGCGTCCGGGCGCCGTCAGCCTCTTCGAGCCAGTTCGATCCCTCGTACCGGATCTCCTGCGCGCTCAGCTTCGGCAGGAAGAGGTGCGCGTCGCCGCTGGCGGCGTCCATGACCAGCGCCGCGTTCAGCGCCTCATTGCCCGTGAGATAGAAGAAGTCGTTGTCCTGGCGGAACCGCAGGCCCGGTGACGGGGCCGTCGCACCGAACATGACGAGCGTACCGCGCTGCAGTGCCTGAACGAGACGCTGCCGCCGTGCCGCGAACTCCTCCGGCGCATAGCCCATGCGCTCGGCCGCGGCGCCCGCGATCCACAGGAACGTGAGGAGCGCGGCCGCAACGAGGACGGCCGCCGGCTTCAGGGGCGCTGCAACGTGACGCACACCCATTCCTCTTCCTCCGTCCGCGCCTTGGGCGTGAAGCCCCCAAAGGCGCCGAGCACGTCGGCCTCTTCGGTGGTCATGAACCCGCTGAGGATGAGATGTCCGCCGGGAGCGGTGAGGTCGGCGAGGCGGGACGCGGCCTCGCGGATGAGCGGCGCGGTGAGGTTGGCCATCACCACGTCGAACGGCTCGAGCGTCACGGACCGGATGTCGACGAGCCGCAGGCTGACGTCGGCCGCGCGGTTGAGCGTGAGATTGTCCTGCGCCGCATGAAACGCGCTCGAATCGTCGTCCATGGCCAGCACGCGGGACGCGCCGAGCCGGCTCGCCGCGATCGCCAGAAGGCCCGATCCGGTGCCGACATCGACGGCGCTGCGGCCGCTCAGATCGATCTGCTGCAGCGCCAGGAGGCACATGCGCGTCGTCGCGTGGTGGCCGGTGCCGAAGCCGGTGGACGGACGGATCACGATCACCAGCGGACGCCGAAGCCCGGCGGCGCCGGCTTCGGCCGGCAGAACCGGCTCCAGGCGGCCCGTGTGCGGCACGTCCCACGGGGGCGCCACGATGGTGTTTCCGATTCGCACGGCGCGGAGCGCTTCCTGTGATTTGGTCACCCAGTCCTCGTCCGGAATATCGACCGCGCACACCGCAACTTCAGGGAACTGCCGGCCGATCGCCCTGGACGCCGCGTCACGATCGGCGTCCGTCTTGAAGAATACCCGCCAGGCGTCGGCCTGGGTCGTCTCGTCGATGGCCGCCACCCCGTAATCGACGAGGGCGGCCGTCAGCAGGTCCGGCTCGGAGGGCCGGCTCACGTCCAGCGCGGGCCAGGTTCGCACGCGTCAGCCGAAGATGTCCTTGACGCGATCGAACAGCCCCCGGTCGCCCTGCTCGCTGACCGGTGTCGGCTCGAACTTCTCCTTCGGGAGCGCCGCCGACAGCTGCTCCAGCAGCTTCTTCTGCTCGCGCGTGAGCTTCCGCGGCGTGACGGCGGTCACCGTCACCACGAGGTTGCCGCGGCCACGGCCGCTGACGTCGGGCAGCCCTTTTGCGCGAAGCGTGAAGGTGGCGCCGCTCTGCGTGCCCTCCGGCACCGCCAGCGTCTCCTCGCCGTCGAGCGTTGGAACCTGGATCTTGCCGCCGAGCGCCAGCGTCGGGAAGTTCAGCGGGATCTCGCAGTAGAGATCGTTGCCGTCGCGCTGGAAGAACGCGTGCTCCTGCACATGGATCACCACGTACAGATCGCCCGCAGGCCCGCCGGCCGGCCCCGCTTCGCCTTCGCCGCTGAGACGGAGCCGCTGGCCGGTGGCAATCCCGGGCGGTATCCGGACCGTGATCTTCCGCTCCTTCTGCACGCGTCCGGCGCCGCGGCAGGCCGTGCACGGCTTGGCGATCACCGAGCCTGTGCCGCGGCAGTGGCCGCAGGTCCTGGCCAGGGTGAACGGGCCCTGCTGCAGCCGGATCTGGCCCCGTCCGTGGCACTGCGGGCACGTCGTCGGCTTCGTGCCGGGGGCGGCGCCGCTGCCGTGGCAGGCGTCGCACGGCTCCTGCCGTGGAATCTGGACGGTGGTCTCGGCCCCTTTGGCGGCTTCCTCGAACGAAATCTCCAGGTCGTAGCGCAGGTCGGCGCCGCGCTGCGGTCCGCGGCGGCGCGCGCCGCCAAAGATGTCGCCGAAGCCGAACATGTCGCCGAGGCCGCCGAGGATGTCCTCGAAGCCGTTGAAGACCGTCGGGTCGAAGCCGCCGGTGGCGGCGCCGCCAAGGCCGGCATGCCCGAAGCGGTTGTAGATGTGCCGCTTGTCGGCGTCCGCGAGCACGGCATAGGCCTCGGCCGCTTCCTTGAACTTCTCCTCCGCGTCCTTGTTGCCGGGGTTGCGGTCGGGATGGTGCATGAGCGCCAGCTTGCGGTACGCGCTCTTGATGTCCTGGTCGGACGCGTCCCGCGGCACGCCAAGGACCTCGTAGTAGTCGCGCCTGCTCACGCCTTCGCTACCTTCACCATGGCAGCCCGCAGCAGGCGGTCGCCGAGCTTGTAGCCGCGCCGGAACTCCTCGATGACCTCGCCGTCGCGATGGCCGGGGCTCGAGTCGTGGGCCACCGCCTGGTGCACGCGCGGGTCGAAGTCGGTGCCGACCGTGTCGATCGGCGTGACGCCGCGCTTGCGCAGCAGCTCCGCCATCTGGCGGTGGATGAGCTCCACGCCTTTCCGATAGACCTCCGCGTCGCTTCCAACCGGCGCCTCCAGCGCGCGTTCAAGGTCGTCGACGACTGGAAGCAGATCCTCCAGCGCCCCGGCCAGCGCGGCCTCGGCCTGGTCGCGACGCTCGCGGTCCACGCGCTTGCGGTAGTTGTCGAACTCGGCGGCGATGCGGAGCAGCCGATCCTGCAGGGCATCCCGCTCCCGCGCCAGCGCGGCAACGGAGTCCTCCTGCCGGCCGGGCGCGCCGCCGGGATCGGCCGGCGATTCCTCCGCGGGGCCCTGATCGACCAGCGCCTCCGCCGCCGCCTTCGATCTGTTGTCGTCGTCGAATTCCGCCATGTTTCAACAGCCACGTAGTGCCGGGCTTCAGCCCGGCCAGGACCGGGGCTTCAGCCCGGCTTAAAGCCGGGCACTACTTCAATGCACTCCGCCCAGTACGCGGGAGACCGCCTGCGTGGTTCCATCCACCAGCGCGATGGTGCGCGAATAACGCATCCGCGTCGGTCCGATGATGCCGACCGTCCGCGTGCTGGTGCCGTCCACCGCCGTCGAGGCGACCAGGCTGAACGAGCGCAGATCGGGCGCGGAGTGCTCCGCGCCGATCACCACGGTCAGCCCGGGACCGTCGATGTACTGGTTGAGCAGGCGCACCATCCGTGCCTTCTCTTCCATCATCTCCAGCAGCGCCCGCAGCGTCGCCAGGGAGACGCCCCGCCCGGTATCTCCTTCGAGCAGCGACGCCGCCCCCTCCACGTAGAGGGTGTGCTGCTCCGGGATGTCTTCCAGCATCGACTGCGCCAGCCGCAGCGCCCGCGCCAGCAGCTGATCGTACAGCGTGCGCTCCTGCTGCAGGCGCGCGAGCACCGCCTCGCGGACGTCCACGAGCGGCAGGCCGCCAAATTCGGTATTCAGGTAGTTGGCCGCATGCACGAGATCGTCGGGGCGTACCTCTTCGCTGGCATCCACCACCTTCTGCCAGACCTGGCTTCCAGGCGAGACCACGACGACCAGGACGCGCGAGCCGCCGAGCGCGACAAACTCGATCCGCTGCAGGAGCGCGTCCGGGGCGCCACTCAGGGCAAATGCCAGATGCCGCGCGGCCCGCGAGACGAGGTGAGAGGCGCTGGCCAGCACGTGGTCCATCAGGGGCCAGCGTTCCGCCTCCTCGCGCAGCCGGTTTTCCACGTCGGCTGAGACCGTCGTGCGCGTGCGGCTCTCGAGCAGGATGTCGACGAACACGCGGTAGCCCCGGTCGGTCGGCACCCGTCCGGCGGAGGTGTGCGGCTGGTAGACGTACCCGGCGTCCTCGAGCTGCGCCAGCATGTTCCGGACCGTGGCGGACGACACCCCGAGCCCGCTCCGGCGAGCCAGCATCTGCGACGCCACGGGCTCACCAGTATCGACGTACTCACGAACCAGTGTGGTGAGCAGGACGCGCGACCGTTCCGAAAGATCGTGAGAACCCATTGCGTGTCAGATGCTTAGAGTGTTTCAATTATAGCCCAGCGCCGCGCGGCGGGCCGGC
>MEKU01000069.1:0-4665 GCA_001767195.1 Acidobacteria bacterium RIFCSPLOWO2_02_FULL_67_21
CCGCGGGAACTCATACGCGCCGGACTCGGTGGTGTAGGCCGTCGTACGGATCGCGGTGGCGTCCGAGATCAGTTGCACCATCATGCCCGCAACCGGCCGGCCGATCGTGGTCTTCACGACGCCCTTCGGGCCGCCGCGCAGGTGCGCCGGCGCCGATGGCGCCTGCGCCGCCAGCGTGCCGGACAGGACGAGCGTCAGTGCGGCGGCAGTGGTGAGGCACCCCATGAGGCTCACCCGAACAAAACAGCGCATACGTCCTCCTGTCGTGCGACGAACCGATTAGAGAAGCGGTTTCATAACCGACCACGGACGCCAATCTCGTACGTAGTGCCGGGCTTCAGCCCGGCTAAAGCCGGGCACTACGTCGGTTATAAAACCGGTTCTAGTGTATCGATAGTCCCTCAGAACTGATATCCCAGGCTGAGCTCCAGAATACGAGGCGGCATGATGGACCGGCTATGCGTGCCGATCGGCTCCACGTGCAGCACGATCGACGGAACGGTCTCTCCACCTCGAAAGAGCACCTGGCGGGCGAAGGCGTCGCCGCTCGTGTGGCGGTAGTTGACCGAGACCATCACGTCGGCCGGGAACAGGTAGGCTCCCACGATTTTCCCGTCCCAGTCCCACGTGCGATCGGACGTACTGTGGGCCTACAGACACCCGCTTCTTCACCCGGTCAATACAGGGTTGCGCCTACCCGCCACGGTGACATTGACAACGGGTAACCCCCATCCTAGGATGGGGCCGTCGCGCGCATCCAAACAGCACGCCCTAGGGAGGGACAGACCATGAAGCCACGGACAGTGAGCAACGCGGTGCTGACGGCGGCGGGCGCCGTGCTTCTGTTCTGCCTGTGGCAGGGCATTGCCGCGCCGCAGGTCTCCGCACAGGCGCAGGCCTCGCCGTCGCAGGCGCCGGCCGCGTCGGCGCCGCAGTTCGATCCGTACGACCGGGTCGCGCGGCTGTGGTACCGCCAGCGTCTCGCCAGCAGCGGCGCCGAGCGGGGCCGGGAAATCTTCTATATGAGCTGCTGGATGTGCCACAACGAGTACACCATCGACACCACGAAGATCAAGGCGCCCAGGCTCTCGGACACGTTCAGTCGTCCCGGCATCACCGACGAGCAGGTGACGGGGATCATTCGCCGCGGCGGCCTGCGCATGCCGGGGTATCCCCCGAGCCTGCTGAGCGACCAGGACCTGCGGGACGTTGTCGCCTTCCTGCGGGAGACCTGTGCGGCGTCGGCTTCGCAGGGCGGCAGCTGCTACGATGAGATGAATCCTCCCGCCAATCCGCGGTACAAAGCCCAGTAGGCCGGCCGGCGGACAATTCCGCGAGACGATTCCAAAACGAGGCCGCGCCAGCCCCGCGTTCCGCCTCCGCCACCCGCGTCGGCGAGGGCCCGGCGCCCTTCTTTCTAGGGTATGATTTTGCGCCCGACGCTGGCGTTCAACCAGGTCGGCGCCTGACGGCGCCGCGGGTCGATTCAGGGGTTATTTATGGTGGCGACGTCTGTGCATCCAGATCTCGAAGAGGCGATCGCCTTTCACAAGGCGATCGTCGCCGAAGGCAGCAAGGCGCTCGTCGGTTACGAGATCGCGAAGGCGCTGGCCAACGTCGTCCTCCTGTCGGAGATCCCGACCACCTACGACAAGCGCGAGGAGCGCCAGGTCAACGCGGGCAATCTTCTCCTGCGGGGCGTGCCGGGCGTCGGCAAGACGTTCTTCGGCGTCATCCTGGCGGCGATCAGCAACGCGAAGTTCGCGCGCCTGCAGGGCCGCGCCGACCTCCAGCCGACCGAGGTGGTCGGCTTTCAGATGATCAATCCGGCCACCGGCGAGCTCGTCACCGAGTTCGGTCCGCTGGCGTCGGCGGAAGTCATCCTGCTCGACGAGATCAACCGCATCCCGCTGAAGTCGCAGAGCGCGTTCCTGGAGGGGCTTCAGGATCGCTCGGTGACGGTGGGCAAGACCACCTACGAGCTGCCCGCGTTCAGCTTCGCGATCGCGACGATGAACCCGATCGAGCTCGGCCAGGGGACGTTTCCGCTGTCGGAAGCGGCCACCGACCGGTTCGCCATCATGGTGAACATCGGCTACCTGCCGCCCGAGGAAGAGCGGAAGCTGGTGAATTTCGACTTCAAGAAGGTCCGGCTCGAAAAGCTGATGTCGAAGGAGCGGATCATCCAGCTGCGCGGCGTCATCAACCGCGAAGTGTTCCTGCACGAGCGCATCGGCACGTACATCCAGCGGCTCGTGGCGGCCACCCGCCCCTACAATCCGGACACCGACTGGTTCACGCGGTCGCCTTCGGAGCTGGTGGAGCGGGGCGTCGATCTCGGCGCCTCGCCGCGCGCGATCATCTGCTGGGGCCGGCTCGCCAAGGTGTGGGCGCTGCTCGTCCATCACCGGACCGAGGTGTATCCGGAAGACATACAGGAGCTCGCGCCGTACGTGCTGGGCCACCGGATCTGGCTCGGCCCGCAGGCCGCGAGCCACGGCCTCTCGACCGAGCTGGTGATCGAAGACGTCCTCGACCGGGTAGCGGTGCCGTGAGAACCCGCGAGCACGGGGAGGACTGGCCGCTCGGACCCGACACGCGCGGCGACGCCCCGGCTGCCGCCGGCGACGCGCTCGACGCCCCCCTCGTCAACCTCTCGGAGATCACCGAGGTCGAGCTCATCATCCTGCGGCGGATGCGCGAGTTCTCGATCGGCGAGCATCGAAGCCAGTTTCAGGGCACCGGCTTCGACTTCGTCGGCCTTCGCGAATGGCAGGCCGGCGACCGGTTCTCGTCGATCGACTGGCCGCAGTCGACGCTCACCAACTTCCGGCCGCTCATGGTGCGCGAGTTCGAGCAGCCGAGCACCGCGACCGTCGTGGCGGTGGCCGACATGTCGCTCTCGACGCGGTGCGGCATCGACGGCCAGCGGATCGCCGCGTTGATTGCCCGCGCGATTGCGACGCTCGGCATGTCGTCGGTGTTCTTCCAGGACATGTTCGGCCTGATCACCTTCGACACCGGCTTCGGCCGGCTGGCCGCCATCCGGCCGCGCATCGGCAAGGGACAGGTGATTCACTGCCTGGACGCGTATCAGTGCGGGCGGGGCGTGCAGGACCTGAAGCAGATCGGGACGCTGAGCATGACGATTGCGGGCTTCCTGCGGAAGACGACGCTCGTCCCGGTCATCTCCGACTTTCTGTTTGCCGGCGCGCCCGAGGTGCTGAAGGAGCTGTCGCTGCTCAACTCGAGCCACGACGCCTTTCTCGTCATGATCGACAGCGCGTTCGCCTTCGATCTGCCCCGGGTCTCGTCGGGCTGGATCGAGGCCTTCGACGTGGAAACCTCGACCGCCCGGGTGATGTCGCGCGGGGCGCTTCGCCGGCTGGCGGAGAAGGTCCGCGACTGGCAGGACGGGATCGCCCGCGTGGCGCGCGACGTGGGCCTCGACCTGCTGCGGATCGGCCCCGACCAGGCACTCAGCGACATCGCGCTGATCGAGTTCGTAGCCGAGCGGCGTTTGCGGAAAACCTCGACGTAGGGAGACTGCCGTGGAACGTGTAGTGCGGAGGACGGCCCGCCGGGCCCTGGCCGGCCTTGCGCTGGTGGTGGCCGTGGCCGGCGCGGCCGCGGCGCAGCAGCCGGATCCGGAGGCGATGGTCGATGTCGAACTGGATCCGATCAAGTGCTGGTGGCGCACGAGCAGCGGCGCCGTCCGCGTGGGAGAGCCCTTCTCCATCGTGCTCACCTGCGCGGTGGTCGAGACGCCGCTCAACTCGGTGGTGCCCGATCAGTCGCAGATCGAGCCGACCGCGATCCAGCTGCCGCCCTTCGAGGTGATCGGCGGCCGCCGGTTCGGGGACCGGCGGACGGCGGCGCATCGGTTCTTCCAGTACGAATATCAGGCCCGCATCATCCAGGAGGACGTCTTCGGCAGCGACGTGGCGCTGCCGCCGCTCGCGATCAAGTACCGGATCCGCACGCGCGCGTCCGACGGGTCCAATGTGGACGGCCGCGAGCAGATCTACATTCTGCCGCCGCTGGCGCTGCGCGTGCTGTCGCTGGTCGCGGGCGAGGCCGCCGACATCCGCGACGCGAGCGGAGGCACGTTTGCGGAGCTCGACGCTCAGGCGTTCCGCGCGAGCGGGCTGCGCCTCGTGGCGATCGTGCTCTTCAGCCTCGGCGGCATCATGATCCTGCAGACGCTGGTGCGCGCCGGACGGCAGTTCTTCCGCGAGGATGCGGCGGTCCGCCAGCTGATGCCGGCCGCGCTCGTCCTCCGCCGGGCCGCGCGCGATCTCGACGCGGTGCGGCGGCAGCGGGCGCATGAGGGGTGGTCCGAGACGCTCGTGGCCCGCGCGTTCGCGTCGCTGCGGATCGTCGGCGCCTACGCGCTCGCCCGCAGGACCGGTCAGGCGGTGGATGCCCTCAAGGCGCCAGATTCGCTCGGGCACGAGGGGCACCTCGTCGTCGTCAGCGGTTGGATGCGCGACACCCGCGTGCTGGTGTCGGGCGCGGTGACGGCCGCCAGCGTCGCGCGGGCGCTGCGCGACGTCTCGCCCGGCGACGCCCGGCGGCTCGACCTCGAGGATCTGCAGACCGCGCTCGCGCGGTTTGCCGCGGCGCTCTACGGCCGCGCCGGCAGCGGCGTGGACGAGGCGGGGC
>MEKU01000069.1:4729-15355 GCA_001767195.1 Acidobacteria bacterium RIFCSPLOWO2_02_FULL_67_21
GGTAAAGAAGTTCGACGCGCTCACCGGGCGCGCGGCCGCATTCGGCAGGCGGGTGTGGTCACGCTGACGCGCCTGCTCGGGTTCCTGGGCGACAGCGTCGACCAGCTGCAGCGGCTCTCGATGGCCGACCTGCAGTTCTGGCATCGCGACGCCGCGAACCTGATGGCCATGTCGCTGGCCGGGCTGGCGCTCGTGGCGCTCGCGGTCCGCTACGCACGAAGCCGCCGGTCGCGGCGCGACCGGGTGGCGCTGCCCGCGGTGCTGCCGTCGATGCGCCGGTCGCCGCTGGCCTTCGTCCGGCACGCGGCCGTGCTGCCGTTCCTGGCCGGCACCCCGTTCTTCGTCCTCGCGCTCGCCGATCCGTACACGGCGTTCACCCGCGAGGAGGAGACGTTCCCGGGCCGGCGCGTCGCCCTGATGATCGACGCCTCGTCCAGCATGCTGGCGCCGTTCCGCGCCGAGAAGCTCAATCCGTCGGCCGGCGGCGACACCGCCAACGCCTTTCATACCAGCGTGGCCGCCGCCGAGCACTTCGTGAAGCTGCGGAGGCAGAGCAAGTACCGCGATCTGATGAGCCTCATCGAGTTCGGGAACGAGGCCTACGTCATCACGCCGTTCACGCACGACTACGACAACATCCTGCTGAGCATCGCGCTCATCGGCGACCCCGCGGAATGGCGCCGGTTCCCCGATCAGGGCACGCTCATCGGCCCCGCGGTCAACGAGGGGGTCGCGCTCTTTCAGGCCTTCGAGTTCGAGAAGGCCGCGGGCAACGTGATCGTGATCTTCAGCGACGGCCTCGACTCGAACATCGTGAACGGCACCAGCGCCAACTCGATCCTGCAGACGGCCATCGAGACCAGGATCCCCGTGTACATGATCCGGGTGGCCGACGAGAGCCGGCTGGGCCGCGACAACCCCGACCGGCAGTGGGCCGCCGCGGTCGCCAGGACCGGCGGCCGCTTCTATCCCGCGGCCGGCGAGGACACGATCCTCCAGGCCATCGACGACATCGACAAGGCGTCGGTCGGCGAGATCTCCGTCACCCGGTACAGCACGCAGGAGAACCGGTTCGTCCCGTTCGCGGCGGTGGCGGTGATGCTCTGGGCGCTTGCGGCGCTCATGAAGCTCACGGTGCCGCATTTCAGTACGTTTCCGTAATCGGAGGGCGTGAAGCATGTCCATCAGATCGGGAAGCATTCGCGCGGTCATCGCCCTGCTGCTGGTTGGCGCCGGCTGGGTCTGCTGGTCGGCCGGGGCGCTGCAGGCGCGGCTGGCGGACGCCAACGGGCGGATGATCGTGCTGCGCTACCAGGACTCGCTGGAGGCGTACGACACCATCGAAGAATCGATCGGGCTGGTGTCGCAGATTCCGGCGCGGGTGACGCCGGGTGTCGTCGACCTCGCCGGGCGGCGTGCCACGGCCCTCTACTGGGACAAGCGCTACGGATCGCTGAAGCTGGAGCGCGATGCCGCCGGCCAGCTGGTCGAGAGCGATCCGGAGATTCTCTTCACGGCGGCCAACGCTGCGTACCGGGCCGGCATCGGGTCGGGCAGCGACCGCGTGGCCGCCGTCCGCGCGCTCGATGAGGCCGTGGCCAACTACGCCGAGGTCCTGAGGAAGGCGCCGGGACACGTCGAGGCGGCGTACAACTACGAGTATGCGGTCCGGACACGCGAGGCGGCGGCGCGTCCGGGTGAGGGTCCGCGCCCCAGGACCGCGCAGCGCGCGACGACGCCTGCCGCCGGGGAGACCGGTGAGGCGGCCGCCGCGGCCGCCTATGACCTGCCGGCCGGGCCCACGCTGCACGGTCAGCCGGGCGCGCCCCCCGAGGCCTCCGACAACGCGAAGTTCAAGATGCTCGTGCCGATGCGGCCGGAGGAGCGGCAGGGCACGCCCGACCGCGCCGGCGAGGGCGCGCGTCCGCTTCGGAGAGGGTAATTGCCGTTCATCGATCTCGAGACGCTGCGGTTCGATGCGCCCGAGCGGCTCTGGCTGCTGGTGGTGCCGCTCGCCCTGGTGCCGCTCTGGATCTGGCAGGTGACGCGGCGCGCCGGCGACATGCACCGCCTGCGCCGCCACCGGAGCGTCCCGCTGCGCGAGCGGTTCCGGCCGCTCGGCGGCCTGCTCTTCTGGCTGTGCGTCATCCTGGCGACCGCCAGCACGATCGTCGCGCTGGCGCGGCCGATCGCCCGGACGTCGCTGCTGCGCACGGCCGGCGTGGACCTGGTGATCCTGCAGGACGCCTCGGCGTCGATGCACGTGCAGGACGTCGAAGGCAACCGATGGCAGCGCTCGATGCGGTTTCTGCGCATCCTCGGCGAGTCGCTGAGCTGGAGGGAGGATCGCATCGCGCTGGCGCTCTTTGCGAACCTCGCGACGCCGCAGATCCGGCTGACGACCGACCCCAACACCTTCTTCTTCTTCCTCGACCATCTGGATCAGGCGCCGCCGTTCCGCCTCGAAGACGACACCACGTGGGACACGAACATCGAGACCGGCATTCACTGGGGCCTGCGGCTGATCGACAAGGACCAGGAGCTGCACGGTCCGTCGCCCAACTCGAAGGTGTTCGTGCTCGTGTCGGACGGTCAGGCCTGGAGCGGCAAGGTCGAGGAGTCGCTGCTCGCCGCCAGGAAATACGGCATCCCGCTCTACGCGGTGGGCGTCGGCACCTCGGCCGGCGGCATCATTCCGGCGCCCGCCAACGTACCGACGGGCGAGGAACTGGAGCCGGGGGCCGAAGAGGAAGAGCCGGTCTTCGTGCACTCGCTGCTCGATCGATCCTCGTTGCGGGACATTGCGACCGCCGCCGGCGGCTACTACTTCGAGCTGGATCAGCAAACCGACCGGGAGATCGCCTCGACCATCATCAGCGCGGCGCGCGAGCGCGCCGGGACGCGGGGGACCGAAGAGCGCACCGAGGAGCTCTACTGGCGGTTTCTCATGGCGGCGGCCGTGCTGATCGTCGCCGCGCTCCTGTTCGTACGCGACCGGGGCGAGATGTGGATCCACACCGCCGGTGCCGCGGCCGTCCTGTTCATCATCACCGAGCTGATGCGCTGAGGCGTCAATTCGATGAGGCGTCAATTCGATTGACAATCCCGCCCCGCGGGGTGTACACGGCAGGCAGTCATTCATTTAACAAGGAGGCAGACATGCGGCGCCTTTGGCTGATTGCGAGCGGGACCCTGCTTCTCGTCCTCCTCGGCGCCCCGTTCATCCCGTCACACGTGGTGGCGGCACAGGGCGGATCGACTGCGAGCCCCGCGCTGCGCGGCGGGCCGTGGGGCATGGTCAAGACGTCGGCGGGTGTCGCTGTCGACGGCCTGATGGTGCAGTTGATCTCCAAGGCCTCGTCGATCAGGACGACGGTCTACACGGATGAGGTCGGTCGCTTCGAGTTCCCCCCGCTCGCGGCGGGCGAGTATGCGCTCCGCATTCCGCGGCCGCTCGAATTTCATCCCTATGTGAAGGAGGGCGTCCGGATCAACGGGGCCGCGCGGATTGACGACATCGTCGTCCAGCGGATCACCGAGAGCGAGTTCCTGCCGCCGCTGCCGGAGCTCTTGCCGCAGCTCACCGCGGCCGAGTGGATGGCCAACATGCCAGGGACCGCGCAGGAGAAGCGGCTGTTCCTCCGCGGCTGCAGCATCGGGTGCCACAGCCTCGACTACCCGTTCCGGGTCAAGCACGACGCGGCGAGCTGGCGCAAGCTGCTCAACCGCATGATCTACTACCAGGGCCGGATGGCCATCGGCTTCCGGAAGGATCCGGTGAGGCCGACCTATCTGCACACCCATGAGGAAGCCGAGATCGTCATCAACTGGATCGCTCGGATTCGCGGCCTTGATTCCGAGATCCCGCCGATCAAGCCGTTCCAGAGGCCGACCGGGCCCTCGACGCGCGCGGTCGTGACCGAGTACGACCTGCCATGGGCGCCGACCCGCGTCCACGACGTGGCGGGCGACGCGGACGGGCAGATCTGGTTCACGATCAATCGAAGCCCCTTCGTCGGCAAGCTCGATCCGCAGACCGGCACGGTCGTGTCGTTCCGGATCCCGAACGGGAAAGGGACGCCGCTGCACCCGGAGCCGGACGTCAACATCGAGCCCGGGCTTCACTGGCTCGACATCGACCGGAAGACCGGCGCGGTCTGGTTCTCGTACAACTGGGCCGGCAGCGTGGGCCGGCTGGATCCGAAGACCGGAGACGTGCGGCTGGTGCACACCGGCGTCTCGGGCAACCTGGGGCTGTCCCCTGACGGCCAGTCGGTCATGAAGGTCAACAACGGGAAGATCTCGAAGTTCGACGCCCGTACGATGTTCGACACCGGCAAGCCCGTGCAGGAGTGGCCGCTCAAATCGGTGCGCGGCGCCTACGGCAACTTCTTCAGCGCCGACGGGCGGTACTTCGGCGCGGTCGGTCCGGACTTCGTGCGCCTGGATCTCCAGACCGGCGAACTGATCGAGAACACGAGCCGCCATTACATGGGCTCGGGCCGCGGCTCGTTCGACCCCGAGGGGAACCTGTGGGCGGGCGGCAAGTCGAGCAACGGCGGGATCCTCAAGTTCGATCCGAAGACCGGCGCCACGGTCGAATACGTGTCCCCGACGCCGCACGTCAACGGCTATTCCGCCAAGTCGGACAAGAATGGCGACATCTGGGCCGGCATGATGCAGAGCGGCCGCATCTCACGCTTCAAGCCCAAGACCGGCACCTGGATCGAGTACGTGCTGCCGACGCCGCACAGCTTCGACTTCAACTCGTGGATCGACAACTCGACCACCCCGCCGACCTATTGGTACGGTGACGATTCCGGATACATCGTGCGGATTCAGCCGCTGGAGTAAGAACCCTATGACACCTGGAGCAGCTGGCTTTCCCCGGCTCGCCGCACTCGCGGGCCTGATCTTCGTCGTGGCGCTTGGATCGGTGCCGCTGATGTCGCAGGCCGCGCCGGCCGGCAAGGTCGCCGATCCCTACGACCGGAACACGCGGGTCTGGGGGTATTCGCGGCTGGCCGGCAGCGGCTGGGAGCGCGGCATGGAGCTCTTCCAGATGCGCTGCTGGATGTGCCATAACGAGTACACCATTGACGAGGAGAAGCGCGGCGGCGGCACTCCGGCGCCGTCGCTCGTGCCGTTGTACAAACGGGTGGCCAGCAACGAGCAGGTCGCCACGCAGGTGATGGCGATTATCCGCAGCGGCGGCCCGAAGATGCCGGCCTTCACCGCCGCGACCCTCAGCGATCAGGACGTGGCGGACATCCTGGCCTACATGCGCCAGTGCGGCACGACACCGCGCTGGTGCTTTGACGGCAGCCCCAACGGCATCGAGCACAACCCCGCCCCGAACCCCGCGTATCTGGCGAAATGACCCTTTGTACGTAGTGCCCGGCTTCAGCCGGGCTAAAGCCCGGCACTACGTCGCTTGCGACCCCGGCTCCACGGCCCGGGCGTACGCGTTCGCGTCTGCCCTCGTCATTCAATGTGCGCTCGCTGGCTGTGCGCCGCAGGCGCCGCCTGACCCGGCCGGCCTGCTGAACGCGGCGCGAGAAGGCGATGCCCCGCGGGTCGAGGCGCTCCTGAAGGCCGGGGCGGGCGCCGATGTGGCCGATCGCAACGGCTTCACCCCTCTCATGATTGCCTCCGGCGGCGGGCATACGGCCATCGTCGGCGCGCTGCTCGATCACGCCGCCAATGTGAACGCCGCGTCCGGCCTGGGGGTGACCGCGCTGCACATGGCCGCGCAGGAAGGCCGTGCCGCCGCCGTCGGTGCTCTTCTCGGCAGAGGCGCCGATGTCAACGCCGCGCGGCGCGACGGCGGCACGGCGCTCATGCTCGCCTGCCAGGAAGGCCACGCGGCCGTGGCCGGCCTCCTGCTCGCTGCGGGCGCCGACGCCAATGCGCGGGACTCCGCAGACAGGCTGACCGCGCTCATCATCGCCGCTCAACGGGGGAGCGCCGACCTCGTCGACGCGCTGCTGGCGCACGGCGCCGGCCCCGACACGCAGGACGCGTTCGGCTGGACGGCGCTGATGAAAGCGGCCGATGGCGGCCATCGACCGGTCTTCGACGCGCTGCTTGGCGCCGGCGCCCGCGTCGATCTCAGCGCGAGCGACGGCGCCACGGCCCTGTATCTCGCCGCACGATCGGGGCACGCGGATCTGCTGCCGCCGCTGCTGCTCGAGGGAGCCGACCCGAACTCGCCCAGGCACGAGCCGGTGATCCTGGCTTCACTCAAGGGGCACGTCCGGGTCGTGGAACTTCTGGTGCAGGCGGGCGCCGACGTGCACGCACGACACACCAATGGAATGACCCCCCTCCAGGCGGCGACCCAGGGCGGCCACGATGCCATCGTCCGGCTGCTGCGGAACGCCGGTGCCCGCCAGTGACCCCTCGTATGTCAGTATCTCGCACACGGTCGCGCCGGGTCCAAGCGGCCCCGGCCTACGTCAGCCTCTTGTCGTGGTGTAGGGCGGGTCCTTTCGGACCCGCCGGAAGGAGATCGCTATGATTCGCACACTCAGCTTCGCGCTCGTGCTCCTCGCGCTGGCGGCCGTGCCCGCGGCAGGGCAGCAGTCCGGTCCGGTGGCCCCGGCCACCTACGTGTCACAGGCCGAGTTGACGGCCGTCCTGAAGAAGTCCTACGAGAAGCCGCAGAGCGACGTGACTGCGCAGAAGGTTGCGGCGCCGCCGAACAACGTATTCGTCAACATCGGCCATCGCACGAAAGAGGGCGCCACGATGTCGGGCGGGGTGCATCCCGATCTGATCGAGGTCTACCACATCATCGAGGGCACCGCGACCGTGACGACCGGCGGGACGCTGGTGCGCCCGGCCGGGGCGGCGCCAGACGCGCGGCCCGTCATCCAGGGCGGCACGTCCCAGCGCGTCACGGTCGGAGACGTCGTGGTCATTCCGATCAACACGCCGCACACGATCAGCGACGTGGAGAGCACGCTGGTGTTCCTGAATATCCGGATCAATCCGATGAAGTAGGGATGGCTCGGCTAAAGCCGAGCGCTACGTACGGTGCCTTGCGGTACGTAGTGCCCGGCTTCAGCCGGGCTCCGGCCTCAGTACGGTGCCTTGCGGTACGCAGTACGGTGCCTTGCGGTACGTAGTGCCCGGCTTCAGCCGGGCCCAGGCGTCAGTTCCCCTTGTAGTTCGGATTCGGCGGCGGATTGTGCTCGTCGAAGCAGCCGCTGCCGGTCGTGAACGTCCCGCACTTCTCGCGCAGGTACTCGACCAGATCCTCCAGGTCGTTGTCCGCCATCGCGCTGGTCGAGTAGGCCGGCATCCGCGCGCTGCCGCTGCGGACCTGCCGCCGGATCCGGTCGTCGACTGCGCGTCGATCGTCGGGCGACTCCGCCTGCCGGTACAGATTGCGAAGCGAGACGCCGCGTGTCGGCTCGGCAATCGCCGTGTAGTCGTTGTGGCACATCCAGCAGCGCATGAAATAGATCTCCTGCCCGCGCTGCCAGCCGCTGGCGAATCCCGAGCGCTGCAGCGCCCAGACCTGGGCGTTGCGATCGTATTTGTCGGCGGCCATGGCCTTCGCGCCGGCCTCGACCCCTTGCGCGCGCAGCGGACGGCCCTGCGACCCGATGACGACGCTGAGAGAAAGAACGACGAACAACCCGAGGGAGATGAACCGCACGCCCGGAGTGTAGGGCCCGGCGAATGAGCTCGTCAACCTGGCCATCCGGACTCTGGCCTTCTCTGTTAGACTCGGGCCGTCGTTTGGGCAGGAGGGCTTCATGACACGGAGGATGGCGGCGGCCGCGATGGCGATCGGCGCCGCGACCGTCTATGTGAGCGCCGGGCAGGCGCCCGCGGGGACGGCCATCATCGAGGATCTCGTGGCCGGCAACCGCATCCTGGCGGCCATGGGGATCGTCGACGCGCGGGGTCACATCAGCGTGCGTCACCCCGACAACCCGCAGCGCTATCTGATCTCCCGCGCGATTGCGCCGGCCACCGTGACGGCCGACGACATCCTCGAGTTCGATCTCGATAACAACGCGCAGGCTCTGGCGCGCGCGCTGGCCATGGGGGCCACGCCGAACTACCCGCGGGTGAATCCGGAAGCCGCGCTTCGCGACAATCCCTACGATCGCGAGTGGGAGCTCTGGAAATCACAGTTCGCCAAGTAGGCCGGCTCCGTCCGCCTTCGCCAAGGCTTCGGCGAGACTCGCCGTAGCGCAGAGCGCGAAGGCGGTCGGACCCGGCGAGGACGTGTGACGAAAAGGTGGTGCGTATGCGAAGCCCGAACAAGACTGCCCGTATTTGCATCGTGAGCGTCGGACTCTGGGTTGGGGCGCTGACCTTCGCCCAGGAGCAGCGCGGCCGTCAGGCCGGCGAGTTGCACGACCCGATGCCCGACCGGTTCGGCCCGGCGCTCGAGGCCGTCAACGGCAAGGGCGGCACCGACATCAGCGGCCCGTACGAGGTGGTCGCCAGCTGGCCGCAGCCGCTGCACACCGACTTCCGGACGGGCCGTGTGGCCGGCGTGTACGCGCCGACCCCCGACCGCGTCTACGTGGCCACGAGCGGCGAGGTGCCGCACCTGTACGAGCGCGGCTGGGCGCCCGAAAGCACGGAAAAGCTGATTCCGATGACCGGCAACATGACCTCGAGAGGCGGCCGGTGGGAGCACATCCTGCTCGTGTTCGACCGCAACGGGAAGCTGCTCGAGTCATGGGACCAGTGGAACGAGCTGATCAAGGGGCCCAACCGGATCACCGGCAACCCGAACGACCCGGCGCACATCTGGGTGGCCGACCAGAGCGCCAACCAGGTGCACAAGTTCACGAACGACGGCACGAAGCTGGTGATGACGCTCGGCGACAAGGACGTGCCCCCGGCCGAGCCGCGCGGGCGCTTTCAGGACATCGGCTTTCTCCCGAACGGCGACATGTACATCCTCGGCGGCAGCCGGGTGATGAAGTTCTCGAAGGACGGCACGTACCTGCTCGGATGGGGCAAGGCGGGGAAGACGGCGCCGGGCGAGATGTCCGGGGTGCACGGCATCGCGATCGACGCGAAGAACCACCGCGTCTACATCAACGACAAGGACAATTCGCGGATCCAGATCTTCGACGAGAACGGGACGTTCCTCGAGATGTGGTCCAACATCCTCTATCCCATGAGCATCCGGCTGACCGCCGACGGCCAGTCCATCTGGGTCGGAGACGGCTACGCGCAGAAGTTCCTGAAATTCGACCTCACCGGGAAGCTTCTGGCGTCCTGGGGAACGTTCGGCTCGATGCCGGGCGCGTTCTGGGGCCTGCACGCGTTCGACGTGGACAGCGAAGGCAACCTCTACGTGACCGAGGACTACGGCGGCCGCGTGCAGAAGCTGCGACCGAAGCCGGGCGGCAATCAGGCCCAGCTGGTGCGGTAGCGCCATGAGACGCACAGTGCAGCTCGCGGCTCTCGTATTCTGCGGCGCGGCAGGGGGTGCCCTGCTGCAGCCGGCGTCGTTCGACGCGGCCGTGCACGCGCAGTCGGCTCAGGCGTCCTCGCGCCCAGACCTACAGGGTGGGGCGCGCGGGACCGTGAAGACCGCTGCAGGCCAGCCGGTCGGCGGCCAGATGGTCCAGCTGATCTCGAAGCAGACGTCGATCAGGACGACGGTCTTTACGACCCCGGCGGGGCAGTACGAGTTTCCGAGGCTGCCGGCCGGCGAGTACGCGCTGCGGCTGGCGCGGCCGCTGGAGTTCCGGCCCTACGTTCGGGAAGGCGTCCGGATCGACGGCGCCACGGCGCTGCCCGAGATCGTCGTCGAGCGGATCGCGCAGGGAGACTACCTGCCGCCGGTCCCCGAGCTCCTGACCCAGTTGTACGGCGCGGAGTGGGTCGCGAACATGCCGGGGACCGGCCAGGAAAAGGAGACGATCACGCAGACCTGCGGCAATGCGTGCCACAGCGCCGACTACCTGTTCCGCGTGACGTTCGACGAGGCGAACTGGCGCAAGCTCGTCCACCGGATGAACAACTACAACTTCCGGTGGCTGGGGACCTACGCGCCGGGCAACAAGGAGGTCGAGGAGCGGGTCGTCCGGTGGCTGGCGACGTACCGCGCGCCGGGCGCCGAGATCATGCCGATCAGGCCGTTCCCGCGCCCGCAGGGGCCGGCCGCCCGCGCGGTGATCACCGAGTACGACCTGCCCTGGTCGATCAACAACCAGGTGCATGACGTGACCGGCGACCGCGAGGGCAACATCTGGTTCACGCCGAACAGGAATCCGTACGTCGGCAAGCTGGATCCGAAGACGGGACGCATCGCCCTGTACCGCACGCCGAAGCCGCAGATTCCGCAGCCGTTCGAGTACACGGTGACGGACCCGCCCGGTGTGCATCCCGGCACGCACTGGATCGAAGTCGATCCCAAGGGCATGGTCTGGTTCACGGACACGTGGTCGGCCAACCTCGGCCGCCTCGATCCGCGCACGGGCGACAGCCGCTGGGTGTACTGGGGGCTTCACGGCAACGTCTCGATGACGGCCGACGGCCGGTCGATCTGGCGCACCGACGAGCGGAAGATCAAGCGGTACGACACGGCGACCGTGATGGACACGGGCAAGCCGGTCCAGGAGTTCGACCTCAAGAACGTCC
>MEKU01000069.1:15362-17705 GCA_001767195.1 Acidobacteria bacterium RIFCSPLOWO2_02_FULL_67_21
CTACGGCAACTTCGTCAGCCGCGACGGCCGGTACTTCGGCGGCGGCGCCAACAACATCGTCTGGATGGACATTCAGACGGGAGAAATCCGCGAAGTCCAGAACGTCGTGACCGGATCGAGCGCCAAGGGGCGCGGTGACTTCGATCGGCAGGGAAACCTCTGGGCGGGCAGCCGCGCGTTGCTGAAGTACGACCCGAAGCTGAACGTTGTCGAGTACTACCGGGCGCCGACGCCGCATGTCACGTACTACGCCGCGCGCGTCGACAAGAACGGGCACGTGTGGGCGGGCGAGATGCACGGCGGACGGATCGCGAAGTTCGACCCGGACACGCACCACTGGACGGAATACCAGCTGCCGTCGCCCTGGAGCTTCGACCAGACTGGATGGATCGACAACTCGACGAATCCGCCGTCCTACTGGTACGGCGACACCTACGGCTATATCGTGCACATCCAGCCGATGGAGTAGGCGGGGCTGAAGGCCCGCCTGTAAACGCGCCGATGCATAACCAACCTTCGAAACGTGTCAAGACAGCGGCAATCGTGATTGCTGCAGCCATTCTGTCGTGGTCATGGGGCACCGACTGGCGAACGCTTCTCGCGCAGGCCGCGCTCACGCCGACCGACGAGGCGGTGGCCGAGCTCGAGCGCGATCCGTACGACCGGAACCTGGCGCTCTGGGCGATGCGCCGCTCGGGGGCGTCGAGCGGGCCCAGGCGCGGGCAGGAAGTCTTCTACATGCGCTGCTGGAACTGCCACAACGAGTACACGGTGGCGGCCGAGCCCGGCGCCGCGCCAAGCCTTCGCGACCTCTACAAACAGCCGCGGCTGCGCGTCAGCGGGCAGCCGGTCAGCGATGAGACCGTGGCGGCGCACATCCGCCGCGGAAGCCCGCGGATGCCGGCGTACACCACGGCCATGGTGAGCGATGCGGAGCTGGCGGATCTGCTGTCGTATCTCCGGGTCGGCTGCAGCAGCAGCGCGCCGACCGACGCCGGCTGCTTCGACCTGCACAATCCGCCCGCGGACCCCTTGTATCGGCGGCAGGCCGTGGCAGCCTCGGGCGGTCAGGCAGCACCGGCCTCACGGCTGAGGGGTGGGCCGCGCGGCGTCGTCCGCACGGCCGATCGACGCCCGGTCGGCGGGCTCATGGTGCAGCTGATTTCGGCCAGCACCTCGATCCGGACGACGGTCTATACCGACGAGCTCGGCCGGTACGAGTTCCCGCCGGTCGATGCCGGTGAGTACACGCTCCGCCTCCCGCGGCCCCTCGAATTCCAGCGCCACGTCCGGGGCGGGATCCGCATCGATGGCCCCACGGCGCTGCCCGATATCGTGGCCGAGCGGGTCACGAAGGGACCGTTCCTGCCGCCGACCGCCAGCATCCTGACGCAGCTGACGGGGGCGGAGATCCTCACCAGCATGCGCGCCACGCCTGAAGAGCGGATGGCGCTCGAAGGCTGCGGGTCCGCGTGCCACGGTCCTGACTATATCTATCGGGCCCGGTTCGACGAGGCGAGCTGGCGCAAGCTGGTGCACCGGATGATGGACTACGGCTTCCGGGTGCTGCTCTTCCCGCAGCCGGGCGACCGGGATGAGAACGAGCTGATCGTGAAGTGGCTTGGACGAAACCATGGGCTCGACGCTCCGCCCCCGGCGCCGATCAAGCCGTTCCCGCGCCCGTATGGCCCCGCCACGCGCGCCGTCATCACGGAGTACGAGCTGCCCTGGGCCCTGGCCGACAACATCCACGACGTCGCCGGTGACGCCGACGGCAACATCTGGTTTACGCCGAACAAGAACCCGATCATCGGCAAGCTGAATCCGAAGACCGGCGCGATCGCTGAATACCGCCTCCCGCCCGCGCCTCCGATTCCGCCCGGCATGACGCCGAGCGAGCGGCAGGATTATCCGAAGCCGGTGGCGGGTCTCTATCCCGGCACTCACTGGATTCAGGTCGATCGCCACACCGGGACCGTCTGGTTCACCGATACGTGGGCGGGCACGCTCGGCCGGCTCGACCCGCGCACCGGCGATATTCAGCTGGTGTTCACGGGCCTGCACGGAAATGTCGGCCTGTCGCCGGACGGCAAGTCGGTCTGGCGCACCGACCAGCGGAAGATCAAGCAGTACGACACGGCAACGGTCATGCAGACCGGGAAGCCCGTCAAGGAGTACGACCTCACGCGGCTGAACAGCACCTACGGGAACTTCCTCAGCCGCGACGGCCGCTACTTCGGCGGCGGCGGCAGCGGCATCGTCTGGCTCGACACACAGACAGGCGAGCTACGGGAGATTGCCATCGATGCGAGGGGCCGCGGCCGCGGGGACTTCGATCGCGAC
>MEKU01000070.1:0-1277 GCA_001767195.1 Acidobacteria bacterium RIFCSPLOWO2_02_FULL_67_21
AGGCCGGGTCCTTTCGGACCCGGCACAACGGAGGCTGGCGTTTCGGCGCTCGCCTTCCCCGACGGCGACAGGACGAGTGCCGCGAGGAAAACAGTGGCAGCCACGGTGCGCATGCCGCCACTGTGGGCTTCACGCGCAGGTGCCTCAATGCACTGGAGGTGACCTGGGGTGACATGTGGGTGACACGCTTGTCGGCTCCGGCCTCGGGGCTTTAGGCTTTAGGTCTGGAATGGAACAAAGTCCTCCTGAAGCCGGAAGCCTGAGGCCCGGAGCCGATAGTCGATTCGTGCGGTTCGGGCCGTTCGAGCTCGACGTGCGATCCCGGGAGCTGCGCAACGGCGAGGTCCGCGCGCGTCTGCAGGAGCAGCCTTTCGAGATCCTCCGCATGATGCTGGAGCGGCCCGGCGACGTCGTCACGCGCGAGGAGCTGCGGCAGCGTCTGTGGCCGAACGGCACGTTCGTCGACTTCGAGCACAGCCTGAACGCGGCCGTGAAGCGGCTGCGCGCCGCTCTCGGCGACGACGCGGACAACCCGGTGCTTGTCGAGACGGTGCCGCGGCGGGGGTATCGGTTCGTGGGCCGGCTCGCCAGCGAACCGGCGACGAAGGACCGGCCCCCGCGTCTGGCCGTGCTGCCGTTTTCGAACCTGAGCCACGACACGGCGCAGGAGTACTTCGTCGACGGCCTGACCGAGGAGATGATCGCCCAGCTCGGCCACCGCTGCCGCGGGCGGGTCGGCGTCGTCGCACGCTGGTCGTCAATGGTGTTCAAGGGCAGCGCGCAGCGCATGCACGAGATCGGGCTGGCGCTCGGCGCCGACTATCTGCTCGAAGGGAGCGTTCGGCGCGAAGGCGACCGCGTTCGCGTGACCGCACGGCTGGTCGAAGCCACGTCCGAGACGCAGCTCTGGGCGGAGACCTACGAGCGGCACCTGACCGACTGCCTTGCCGTGCAGGCCGAGATCGCGGCGCGCATCGCGGAGTCCCTCACCCTGGAGCTGACGCCTGACGGCGCCGCGCCGTGGGGCAGCGCCCCCAACTCGGCGTCGGCGTACCAGGAGTACCTGAAGGGGCGCTATCACTGGAACAACTACCTGCGGCCCGATGACGAGGGGCTCGATCGGGCGCAGGCGCATTATACCGAAGCGCAGCGTCTCGACCCGCGGTTCGCGCCGGCGCCGGCGGGCCTTGCGCGGGTCCACATCTCCCGCGCCGTCAACTATCGGGAGCGGCCGCGGGCGGCGCTCGAAGCGGCGCGCGGCGCGGCCAAGCAGGCGC
>MEKU01000070.1:1294-1454 GCA_001767195.1 Acidobacteria bacterium RIFCSPLOWO2_02_FULL_67_21
CTGTCCGAGGCGCGTCTGGCGCTTGGCGACGTCCGCCGGATGCTCGAATGGGACTGGCGCGGCGCCGAGGCGGATTACCTGGCCGCCATCGCGCTCAACCCGAGCCAGGAGAACGCGCATCGGGGCTACGGCACGATGCTGGCGATGCTCGGGCGCGCCG
>MEKU01000070.1:1483-3639 GCA_001767195.1 Acidobacteria bacterium RIFCSPLOWO2_02_FULL_67_21
CGATGCTGGCGATGCTCGGGCGCGCCGACGAGGCGGTGCGCGAGCTGGAGCGCGCGTGCGATCTCGACCCGCTGTGCCTGGTCGTGGGCACGGCCGCCGCATGGGTCTGCTATCTCGCCGGCGAGCACGCGCGGGCGTTGCATCACTGCCGGCGGACGACCGACCTCGACCCGCAGTATCTGGCGGCGCACCGGGTCATGAGCGCGGTGTATCTGCAGACCGGGAAGGTCCGCGATGCGCTCGCCGTGCTCGAGGCCACGTATGCCGACGCGGCCCACGACCCCGTGTATCTCGCCTCCCTGGTGCATGCCCGGGCCGTCGCCGGCGATCGCGCCGGCGCGCGCGAGGCGTTCGAATCGCGCGCGCGGCTCGACCGTCAACGTTACGTGTCGCCGTATCACCTGGCGCTCGCGCACGTGGGTTTGGACGATCACGAGGCCGCCTTTGCCGCGCTCGAGCGGGCGGTGGTCGATTCCGATCCGGCGCTTCCGTTCATCGCCGTGGAGCCGCGCTTCGCGCCGCTGCGCGGCGATGCCCGGTACGCGCGGCTGGTCGAGCTGATGGGGCTTACGTAAAACCCCAAATCCCAAATCCCAAATTGATATCCTTCCCCTGTGCGCATCCTCGTCGTCGAAGACGAACTGAAGGTCGCCAACGCGCTGCGTGAGGGGCTCGAAGGGGAGCGCTACGACGTCGTCGTCGAGCGCACCGGCGAAGGCGCCTTCTTCCGCGTCACCACCGAACCGTTCGACGCGATTCTGCTCGACCTGACGCTGCCGGGCCGCGACGGCCTCGAGATCCTGAAGGCCATGCGCGAGCGCGGCATCAAGACGCCGGTGCTCGTGCTGACCGCGCGCGACACGCTGCAGGACCGCGTCCGCGGGCTCGACACGGGCGCGGACGACTATCTGATCAAGCCGTTCGCCTTCGCGGAGCTGCTGGCGCGGGTGCGGGCACTCGTGCGCCGCGGCCGCGGTGCGGAGTCGCCGCGGCTGGCCGCCGCCGACCTCGAGATGAACCTCATCACGCGGAAAGTGACGCGGGGCGGCCGCGCGATCGACCTGACCGTCCGCGAGTTCGAGCTGCTCGAGTACCTCCTGCGGCACCAGGGCCAGGTGGTGTCGAGAGAGACGCTGGCGCGCGACGTCTGGAAGGAAACCGCGCGGACCACGCCGCTCGACAACGTCATCGATGTCCACATCGCGCGGCTCCGGCGGAAGGTCGATGCCGAGCAGTCCGCGCGGCTGATTCACACGGTGCGCGGCGTCGGGTTCATGCTGCACGAGGGCGAGCCGTGATCCGGTGGTGGCGCTCGCACAGCCTGCGCCTCCGTCTGACCCTCTGGTACGTAGGCGCGATGATGATCGTGCTCGCCGTGTACGCCGTGCTCGTCTTCACCTTCGTGAGCCGCAACGCCTCCGAGGCGCTCGATCGCCGGCTGCGCGGGGACTTTCAGTGGGCGTCGGCCATGGTGGAGGAAACCCCCGGGGGCGGCATCACCTGGTACGAGGACATCAACGAGGAAGAGAGCTTCTGGCTGCAGGTCTGGAGCCCGTCGGGCGGTCTTCTGTACCAGAACTCGGAAGCGCGCCGCGCCCCGCTCGACGGGAGCCGCGAGCTCGCGCTCGGTGCCGACGACGGCCTGGCCGCGCTGGCGCACGACGGCGCGCGCGTCCGTGTGCTGTCGAGGCGCGGGGTGATCGGCGCCGCGCCCGTCATCATCCAGGTGGGCCGATCGGAAGCGCCGATGCGCGAAGAGCTCTGGCGGCTGGCCCTCATTCTGGCCTTCGGCGTCCCGCTGGCCGCCGCCGTCGCGGGGCTCGGCGGCTATACGCTCGCGCGGCGGGCGCTGCGGCCGGTGGAGCGCATGACCGGGCGCGCCCGTCTGATCACCGCCGAGCGGCTGAGCGACCGCCTGCCCGTGCACAATCCCGATGACGAGATGGGCCGGCTCGCCACGGTGTTCAACGAGACGCTCGGACGGCTGGAAGGGTCGTTCGATCAGATGCGACGGTTCACGGCCGATGTGTCTCACCAGCTTCGGACGCCGCTCACCGCGATCCGCAGCGTCGGCGAGGTCGGCCTTCGCGAGCATCGCGACGATGCCTCCTATCGGACGATCATCGGCAGCATGCTCGAGGAATCAGATCGCCTGG
>MEKU01000070.1:3658-20569 GCA_001767195.1 Acidobacteria bacterium RIFCSPLOWO2_02_FULL_67_21
GCTGATGCTGTCGCGTGCGGAGACCGGGCAGGTGACGGTGTCGGCCGAGGTGTTCGACGTGCGCAGCCTGGCGTCTGAGGTGGCCGCACACCTCGAGGTGCTGGGGGAGGAGAAGGGCCAGTCGATTGCCGTCGATGCGCCCTCGGACGTGGCGGCGTACGCCGACCGGTTTGCCGCCCGGCAGGCGCTCATCAACCTCGTCGACAACGCGATCAAGTTCAGCCCGGCCGGAGGAGCGATTCGACTCCGCGTCGCCGGCACGCCGCACGAGGCGGTCGTCGAGGTCGTCGACAGCGGGCGCGGCATCGCGCCCGGAGAACACGGTCGGATCTTCGATCGGTTCTACCGGGGGGCGGAGACCGAGGAGTCAGGCGCGGGTCTCGGGCTGTCGATCGCGAGGAACGCCGTCGAAGCCAGCGGCGGCCGCCTGACGCTGGCCGCGTCGGGGCCGGGCGGCAGCACGTTCCGGATGTCGCTGCCGCGCGCCGCAAAGCCGGCACGTGGGGCGGACCCTGTCGGGACCGTCGCGCGGGCCTGACGAGTGGGTGTAGACTCTCCGCATTCTCCCTATGTCGCTCTCTCGACGCAACTTCATCAAGGGCGTCATTGCCGGTGGGGCGGTCGCCTCCTCGGCTGGATACCTGTTTCGCAGCGCCGGTCCGCTGCTCGGGCAGTCGTCCGCGGCCGGAGCGGTCGAGCGGCTGCTCACGCTGAACGTCAACGGCCAGGCGCGCCGCGTCGATGTGCTGAAGCAGGAAACGCTGGCCATGACGCTGCGGTACAAGCTGGGCCTCGCCGGCACCAAGCTCGGATGCGACCGCGCTGAGTGCGGCGCCTGCACCGTCCTCATCGACGACGTGCCGCACTACTCGTGCTCCGTGCTGACGCATACGGTGCGCAGCCGCCGGATCCTGACGATCGAGGGGCTCTCCGCCGGCGGCGATCTGCACCCGGTCCAGCAGGGCGTGCTCGACGAGCAGGGCTTCCAGTGCGCGTTCTGTCTCCCCGGCTTCGTGATGGCCGCGGTCGGCTATCTCAAGGTGCACCCGAACCCCAGCCGTGAGGAGCTGGCGCACGGCGTCTCGGGAAATCTCTGCCGCTGTCAGGACTACGACAAGATTCTGACGTCGCTCATGCGCGGCGCCGAGTACATGCGGCGAACCTAGGGGAGGGGCGATGCCAGGGAATCTGATCGGCCGCAGCTACATTCCTCCCGACCACCTTGCCAAGGTGACCGGTCGCGCCCGGTACGCGGAGGACTTCCGCGCCGACGGCATGCTCTTCACCAAGCTGCTGCTCAGCCCGATGCCGCACGCCCGCGTGCGCCGCCTCGACGCGAGCGCGGCGCTGGCCATGCCGGGCGTCCGGGCGATTCTCACCGCCGACGATCTGCCGGACCTCGACGGCGCCGAGCGTGCGCTGACCAACGAGCCGCTGTACGCGGGCGAACCGATCCTGGCCGTCGCCGCCGTCGACGAGCTGACCGCCGCAGACGCCATCGAGAAGATCGTCGTCGATCTCGAGCCGCTGCCGTTCGTCACCAACGCCCTCGACAGCCTGCGCCCTGACGGCCCGAACGCGCGTCTGAACGGCAATGCGTGGGGACCGCCCCCGCCGCCGGCCGCCCAGGGGCCGCCTGCACGTCCGTCGCTCGAGACCGTCAAGTGGACGGCCGGCGACTTCGCCGAAGAGGAGCAGGGCCGCCTGCCGATGGGCACGCCGCTCGAAGAGTGGGCGTACGGCGATCTCGACGCCGGCTTTGCGGCCGCGGCGCTCGTGCTCGACGAGACGTTCGTCGTGCAGTCGACCGGCCATCATCCGATGGAAACCCGCAGCGCCATGGCCTACTGGCAGAACGGCCGGCTGTTCATCCATGCATCCACGCAGAGCGTCGCCCAGACGCGCGGCAACATCGCCCGCTGGGTGGGCATCGATCCGTCGCAGGTGATGCTCATCTCCGAATACACGGGCGGCGGGTTCGGCAGCAAGGGGGGCGGCGCCGTGTCCTCGGCGATTCCGGCGCTGCTGTCGCGCAAGGCCAACGCTCCGGTGATGATGCGCATCACGCGCGAAGAGGAGAGTTACATCGGCCGTGCGCGCACGAACATGACGGGCCGCGTGAAGGTCGGCTTTGCCCAGGGCGGCCGCATCACGGCGATGGACCTGTTCATCGTACAGGACACGGGTCCCTACGGGCCGCTCGGCGACCATCGCTCCGCAGGGAACGCCGCGTCGCTCATCTATCAGCCGCCGGCCATGCGATGGCGTGCGGTCAACGTGCTCACCAACACGCCGCCCCGTTCCCAGCAGCGATCGCCCGGCCCCATGCAGGCGAACGGGATCATCGAGCCGGTCATCACGAAGGCCGCCAGGCAGCTCGGGATCGATCAGGTCGCGATCCGCCGGATGAATTCGCCGGAGGGCAAGGCGCCGTTCGGGCCCGTGCTCCCCAGCGGTCAGCGCAACCACGTGACGAGCGCGTTTGTGAAGCAGGCGCTCGACCGGGGCGCCGCGCTCTTCAACTGGGAGGCGCGCGGGCGGCGCACCGGCCAGCGGCAGGGATCGAAGGTGCGCGGCATCGGCGTGGCCGTCGGGCCGCACGGTGCCGGATCGATCGGGTGGGACAGCATCATGACGATCCGTCCCGACGGCCGGCTGTACGTGCAGTCGGGCGTCGGCAATCTCGGCACCCATTCGGTCATCGATCTCGCGCGCGTGGCGGCCGACCTCCTCGACGTGCCCTGGGAAAAGGTCGAGGTGGTCTGGGGCGACACCGGCAAGCATCTGCCGTGGACCTGCCCCTCGGTCGGCAGCCAGACGACGCACGGGATGACGCGGGCCAATCATGCAGGAGCGATGGACGCGCGGCGCAAGCTGCAGGAGATCGCGGCGCGCGACCTCGGCGGCTCTCCAGACGAGTACGAGACCGGCGGCGAGCGGGTGTACCGGCGCAGCAACCCTGCACGCGGCCTGACCTACGCGCAGGCGGCGCGCCGCGCCATCGCGCTCGGCGGCCGGTATGACGGCCACGAGCTGCCCGACGACATCAACCCGATGACGCGCGCGTCGGCCACGAGCCTGGCCGGCCTCGGGCTCATGGGCGTCGCCAAGGACAACTACGGACGCAACGGCGCCACGTATTCATTCGTGATCGGGTTCGCGGAGGTGGAGGTCGACGTCGAGACGGGCGCGGTCACCCTGGTCGATCTGGTGGCGGTCGGCGACGTCGGGACCGTCATCAACCCGCGCAGCCTGCTGGCGCAGATCAAGGGCGGGTGCTGCCTCGGCGTCGCGCACGCGCTGTTTCAGAAGTCGGTGGTCGATCCGCGGTACGGCGTGTCGCTGACCGACCGCTTCCATTACAGCAAGCCGCTCTCGATTCTCGATGTGCCGTCGGCGATGCAGGCCGAGGCGCTGAACCTGGCGGATCCGGAGACGCCGGTCGGCGCGCGCGGCGTCGGCGAGCCGCCGGTGGGCGCCGCGTACGGCGCGGTGATGAACGCGATTGCCGACGCGGTCGGCGAGGACGTGTTCCGCCGCGCGCCGGTCACGGCCGACGTCATTCTGATGTCGCTCGAGCATGGCCGCCGGATGCACGAGCCGCTGCGGATGCACGTATAGGAAGGCGGACCTGAAGGTCCGCCTCTACGATCGATGCGGAGGTGGGTACGATCGATGTAGAGGCGGGGCTTCAGCCCCGCCTGGAGGGTGAATGGCCGTTATTCGCGACGTGATGCCCGCCTTCGAGCTGTTCCAGCCCGCGTCGATTGCCGACGCGCAGGCGGTGCTCGCCCGGTACGGCGCCGACGCGTGGGTCCTGGCGGGCGGGCTCGACAGCCTCGACTGGCTCAAGGATCGCATCAAGCGTCCGCAGGCGGTCGTCGACCTGGGCGGCATCGTCGAGCTCAAGGGCATCCGGCCGTGGGAGAACGGGCTGGAGATCGGCGCGATGACGACGCTCACCGAGGTGGTGACGCATCCGGTCATCCGCGACCGCTACGCGATTCTCCTCGATGCGGCCGAAGCGGCCGCCTCGCCTCAGATCCGCAACCAGGGAACGATCGGCGGCAACGCCTCGCAGGACACGCGCTGCTGGTATTACCGCGCGGGGTGGCCCTGCTACCGTGCCGGCGGCAACATCTGCTACGCCGACACGCCCGAGGCGATCAACCGCGAGCACGCGATTCTCGACGCGGACCGCTGCGTCGCCGTCAATCCGTCCGACACCGCTCCGGCGCTCATCGCGCTCGACGCGCGCATGGTCGTTCGCGGCGCCTCCGGCCGCGAGCGGGTGCTCGCCGCCGAGGAGTATTTCGTCGGCCCGGCCGTTGATATCACGCGCATGACCGTGCTGCAGCCGGGCGATCTGCTCACCGCGATCCGCCTGCCGGGCGACTGGGCCGCCTCCGCCGGAGGCTCCGGCGGGGCAGAGGTGCAGTTCTACTTCGAGAAGACGCGCGACCGGCAGGTCTGGGATTTCGCGCTCGTGAGCGTCGCGTCCGCGATGGTGCTGCGCGGCAGCGCGATCGAGCGCGCGCGGATTGCCGTGAACGGCGTGGCGGCGCGCCCGTTGCGCCTGGCCGCCGTGGAAGAGCTCGTGCGCGGCCGGCCGCGCAACGAGGCAACCGCCGTCATGGCCGCCAATCGGGCGATTGAAGGCGCCCAGCCGCTGCGCTTCAACGCGTACAAGGTTCCGCTCATGCGAAATCTCGTGAAGCGCGCCATCAGGGGGACGCAGGCGTGGACCTCCTGACCTGGGGCCGCAACCCCTGGGACCAGCCGATCCTGACGCACATCTCCTGGGATCTGCTGTGGGCGTCGCTCTTTGCGGGGCTGGCATTCCTGGCGGCGCACGCCAGCTACATGCTCTTTTCCGCGCACCGCAAGCGCCGCGCGGAGGAAACCGATGCGCTCGAGGCGGCGCGGGGCGACCTGCCCGCCCGCATTCAGCGGCATTCGATGCCGGCGCGGCTCTTTCACTGGGTGATGGCGGCGGCGATGTTCGCGCTGCTCGTCACGGCGTTCCTCCCGATTGCCGGGATCAGGTTCCCCTGGGTCGTCTGGCACTGGACGGCGGGCCTCGTGCTCACCGCCTCGATCCTCTTTCACGTCGTCCATACGGTGGTCTGGCTGGACTTCTGGTCGATCTGGGTCGGCCCGCGCGATCTGCCCGAGCTGAAGGCGGAGGCGCTCCGTGAGTTCGGCCACGACGTGTCCGGCCCGCGGCCGGGGAAGTATCCGCTCGGCAACCGTCTCTACCATCTGGCCATCGTGGTGACGGCGCTTACCGTGGTCGCGAGCGGCCTGTTCATGATGGTGCGGGTGCGAACGCCGTTCTTCACCCGCAACCCGTACCTGCTGGGCGACAGCATGTGGGGGCTGACCTATGTGGCGCACGGGCTGGCCGGCGTCTCGCTGGTCGGGCTTGTGATTGCCCACGTCTATTTCGCGTCGCGTCCGGAGAAGTGGTGGATCACCAAGTCGATGGTCGTCGGCTGGATCACGCGCCGGCAGTACCTGGAGCATCACGACCCGGACAGATGGGCCATCGACGAACTTCCAACTCCCAACCCCGCAACTTCCAACTCCGCAACTTCCAATTCGTGATGCGTTTGGGAGTTGGCGTCTCGGGCGTTGGGAGTTGAGCGGATGCGCTCTGAGCTGTACCAGCGCATCAGTACCATCGAGGAAGCCTACGAGTTCATGCTGGCGTACGCGGCCCAGGGGCTGGCCGGCGATGCCGCCAGCCAGTCCGGCGGCCAGCTCCGGGAGCTCCTCACGCGCGCCGGGGTCGCCCTCACCGGGATTGGCGACCTGCTGCGCGCCGTCGTCGACCAGGAAGGGCTCGCGCCGCCCGCGCGCTATCACGCGTATGCGGCCGTCGTCGAGCGCGACGCTGCCGACAGCCTTGCGGCGGTGGAGCTGGTGCTGTCGCTGCCGTCCATCAGCTCGCAGGTCATCGACAACCTCAACGCGTCGATGCACCTGCGCGCGCTGCTCACCGATCTGTTTCTGATTGATGAAATTCTGAAAGCGCATGTTGGCGGGTCGGCGGTTCGATGATCAGAGACTCCCGCCGGACCCGGCCTACCGGATCTGGTCCGCCAGCAGCGCCACCGTCAGCGCGTAGTAGTGCGCGCAGTTGTACCGCAGGATGGCGTCGTAGTTCTCGTAGACGAGAAAGCTGCGCGTGTCGGTGTCGACGAGCCCGGCCTTGACGTCGCTCGTCGGCAGCGGCCGGCCGTCGATGCGCCGCACGCCCATCTGCTGCCAGTCGTCGAGCGGGATGCGCGCGGTCATGTTGCGCATCGCATAACAGCCGTCCGCGCGGCGCGTCGTCTCCTGCGCGATCCGCGCCCGCGCCGCCGGCGTCACCCGCACCTCCCGGCCCCAGGTGAACTCGTCGTCCCAGTTCCACTCCTCGAGATAGTTGGCGATCGAGGCCAGCGCGTCGCCGGTGGATCGCCAGATGTCGCGGCGGCCGTCGCCGTCGAAGTCTTCGGCGTACTTGAGGTAGCTCGAGGGCATGAACTGCGGCTGTCCCATGGCGCCGGCCCACGATCCGGTCATCGTGGAGGCCTCGATATGTCCGCGCGACACCATCGTCAGCGCGTCGAAGAGCTCACCGCGGAAGAAGAGGGACCGCCGGGGCTCCCACGCCAGCGTCGCCAGCGCCTGAAAGACCGGAACGTTGCCGGTGACCCGCCCGTAGCGGGTCTCGATGCCCCAGATCGCCAGCAGGAACCGGCGCTGCACCTCGTACTTGTTCTCGATGCGGGCCAGGAGCGTGCGGTGCTGGCGGGCGAGCTCGCGGCCGCGACGCACGAACGGGCGGGTGACGCGGGCGCGATAGTAGCGCTCGAAGCCGACGACGAGCTCGGCCTGGGCGCGGTCGTTGGTAATGACGCGGGAAAGCGGCTCGAGCCCCGCCAGCGTGTCGTTGACGATCGACTCGCTGTAGCCGCGGTCGTGCGCCTCCGCCACCAGCTCGCGCAGCCAGACGTCGAAGGGCTGCGAAGGCTCGACGGGAGGCTCCTGTCCTCCGGCAGGGATGGCCAGCAGCAGGACGCTGAGCAGCAGCCCGGCGCGCATTCTCAAAAGTAGCACGCCGTAGCGCGAAGCGCGAAGGCGGCGCTTGTGTTTTTGACCACCGTTCGGTCTAATACGTCGACTGCTTACCGCCTACTGCGGAGATCGTTATGCCCTACACCTTGAACGTGAACGGAAGGTCGACCGTGGTCGACGCGCCGGCAGACATGCCGCTCCTCTGGGTGCTGCGCGACGTGCTGAACCTGAAGGGGACGAAGTACGGATGCGGGATCGGCCAGTGCGGCGCCTGCACGGTGCAGATCCGCGGCCGTGCCGTGCGCGCATGCCAGACCACCGTGGCGGCGGCAGCGGGCGCGCCCATCACCACGATTGAGGGCCTGTCGGCCGACGGCACGCATCCGCTGCAGGTTGCGTGGCAGGACATCGACGTGCCGCAGTGCGGCTACTGCCAGGCCGGCCAGATCATGTCGGCGGCCGCGCTGCTGGCGACGACGCCGCGGCCGACCAACGACGACATCGACCGTGCCATGAACGGCAACGTCTGCCGGTGCGGCACCTACACCCGGATTCGCGAGGCGATCCACAAGGCCGCCGCGCTCATGGCGACCCGGTCGCCGCAGACCGCCCGCGCGGCCAGAGAGTAAGGGGGAGCCATGGAAACCGTCCTCGACCGTCGCTCCTTTCTGCGCGTCACGGCCCTCGCCGGCGGCGGGATGCTCGTGGCCACCTATCTCGACCCGGTGGCGCGCGTGCTCGCGCAGGCGCCGCAGGCGCCGCCGGTCGCGTTCGTGCCGAACGCCTTCGTCAAGATCACCGCTGACAACGTGGTCACGATCATGGCGAAGAACCCCGAGATCGGCCAGGGCGTGAAGACGTCGCTGCCGATGCTGATTGCCGAGGAGCTGGAAGTCGACTGGGACAAGGTCCGCATCGAGCAGGCGGATCTCGACCAGTCTAGGTACGGCCAGCAGAACGCCGGCGGGAGCACCGCGACGCCGAACAACTACGACCCGCTGCGGCGCGTGGGCGCCGCCGTGCGGCAGATGTTCATTGCGGCCGCCGCGCAGGCGTGGGGCGTGTCCGCCGCGGAGTGCTACGCCAAGTCGGGTGCCGTGCATCACCGGCCGTCCGGCCGGTCGATGACCTACGGGCAGCTGGCGGCGACGGCGGCGACGATGACGCCGCCCGACATGGCGTCGGTGCCGCTCAAGCCCGCCTCGAGCTTCACGATCATCGGCCAGGCCAAGGGCGGCGTGGACAACCGCCGGATCGTCACCGGCCAGCCGACGTTCGCGATCGACTTCACGCTGCCCGGCATGCTCTTCGCCGTCTACGAGAAGTGCCCGGTGTACGGCGGGGCCGTGGTCAGCGCCAATCTGGACGAAGTCAGGAAACAGCCGGGCGTGCGGCACGCGTTCGTGGTGACCGGTACGGCCGACACGCGCGGGCTGATGCCCGGCGTGGCCATCGTCGCCGACAGCTGGTGGCAGGCGCAGGGGGCGCGGCGGCACCTCCGCGTCACGTGGAACGAGGGGTCCACCGCGCAGCAGAGCAGCGACGGCTTTGCGCAGCGGGCGCAGGCGATTTCGAAGCAGGCCCCCGGCTTCCCGCTGCGCGTGGACGGCAACGTCGATCAGGCGCTGCGGGGCGCCGCAAAGGTCCTCGATGCCGCTTACGCGTATCCCTTCATCTCGCATGCGTCGCTCGAGCCGCAGAACTGTGCGGCCCACTATCACGACGGGGTCATGGAGATCTGGGCGCCGACGCAGACGCCGCAGGCCGGGCGCCAGCTCGTGTCCACCGCGCTCGGGATCGCCGAAGACAAGATCACGATCCACCTGCAGCGCGCGGGCGGCGGCTTCGGGCGCCGGCTGACGAACGACTACATGGGCGAGGCGGCGGCGATCGCGAAAGAGATCGGCGTGCCGGTCAAGGTCCAGTGGACGCGCGAAGACGATATGCAGCACGACCACTACCGTCCCGGCGGCTTCCACTTCCTGAAGGCGGGGCTCGACGCTTCGGGGCGGTTGATCGCGTGGCGCAACCACTTCGTGAGCTACGGTGACAACGCGCGCGGCGTGCAGGGCTTCGTGAACTCGGCCAACATCAACGGCGTCGAGTTCCCTGCGCGGTTCGTCCCGAACTTCGACTTCCAGGCGACGCTCATGCCGCTTGGCGTGCCGACCGGCGCGCTGCGGGCTCCGCGCAGCAACGCGTTCTCCTGGGTCTTCCAGTCGTTCCTCGACGAGCTGGCGCAGGCCGCGGGGAAGGATCCGCTGCAGTTCCGGCTCGATCTGCTGTCGGGTCCGGCCATGGCCCCGCCGCAGGAGGGCGCCGACGGCTTCGACGCCTCCCGGATGCGAGGGGTGCTCGAGCTGGTGCGCGAGAAGTCGGGCTGGGGCACACGCCGCCTGCCCCCGGGCACGGCGATGGGCGTGGCGTTCCAGTACAGCCACCGCGGCTATTTCGCCCACGTCGCCGAAGTCCGGGTGGATGCCGGCAACCGCGTGAAGGTGAACAAGGTGTGGGTGGGTGGCGACATCGGCAGCCAGATCGTCAACCCGAGCGCCGCGATGAACCAGGCGCAGGGCGCGGTGATCGAGGGCATGAGCCACGTCATGCACTGGGAGATCACCTACAAGGCGGGCCGGGCGGTGCAGGGCAACTTCGACGTCTACCAGCCGACGCGGATCACGCAGGCGCCGGAGCTTGAGGTCCACTTCCTCAAGACCGACAACCCGCCGACCGGGCTCGGCGAGCCGGCGCTGCCGCCGACCGTGGGCGCGCTCAGCAATGCGATCGCCGCGGTCACCGGCAAGCGGATTCGGTCGCTGCCGCTCGCCAAGAGCGGCTTCCGCTGGGCTTAGACCGGGGCAACCACGAAGGACACGAAGATCGCGAAGGACACGAACACTAAACAGGGTTTCGTGCTCTTCGTGATCCTCGTGTCTTCGTGGTTTCGATGTCTTCCCGTGCCGCATGTCCACGCCTGATTTCCACGGCCTCTCCATTCTGCTGCTCGAGAGCCGCCGCAGTCGTGAGATGGCGGCGCTCGTCACCACCTACGGCGGCCGGCCCGTGTCCGCGCCCGCCCTCCGCGAAGTTCCTCTTGCATCCAACCCCGACGCACTCGCATTTGCCGGCGCGCTCCTCGACGCCCGGTTCGACATCGTCATTCTCCTGACCGGCGTCGGCGCGCGGGCGCTGCTGGAGGTCGTGGAGACGAAGCACCCGCGCGACGCGTTCATCCGGGCGTTGTCGAAGACGAAGGTGGTGGCGCGCGGGCCCAAGCCGATGGCGATGCTGCGGGAGTGGGGCGTGCCGGCATGGGTCACGGTGCCCGAGCCGAACACGTGGCACGAGCTGCTGGCCGCCGTTGACGATGCCGTGGCGCGGACCTTGTCCGCCTCCGCCGAGGCTACGGCGAGACCCGCCGAAGCGCGCAAAGCGCGCGAAGGCTGGTCAGGTCCGCGAGGCGAGGCTGACACGCCTCGCCCCACGATGGGCGGGATGCGTGTGGCCGTGCAGGAGTACGGCAGATCGAACGCCGAGCTGCTGGAGCAGCTCGAGGCGCGCGGCGCGCACGTGACGCGCGTGCCGGTGTACCGGTGGGCGCTGCCGGAGGACGTCGGGCCGCTGCGCGCGGCGGTCACGGCGATCGCGCGTGGTGAGCTGGAGGTCGTGCTGTTCACGACGAGCGTCCAGGTCGTGCACCTCATGGACGTGGCAGCCGCCATGGGCGAAGACGCGGCGGTGCGCGCGTCGATGCGGCGGATGGTTGTGGGTTCGATCGGGCCGACGACCACCGACGAGCTGCGGCATCAGGGGATTGCCGCCGACCTCGAAGCGTCGCATCCGAAGATGGGATTTCTGGTGCGCGAAGCCGCCGAGCGCGCCCCGGATCTGCTGCCCGCCAAAAGACGTACGTAGTGCCCGGCTTCAGCCGGGCCTCGGCATAAGATCCCCCCATGCCTACCTCCGACGAACTGATCGAGCTGGCGGACGAGTGTGCCGAGCAGCTGCAACTGGACGGGCCCCTTCGCCACATTCCCTCGTTCTCCGACGCCGAAGATCAGTGCGAGGAAGAGTACGAGGCCCTGCTGCAGGCGATCCACGAAGACGAGCTGTTCGCGCCCGAGCTCGGCATCGTCGAGGACCCGGCCACTGGATCCGCGAGCGGGCCGCTCGGCTGCTACCTCGTGCATCACGGACTCGTGCGCGGCGACGCGGCGCGGCAGATCGTGAATCTTCAGGGGGTGGCCATGGGTCGCCCAAGCCGCATTCATATTGCCATTGGCGGACACGCGGGCGCGATCGTCGAGGTCAAAGTCGGCGGCACCGCCGTCCTGGTCGGCCGCGGCGAGATCCTGATCTGACGTCCGTAGTGCTCGGCTTCAGCCGAGCCGCTTACATACGTAGTGTCCGGCTTCAGCCGGACCCGTCGTCAGTTCCTGCGATACAGCACGCGCACCCGCTCGATGTCGCCAGACGACAGTCCCGGCACGTTCGCGATATCGGCGCGCGTCTTCAACTGCGTGCGATAGCGATAGAAGAACGCTGGAATGTCTCCACCGAATCCGAAGAAGTACATGACATCGGCGAAGTCTGCGGTGTGGTACAGGCCGATCGCGTGCCCCAGCTCGTGAACGCAGGTCAGATAGACGATCGTGTCGCGCAGGAGCGAATCGAGCCGCGCGCGGCTCCCGATCTGGTTGCCGAGCGCGTCGGTGTCGGCGCGGATGTAGACGACGGCGCCCTGCCGGCCGTTGACCTCGATCGGCCGCGCCTCGCCGTACTGCCCGGCGCTGGTCGGCACGAAGTAAATCCTGACGAGCGCGTCCGGTTCGGGCGACGGCTCGAAGCGCAGCGCACCGTTCAGGGCGGCCGACCAGGCAGACAGCGCCCACGTGGCCAGGTCCTCGTCCCCGGCCCGATACGCCGAGTCCGGGCTGCCGTCCGCGATGAAGTACGTGATCCGTCCGCCGGCATCGAGAGGTCTCAGCACCACCGGTTCCTGCGCCGAAATGTGTGCAGTCGCGAGCAGGACGGTGGCGGCAAGCGGCAGGGCGAACAGTCGCACCCACATAAGATATGCGGGTCGATGGCGGACGAGCCTGGATTTCTGATCCGGCGGGCGGTGGAGCAGGACGCGGAGGCGCTCGGCCGTCTCGGGGCGCACCTGATGCGCGTCCATTACGGGTACGACCCTGCGCGCTTCCTGCCGCCCGGAGGGAATCCGGAAGCGGGCTACGGGCGATTTCTGCAGTCGCAGTTGCGCGATGACGACACGATTGTGCTGGTCGCCGAGAAGGGCGGCTCGGTCGTCGGGTATGTGTGTGCCGGGCTCGAGCCGCTCTCGTGGAAGGAGCTGCGCGGCGCCTGCGGCTTCATCCACGACGTCGTCGTGGACGAGCCGGGCCGGCGCCTCGGCATCGCGACCGCGCTCATTGAGGCGGCCGCGGACTGGCTGCGCGGCCGCGGCGCGCCGCGCGTGGTGCTCTGGACGGCCGAGCGCAACGAGGGAGCGCAGCGGCTGTTCGACCGGCTCGGGTTCCGCCGGACGATGATTGAGATGACGCGCGAGTTGTGAGCCCTCCGGTCGTGCCGGTTACCGGACCTGGCTGAGCTGACTCGGCCTGGCTCCCGCGCGCGGTTGCCACGCCGGGGTGCCGTCTTCGTACTGGTTATCCGTCAGCGGCCGCTGCCCCGTGCCGTCCGCGTTCATGATGAACAGCTCCGCGTACGGCTGCGGCGTGAAGATCGTCAGCGGCGCTTCGTCCTTGAAGCCGAACCGCGAGCTGCTCCAGAGAATGTGATTGCCGTCGGGTGAGTAGAACGGATGTGAATCGTTCCCTTCGGAATCGGTCAGCCGCCGCAGGTCGGTGCCGTCGGGGCGGATCGAGTAGATGTCGAACTCGTCGTGCTGGAACCGGCTGTCCTTGTCGAACCGGTTGAACACAATCCGGTCGCCCCCGGGCGACCAGTTCGGCAGCGTGTCGTACTCCGTGGTCAGCGTGCGAACCGCTTCCGTCGCGACATCGACGATGCGGAGGCCGCCGGCGACGTCGGTCCAGAATCGATAGACGATCTGCGTGCCGTCGGGCGAGAAGCTCGGAAATCCGGCATTGCCCGGCCCGCTCGTCACCGCCCGCGCGTCCGCCCCGTCGGGGCTCACCACCATGATCCGCGCGGGACGGCTGGAGCGCTCGAGGAAGAAGCTGCCGGTCCCGAAGGTAATCCATCGGCCGTCGCGGGACCACTCGAGCCCCATCACGGAACGCTCGTCGCGATAGATCCGCCGGGGATTCGTGCCGTCGGTGTCCCACACGACGAGCGACATGCGGTCGCGGCTCGGCGTCCGCTCGCTCACGACAAGGGATCGACCGTCCGGCGACACGGCGGGGAAGCCGCTGCCGTACACGAGGTCGAACCCCGGATCGCGGCTCAGGAGCGTTGTCCCCGGCATGTAGGCGTAGTGATGCATGGTGGCGAGCTGACCGGCGTGATAGACGACCTGTCTGCCGTCGTGCGACCAGGCCGGCTGGGCGATGTCGCTGGCCGCTCCCTGTTCGCCGCTGGTGAAGGTGAGCATGGCCGTCCGGCCGGTCCTGGCCACATAGGCGATGCGATCCGGTCCGACGAACTGGGGTGAGAGATTGAGGCCCGGGCCGGTGACGTGCACGGTGCGCGCGCCGGTGGCGACGTCGATCGAGACGATCCGCGACGGGAGCCGATCGCCGCCGGCCCCGCGCACGTCAAACGTGTCCTTGACGGGCATCTCGTAGAAGACCAGCCGCCTGCCGTCGGCCGACCATCGCGGCGATCCCGCGGTCGTCTCCGGCTCCTGCGGGAGCTTCCGGAGGCCCGTGCCGTCTGGCTTGATCAGGTACACGCTCGTCGTCTGCAGGTGTTCCCAGCGGCCTGCCGAGTGAGGCATGCCGGTGCCGCGATCCGAGGTGAACGCGATGAGCTGTCCGTCCGGCGACCAGCTCGGTCGAAAGTCCCCGCCGGCGTCGTTGGTCAGATTGCGGACCGCGCGGGACGCGACGTCCAGGACGTGGATGTCGGTCGAGCCGTGATCGCGGGTGGACACGAAGGCGACCTGACGGTTGTCAGGGGAGAGCGCCGCCTGATCGTCGTAGGCCGGGTCATCGGTGAGCCGCTCGAGGCCGGTGCCGTCCGCGCGAACCCGGAAGAGGTCGGCCGACTCGTGGCGCTCGGAGGTGAACACGATCCACTGGTCGTCGAACGAGAACGACGCGTTGTAATCGAGCTCGGCGCCGGGCACGAGCTTCCGCGGATTGGTGCCGTCGGCGTCGGCAATCATGAGCTCGGACCGCATCGGCCGGTACTCGTCGACGAAGACGCGCTCCCGCGTGGCGGGCTCGTCGGCCGGAACGCGGTATCGGGCAAGCAGCGCGGCGCCGCCGAGCACAATCGACATGACGAAGGCGATGCGGAGATAGCGAATCATGACGTCCTCACCTGAAGCGTTTCGAAGTTCCGACGTGACCGAAGCGCCGTTGATTATGACTCAACAGCAGACGAAAGGTTGAGATCGGTCCCCGTCTTGCAGGCCCAGCGGGCGGGAGGTATCGATGGGCATACAACGCATTCTCGGCATGGCTCTCGTGGTCATCGGCATCGTGGCGCTGGCCTGGGGCGGCGTGTTCTGGACGGATCGGGACACTGTAATCGACGCCGGGCCGCTCGAAATCACCACCGCAGAGCGTGAGGGGTTCAGGATCCCCCCCGCGATCGGCATCCTGATGCTGGTCGGCGGAATCGTGCTGCTGGTCGTGCCGGCGCGCCGTCGCGTATGACAGGCCGCGACACGCCAACGGAGAACAGGTGATGGCCGTGCCTGTGACGCGCAATCTCGGGATGCTGCTGCTCGGGGGCTACCTCATCCTGGTGGGAATCGGGGGTCTCACGCCACTGGGCATTCCTGCCCTCGCGATGGCGGTCCTTGCGCTCTGCGCCGGCGTCCTGATTCTGGCGGGTCGCTGAGCACGCGAGCCAGGAGTTCGCTGCAGAGCCGTGTGGGATAATGCGCTCGTCGGGGCGTAGCGCAGCCTGGTAGCGCACCTGCCTTGGGCGCAGGGGGTCGCAGGTTCGAATCCTGTCGCCCCGACCACTTTTCCGATCTGTAGGTCACATATAGGTCACAAGCGGCACTTGATACTTGTCGCCCGCCTTGACCTCATCAGGCGCGTGACGGAACATGTGCCGTGCCCGCGCGTGTACCCAGGCGGCCTGCTCCCTCCACCAGCGGCCATCGCAATCGCGAGCGGGTCTTGGCATCGGTGCCCGTGATACTGCGACAGCAGGTGGACCGATGGGCCGAGGCGTGGATCGCCGCGACGTTCTCGCAACTGCTCGAAATTCGTTCGCGCGATCCGGGCCCGTTCAATTACCCGATCGAAGTCTTCCCTGACTGGCGCGGCAAGGCCTTTTACCTCTGTGCCAGATTCCGTGCTCGGATCCGCCGTCCGGAAGATGACTTCGTCATTCGTCACGCCCGGATGACGCTGACTGGCTTCGGCCGGTTCGACCTCGCGTACTTCCGGCATACAGACCGTTGGTTCACCGTCTATCGCGGCCTGACCGCGGCCGACTGCTTCAAGGAGATCGAAGGGAACGAGATCTTCTGGCCAACGACCTGAAGGACCAAGGCGATCGCGCCCCCTCTGCTAAGATCGCCCGCCAGATGGCGAAATCCAAGGGAAAGAAGCCCGCGAAAGGTGGCGCCGGTAAGGTCGCCGAGGGCTACACGCATCCGGACCAGACGCTGCTCATGCGACCGGAGGTGGGCACGCAGGCGCAGTTCCGAAAGAAGAAGCCGCCACAAACGTACCGCTACGACTCGTCGCTCTCGCCCGCGCTCGACTGGGACGGCGGTAATGGCGCGCGCGAGTTGGGCGAATGGCTGCTCGGCGTGATCGAGCGGGCGGCCGCACTGCAGGCGCCGCACGTGCTTCTCTCTCCCGCGGAGTTCAAGACAGCCGACGGCCGCGTGGTGCTCTCGGTGCTCTCACTCCAGGAGGCGATTGATCAGCTCAAGTGCCTGGGCCGCCCGTTTCTCACCTGGACCGGCAAGGCCGAGCGCCTGTCCTTCGACGTCCCGACGCTGCCGCTTTTTGTGCACGAGCGCCTTTCAACCAAGGCCATCGTCGAAACACTCGTCGGTCACAAGGCCGACAAGCAAACTGACTTCTGGGAAATGCTTGGGGATCCCCGGCACTCGATCACCGATCAGGTGCTCAAAGCTTACGAGTATCCCGACAAGTGGGTGAACCGCCTGATCCTCGGCGACTCGCTTGTCGTGATGAACTCGCTCCTGCACTACGAGCGGCTTGGCGGCCAGGTGCAGATGATCTACATCGACCCGCCGTACGGCGTGAAGTTCGGCAGCAACTTCCAACCGTTCGTGCGTAAGCGTGACGTGTCGCACGGCGACGACGAGGACCTCACGCGCGAGCCGGAGCTGGTGAAGGCCTACCGCGACACGTGGGAGATGGGGCTGCACTCGTATCTCACTTACATGCGCGACCGGTTGCTCCTCGCTCGCGAGCTGCTCACGCCAAGCGGCAGCGTGTTCGTGCAGATCAGCGATGAGAACCTCCATCATCTTCGCGAGGTGCTAGAAGAAGTGTTCGGCGAGGAGAACTTCTGCAGCGTGATCCCCTTCGCGAAGACCGCAGGCAGAGCAACAAACCTGCTGAGTAACGAGTTTGACTATCTCCTTTGGTACGCGAAAGACAAGTCGATAGTGCGCTTTAGGCAGCCCTTTGTGTCAAAGACGGCCGGCATGTTTCGGAGCTACAAGTACCTAGAATCGCCCGATGGCAGCGTACTGCG
>MEKU01000071.1:0-497 GCA_001767195.1 Acidobacteria bacterium RIFCSPLOWO2_02_FULL_67_21
CGGCCCGCGGCTCGGGCGCGCCATCGTCACGGGCGGCCAGGACCGCAGCCAGCAGCGCCGCGCCGCCGACGACTGCCGCGAGCGCGAGGCGCCGCGATCGTGCGGTCATGGCGTCCGGTTCCGGTAGTACGTGGACAGATCCAGCGTCAGCACCAGCCCGCCGCCCTCCGATCCTTCGGCCAGCTGCACGTTGTCCACGACGACGAATTCCGGCGCAGTCTCCAGCTGGTACAGAAAGTCGCGCATCTCAGGATAGGTGCCCGAGAGCACCAGCTGTATCTGCAGCCGGGCCAGCGTGCTGCGCGTGTCGACGACCGGCGCGTAGCTGGCGCGCTGGTAGTCGAGACTGGAATCGCGCGCGAGCCGCGCGAGGCGGAGGTACGTGAGACGCCGGGCGCCCGTCAGGTCCGGCGGCAGGATGTCGCTGTAGAACGAGGCGAGCTCGGACGCGGCATTCGACTTGCCCGTCAGCGTGCCGGCCGCCGTGTCGTGATCGG
>MEKU01000071.1:505-17895 GCA_001767195.1 Acidobacteria bacterium RIFCSPLOWO2_02_FULL_67_21
CCAGCGCCTGGTCCGCCGCGCGCTCCCGCTCCGCCACGTTCGCCACCCGCTGCGACAACGGATAGACCACGGCGGCATACAGGACCACGTTGATCGCGACCGCCGCCGCCAGCCAGACCATCAGGCGCCGGTGCTCGGCCGCCGCGTGCCGCACAAGCCTCATTCCGGGCAGGGCGTCCATCACCGGCCGGCTCCCACCGGCTCCGGCGCGGCGGGGGCGGCGGCCTCCCGGCGCGGCGGACGATACGCGCCCTCGACCACGGCCTGAATCAGGCCGCCGTCGCCGGTCTGCTCCTGCACCGCGAGCACGTTCCGGAAGCCACCCTGCGTCTCCAGCGCTTCGATGAACGCGTCGAGGTCTTCGGCGCGGCGCGCCTCGACACCGACCGCCACGATGAACTCGCCGCCGCGCTGCAGGCGAGGCTGCACCGCCGTAATCCGGACGTCGGGCGGCAGCGTGGCTTCGAACTGCGTGAAGAGATCGGTCCAGGAGAACGCCCGCTGGTCGATGATCGCGTTCGCTTCACGCGCGGCGGCCGCGACAACCTGCAGCTCCTCCGGATCGATCTGCGCCCTGATGCGGGCGGCCTCGGCGTCCAGCCGCGCGGCCTCGCGCTCCGCGTCCGAGGCTCTGGCCCCGAGCGCCGACTGGCGCACCGTCAGACGGACGAGCTGGCCCACGTTGAACAGCGACATGGCGGCCACCAGCACCACGACGAGCGCAAGCCCGGCCCGGACCGCCCGGGCGTTATAGAAGGGACGGGTCGACAGGTTGGCCCGGAGCATCAGGCGCGGACGGCCTCCGGCCGTCGATCCCGCCGCGCGCGGCCCGCGCCGCGGTCGTGGTGGCAGCGAACGAGCATGCCGGCGAGCGGCGCCAGCACCGCCGCGAGATCCGCGGAGGTCGAGATCCGATCCGTCAGCGCAATCGTCTTCGTCGGATCGATCGCCTCCACCGCCATCCCGAGCCGCTCCTCCAGCGCGTGGCGCGCCTGCTCGAGCGCACCGGCCGCGCGCCCGCTGCCACCGAGGAGCACGCGGGCGAATCCCGCCCCCGCAAGTCGATCCTGGTAGTACATCGCGCTCTGATGGACGACGTCGGTCAGCGACTCCTGGTCCTCCTCGGGCCGGTTGCGGAAGAAGATGAGGTCGCCGTCGCGCACGATGGCGATCGACGTGTACTCGGGCCGCATGTGCACGATCAGCCCGTCGCCGGCCGCGCCGCCGGGCGAGGCCAGCACGAGATTCAGCACCGAGAACGTCGCCGTATCGACCAGCCCCGCGTGCACGCCGGCCTCGGCGCACGCCTGCTCGTATTCCTGGATCACGTCCCGGCGCGCCACCAGGGCGACGAGCTCGACGCCGTCCGCGCCGCTGCGGCCGGGTGTGTAGGTGACGCACGCCTCGTCGATCGGAAACGGCGCCGATTTCCGCACCTGCCATTCGACCAGACGATCCAGGTCGTCACGGCGCGACGGCACCCGTTCGAACCGGATCAGCGACACGCGGGCGACCAGGTCCGGCACGACCAGGGCGACGCGCGACGGCCGCTGCGCCACGCGTGCGAGCACGGCGCGCACGGCGGCCGCCACCGCGCTCCGATCGTGGATGTTCTGGGCGCCGAGGCGCGCGGTGACCGCGCCCGCCGGCAGCGCCTCCTCGGCATAGGCCTGCACGCGCAGGCTGCCGGGCCGCCCCGACAGGGCGGCCGCCGACACGCGCTCCGGGGCAATTTCCACCGCGGCGTCGGGAAGGGGGCTGGTGAGCCAGGAGGCCAGGGTCATTCGACGAACGTCACCTTGTTGATCTCTCGCAACGTCGTCTGGCCGCGCAGCACCTTCTCGACCGCGGACTCACGGAGGAAGCGCATGCCTTCCTCGTGCGCGGCCTTCTTGACTTCGGAGTTCGGGCGCCGCTGCAGGATCATCTCACGGATGCGATCGGAGAGATCGAGGAGCTCGCAGATCGCCGTGCGCCCCTTGAACCCGGTCCCGCCGCAGTCGATGCACCCGGCGCCCTCGTAGAACTGCCGGGTCTCGGCAAGGCCGGGGTCGAGCCCGGACTCCTCGAGCGACCGCCGGTCGACGCGCACCGGCCGCTTGCAGCGGGAGCAAATCAGCCGGACCAGCCGCTGGGCCATCACGCAGTTCAGGGCCGACACGAACTGGTAGGGCTCGACGCCCATGTTCAGGAACCGGCCGAGCACGTCGACGACGTTGTTGGCATGGACGGTGGTGAAGACGAGATGCCCGGTGAGCGCCGACTGAATCGCGATCTGCGCCGTCTCGGGATCGCGGATCTCGCCGACCATGATCTTGTCGGGGTCATGGCGCAGAATCGATCGCAGGCCGCGCGCGAAGGTGAGCCCTTTCTTCTCGTTGATCGGAATCTGCGTGATGCCGGTCAGCTGGTATTCGACCGGATCCTCGATCGTGATGATCTTGTCTTCCACCGATCGGATCTCCGACAACGCCGCATAGAGCGTGGTGGTCTTGCCGGAGCCGGTCGGCCCGGTCACCAGCACCATGCCGTACGGCTCGCGGATGTACTTCCGGAAGCGCTTCAGCTCCGAGTCGGGAAAGCCCAGGATGTCGAGCGTCAGCTCGGTGAACTGCTCGCTGATCGACTCCTTGTCGAGGATGCGGATGACCGCGTCCTCCCCGTGCACGCTCGGCATGATCGAGACGCGGAAGTCGATCGTCTTCCCCGGCATGCGGACCTTGAAGCGCCCGTCCTGCGGCACGCGCTTCTCCGCGATGTCCAGCTCGGCCATCACCTTGACGCGCGAGATGATGGCGCTGTGGAACTGCTTGGCGATCGGCCGCATCGCCGGCTGGAGCACGCCGTCGATCCGGTACTTGACGTACACCGCGTCGTCGCCGGTCTCGATGTGGATGTCGCTGGCCCGCCGCTGAATCGCGGTGTAGATCGTCGAGTCGACCAGCCGGATGATCGGGCTGATGTCGCTCGTCAGGCGTTCGACCGTCAGGTTCTCGTCGCCGCTCTCGTCCTCCTTGAGCACCTGCAACTGGAATCCCTCGGTCGCCTCCTCGAGCACCCGCTGCGAGCTCTCGCTCTTCTTGAGGATGGACTGGATGGCCGACGGGGCGCCGACCGTCACGCGGACGGGCGTGCCGAGGACGACGCTGAGCTCATCGATCATCGGAATGTCGGTCGGATCGGACACGACGACGACGAGCGAGCGTCCGTCGCGGCGATACGGCACGAATCCGTAGCGCAGCATCAGATCCGCGGGAATCGAGCGGAACAGCTCCTGATCGATCCGGAAGTCGTCCATGTCGACGTACTCCAGGCGATAGCGTTCCGCGAGGCTCCGCGCGCGCGCGATTTCGGCGGAGAAATCCTCCGGCGTCTGTACCAGGTTGTTCGGATCGACGGTACTCATCCCCCCAGCACCGAGCTCAGCTCGAAGAGCGGCATGTAGAGCGCGAGCACCACCGCGGCGATCACCACGCCCATCACGACAAGGATCACCGGCTCGATCAGGGTGATGAACCGGGCCACTTCCGTCTCGATCTCCTCATCATAGAAGTCGGCGAGGCTGTTCAGCATCTCCTGCAGCGCCCCCGTCGACTCGCCGACTTCCACCATCTTCACCGCCACGTCCGGAAAGTCGCCCCGCACGAGCAGCGCCGACGAAAAGCTCTCCCCCTCGCGCACGCGCTGGGTCACCGACCGGATCTCGCCTGCCAGATACCGGTTCGTCATCGAGCCGCCGGCGATCTCGAGCGCGTTGACGAGCGGGATGCCGCCGCCGAGCAGCGTGGCGAGCGTGCGCGCGAACTGCGACGTCGCGAACTTCCGGATCGTCGCGCCGGCCCAGGGCAGCGTCAGCAGCGCGCGGTCGAGCTGCGCGCGCCGCTCCGGCTGCCTCATCCAGGCTGCGGCGGCCAGCGCGGTCCCGGCCAGCACGGCGGCGATCAGCCAGAGATTCCCGGTGACGACGGTCGAGATCCCGACAATCACGCGGGTCGAGAGCGGCAGCTCCCGGTCGAAGTTCGCATAGAACGACGAAAAGGCCGGGACGACGCGGACGACGATGATCCCGATGAGGCCGACCATCAACACGACGAGGATTGCCGGGTAGATCAGCGCCGAGATCGCGCGGCTCTTCACGGCGCCGATGAGCTTCTCGTACGCGACGTAGCGCCGGATGACCCCATCGAGACTGCCGCTGCGCTCCCCTGCCATCAGCGACGCCGTGTAGATGGGGGGAAAGAGGCCGGCGTGTGCGCCAAAGGCGTCGGAGAGAGCCGTGCCGCTCTTGACCTGCTCGTGCACGGAGTCGAGCGCCGCCTTGAACGACGGGTTCGAGACGCGCTGCCGCAGAATGTCGAGCGACTGCACGAGCGGCATCCCCGCCTTCAGCAGCGTCGCCAGCTCCTGATTGAACACAAGGAATTCCTTCCGCGACACCCGGCGGCGCCCCTGGGGCCGGAGCGACAGCCACGGCATCCCGCCCCGGCGCTGGAGGGAGAGCACGTACAGCCCCTTCTCCTCCAGGTCCCTGCGGAGGCGCGACTCGCTGTCGGCGACGTACACGCCTTCGATGACGTCGCCCGTCGGCGTGCCGAGCCTACAGCGGAATTCCATCGTACCAGTGTGGCATAGCGGTCGGCGGACCTGAAGGTCCGCCTCTACGCTCCTTAGACCGCGCCGACGGCGTGGCGGACGGGTCGCCGGGGCCTCTCCCGTGCGAATCCGGGAAAAATGGTGTCGGGAGTCATTTGGGGGGACTGTCCTCCAAAAATGACTCCCGACCCCATTGTCTATACTCCCGACCCCGTTTTCTATAACGGCTGGACGAACGCGCGGAACACCCGGATCCCGAGCTCGCGCGGGTCGCTGCTCTTCATCGCAGGCAGGGCGGCCGGCACGAACGTCCTATCGACCCGAAGCGTCACCTCCACCGTCTCACCGGCCCCCAGCTGCGCCGCCGAAATGGGAATCTGCCGGAGATCGGTTCCCGACGCCCCCATCGCGAACCGGTCGATCACCGCGTCCCCGATGCGGAGCTCGACCTGCTGCGGCCCGGGCAGCACGGTCGCCGCCGGCTGGTCGGCCTGGAGATAGAACCGGATGTCGCGCTTCGGGTTCCGGAACGACAGCGTGGCCTCGCCTCGAGACCATTGCCATTCGGACGGCGCTCCCTCCGTCGCGATCTCTGCGTCGTGCCAGCCGTCGCGGAAGACGACCATCAGGTTGTCCGTCGCGAGCCGCATATCGAACGTGGCCACCGGGTACGAGCGGCCATCTCCCTCGCCCGCAAGCGGGAGACGCTCTCCGGACGCCGGATTGAAAAGGCCGATCTCCACGCGCGTCTCCCCCACGTACGGAAACTTCGGGATGAACATCGTCCGCGCGTATTCGACCGTGGCGCCCGGCTTCCACTGCGACGGCGGCGTCGGCGGCTGGTGATCGTCGGTCCACATCAGCTCGCCGTCCCCGTCGATGAAATGCGCGAAGACCCAGTACTCGTCGCTCAAGGCCGGCGCATCCGGCGCCACGACAAACCGGTACGTCATTTCAAGGGGGCTTCCGATCGCCGCCTCCCGGCTGCTCACTGAGAGCGCCGGCGTTGCGACCGGCGGCGCCGTGTCGGCGACGCCCGAACAGGCGCCCGCCAGGCCGGCGACCAGCGCGACCACCAGCGATCTTCCAATCGTGTTGAGCATTGTTGGTGAAATTCTAACCGGAAGCGGGCGCCCCGGGGCGCGTTCGTGCTAGAGTTCCCCCCACTGATGGCCGCAGACGCGCTCGGCATGGTGGAAACCCGTGGACTCATCGGCTCGATCGAAGCGGCCGATGCCATGGTCAAGGCGGCCAACGTCGTGCTCGTTGGCAAGGAATACATCGGCGCCGGATACGTGACCGTGCTCGTCCGTGGAGATGTCGGCGCCGTGAAGGCGGCCACCGACGCCGGCGCCGCGGCGGCCCGGCGCGTCGGCGAGCTCATCGCGGTGCACGTGATTCCCCGGCCGCACGCCGAGGTCGAGAAAGTCCTCCCCACCTGACGCATGGCGGTCGAGACCCCTCCCGCGCAATCGGACCAGGATCTGGCCTCAATCGCCGAAGCACGAACGCTGGCCAGAGCTGCCCGACAGGCGCAGGCACGGCTGGCGGAGCTCTCTCAGGATCAGATCGACGCCATCGTCGCCGCCATGGCCGAGGCGGTTGCGCCCCACGCGGAGGCGCTGGCGCGGCTGGCCGTGGAGGAAACCGGCTACGGCGTCGTCGCCGACAAGGTTCAGAAGAATCTCTTCGCAGCGCGCCGGGTGTTCGAGTTCATCCGCCCCATGCGGACGGTCGGCGTGGTCAACCGGATCGAAGAGAAGAAGATCGTCGAAATCGCTGAGCCCTTCGGCGTCGTGGCCGCCGTCGTGCCCTCCACCAACCCGACCTCGACCGCTATCTATAAGGTGCTCATCGCGCTCAAGGCGCGTTGCGCGATCGTGATCAGCCCCCACCCGGCCGCGGTGAGATGCATCACGCGGACGGTCGAGATCATGGCTGAGGCCGCCACCGGCGCCGGCGCGCCGGAAGGCAGCATCGGCTGGATGAGGACGGTCACGCTCGAGGGCACGCAGGAGCTGATGAAGCACCGGGACGTGGCGGTCATCCTGGCCACCGGGGGAATGGGGCTCGTGCGCGCCGCGTACAGCGCCGGCAAACCCGCGTACGGCGTCGGTCCGGGCAATGCGCCGGCGTTCATCGAGCGGACCGCCGACGTGGCGAAGGCGGTGAGAGACATCATCACCGGCAAGACTTTCGATAACGGGGTGCTCTGCTCCTCCGAGAACTCCGTGGTCGTGGACGAGCCGATCGCCGAAGAGGTGCGGCGCGAGTTCGGAGCCCAGGGCGCCTATTTTCTGAACGCTGATGAGATTGACGCTCTTGGCAAGCTGTTCGTCACCCCGCAGCGGCTTCCCAACCCCGCGCTTGTCGGCAAGTCAGCAAGCTACATCGCCGAGAAGGCCGGCCTGGCCGCGCCGCCGGGAACCCGTGTCCTTGTCGCGCCGCTGTCCGGCGTCGGACGCGACTATCCCCTCTCGATTGAGAAGCTGGCGCCAATCCTCTCGTGGTACGTCGTGAAAGACTGGCGTGAAGGCTGTGAGCGCTGCATCCAGATCCTGCGGTACGGCGGCATGGGCCACACGATGTCGATTCATTCCCGGAACGATGCAGTCATCCTCGAGTTCGGCCTGAAGAAGCCGGCATTCCGGATCTGCGTCAACACGCCCGCCACGCACGGCTCGATCGGGCTGACGACCGGGCTCGACCCGGCGATGACGCTCGGATGCGGCGGCTGGGGGGGCAACATCACGTCGGACAACATCTCACCCCGTCACCTGCTGAACATCAAGCGGCTCGCCTACGAGGTACGGCCCGCACCCGCCGTAGGGCGGGTCTTTTCGGACCCGCCGGAAAGCCGGGTCCCAATGGACCCGGCCTACGCCGGTCCCGGAAAGCTTCCGCGGCGGCCGGCCCGGCCGGCTCCGGAAGGTATCCCGGCGGAAGCCCTTGCCGTCCGGATCGACCAGTTCCTGGCCTCCCGGGGGTTCGCCCAGGCCCCGACACCTGACCCTGCGGCCCCGTCGCCGGCTGCCGAAAGCGGCGGGACCGCCGACTTCGTCTGCGAGGAGGATGTCCGAAGCGCGCTTGCCGCCGGCCGCAAACTGCGGATCGACGAGCGCACCATCGTCACGCCCGCCGCACGCGATCTGGGCGAGGCGAATCGCGTGTTCGTTCAGGCGGGCTGGCCGCGCTGACCCCTCCCCTGAAGCCGCCGGACGCTCCTGATCGGCTTTAACTGCTGAATAGACTGGACTTATTTTTGACCGGCGATCGGCGGGAATGGTAGAGTAACGCCTGATGCTGAGCCCGCGCCTCGCCAAGACCGCGGTCACCTTCGCGTCCAGTCTTCTCGTCACCGCCTGTGCCACCCACGGTACGGGCCCTGTCCGGACCGCTTCGACGCCTCCTCAACGGGCGGTGGTCCCGGTGCCGGCACCCGCGCCGCCGCCGTCAGCCCAGCCCGATCCGGTCGTGGAGCTCATCGCGGTGTCGTCACGACACTTCGAGGCCGGACAGCACCAGCTGCAGCTCGGCCACCTTGAAGGGGCGAGAACCGAGTTCAACCGTTCGCTGGAAGTGCTTCTGGAGTCGCCTTTTGGTGGCCGGACGGAGCCGCGCATCCGGGAGCACTTCGATCGGCTGATTGAGCGGATCAGCGCCTACGAGGTCACCGCGCTGGCGCAGGCCGACGGCTTCGAGGAGCAGCGGACCGACTCGGCCACGATTGACGAGCTGTTTGCGGTCTCCACGTTCGAGCCACCGGCGCCGTCGGCGGAAACGACCGAGGCGGTCACAGCGGACCTCCAGTCGATCGTGCATGACATCGACATTCCCCTGAACGCACGAGTGCTCGCCTTCGTGCAGCTGTTCAGCGGCCGCCTGAAGTCCTTCCTCGAGGAAGGGCTGAGCCGGGGCGTGCAGTATCTGCCGATGATCCAGCGCATCTTCCGGGCGGAAGGGCTCCCGATGGACCTGGCCTACGTGCCGCTCGTCGAGAGCGCGTTCAAGCCGAGCGCCGTCTCGCGCGCCAAAGCTCGTGGAATCTGGCAGTTCATGCGCGGCACCGCGCTCGAGAACGGGCTGCGCCACGACTGGTACATCGACGAACGGGCCGAGCCCGAGAAGTCCACCCGCGCCGCCGCCGCGTACCTCAAGAGCCTCCGCGACATGTTCGATGGCGACTGGCACCTCGCCCTGGCGTCCTACAACGGCGGCCCGGGCCGCGTGCAGCGTGCGATGAAACGGTCCGGGCGGAGGGACTTCTGGAAGCTGGCCTCCCCCTCCAGCCGGCTCCTGCCGCGTGAGACGCGTGACTACGTGCCGCTCATCCTGGCGGCCATCATCATCGCGCGCAATCCGGCCCAGTACGGGCTTGAAATCGAGCCGATGGAACCCCTTCGGAGCGAAACGGTCACGCTGTCCTCGGCCATCGACCTGCGGCGGGTCGCCGAGTGGGTGGGGATGCCGGTCGAGGCGATCCGGAACCTCAATCCTGAGCTCCGCCGCTGGACCACCCCGGTGAGGGCCGCTGATTACGAGCTGAAGGTCCCCGCCGGCACCGGCGATATCGTGCGGGCGCATCTGGCGGCCACCGATCCGGCGGATCTGGCGCCATTCAACTGGCATACGGTCAAGAAGGGCGAGACCCTTCTGTCGATCGGACGGAAGCTCGGGGTCAGCCGCGCCGACCTCGCCGATGCCAACTACCTCTCGGCGCGGGCCAAGCTGGCGATCGGGCAGCGGCTCATCATTCCGCGCGCGCCCTCGCTGGTCCTGGCATCGCGAACGGACACTCCGCCGCCGGCGCTCGAGACCGAGCCGGCCGCCGAAGTGCTGGCGGCCACGAATACGGCTCCGGGCGCGACCGCGACTACCCCAGCGTCGGTGACGTACCGCGTGAAGCGCGGCGACACCCTGTTCGCGATTGCGAAGCTGTACCGAACGACGGTGGCGTCGCTGAAGACCTGGAACCGGCTGCGCAGCAACTCGATCCAGGTGGGCCAGCGCCTGACGATCTTCACCAGGACCACGGCGGCGGCAACCAGCTAGGAGTGTGCGCGGCAGAACGGATTCGGCTGCGGTCCTCCGATCAGCACCGCGGAAGAACCGGCTCTTCGCCAAACGATTCGACGACCCGCGCCGGGGCCCCAACCCAGCGCGGGTCGCCGAGCGCCAAGTGAAGGGCCCGGTCTTCCACGACGTCCGACCGGAGCGCCGGTTCGAACGACGGGCGGCCCAGGCCACTCTGGCCGCTGGATCTGGTGCGGATCTCCGACAGATCTACACCGATCTGAGAAATGCGTTCGATTCGACTGCCCGCACGTCCGCGGGACGGTGCGCCGCGACCACGCGGTGCTAACTATAACTAAGCCGCTCGTTCAGTCGCGCCCGGTCAGAGCGCGTCTTCGCCGCGTTCGCCGCTGCGGATACGAATCACCTCGTCCAGCGAATTCGCAAAGATCTTTCCGTCCCCAGAGTTCCCCGTGTGGGCGCTCTCTCGTATGGTGCGAATGACCTCATCAACGAGTCGCTCCGGGACCACCAGTTCCATCTGGACTTTCCTCGCGTACAAGACACCTTCGTCTTCGATGCTGTCGGGTGTGCTGCGGGCGCGCTGCCGTCCAAACCCTCGGACGTCGAAAACCGTGATGCCCGGAAGATCCGGGATTTGCTGGAGGGCGGCAACAATCGCGGACAGCCGGAACGGCTGGACAATCGCCTTGATCTGCTTCATGGCACCCTTCTCCCCCAAGGGCCGCAGCCTCCCTCTATCCTGGGGCCGTCTCCGGATCCCAGGCTAGATTTCAACGGCGGCCGGCTCTCTGTCGAACCAACGGTAGACGGCTGGGATGACCAGCAGCGTCAGCAAGGTTGACGTGATCAAGCCCCCAATGACGACGGTTGCCAGCGGCCGTTGCACTTCCGCACCCACGCCAGTCGAAATCGCCATCGGCAGGAACCCCAGGCTGCCGACCAGCGCCGTCATCAGCACTGGCCGAAGCCGTGTCGTCGCCCCCTCCCTGACCGCGTCTTCCACAGACAGGCCTTGCTGGCGCAGCTGAGCGATGTAGGTGACCAGCACGACGCCGTTCAGCACGGCGACGCCAAAGAGGGCAATGAAGCCGACGCCGGCGGAGATGCTGAACGGCATGCCGCGGGAGAGCAGCGCCAGAATCCCGCCGGTCGTGGCCAACGGGACGTTCAAGTAGATGAGCAGCGCCGGCCGGATCGAGCCGAAGTTGAAGTAGAGCAGCACGAAGATGACCAGCAGGGTCACAGGCACGACGATCGTGAGCCGCGCCTTGGCGCTCTCCAGCTGTTGAAACTGGCCGCCCCATTCGATCCAGTACCCTTCGGGGAGAGGCACCCGGTCTCCAAGGGCCCTTTGCGCGTCGGCCACGAAGCTGGCGATGTCGCGCCCCCGCACATTCGCTTCCACGGTGATCCGGCGGTGCACCTTCTCGCGCCCGATTTGCAGGGGCCCTTCCTCCGTTACCAGATCCGCCAGCTGGCTGAGCGGGATGAAGTCGCCCCGGCTGTTCCCGACTTTGATGTTGTTGACGGCTCCGGCGGTGGCCCGATCGAGGGCGTCGAAACGCACCTGGAGGAAGAATCGCTTGTTCCCCTCGATGACCTGCCCGACCACCTTGCCGCCGATGGCTTCCACGGTCTCCAGGACGTCCGAGGCATCCAGGCCATGGCGGGCGATCGCGTCGCGCCGGATGTGGATGCGCAGGTAAGGGAGCCCGCCCACGCGCTGGGCCCGCACGTCGGCGGCTCCCCGAATGGTCTGCAGCACGCCCTCAATCGCCGTCGCCTTCTGGTTCATCAGATCCAGATCCTCGCCGTACAACTTCACGACGACATCGGATCGCGATCCGGCTTCCATCAAGGTCTGCATGAGCATCTGGATGGGCTGGGTGAAACTGTAGACGGCACCCGGCGCTTCCTTCTGGAGGGCCTGGTCCATGGCGGCGATCAGTTCTTCCTTGGTGCGCTTGGTGGGCCATTCGGCGATCGGCTTGAGCATCACGTACGAGTCGCTCTCCTCGATGCCCATCGGTTCGGCGGCAATCTCCGGGCTGCCCGTCCTGGTGACCACCGTGGTCACCTCCGGAAACCGCAGCAGCACGCGTTCAACGACTGAATTCGCCCGCAGGGATTCGGTCAGGGACGTTCCGGGCAGCCGGAACGACGTGATAAGGATGGAGCCTTCATCCAGCTGGGGAATGAACTCCCCGCCCAGGAAAGGGATCACACTCAGGGAGGCCGCGAAGAACACCATGGCGATAGCGAATGTCACCAGGGGACGCCGCATCGCCTTCTGCAGGGCCGGAGCATACGCGGCGCCAAACCAACGCATCAGCCGTGTGTGCTCCTCGGGAACCCGCTTTCGGAAGACCAGCCAGCTTAAGACCGGCATCAACATCAGCGCGATGACCAATGACGCGGCCAGGGCGAACAGCACCGTCTGGGCCATGGGCCTGAACATCTTGCCCTCGGTGCCCGTCAGCATCAGGATCGGCACGTAGACGAGGGAGATGATCAGGACGCCGAAGAACACCGGCCGCGCTACCTCCTCGCCCGCCTCCTGCACGACCTCCATGACGCTCTCGGTCGGGTTTCGCCTGCCCAGCCGGCGCAGGATGTTCTCCACCATGACCACCGAGCCGTCCACGACCAATCCAAAGTGGATCGCACCCAGGCTCATCAGGTTCCCCGATATCCCCGCCTGAACCATCCCCGTGAAGGCAAAGAGCATGGACAGCGGGATGGCGGCGGCAACGATCGCGCCGCCTTTCACGCTTCCGAGCAAGAGCAGCAGCACCGCGACGACGACGAGACCGCCTTCGACGAGGTTCTGGGTCACGGTCCGGATCGTCCTTCGGACGAGATCGGTTCGGTCGTAATACGGTTCGATCCGTACTCCGGCGGGCAGGGAGCGCTCGATGTCCCGCAAGGATTCCTTGACGCGGTCCACGACGATCCGCGCGTTCTCACCCATGAGCAGCATGGCGACGCCGATCACGATCTCGCCTTCCCCGTCCTGGGAGGCAAGGCCCTGGCGCACCATCGGCGCAAACCGCACCTGAGCCACGTTGCCGACGGTGATGGGCGTGCCGGTGTCGGAGACCCCGACGACGATCTGCTCGACATCCTGCAGGCTCGAGATCAGTCCCTCGCCGCGAATCAAGGATTGCGTTTGTCCCGGACGCTCCAGGTAGGCCCCGCCGGCATTGCCATTGCTGGCCTCGAGGGCGTGGATGATCGTGGAGAGGGGGATCCGATACGCGGCCATCCTGTCGCTGTCGACCTGAACTTCGTAGGTCTTCAATTCCCCGCCGTGCACGTTGACCTCGACGACACCCGGGACGGAGCGCAGCTTGGGCGCGATGTCCCAATCCAGGATGCCGCGCAGCTCCATGGTCGACAGGCCGCCGCCGGTGACTTTGAACTGGTAGATCTCTCCCAGTCCGGTCGAAATCGGTCCCATCTCGGGTTCGCCCATGCCGGGTGGAATCAGCGCCCGCGCCTGGGGCAGCCGCTCCATCACCAGCCTCCGGCAGAAATAGAGGTCCATGTCCTCCCTGAAATAGACGGCCACGTAGGAGAAGCCTTGCTTGGAGAGGGAATAGACGTTCGTGATGCCGGGCAGACCGCTCATCGACCACTCGACGGGGAACGAAATGTACTGCTCGACCTCCGGAGGTGAAAGGCTCGGCGCCCTCGTGAGCACCAGCACCTGGTTGGGCGTGATGTCGGGAACGCCCTCGATCAGCAGATCCCGCATCGAAAAGGCGCCGACCACGACGACCAGGAGCGTCGCCAACAACACGATGAAGCGATACTGGAGGGCCCAGGTCACGAGGCGCTCCATCGGCTAACCCTCCCCCATCTCCTTGTTCATCCGGATGGACTTCAACTGGTACGCGCCTTGAGTGACGACGGGTTCCTTTTCCGCGAGGCCGCCGAGAATCTCGGCCTGGCCGTCGGTCACTTTGCCAACCTGGACCTCCCGGATGCGAAACGCCTGCTCCGACTCCCCGACGAACACGACGTTCCTCCCCTCGATCTGCTGAATCGCCGCCACCGGCACGGCCAGCACCTTGCGGCTGAACGTCGTGGGCACATCCACCGTGACGAGCATGTCCAGCTTGAGCCGTCGATCCTTGTTGGGCACCACGCAGCGGACCAGGGCCGTGCGCGTCTTCGGATCCAGGGTGTCGCTGATGTGGGCGATCGTTCCCGAGAATGTCTCATCCGGATATGTGTCCACGGAGATCTTCGCGGTCTGTCCTGTCCGGATCCGTCCCAGATCCTTCTCGTAGACCTCGGCCTGCACCCAGACCTCCGACAGGTCGGTGATGGAGAACAGCTCCATGCCGGGATCGACCACATCGCCCGGAGCCACCTGCAGCCGAATCACCACGCCGGCAAAGGGCGAGCGGATCGCGGTGACCGAAGTGTGTTGGGGTTCGTCGTCCGAGATCCCGAAGCGGCGCAACTTGGATTCGAGGCCGGCCCGCAGACTCTCCTGCGCCTTGATGGCTTCCAGCATCGCGTCGTATTCGGCCTGGGCGAGCTCGAGTTCCTTTTGAGACACAGCGCCGATCGCCGCCAGGCTCTTGCTCCGTTCCAGCTGCCGCGCGGCGTTGGCCCGCTGGACGTTCAGCCGCTCGATCTCCGCCTGGGCCGCGAGATGCTGGGCGGAGGTTTCCCCCGCCTCGATATTGTCCAATCGGATCAGTGGCTGGCCGCTCTGCACCCGGTCCCCGACGCGAACCAGCACCTCTTCGACGCGCCCTCTGGAAAAGGGACGCCCGTAGCCGATTCTGCTGTCGATCGGCTGCACGGTTCCCATGACGTGCAGGTACTCGGTCAGTTGCGTGAGGCTCGCCGGGGCAACCGTCACGCCGGCATTCGCCTGCGCCTCTTTCGCCATCTCGACCACGTTAATATCCCGCTCCGGCGCCGTGCCGCCGTCCGGCCCCGGCGAGCAGGAAACGAGCGGGAGGATGAGGAAGAAGGCCAGGGATGCTTTCTTCATCGGAGTGACCCTCCTACCGAGGCTTCCAATTCGGCAACGGCCTCGAAGAGCTCCGATTGCAGGTCGAGGTACGTCAACTGCGTTTCGATCAATCGTCTCTGCTCGACGAGCACGTCCAGGACGCGAAATTGGCCGAGGGTATACGCCTGCCGGAACACCGCAAGGTTCTTCTCCGACTGTCCGATCACGCCCTGGTCGAGAATATCTACGGCGCTCCTGGCGGATTGCCACCGGCGGAACGCGGCCTCGACTTCGAGGCGGACGACCGACTCGAGGTGTTCCCGCCGGAGGCGCGCCGCCACGCTCCTGGCCTGGGCGGCTTCGATCGCGCCCTGATTCCTCCTGGGCGGAACGAGAAGGACGGACAGACCGAAGGTCAACACGTTGTCGCGGCCCCTGACGGGAACCAGTTGGCCCGCGGCGTTGTAGCCGAGCTGATCGAAGCCGCTGTCGCTGCGCACGTAGCGGGCGGATGCGGTGAGGTCGGGCTTGCCCTCCGCGCGGGCCAGCGTCTCTTCGGCGACGGCCTGCTCTTCCACCAGCCGCAGCGCGTGCAGGTCGGGGCGGTCTCGAAGCGCTCGTTCCTGGAGCTCGGACAGACCGCTCGCCGTCGCGGGTGGAGGCACGGCGGTTGCCAGCTGGAGCGGTTCGGCCGGCGCCGCTCCGACCACCTTTCTCAGCTCGAGCAATGCACGATCCGCGCTGTTTGCGAGGACCACCTGCTGCACTTGCACCCGACTCAGATCCGTGAGGAACAACTGTCCTTCGAGGGGCGCGGCATCGCCGTGCCGCACCCGCATGTCGGTGAGGGTGTAGTACTCGCGGTTGGTCGACAGCAGGCGCTGGATCGTTTCCAGCTTGCGCTGCTCACGCACCGCTTCCGCGTACCTGACCTTCACGTCAAGCGTCAGCAGCCGAAGATGGTCGGCCAGGTCGGCCTGGACGGCTTCGGTGGATTTGTGAGCCACCGCGATCCGTTTGTCGCGCTTGCCAAATGTCTCGATGGTGTGAAAATACGCGGCGGAGAACGCTTGTTCGCCGGCGCTGCCCAACGGCCTGCCGGTGGACTCCTCGATCTCCACCGCCGGGGCCGGCCGCACGCCTGCCTGACGCAGCAGGCCCTGCGTTTCGGCCACGCGTTGCTTGACCGCCAGGAACTCGCGATTCCGCTGCGCGGCCATGCCAACCAGATCGGCAACGCTCAGCGCGGAAGGGGCTGTTTGCGCTCGCGCGAGGCTCGCGGCAGCGCAAATCGACACGGATACGATGACGAGCTGCCTCCAAGTCATACCGATTCCCTCAGTCGATGTTGTCGGATCCGCTCCGTGTGGCGGGTGGCAGGGCTCTTCCGCCAGATTGGCGCGCATGAGAGCACGCCGCCGACCCGGACGGCCGTCACGAGAGGACCGAGCGTTCGCTCGGGACGAGTGACAGGACGCAGCTGTCGTCAGGCTGGCTGGCAGACCAGCGAGAACAGCGCATCATCGGCGGCCTTCGAGCACTTTCCGTACCACAGCCGGAGAATGCTGTGCACCAGCGTCGGGGCCGCGATGACGTGCGCTCGACGTGCGGGATATTCAACGGCGAGGAGGAAATCTCCCCATAAGGCCCATGTTCCCGGCGCCGCGCCGTTAGCGTCGTGGGTTGCGGGCTCTACCTCTCGACGAGGCTCGGGGTGCCTGAGCAACGTCGAAGGCGGCCCGCCGCGCGTCCGCGGGACTGAATAGTGTCCGCGGCTACCTGCATCTGAAAAATGTCCTAGAACATCCTCATGCCGTTTGACGGCCCTCGTCCGATCCACCCCCCGACCGCGTGCGGAGCTGGCGGATGCTCTGCTCGATCCGCTCGGCCAGCTCGCGCTCCTGGCTCAACATCCGCAGCGTGTTCTGGGCTTCCTGAATCACGAACTGCACACCGGCCAGCCGCTCGTTCAGGTGGTCGACGACCGCTTTCTGTTCGCTGACGGTCTCGAGATTCACCCGGACGTCCTCGAGCAGATTCGTGATGAGCGTGGCTTTCGCCTGGACCTCGTCCACGTCCCTGCGCCTGGCATCGATGGCCGCGATCTTCGCTTCGGTCTCGGCCGCCGTGGCCAGCAGCTCCTGCACCTGGCGGCGCAGTCCGGTCACCTCGTCGCGGTGCTCCCGCACGTACTGCAGATCGGCCTTGCTCCTGGCGCTGATCTCGTAGACCGATTCGAGCTCCGCGCGCACCGCCGCCACCACTGATTCCCGCTCGACGAGCGCCTTCAGCTGCTCGTCGATGTCCCCGGATTTCCGCGTCAGCTCGGCCATTTTGGTCTCGACGTCGGCCAGCTTCTTCTCCGAGAAGGCCAGCTGGGATCGCCGCTGCTCGAGCGCCCGGTACATCGCCTCGGCCCGCCGCAGCTGATCCTCGGCCGCATCGGCCTGGGCGATCGCCTCGCGCTGGCGCCCCTGCACGCGTGCGAGCTCGCCGAGCAGCTCATCGCGCGCCGCGCCCGCCCGCGCCACCTCCTCGCTGAGCGCGCGGCTCTGCTGCATCCGCTCCGCGACCTCGGCGGCAAGCGTCCTGCTCGCCTCTGTGAGCTCGATGAGCCTGGCCTCCTGGCTGGCGAGCTCGGTCTCGTCACGCTGCACCTGTCTGACGCGCTCGCCGGTCTTCTCGACCCGGTCCTGAAGGATCGACAGCCGGATGTCCATCGGCAGGAGCTTGCCCTGAAGGGCCGCCACGCCTTCGAGCTTCTGCTGGGCGTCGACCATCTGCG
>MEKU01000072.1 GCA_001767195.1 Acidobacteria bacterium RIFCSPLOWO2_02_FULL_67_21
GGCGGCGGCCGCTTCCGACGGCTGGTCCGGCAGCATCACGAACGCGCCGGCCGTCATCCCGGCGCCCAGCACCACCATCAGCAGACTCTTCGCAATCGATTTCACGGTCGCCTCCCTCGGCATCATGCCTCGTCAGTCGAGAGGAGCAGCCCTGACGGGCTGCCCCTCCTGGCCTCGCAGCATTTGGCGGCTCGCGCCGGCTACGAGGACTTCTTGAGCTCTGCGATCAGCGCCTCCAGAATCTGCGCGTACTCGCCATCGGCCGTCTGAAACGCCTTCATGTATTCCTGCTCGGACAGCTCCTGCTTGCCCCAGTCGCCGTCGAACGTGTAGCTCTTCCCGCTCAGGTCCGCCGTGTCGAACTGATTCTCGCGCCTCCGGGCGAACAGCCCGTTGACGCCCAGGTCCGAAATCAGCGTCTTCGAGTTGGCCACCGACGCGCTGTTGAGGTCGATGTAGACGTCGCGATAGTTCCGGCCGGCCAGCTGCACGTCCATCCGCTCCGGCACGATATACCGCGCCTTCACGGCCAGGAGCTGACTGCCGGGGAAGTATAGCGCGCCGGCATACTGGTCGCCCTCGATCTTGGCCGCGATGCTATCGAGCTTCCTCGCGTCGAGCAGCCTGGCCAGCTCCGCCGCGAGCGTGGCCGTTTTGGCTTCCTGGGCGATGGCCAGCGCCGGAACCAGGATCAGGAGGGAGGCGACGACGAGTCCACGCACGCCACGGACGCATTCAGTCATGGGTGCCCCCAAAGGAGGAACGCCGCTGTGCCGCCACGGCGGCAATCCGCGATAGGGGGTCTTGTATCACCCGGAGGTGCCCCCGTCAATCGGATGAAAACAGGATTGGCCGGCCCACGTACAAACGAGTCAGCCGATGAAGAGCGGGTCCTCGTCCACGCCGCCGGACGCGGCGCCTTTGCGCGGCGACCGGAAGATGGCGAGGATCGCCTTGAACACCGCCGTCGCCCGCGCGGCATCTTCGGTCAGCGCCTGCAGGCTGGCGACGACCGGACGGAGGTCCTGCTCGAGCCGGTCGGCAAAGCGATCGACGCGGCGCGCCAGGCGGGCCGCCACGACGACGGCCGCCACCTGGATGGCGGCCATCACCACCACGGCCACCGCGATGATGCCGAGGAAGACTTGTTCGGTCACTAGAACAGACTCACGCGCACGTTCAGGAACTTGCGGGGATCCGCGCGGATGTCGCGCACGAGCTGCCGCAGCTCGCCGACTGCGCCATTCATGTTCTCATAAAGCTGCCGATCGTGCAGAAGCCGGCCCGCGGTGCCTTCCCCCTGCTCCAGGCCGGCCATCACCTTGTCGAGCCGCTCCGACATCGAATTCAGCCGATCGTACAGCTCCGGCTCCGTAATCAGTTTTCCAGCCGTCCCTTCGCCGCGGCTGATGCGCCCCGTGATGGCATCGAGGTTGGTGGTCGTCGACGTCAGCGACGTCGCGAGAGCGTCGTCTGCGAGCAGGCGTCCCAGACTGCCTTCCCCCGCCTTGACGCGCGCCGTGATCGATTCGAAATTCTGGAGCGACGCCTCGAGCGCCTTGGCCGCCGCCGGATCGTTGGCCAGCCGGCCCAGTGTGCCCCGCCCGGCGCTCACGCTCTGCACCACATTCTCCGCCGCGGCCACCAGCGCGTTCATCTCGCGATAGAGCGAGTCGTCGGTGATCAGGCGCCCGATCGTGCCCTTCCCCGCCCGCATGTCCTCCAGGACGGCCGTCAGCTCCTCGATCCCTTCTGACGCCTGCCGGGTCACGTCGGTCAGGGAGCCCGCCGCCCGCCCCGAGGGCACATAGCCCCATTCGGGAATCGGCGTCCCCTCGGTGGACGCCGTGATGTCCACGGAGCTCTCGCCGAGCAGCGACACGGAGCCGAGGGCCGCCATCGACCCGGTCGTGACCCGCGGCTGCATGCGCTCCGACAGCTCGAAGGTGACCTCCACGCGGTCGCCGATGAAATCGATGCCGGTCACCGAGCCGACCTCGACGCCGGCGAGGCGCACCGGGGATCCCTCGTCGAGCCCGGCGATGTCGTCGAACACGGTCTTGAGCGAGTAGCGCTGCCAGCTGAATCCCCCCTCTCCGCTCAGCATGAAGATCAGCGTGGCGGCCAACGCCAGCGCCACGACCGACACGATGCCGATCTTGAGTTCGGCCCAGGCCAGTGAACGCGTACGAGGCATGACGTCTACCCTCTAGTCGCCACTACGACAGGAATGAACGCAAGTACGGGTCGCGCGACTGGCGCAGGTCGGTCGCATGTCCCTCGAAATGGATGACCCCGTCCTTGAGCATGATGAACTCCGCCTCTTCGGCCTTCTCCGCTCCGGCGGTGACGATGCGGATGTCCGTGCCGTCGCGCCGGGCCTCGTGCGTCGCCACCCGGAACGCATCCCGGAGCTGGTGCGTGACGACGATCGAGCTGATCTCCTCCAGGTCCCGCAGCTTGATGATCTCGTTGTCCACCGTATCGGCCATCATCGGATCCAGCCCCGTCGTCGCTTCGTCGTACAGCAGGATCCGCGGCTTGTACGCCATGGCGCGCGCGATCGCGACCCGGCGGCGCTGGCCGCCCGAGAGCTCCGAGGGCATCCGGTCGGCATACTCGCCGAGGCCGATGAACCCCAGCACCTCGCCCACGCGGTCCCACACCTGCGCATCGGGCATCCCCTCCTCGAGCAGCTTGTACCCGACGTTCTCGGCGACGGTCAGCGAATCGAACAGCGCCCCTTCCTGAAACACCATTCCGAGGTCGGTGCGCACCTTCATGAGATCCGCCTCGCCCTTGTCGTCGACGCGCTCCCCGTTCACCCAGATGACGCCCGAGTCGGGCTTGAGGAGGCCGATGATGAGCTTCAGGATCGTGGACTTCCCGGATCCGCTCGCGCCTAGAAAAATCTTCGTCTGCCCCTTGATCAGCGTGAAGCTGATCTCGCGCAGGACCACCTTATCATCGAAGGCCAGCGAGACCCGGTCGAACACCACGATCGGCGAGCCCGGACCGAGCGCTTCCTCGAGTGCCGGCGACCGTTCGGCCGTCACCGTCATCACCCTAGTACACCACGCGCATCAGGAGCGGCGTCAGGAAGAAGTCGACCGCGATCACCAGCACCGACGCCACGACCACGGCGTTGGTCGTCGACCGGCCGACGCCCTGCGTTCCGCCGCTCGTCCTCAGGCCCACGTGACATCCGATGGTGCCGATCACGAAGCCGAGCACGAACGGCTTGATGATCCCCTGCCAGGCGTCCCCGAGGTACAGCCCTTCGAGCACCGCCGTCCAGTACGTGCTCGACCCGACGCCAAGATTCGTGACCGAAATGAGCCAGCCCGCCACGATCGCGAAGGTATCGGCGATGACGGTCAGCACGGGCGCCATCAGCGTCACCGCGAGGACCCGCGGGACGACCAGCTTGCGCAGCGGATCGGTGCCGAGCGCGCGCAGGGCATTGATCTGATCGGTGACCGCCATCGACCCGAGCTCGGCGGCAATCCCCGATCCCACCCGCCCGGCGAGCATCAGCGCCGTCAGCACCGGGCCGAGCTCGCGGATCATCGAGGCGCTGACGAGCTGACCGACCAGCGTCCGGGCGCCGAAGCGGTCGAGCGTCTGACCCGTCTGGAGGGCGAGGGCCGCACCGGTGAAGAAGCCGGTGAGCGAGACCACCATGAGCGATCCGATGCCGATCGCCTCGAACTGCAGGATCACGTCGCGCCGATAGTACGGGGGGCTCACCATGGCACGGAACACGGCGCCCACGAGCTGCACGAACTCCTGGACCTCCAGGATGGCCGCCTTGATCCATCGCTCGGCCTGGCTCAGCACGCCGCCTACCGATCCGCCGGGGATCCCGCGAGCCCGAGCTCGCGGGTCCGGAGCGCCTTCGCGCGGTCGCGCAGCGAAGCCGCCCGTTCGAAGTCGAGGTTGGCGGCGGCGGCCTTCATCTCCGTCTCGAGCCGCCCGATTTCGGCGTCGAGCTCCGCCTGCGTCCTGAACGCGTCCGGGCCGTCGCCAGCGCCCGCGCCGACCGTGTAGTCGCGCTCGTAGACGCTCGAGAGCAGATCGTCAATCTGACGAACGACCGACTCGGGCGTAATGCCGTGCTCGGCGTTGTAGGCGGCCTGGAGCGCCCGCCGGCGTTCGGTCTCGCTGATGGCTGTCTTCATGGATGCCGTCATCGTATCCGCATACATGATGACCTGCCCTTTGACGTTGCGCGCGGCGCGGCCGGATGTCTGAATCAGCGAGCCCCCCGACCGCAGGAACCCTTCCTTGTCGGCGTCCAGAATGGCGACCAGCGAGACCTCGGGGAGGTCCAGCCCCTCACGGAGCAGGTTGATGCCGACCAGCACGTCGAAGGCGCCGCGGCGCAGGTCGCGGAGAATCTCGACCCGCTCGAGCGTCTCGATATCCGAGTGCAGGTAGCGGACCTTGACGCCGAGCTCCTGGTAATAGGCCGTCAGGTCCTCGGCCATCCGCTTGGTCAGGGTCGTCACGAGCACGCGTTCCCTCCGCTCGACGCGCGTCCGGATCTCTGCGAGCAGGTCGTCCACCTGGCCCCGCACCGGCCGCACCTCGATCGGCGGGTCCATCAACCCGGTCGGGCGAATCACCTGCTCGACGACCACCCCGCCGGATTTCGAGAGCTCGTACGGGCCCGGGGTCGCCGAGACGAACACGACCTGTCTGGCCCGCGCCTCCCATTCCTGGAAGTTCAGCGGCCGGTTGTCGAGCGCCGACGGCAGGCGGAACCCGTACGCCACGAGCACCTCCTTCCGCGACCGGTCGCCGTGGTACATGCCGCGAATCTGCGGAACCGTCTGATGGCTTTCGTCCACGATCACGAGGGCGTCCCCCGGCAGGTAATCGAGCAGCGTCGGCGGCGGCTCGCCCGGCGCGCGGCCCGTGAGATGCCGCGCGTAGTTCTCGATGCCGTGGCAGTACCCGATCTCACGGATCATCTCGAGATCGAACATGGTGCGCTGGTGCAGCCGCTGGGCCTCGAGCAGCTTTCCCTCCGACTCGAGCTGCCCCCGGTGCGACTCGAGCTCCTGCCCGATCGACTCGACGGCCTGCTTCGTCCGGTCGCGCGACGTGACGAAGTGCGACTTCGGGTAGACCGCGACCTTGTCCAGCCGCCGAAGGATCTTCCCCGTCAGCGCGTCGAACCAGGCCAGCTCGTCGACCTCGTCGCCGAAGAGGCCGATCCGGAGCGCGTGCTCCTCGTACGACGGGACCACCTCGACGATGTCGCCCCGTACGCGGAACGTCCCGCGCCCGAACTCCACGTCGTTGCGCTCGTACTGGATCTCCACGAGCTTGCGCAGGATCTGGTCGCGGTCGATCCGCTGCCCCACCTGCAGCGGCAGCAGCATCCCGTAGTAGGCCTCCGGCGACCCGAGGCCGTAGATGCACGACACGCTGGCGACGATGATGACGTCGCGCCGCTCGAACAGCGATCGGGTCGCCGAGAGGCGCATGCGGTCGATCGCGTCGTTGATCGTGGCCTCCTTCTCGATGTACGAGTCGGTGGCCGGCACGTACGCCTCCGGCTGATAGTAATCGTAATAGCTGACGAAGTACTCGACCGCGTTCTGCGGGAAGAACCGCCTGAACTCCTGGTACAGCTGCGCGGCGAGTGTCTTGTTGTGCGCCATCACCAGCGTCGGCCGGTTCACGGCCGCGATGACGTGCGCCATCGTGAAGGTCTTGCCGGATCCGGTGACGCCGAGCAGCACCTGATGAGAGTCGCCGCGGTTCAGGCCCTCGACCAGCTCCGGAATGGCGCGCACCTGATCGCCGCGCACCTCGAAGTCGCTGACAAGGGTGAACCGGTCGATCACAAACAATCAATCATAGATGATCTACTTGGCGTACAGGGCGAAGTAGCCCCTGCGGGACTGGATGCGCGAGGACTTCAGGTCGGGGCGCGTCACGCGGATCTCGACCGTGCGCCAGCGGCCGTCCCGCGCGGTGTTCGTTGACGTGTAGCCGAGGGTGTACTGATTGCGGATCTGCGCCACGATCTTCTCGTAGGCGGCTTCGATGTCCTTCATCGCCAACGGGAAGAACGCCTGGCCCCCGGTCGCCTCGGCGATCTCCCGCAGCCGCCCGCGCTGCGAGGACCGGACGCTGCTCGGCTGATGCTCCATGAAGCCGACGGCATGGATCGTGACATCCGACGCGCGCACGAGCGTCATGACGTCGTTGAAGCGGCTGGTGCTGCGCGTGTCGCCGCCGTCCGTATAGACCACCAGAATCGTCCGGCCCTCGTTCTCGCCGGCGCCGTCCAGGAACACGCCGAGCGCGTCGTACATGGCGGTCCAGCCGCCCGGCTCGCGCCCGCGGATCCGTTCGACCACCCGCGGAAAGTCGCGCTGGCCGTAGGTGGCGACCCGCACCTCGGTGTCGAAGTCGACCAGCGTGATGTCCTCGGCGTCGCTCAGCGTGTTCAGGAACCGGATCGCCGCCGTCCGCGCCAGCCTGATGTCCTCGCCCATGCTGCCGCTCGTGTCGAACAGCAGGCCGAGGTGCAGCGGAAGGTCCGACGTGCCCGCCCCGCCGGGCGCGAAATGGGTGATCGTCTGTCTCGTGCCGTCCTCGAAGACCTCGAAGTCTCCGGCGACGAGATTGTCGATGACGGTCCCGCGCCGGTCGGTGACCGTCACGCCGAACGTGACGAGATCCAGGCGCGAGCGGAAGACAGCCTGCTGCGCCGGCAGGGCTCCGCTCAGCCCGCAGGCCGCCATGAGTACCGCCGCTGCAAGACGCCTCGCCATGCCCCCTCGCTGCAGTCTCTCGATCGTATACCCGATAAGCGGGGGACGCGGCCGCGTCGTATAATGAGGGGTTCGCGCCTATGGTGCAGCCTGTTCCAGACATGGCTCCCGGCCTTCGATGAGGTGTCTCGCCGTCTGTCAGACCGACCTGGTCATCAGGATGCTCGACGAGATCCTGCTGCCCAGCTTCGAGGTGGAATTCCTCGTCGACAGCAAGCTGATGGCGCGCCGCCTGCACGAGGCCGGCCTCAACGTCACCGCGGCCGACCCGCGCCGCACCGATACCTACCTCAAAGCCGATCTCACCCCGGGCACCTGCGTCATCGTCGAGGACAACGGCCGCCGCAGCCCCCGCAAGATCCTCGGCGCGATCCGCGACGCAGGCGGCACGCTGGTGTACGTCCTCGGGGTCGGCATCTCGGACTTCCGCTCCCGGGAAGAGGAGCTCAAAGCGCAGTTTCCGGAGCTGAATTACCTGGCGCTCTCGGAGCTGTTCGGGGGCCCGCTGCTGACCGAGTTCAGCCGGTCGATTACGCGGTTGAAGGTGCAGCAGTATCAGCGGTTCTTCAGCGACGCGGACCGCGTGCTCATCCTGCTGCACAACGAGCCCGACCCCGATGCGCTGGCCAGCGGCCTCGCGCTGCGGAACGTGCTCCGGCGGACGCGGCAGACCGCGATCATTGCGGCGCTCGAGGGGGTCACCCGCCCCGAGAACGTGCGGATGGTCAACCTGCTCGACATCCACGTCGAGCGCGTGACGGCCGCCCAGGTGGCCGAGTACGACCGCGTGGCCCTGGTCGACGTGCAGCCGCACTACTTCGGGGGCGCGATCGACAAGGTCGACCTCGTCATCGACCATCATCCGGAGCAACCCGGCTACAGCGCGGTGTTCAAGGACATCCGCGCGGACTACGGCTCGACGTCCACGATCCTCACCGAGCATCTCCGCGCCGTCGACGCCAACATCTCCGAGCGCGCCGCCACCGCCCTGCTCTACGCGATCAAGTCGGACACGCTCTTCTTCAACCGGCAGGCCAACCGCGTGGATATCGACGCCTTCTCGTATCTCTATCCGCTCTCCGACGCGGCGCTCATCCGCAAGATGGAGGGGGCCGAGATCACGATGGAGCGGCTCGAGTACGTGCTCAAGGCCAAGCAACACGGGCGGATGGTCGAGCAGGTCTTCTGCGCGTTCCTCGGCACCACCCCCCGCGAGGACTTCATCCCGTACGTCGCCGACTTCTACCTCCAGCTCGAGGACGTCCGCTGGACGGTGGTCTCGGGCATCGTCAACGATTCCGTGATCATGTCGGTGCGGAATCTGGGCTACTCGCGCAACGCCGGGGAGTTCGTGCGCAAGTACTTCGCCGACATCGGCAGCGCCGGCGGCCATCGGGCGATGGCCAAGGCGGTGGTCCCGCTGCGCGCCTTCCGCGAGAAGTTCGGCAACGTCCAGGCCGAGGCCTTCACCGAGCGCGTGCTCGCGATGGCGCTCGAGTTCCTGCACGAGCACCAGCCGCCCGACAAGCGCCTCGTCAGGGCGTAGGCGGAGACGCCTCCAGCGCCGCGCCGACGTCGGCCAGGATGTCCTCGGCGGCCTCACACCCGACGCTGAAGCGGATGAACCCTTCGCTGACGGCATCGCCGCCCCACCGCGCCCGCCGCTCCGCGATCGAGTGCACCCCGCCGAAGCTCGTCGCCTCGCGCACGAGCGTCAGCGCGCCGAGAAACGACTCGGCGCGGGCGCGGGTGGCCAGATCGAAGCTCACGATCGTGCCGAAGGCCCGCATCTGACGTGCGGCGATGGCATGGGCCGGGTGCTGCGGCAGGCCCGGGTATCGGACCGCCGCCACATCGGCCCGCGACGCCAGACACGCCGCGAGCCGCTCGGCCGATGCACACTGCCGGATCATCCGGACCGGCAGCGTCGGCAGCGACCGGTGCGCCAGCCAGACCTCCATCGGCCCCGGGATGGCGCCGTGGTGCGTGCGCCAGGCCCGCAGAGCGTCGCCCAGCCCGGCGTCGGTCGTGGAGACATGCCCGAGCAGGAGATCGCTGTGGCCGGTCAGCCCCTTGGTGTCCGACGCGACCACCAGCGTGGCACCGAGCTGCAGCGGCTGCTGAAGGTAGGCGGTGGCCGTCGTGTTGTCCACGACGACCGTGGCGCCACGCGCCCGCGCGGTCTCGGCAAGCGCCTGAATATCGCAGACGTCCAGCAGCGGATTCGACGGGGTCTCGAGCCAGAGCAGCGTCGCCCCCTCGAGCGCCTGCAGGTGATCGGACCCGCTCGTCGGCACGAGCCTGACCTGGACGCCACGGCTCTCCAGCCAGGTGGAGGCGAGCCGCCGGATGGCGTAGTACGAATCCGCAGGCAGCACGGCCACGTCGCCCGCCTTCAGCGTGACACCCAGGACAGCATCGACGGCGGCCATGCCCGAGGCGAAGGCGACGGCCTCGCCGCCGTCGAGCACGCCGAGCGCGTCCTCCCACGCCGTCCAGGTCGGATTGTGGAAGCGGCCGTACGTGAGCGGATGCTGCGCCGGGTCGCCCGGTGACGAGTACGTGGAGGAGAACTGGGGGCCGGCCAGGAACGGCCCGGCAGTGGACTTCCGCCGATAGCCGGCGTGCACGATCACGGTATCGCGGTTCATCGCGACTCCATCTGCGCGAGCTGCTCGCCGCTGGCGCCGACGACCGGCTCGATGAACTGATGATACGCATCCTCGTAGGCGCGGGTCATCAGCTCGAGCAGCGTCTGGCGACGGTCCGACGCCTCGTCATACGCCCCTTCGAGATCGAAGGCTCCAATCGGGTTGTGCGAGGGACAGATCACGTACACCGAATCGAACCTGAGGCGCGCCAGTTCAAGCGCGTCACGCACCGCGGCCGCCTCGGCCGCCGCCAGGGCGTCGCTGAGCCGGTACCGGAGCTCCAGCCGCGGCACCGTGAGGCGATGGGGCGCGCGCGCCGCGGCGACGGCGCTGACGAGGATCGCCTGCGAGACGCCCGCCGCCGCCAGCTCCTCGAGCAGGCGGGAACACGCGCCCGTGCGATCGCACAACCGGTGCGTCTCCCCGCGCCAGTAGCTGTCCACCCCATAGGTGATCGGCTGCGGGTCGCAGACGACGGGCGGTGTGAGAGCCCCGGCGATGACATCGAACGCGAGATCACGGCCGGTGCCCGCGAGGTCGATGACCTCCGACCGGCGCTCGCCATCGGCACGGGGCGCGACGAACGCCTGCCGGTACGGCTCCCGCAGGAAGCCCGCCACGACATCACGGCGCGCATCGAGGTCGCTGACGATCAGCATCAGCTCGCGAAACCCGGGCTGCCCGAGATTCTCCGACAGCACGTCCGCATACCGGCGGCCGATCAGAGGGCGATCCGGCCGCGCCGCCTGGCCGCCGCCGCGGATGAGGACCCAGAGGGCGCCGGCAAACATCGACCGCGCGCGCTCGGCATCGATGGGGGCTCCCAGCACCCGCCACCACCAGGCGCCGTCTCCTCTGCGTCTGGCAGCCCGGCCGCCCGCCAGCGCTCCCACTCCCAGCACCATCGTCATGGCGGCGATCAGCCCGAACGCGACGAGCGGCCACCGGAGCGCCCCGGCATCGACGCCGGCGGCCGTCAACAGCGCCGAGAGCGCAACCACCGCGGCTGCCGCGCAGGCGAGCCACGCCGCCGCCCGCACCGGCCACTTCCAGCTGTAGAGGGACCGCACCTCACCGCTGCGCCAGACCCCCTGCTCCTCCCAGAGGCGCGAGGCCCCGTCGATCGCCGCCAGCGCGGCCGCGGCGGCGCCGACCCCCTGCCCCGCCATGACGTCGATCTTGACGCCCGCCTCCTGCAGCGCCCGGAGCACGCCCGCGTGGTAGGCGCCGTGCGCGCCGGTACCGCACAGGACAACCGCGGTGCGACGCTCAGGCGAGTACGGCTGCACGAGTGGAGTTAATCGTCGTGGATGGTGGTGAGCTTCTTCACCTCGAAGCGGCGGACGCCCGCCGGCGTCACGACCTCGATCTCGTCGCCCTCCTCCTTGTTGAGAATGGCGCGGCCAATGGGTGACGAGGTGGAGATCATGCCCTTTTCCGCATCCGCGTCCTCGGGCATCACGAGCTGATAGACAACGGTCTCGCCGGTCTCGCCGATCAGGTGCACCGTCGACCCAAACCCGGCGCGGTCGTGCGGAATACGGTCGAGATTCATCAGCGAGATCTCGCCGACGCGCTTCTGCAGCATCGCGATGCGGGAGTTGACGATCGTCTGCCGCTCTTTCGCGGCCTTGTACTCCGCGTTCTCGCGCAGGTCGCCGTGCTCGCGTGCCCGCTGGATCTCTTTCGGCAGCTCCAGCCGCAGCTCCCGCTCGAGCGCCGCGATCTCTTCCTGGAAGCGCTTCAGAATCTTCTCTTTCATCGAAAACCTGACTTTAGCATAGCCGGTAGCTGGTAGCTGGTAGCACGCACAAAGAACATGGAACAATTGCCTACCAGCCACCACCTACCAGCTAGATGCCTCTCATCTCCAGCCGCCAGAATCCGGTCGTGCGCGCGTTCAGAACACTCGCGCGGGATGCCGACCCCGACGGCAGTCGGCTGCTGCTCGACGGCGCGCATCTCATCCGCGACGCGTGCGACGCGGGCGTCGAGCTCGAGATGGTGGCCGTCTCCGCCGGGCGGGGATCCGGCACCGAGGAGGCGGAGCTCGCGCGTTCGCTCCAGACACGCGGCACACAGGTGATCGCCGCCACCGCGCAGGCGTTCGGCGCGATGACGCCGGTCCGCGCACCGTCGGGCATCGTGGCGATCGCCCGCCGCACGCCGACCGGCCTCGAGACGATCTGCGCGCATCCGCACGCGTTCGTGATCGTGGCGGTCGACGTGCAGGATCCCGGCAACGTCGGTGCCCTGATCCGATCCGCCGAGGCGGCGGGCGCGACCGGCGTGGTCGTCTGCGGCGCGTCCGCCAACCCGTTCTCGTGGAAGGCGGTTCGAGGCAGCATGGGCAGCATCCTGCGGTTGCCGGTCGCTGCCCGGTCCGATGTGGCGACCGCGCTGCGCGGCTTCCGGCAGGCGGGCGGACATGTGGTGGCCGCGGTCGCGCGCGGCGGACAGACGCCGGACGAGATCGACTGGCGGGGACGCGTCGCAATCGTCGTCGGCGGCGAAGGCCCGGGGCTTGCCGAGGACGCGCTGGCGCAGGCCGACGCGCTCGTTACCATTCCGATGGCGCCGCCGGTCGAGTCGCTGAATGTCGCGATGGCGGCGGCCGTTCTCGTCTATGCTGCACGCCGGCAGCGGCAGGCCCCATGACAGATTCGCTCTTTGACGACGAATCGGGCAGACCTGAAGGTCCGCCCTCCGAGGGCACTCCCCTCGCCGATCGGATTCGCCCCCGGACGCTCGACGAGATCGTCGGGCAGGAGCACATTCTCGCGCCGGGGATGCCGCTGCGCGAAGCGATCGAGCGGGACGTACTCCACTCGATCATCCTCTGGGGCCCGCCGGGCACCGGCAAGACCACGCTCGCGCGCATCGTGGCCGACATGACCCGGGCCCACTTCGTGCAGTTCAGCGCGGTGCTCTCGGGGATCCGGGAGATCAAGGACGTCATGGCGGCCGCGGAAGTGCGCCGCCGCACGACCGGGCGGCGGACCATCGTCTTCATCGACGAGATTCACCGGTTCAACAAGGCGCAGCAGGACGCGTTTCTTCCGCGCGTGGAGGCCGGCGATATCGTGCTCATCGGCGCCACCACCGAGAACCCGTCGTTCGAGGTGAACGCCGCGCTGCTCTCCCGCTCGCGGGTGTTCGTGCTGCGCCCGCTCAGCGCCGGGGCGATCGAGAGCATCCTGAGGCGGGCGCTGACCGACTCGGAGCGCGGGCTGGGATCGTCCGGCGTCGCCGTCACCGATCCGGCGCTCGCCGCGATCGCGCGCTTTGCCAACGGCGATGCCAGAGCGGCGCTCAACCTGCTCGAGTTCTCCGCCACGCTGGCTGCCGGGGACACCGACGCCGGCGGCCGGCGGCTCGATCTCCCGCAGCTCGAGGAGGTCATCCGCCGGCGGGCGCTCCTCTACGACAAGGGCGGCGAGGAGCACTTCAACCTCATCTCGGCGCTGCACAAGTCGATGCGCAACAGCGACCCGGATGCGGCGGTCTACTGGCTGGCGCGCATGCTCGAGGCGGGCGAAGACCCCCTGTACATCGCCCGGCGGATGATCCGGTTCGCCTCCGAGGACGTCGGCAACGCGGACCCGCAGGCGCTGGCGATTGCGGTGGCCGCCAGGGATGCCGCCCATTTCATCGGCATGCCCGAAGGCACGACGGCGCTCGCGCAGGCCGCGATCTACCTGGCGACGGCGCCCAAGAGCAACGCCGTCTATACGGCGTACACCGCGGCGGCCGCCGACGCCCACGAGCGGGCGGCCGAACCGGTGCCGCTTCACCTGCGCAACGCGCCGACGAAGCTGATGAAGGAGCTGGAGTACGGGAAGGGCTACCAGTACGCCCACGACGAGGGGGACGCGGTCGCGGGCATGGACTGCCTGCCCGAGTCAGTCGCCGGGCGGAAGTACTACCGCCCGACCGATCGAGGCTTCGAGAAGGAGCTGAAGCGCCGCCTCGAGGGATGGGAGCAGATCAAGAGCCGGAAGCGCGGAAAGACTCCGTGATCTTCGCGCGAAGGAACGTCAGCGGCACGGCGCCATCCTCGAGCACGCGGTCGTGGAACGCCTTGATGTCGAACCCGGATCCCGCCGCCCGGCGCGCCTCCTCCCGCGCAGCGAGGATCTCCAGCCGTCCCAGCATGTAGGCGGTCGCCTGTCCGGGCAGGATGATGTAGCGGTCGACCTCGGAGGCGGCGCTCTCCGCCGACTGCGCCGTGTGGGCGAGCATGTACTCAATCGCCTGCTGCCGCGTCCATCCGAGCGCATGGAGGCCGGTGTCGACGACGAGCCGGGCCGCGCGCCAGTTCTGCGACGACAGCATGCCGAGGCGATCGAGATCGCCTGAAAACAGCTTCATCTCGGCGTCGATGCGCGCTCCCTCTCGCAGGCCGATGTCGTGCACCTCCTGCGCGGACTTCGGCAGCGTGCTCATCGCGCGCACACCCGCCGCATAGCACCGCTCGCCGTCCGGGTTCGCCGCCACGGCAATCGCTTCGCGCGCCGCCGGCAGGTACTCACGCTCCAGGAAGTCGGCATACCGCCGGATCGCCGGCGCGATCTGCTCCGAGACGAGCGTGCGCACCCGCGCCTGAAACTCCAGCGTCCGGTCCGCCCGGGCGGGCGCAGAGAACGGCGACTCGTCAACGGGCAGCGCCGCCAGCTGACGCGTCTGCCGGATGACGATCTGCACGATGTGCTTCGGCGCAGTGTAGCCGAGCTTCATGCCCTCGCGCAGGTTGGCAGCCTCGGTGTCCAGGAACTGCGGCAGCGCGCCCCAGCGCGCGAGCGACTCCTGGCGCGCCTTGTCGCCGCCGGTCGGCTGAATCGTCACCAGATAGCCGAGCGACACATGCCAGCCGGTCATCTGGCTGACATTCCAGAGCTCGCTGCGGCAGACGCGGGTGGCCACCGCCGACTCCAGCGCCTCGCGCAGGATGGCATGGGTGGCACGGAGGGCGCGCGACGCCGGCGAGAGATCGCTCAGCCGATCGTGCGGCCTGTCGGCGAGGCTGTAGGAGGTCGCCGCCTCGGGAAACTGCCGGAAGAACCCGTCGATGTACGCGTCCGCCAGCTCGCGCACGCCGGCATCGAGGGCCCCCTGTTGTGCCGGTGTGTTGGCCGTCCGGCCGCAGGCCGCGGCGGACAGGCAGAGGATGGTGACGATCGCAGCGCGACGCATGCCCGGATTAATAGGCGTGCGTCGCGCCGCTTACTCAGTCGCGGTCACCGCCATGAGCCCGGGCACCTTCTCGAACATCTCCGGGCGCACCGGCAGGATGAACGAGAAGCGGTAGTCTCCCTGCATCCGGCCCACCGGAATACCGACGAGATCGCCCTGCTGATTGAGCACGCCACCTCCCGACACCCCGGGATGGCCGTCGGTGAGACAGGTGACCAGGCCGTTGCTCATGCGCTGTCCGACATAGCCCGTGCCCAGGATGATGCCCTTGGAGTAGTCGTTGCCCAGACGGAAGATCGGCTCGGCAAAATCGAACCCATAGGCCATATCGACCCTGAGCGGCGGCAGGTCGACCTCGCCGCGCACCCTGACGATCGCCCAGTCCCCCTCGTGGACTTCCACGCTCGCGCCGCCGCTGTCCACGACCTGCACGGGCAGGTCGCGTCCCTTGTGCCGGATGGTGACCGAGACGATCCGCCGGGCGTCGCGTCCCTGCGATGCGTCGTCAAGCGCGATCACACCGTGCTTGACCGTGATGAAGTAGCCGTTGCCGAGATACCCGGCGGTGCCGTAGCTCGCTTTGCCGAGGTTGTCGACGGCGTTCAGCTCGACAAAACTCTCGCGCCGCTCGCGCAGCAGGCGCACCGGGAGCAGGCCCATCTCGCTCTGGAGCTGCCGCTTGATCTCATCGACGAGCGCACTCTGCGTGGATCCGGCCGCCGGGACGGCATCCCCCTGCCGGGCGCCGCCGGTGCCCGAGACGGTCACCGTGCTCTCCCGCGAGCGCAGAATGCCCCGCGCGAGGTTCTCCTGGAGCGCCGCCACACGCGCATCGCTGGCCGCCAGCTGCGCGGCCACCGAGCGCTGCGCCGTCCAGCTCCCAAGGCTGAACGCCAGCGAGGACAACGAGAACGTGAGGCCCGCGTAAAGGATCAGGCGTCGCAGGGACACAGAGGCACTCCGACTCCGCTACCGCCGGGCGCGGATGATCTAAACGCTTGGTTGTCAGTGAATTACGAGCGACACCCAATGTAGCAGCGGCTGAGCACCCTGTCAAACAACAACGAGTCATGAAACCTATCGTTCCCGCTTCTGGGTTCTCGCTTCTCGGTTCGTGTTCAAGTTCGTCAGAACCTTCATCGCGAGTCGGTAGTCGGGGCCGATCGCCGGCATAGACTGCACCCCATGCTTCGTTCAGCGAGACTCGCCGACCTTGAAGACGTCGCCTCATGATGGCGAGGCGCTCGTCCGCGCTCTGTTCGAACGCGCCCAAGATGAGTCATTCGAACCTCGATGACGGGGATTCTTCGGTCATTTCTCACTCGCCCTGGCCGCAGACGGTACGCGCGAGCCGCTGGGACTGTTGGCGATGGAGACGGTGTTCCGGCACGACCGGGCGACCCCCCGGAAGCAGCGGACGGCACGCGACAATCGGGGCGAATCGGCCCGGTGGCGACGGTGTATTGACGACGCGCGATCGACCGGCACCGCCGGCGTCTGCATGGCCGCGCCCGCCGCATCACGATCGATCTCGATCCCACCGACGACCCCACCCATGGCGCGCAGCAGCTCACGTTCTTCAACGGGCACTATGACTCGTGGTGTTCCCTGCCCCTGCTGGCCTTCCTGCCCTTCGATGCCGAAGCCGAGCAGTACCTCTGCGCGGCGATCCTCCGCCCGGGCAACGTGCCGGCGAGCCGCGGCACGCGGGGCCTGTTGCGCCGGTGGCTCGCGCGCGTGCGGGGGGCCTTTCCCAAGGCGCGCTTTCTCGTCCGCCTCGACGGCGGCTTTGCCACGCCCGACATCCTGGACTTCCTGGACGCCGCGCCGCGCCTCGAGTACGTCGTCGCCATGGCCGAAAACAGCCGGTTGGCGCAGTTCGCGGCGCCCGCGATGGGCGAGGCACGGACGATGACGGAGGCCAGTGGCCAGACGGAGCACGTCTATACTGAGGCCCGGTACGCCGCCCGCACGTGGCGGCGGCGCGAGCGCCGCGTGGTGATCGCAGCCGAGGTCGTCCGGCTCGCCGGGCGGGACCCGCGCGACACCCCGCGGTTCGGCATCACCAATCTCCGGCAGTCGCCCCGCGTCGTCTACGAACAGGTCTCTTGCGCACGCGGCGACATTGAAAATCGGATCAAAGAACTCCACGATGGACTCCAGATCGGCCGCACGCGCTGCTGTCGCTTCTGGGCCAATCAACTGCGCGTGCTCCTCACCGCCGCCGCGTACGTGCTCATGCAGGAACTCCGCCTGCGGGCCGCGCGCACCGCCTGTGCCCGCGCCCAAGTGACCTGGCTGCGCGAGCGGCTGCTCAAACTCGGCGTCCATGTGGTCGTCTCCGGGCGCCGGATCGTCCGGCACCTGCCAACCGCCACGCCCGATCTCCACGCGTGGCGTCAGATCGCCCTCGCGCTCGGCGCGCGCCCCGGCTAACCGTCGCCCTTCGCTCCATGCTCGCGCGGTCTCACGTCTCGTGGCGGAGCTGTCGTCGCGAGTGGCGTGCCGG
>MEKU01000073.1:0-9848 GCA_001767195.1 Acidobacteria bacterium RIFCSPLOWO2_02_FULL_67_21
CATCTCGACGACCAGTTGGCCGTCGCGGACGGTCGCACGGAAGCTGTTGGTCTCCTTCCAGTGCTGGCTCAACGGCAGCTTGATCGCGTCGTCGATCAGGCGCTTCAGGAAGCGCGCGCCGTACGCGACGCTGTAGCCGTCGATCACGAGCTTGTCGAGCGCAGCGGGCTCCACGACGAGCGTCTTGCCGGAGCGCCTCAGCGTTGCGGCCACCTCGTCGAGGTACTTGAGCGCGATCTGGCGCACTTCGTCGCTCGTGAGCGGCTGGAAGAGGACGACCTGATCGATGCGGTTCCGGAATTCCGGGGGGAACCGCCGCTCGAGCTCCCGGTTGACATCGGCCTGCACCTGATCGAGCGGCATCTGGCCCGAACGGAAACCCATCGGGCTGCTCAACTTGCGGAAGTGCTCCGACCCCGCATTCGACGTCATGATGATGACGGCATCGGACAGATACACCCGCTTGCCGCGGCCGTCGGTCAGCCAGCCTTCGTCGAATGCCTGCAGAAAGAGGTTCAGCAGGCTCGGACTCGCCTTCTCGATCTCGTCGAGCAGTACCACCGAGCACGGCGTGTCCTTCAGCTGGTTGGTGAGGAACCCCCCTCGCTCGCTGCCCACGATGCCCCGGGGCATTCCGATCAGCTTGTCGACCGACACGCCGCCGTCCTGGTACTCCGACATGTCGATCCGGATCATCTTCTTCTCGTCGCCGAACAGGAACTCCGCCACGGCCTTGGCGAGCTCGGTCTTCCCGACACCGGTCGGTCCCAGGAAGAGCAGCACGCCGTCCGGCCGGTCGAATCCGTCCTTGAGCGGTCCCTTGTTCAGGACGAGCCGCCTGGCGAGCGCCTCCACGGCCTTGCGCTGTCCGATCACCCGACGCCCGAGACGGTCTTCGATGTCCTTGAAGCGATCGGCGACGTCGCGGAACACCATGTCCTCGGGGATCTGCGCCGCCTGGGAGATCACCTCGACGACGTCCTGCGAGCGCACCTCCCACCGGCGATCGATCTCGGCGCGCACTGCGGCCGTGTCGAGCCAGCCGATGACCTTGTCGGGCAGGTGCAGGTGCCGCTGATAGCGCGGTGACATCTCGAGCGCCGTGTCGATCGCGTCGTCCAGGAGACGCACGGAATAGTTGCGCTCGAGGCGCGGCCGCAGGCTGTAGAGGATGCGGCGCGTCTCGTCGAGCGACGGCTCGCTGACGTGCACGGTACGGAACCGCCGCGCCAGCGCCTCGTCTTCCTGGATGTACTCTTTGTACTCGCTGAGCGTGGTCGCGCCGATCATGCGGACTTCCCCGCGCGCGAGCACCGACTTGAACACGCTGGCCGCGTCGGACGGCGCGCCGAGCGCGGAGCCCGCACCCACCATCGTGTGCGCCTCGTCCACGAAGAGGATGAGGCTCGGCCGCTCCTTGATCTCGCGAATGACGTTCTGGATACGGTCCTCGAACATGCCGCGCAGCATCGTGCCGGCCACCATCGTGTTCATCTGCAGGTTCACGACCTGGCAATCGCGGAGCCGCACGGGGACCGAATCGGGCTCGAATTCGATGCGGCGCGCCAGCCCCTCGACAATGGCCGTCTTGCCGACGCCCGGCTCGCCGATGAGCATCACCGAGTTGGATCGCTCGCGATGGCACAGGATCTCGAGCACCTGCTGGATCTCATGCTCGCGGCCGTACACCGGCGGAAGCCGATCCTGCCGCGCGAGCAGGTTGAGGTTGGTCGCGAAGTGCTTCAGGAACGGCGGCAGCTCGAACCGCTTGCGCAGGCGCTCTTCGCGGAGCTCGTTGTCGCGCATGCGCGTGGCGACCCGGGTGACCAGCACGTCGGGCTCGACCCCGTGCCGGCGGATGATGGTGACCGCCCCGCCCTGGCTCTCCTCGAAGATCGCTGAGAAGAGATCGGACGACTCGATCGTCTGGCGGCCGGCGCGGCTGGCCTGATGAAACGCCAGCTTGAACACGAGTTTGGTGGCGGACGCCACCCGCAGGTCCCGGCTGGCCGACGTGGGCACCACCTGCAGCTGCTCCTCGAGCGCCTGGAGGATTTCATGCGGATTGAGCTCGAGATCGCGCATGACCTGCGCGAACGTGTCCCACTCCACCTGCGCGAACGCCAGAAAGATATGTTCGTTGGTCAGCAGGGCATGGTCGCGCCGCCGCATCTCCTCGATCGCACGGTCCACCACGCGCTGCGCGGATTCGCCGATCTTGCTTTGTGCGATATCGAAGTCTTCCACGATGCCGCCGCCTCCCTCGACTCGGACTTGCCTGGCCGTAGTCTCGTGCGAAGGCGGCCCCGAGTCTCTGTCCGGGACGGAGGCAAGATGCGAGCCAGCCCCATTTCCAACACCTGCTGTTTCGCAAGGGCGACAACTTGCCAGCGTGCAGCGAGTTACGGGACAGCGCGCTTTGCGGCGCACGAGCCCACCGCGCTCGACACTGTTGCGCCGCCACACGAGCGGCCCCGGCCCTGCCTCCTATAATGGGCATATGACGCGAGAGTTCCTGCTTGCCGCCGCCTCTGCCGTGGTGGCGACGGCTGCGTTAGGTCAGACGCCGCAGCCGTTTCCGCGCCCGAACACGCCGTCCCCGCCAACGGCACCGCCGGCGCAGCCGGCGCCTGCACCCGCCCCGCAAGCATCGCCGGCACCGCAGCCGGACCCGGCCGTCCCGACCGAAGCGGCGCTGGGATTTCCGATTTATCCGACCGCCCAGTTTGTGGCTGCCTACGACGCCGGCCGGGGCCAGCGCTATTACCTGTTCGGCACGTCCGCGCCCTATGCCGAGCTCGTCACCTACTACCGAACGATGTTGAAGGAGCGCGGCGATCAGGTCTTCGAACAGCCGCCGACGCACGTGTTCGAAGTGGGCCGCTTCAGGGAAGAGACGATGGCGTTTCCGCCTGGGGTGACGGTGAAGGACTGGGCGTGGGGCGGCTCGACCGGCTATCCGAATCCGAAGCCTGGCGCACAGCCGCCGCGGTTCTCGACCATCATCATGATCGTGCCGGCACCCGCGGCGGCTGCCGCCCGGTAGCGTCCTCTACCAACCGACCGGCTACCGACTAGCTCTTGACGTAGCTCTTGACGTAGATCTCGCCGGCCTGCCGGAACTCCGTCGACTTCTCCTGCATCCCGGCCTTGAGCGCCTCCACGTCGGTGAGCTGGTGCGCCGCCGCATAATCGCGAACCTGCTGCGTCAGCTCCATCGAGCAGAACTTCGGCCCGCACATCGAGCAGAAGTGCGCGACCTTGGCGCCGTCGGCCGGCAGGGTCTCGTCGTGATACGCGCGGGCCGTCACCGGATCCAGCGCGAGGTTGAACTGATCCTCCCACCGGAACTCGAACCGCGCCTTCGAGAGCGCATCGTCCCAGGCCTGCGCGCGCGGGTGCCCCTTGGCGAGATCGGCCGCGTGCGCGGCGATCTTGTACGCGATCACGCCGGCCTTGACATCGTCCCGGTTCGGAAGCCCGAGGTGCTCCTTCGGCGTCACGTAGCAGAGCATCGCGGTGCCGTACCAGCCGATCATGGCGGCGCCGATGGCGGACGTGATGTGGTCGTACCCGGGCGCCACGTCGGTCGTGAGCGGGCCGAGCGTGTAGAACGGCGCCTCCGCGCACCATTCGAGCTGCTTCTCCATGTTCTCCTTGATGAGATGCATGGGGACGTGGCCAGGCCCCTCGTTCATCACCTGCACGTCGTACTCCCAGGCGATGCGCGTCAACTCGCCCTGCGTCCTGAGCTCCGCAAACTGCGGTTCGTCGTTCGCGTCGGCGATGCTGCCCGGGCGCAGGCCGTCGCCGAGCGAGAACGACACGTCATAGGCGCGCACGATCTCGCAGATCTCGCGGAAATGCGTGTAGAGGAAGTTCTCCTGATGGTGCGCCAGACACCATTTGGCCAGGATCGATCCACCGCGCGATACGATGCCGGTGACGCGCTTGGCGGTCAGCGGGACGTACCGGAGCAGCACGCCGGCATGGACCGTAAAGTAGTCAACGCCCTGCTCGCACTGCTCGACGAGCGTGTCGCGGTAGACCTCCCACGTGAGATCCTCCGGCCGGCCGCCGACCTTCTCGAGCGCCTGGTAGATCGGGACCGTGCCGATCGGCACCGGCGAGTTGCGGATGATCCACTCGCGCGTCTCGTGGATGTTCCTGCCGGTGGAGAGGTCCATGACCGTGTCGGCGCCCCAGAGCGTGGCCCACTGCAGCTTCTCGACCTCGTCTTCGACGGACGAGCGGACCGCGGAATTGCCGATGTTCGCGTTGATCTTCACGAGGAAGTTGCGGCCGATGATCATCGGCTCGAGCTCGAGGTGCCGGATGTTCGCGGGAATAATCGCGCGGCCCCGCGCCACTTCCGCGCGCACGAACTCGGGGGGCAGTCCCTCGCGCACGGCAACGAACTCCATCTCCGGCGTGATGTCCCCGCGCCGGGCGTAGGAGAGCTGCGTCCCTGCGGTGCCGGCCCGCTGCCGCGCCGCGATCCATTCGTCCCGCAGTCGTGGCAGGCCCGATTGCACCTCATGCCCGCGCGGACCGCTCGTGTCGTAGAGACGCACCGGCACCTCGCCGCCGCCGAGCGCAACCTCGCGCATCGGAACGCGAAGGGTCGTGGAGGGACCGTTCGGAGTCAGCGCCGCCGTGCGCAGCTCGTATACCTTTCGGGAGTTGGGGAAAGCCGTTGCGAAATCAATCATGAAACATCAACCCGATTGACGATTATACTCGCGAGATGCGCAGCGCGATCGTCATCGCGATGCTGACGGCCGCTTCGGCTGCCGTCGCGCAGACGCCGCCGGCGGCGCCGGCGCCGAAGCCGACCCAGACTCCTGCCCCCGCCCCGGCGGCTCCTCGACGGCCGGTCGCGCGCGCCACCGCGCGCGGAGGACTGGTGATTACCGTCACCGATCCGCAGGGCACGCGCCTGATGGGTGTGCATGTCGAAGTCGTCGGCGAGTCCGACCGCAGCGGCGATACCGGCGCAAACGGGCAGATGAGCTTCACCGGCATGCAGGCCGGCACCTATCGCCTCCGCCTCGGAGGGCCGTCCGTCATCACATTCGAAAAGGAAGTGGCCCTGCGCGCAGGTCAGACGGCGGACGTCGACGTGACGCTGTACCCGGCGCCGCCCCCTCCCCCACCTCCGCCGCCCGCAGAGCCGCCGCCGGCTTCCGCCCCGGCCGCGCCCGTCGTCGGCCCGGCCGGCGATCCGCTGACGCTGTCGGTGATTAATCTCGTGGAGAAGGAGCTCATCCCGAACAATCAGCCTCGCCGCGAAACGCTCGTCGCCTGCAGCGGCAATACGCGGACGATGGTGATCCAGCTGAATCAGGATCAGCCGGAGCGGCTGTACGACACGGCGGAGGCGACCTATTACGTGATTGCGGGTGAAGGGGCGGTGCGCATGGACGGCCGCGAGATGGCGCTTGCGCCTGGCACGTTCGTGTCGGTCCCGCGCGCCACCGCCCATGGCGTGATCCGGCGCGGGCGGCGGCCGCTCATCCTGCTGGCCACTCTCGGCGGCGTACCCTGCGAAGAAGCCCGATGACCACCGGCGGCGTGCGCAACCCGGGGCTGGCAGCCGTCCTCAGCGTGGTCATTCCCGGAGTCGGTCAGATCTATAACGGCGATTTTCTGCGCGGCATCTTCTGGCTGATCGTGACGCCGGGGCTGTGGATCGGCAGCGGAGGCCTGCTCGGCTGGATCTGCCACGTCATCGCAGCGTACACGGCGTATCGCCGCGCCGGGGACAAGAACAGAGGCCTCGCGTAGCTACCACCCCGGCCGCATGAGAACCGTGGTGGTCCACCCCTGGCGGCTTCCGTCGAACCGGCGGGCGCCGGTCACCTCGAAGACGAACCCGCCGATGTTGATGCGCCCTCCGGCGCCGGCGCTTCGAAAGCGATCGTGCTCGAGCGGCGCGTCCGGGCGGTGGGTCCACAGGAAGCCGGCGTCGACGAAGGCAATCGCTTCGACAGGCACGCGGCCGTAGCGCAGATCCCCGGCCAGCAGCCCCGCGATCGGCGCGCGCAGCTCCACGTTGACGAGCCCGAGACGGCTGCCGGCCAGCTCGTCGATCGCCGAGCAGAACGTCGCGGACGGCCCGCACTCATCGGCCGCGAAGCTGCGAAGGTCGTAGCCGCGCACCCGGGTCTGCAGCCCGACGATGAGCGGCGTCAGGCGTGGATCGGTGCCGCCGCGGCCGTAGCGGGCCACGTGCTCCGCCCGCACCGCGATGGTCACCGGACGGATCGGCATGAAGTAGCGCCGGGCGTCCAGATGCACGTCCGCGAAATTGAGGCCCCCGAGCGCCGGCTCGATCGCGAGCCTGAGCCGCTGGCCCAGCACCGGACTGGTCGGACCCGAGATGGCCGTGTCGTGGACGAATGCCGTGTCGGCTTCGGCGACGAGGATCGGCCGTCCGCCCGGCGCCTCGCCGAGCGAGCGGCTCACCGTCTTGTGCTCGGACGCGTCGATGACGCGGGTAATCGTCTGCCATTCCAGGCCGGTCCGGCGCATGCCGACGCCGAACTCGAGCCGCTGGGCGCGATTGAGGTGGTAATGGGCCGCCAGCTTTCCCCACTGATGCGTGTAGCGAAGGTGCTCGGTTTCGCGGGTGACGAGCTCCGCCACGCGCGCGATGGCGCGGCGGGCGCCGACAAAGCGCGACGGCACCAGGCCTCCGGCCACGCCCCAGTTCCACTGGCCCCGGCGGTTCATGTACGACAGCTGCAGCGCCAGATCGTCCACGTCGGTGCCGAGCCGGATGATCGCCTGCACCTGCCGATCGCGAAGCGTATCGGCAAACGACAGGCCGAAGGACGCGCGCAGCACGCCGCCGAACCCGTTGCCGCTCGCGGCGCCGACGAAGGGAGGCGCCACCGACTCGAGCCGAAGCCGATCGTCGTACGCCACCGATGGCACCGGAGCCTCGCCGGGCAATCCGTACTGCGAGTCGGCGAGCAGCGCCGGCACGCTGCCCTCCAGGGCGGGTGCGTCGGTCGATGCCTGTGGGGCGTCGGCCTCGACCCCCTCGCGTGCGGCGCGCGCGTCGAGCAGCTCGATCTGATACTCGCCGTCGCGATACACGCTGAACGCCAGCGTCCCTGCGCGTGAGGCAACGGTCAGCGCCGGACTGGTGGCCGTGATCCCGCTCACGCCGGTCCGGACGTCGGTCAGGCGGAGCACCGAGCCCGAGCCGAGGTCGGCGCGATAGACGTTGCTGACGCCATCCGGGTCGCCGATGAAGTAGACGGCGCCGCCGTCAGGCGCCCACTGCGGACTCACCTGCTTTCCGGGTCCCGGCTCGTCGCGGAGCGGCCGGATCGCGCCGCTCTCGAGGTCGAGGAACCCGACGCGCAACGGCCCGAACTCCAGCCGGTCGACGTGCGTGGTGAACCGGTCGGTCGCAAGCGCGATCGTCCGGCCGTCCGGAGACCAGGCAGGATGAAGGTCGGCGAAGATGTCTGCCGTCAACTGCCGGACCGCACCGTCCGCGAGGGTCAGCAGGAAGAGATCGGACAGGCCGCCTTTGAGCACCGAGAAGACCAGGCGCCTGCCGTCCGGCGACCAGCTCGGGTTGTAGATCTCGCCGAGGTCGTCCAGCGGAATCTCGGTGCGCCGGTCGGGCTCGGCCACATCCACCAGCACGAGCACCGGCCGGCCGGCGATCAGCGCCGCGATCGCGAAGCGCCGTCCGTCGGCATCCCACGCGCCCGACGAGCGGATGTACTGAAGGCTGTCGAAGTGCGGATCGGCCGCGGTGCTCACGACTTTGCGTATGACCCTGCCCGTCGCCGCATCCGCCATGAACAGGTCGAGCGACAGCCGGTCGCGTTCCGACATGAACATGACCTGCCGCCCGTCCGGGCTGAGCGCGGGCGCGACATGCAGCCGCGCGCCGTCGGCGCTGAAGGCGGTGACCTGTGTGGGCCGCCGGAGCCGCCGGTCGCGATCCTCAGGCGCCGCGGGGATCGACGCATGCCAGTCGCGCGTCAGCTGCGCCCGGTCCATGCCGGTGACATGTTCCAGCCGGGCCGCGGCGCCGCGGACCTTCGACCGGAGCACGCGGCCGAGCACTTCGTCGCCGTACCGGCCCGCGACGTACGACCAGAGCGCATGCCCGAAGCGGTACGGCGAGACGTACGGCTTCTCGAGCTCATCCATCCCCGGCAGGCGATCGTGCACCGCCGCGTCCCGAATCCACATGGCGGTGTGCGGATCGCCCGGACCGATCGACAGGTACTCCGCCATGCCTTCGATGAACCATCCGGGCAGCGAGAACGCATCGTGGCCCGCGCGCCGGACAATGTCGATCTGGAAGGCGTGGGCAATTTCGTGGCCGAGAACATGGTCGGTGGCGCCGAGCCCGGCGGCAAACGGCATCGCGATGCGTGCCTTGGCGCGTTCGGTCAGACCGCCGGTCGCCTCGCCCGGCACGGCCGGCGTGACGTTCGTCTGCGAGAAGTGCGGATGGTTCGCGTAGAGCACGAGCGGCTGCCGCCGCGCGAAGCTGTGATTGAGCACGCGCGAGAAGCGTGCGTACCAGCGCTCTGCCATCCGCGCCGCGTGGCGCGTGGCCGTCTCCTCCTCCGCGTAGTAATAGATGTCAAAGTGCGCCGTCTGGATGACTCTGAAGTCGAACTCGTTGTACCGGACCTTATTGCGGCCGAAGTACTGCGCTTCTGCGGACGTCGCGCCCGCGCACAGCGCAACAAGACACACGAAGACCGACATGCACCGAGCCATGGGCACCCCTGGAGCAGTTGTCGTGGAAGGGGGTCACTCTATCTCACAGGGGGCAAGGGGACAAGGGGCGTCAGGGTCGGTACGACACGCTCAGCGCGGTGGCGCCGTCGCGAAGCACGCCGCCTGGCGTGGCGCATGAGATCCTTGCTGACGCGATCGTGCGTCGCGGCAAACCGTTCGCGGTAAAAAGCTGGTCTTCCCCGCGGCGGGAAGTCCGACGAGAATGACGCATTCGGGCTGCACGGAGACGCTCGCAGAGCATGCCAGAACGACCGAAACATTCGCCAGCCTTCCGCACGTGGGTCGAGGCGCTCGAAGCCCGCCACCTGGCTGACCTCCGCGTCGCGGAAGTCACGCGTGCGCTCCGGGCGCTGTCGTCCGCCTATGTCGAACGGCGGGGCACGGTGCGGGACACCCTCGATACAGCAGGCAAGCGAGCCGCCTTCGCGCTGTTTTACGCGCCGCTTCACTTTCTGACGACCCAGCTGATCGTCCGGGATCTGCAGGCGGATGCGCCGGCGCCGCGGGTGATCCTCGACGCCGGGTGCGGCACCGGGGCGGCCGGGGCCGCCTGGGCTGTCGCGTCGCACGCCCGGTCCATCTCCGGCGTCGATCGGCATCCGTGGGCGGTGGCCGAGGCGAACTGGACGTACCGCCACTTCGCCCTCGCCGGCCGTGCGCGCCAGGGCGACGTGGGCCGCCTGCGCGCGCCGGGACCCGGCACGGCGGTCATCGCTGCGTTCGTGCTGAATGAGCTCCCCGAGACCGCGCGATCCGCCGTCGAGCATCGTCTTCTCGAAGCGGCCGGCCGCGGCCACTCGGTTCTCATCATCGAGCCGATCGCCCGGCGTGTCGCGCCGTGGTGGGACGACGCCGCGGCGCGCCTGCGATCGCTGCGGGGACGGGCTGATGAGTGGCGATTCCCGGTCGATCTGCCGCCGCTACTCCGCCTGCTCGACAAGGCGGCCGGGCTCGACCATCGCGAGCTGACGGCCCGTTCGATCTATTGCCCGGGGCGCATGGCCGGCTGATTCCGCGATAGCAGTGTCTATTGGGTCGTAGAGGCCGGGCTTCAGCCCGGCCAT
>MEKU01000073.1:9863-26839 GCA_001767195.1 Acidobacteria bacterium RIFCSPLOWO2_02_FULL_67_21
AGGCCCGCCGCTACGACCAAAAGAAGATGACCTCAGTCACCCGGCAAGAGGTCTCCCGACGTCCCGCGCGTCCGGGTGTACCGCGTCGGCGGCGCCGACAGCACGCTCGATCGCACCCCGCTCGCCGAGGCCGATCACACCGTTCGCTAGAAGCGGTTTCATAACCGACGTAGTGCCCGGCCTTAGCCGGGCTGAAGCCCGGCACTACGTACGACCTGGTGCCGGTGACCGGGTTATGAAACCGCGTCTCGCTAGCGCATTAACGATCGGGCCACGGCGGGATCGCCGTCATTGGGCGCGGGCTCCACGTGCAGCACGCGCGCCAGCAGCTCGTAGATGTGGACGTTTTTGAAGGCCGGCACCGTCACGCCGCGCTTGAACGCCGGCCCGGCGGCAACGAAAATCCCGCGCATCGACATCAGCTCGGGATCGTAGCCGTGCTGGCCGCCATCTCCCGGAACCCCCTTCGTGCGAATGGCATCGATGGCGCCGCGTCTGAGCACCTGCCACCCTTCATCCGCCACCCCGACGATCGGAGGGATTCTGGGATGGTCGCGGTACTGCCAGTGCTCGGGCGTTGTCTCCCGCCGGTACACCTTCAACCGCGGATGCGCGGCTGCCAGCGCGCGATACACGTCATCTTCCTCACCGGTTTTCGGAAACAGGCCGAGCGTGGGATTGATGTCGACGACGTCGATATCGTCCGGGCCGACATAGTCGTCGAGCACCACGACGTCCCTCGCATTCACGGCCACCATGCCGTGGTCCGACACCACGACAATGTTGGTCGAAGCCGTGAGCCGGCGGCGCTCCAGGCCGCGCATCAGCCGCCCGAGGTAGCCGTCGGCAGTCCTGATGGCTTCGCGGGCTTCCGTCGAATCGGGCCCGCCGGCGTGCCCCGCGCTGTCGACGTTCGAGAAGTACAACGCCAGGAATGCAGGCCGTTCACCCGCAGGAAGGTCCAGCCATCGCAGTACCTGGTCGACACGGTCGTTTGGAGGATAGCGTTCGTCGTAGGCCTTCCAGAAGCGCGGCAGCATGCCATGAATGGGAGCTTCCGACCCGACCCAGAACATCGTGGCGGCCGGCCGCCCCGCCCGCTGCACCGTCACCCAGATCGGCTCGCCCCCCCACCACATCGGGTCGCGGAGCTCACGAGTCGAGGTGCGGGTAAATGTTCGTCCGCTCTCCGAATCTCTGATCGCATTGCCGACGATCCCGTGGCGGCCCGGATAGAGCCCGGTGACGATGGTGTAGTGGTTGGGGAAGGTCTTGGAGGGAAAGCTTGGAATCAGGTTCTCGGCGCTCACACCGCGATCGATCAGCCTCCGCAGATTCGGGGCCGGAGCCTTCTGTGCGTAGTCCCACCGCCACCCGTCGATGGAGACGAGAATCAGCGTGGGCGGCCGTTCGCGTGCGGTGTTCTGCAGCGCGCGACCGGCGGTCGCCCATGCGAGAACCACCACCAGAACCAGCGCCGGCACACGCACGGCAGGGAGTCTACCTTGGATTGCGGCGCAGTAGAATCACAGCATGGCGTCCCATCCGCGCCCCCTGCTGCTCGTCGCGGCGCTCCTCTCGGTCGCGGGCGCGTCCGGCCGCACGCAGGCGCCGCCGACGAGCCGGCCGCTCGCGGTCGTGGCTGAGCTCGACGGCATCATTCATCCGATCTCGGCCGAATACCTGATCGAAGCGATCGATCGGGCCGACACCGCCGGTGCGGAGGTCGTCGTGCTGACGCTGCGCACCCCGGGCGGCCTGCTCGACTCCACGCGCGCGATCGTGTCGCGCATGATCACGTCCCGGGCGCCGGTGGTCGTGTTCGTCGGGCCGTCGGGAGCGCGGGCTGCGTCTGCAGGATTCGTGATCACGCTGGCCGCCGACGTGGCGGTCATGGCGCCGGGCACGCACATCGGCGCGGCGCATCCGGTGTCGGGATCCGGCCAGCCGGTCGACGAGACGACGGCCAAGAAGGCGGCGTCGGATACGGCCGCGTACGTCCGCTCGCTCGCCGAGGCACGCGGGCGCAACGTCGCGCTGGCGGCCGATGCCGTGCTCGAAAGCCGCGCGTTCACCGACCGCGAGGCGCTGCAGGCGTCGCCCGCGCTCATCGACTTCGCTGCGCCGGATGTGGCCGACATCCTGCGGCAGCTCGACGGACGCACCGTCCGGCGGTTCGACGGCCGCGCGGTGACGCTCGAGACGAGCAACATCGAGATGGTCCAGGTCGAGATGACGCGGCGGCAGCGGTTCCTGAGCGCGATTGCGCACCCGCAGATCGCCTACCTGCTGATGACGCTCGGCGCACTGGGCCTGACGATCGAACTCTGGAACCCGGGCGCGATCGTTCCCGGAGTCGTCGGCGGCCTCTGCCTGCTGCTCGCGTTCTTTGCGCTCCAGATCCTGCCGGTGAGCACGACGGGGCTGTTGCTGGTGCTGTTCGGCCTCGCGCTGCTCATCCTCGAGCTGAAGGTCCCGAGCTTTGGCGTACTGGGGGTGGGCGGCACGATCAGTCTGCTGATCGGCTCTATCATGATGACGCGCGAGACGCCTGGGATCGCCGTCAGCCTGGGGTTCATCGTCCCCGTCGTGCTGGCGGTTGCGGCGATCGTGCTGTTTCTCGGACGGCTGGCGCTGACCGCGCAGGGACGGCCGCCCACGACCGGCGTCGAAGGGATGGTCGGTGCCGAGGGACGCGCGCGCGCGGCGCTCGCGCCCGATGCGCCGGGCCGGATTGATGTGCACGGTGAGAGCTGGCGCGCGATCAGCCGCGAAGCGGTCGCGCCGGGAGCGGCCGTGCGCGTCGTCGCGATCGACGGATTGACGCTGCTCGTTGAGCCCGCCAGCGGCGCTTCTAAACCGCAGTCATGAGCCGGAGTCTCCGGATCCGGCAAGGAGAGTACGCATGGAAGGCCTGACATTCTCGCCCACGCTGCTCCTGGTGCTCGTCCTCGTCTTCTACGTGATCAGCTCGATCCAGATCCTCGCCGAGTACGAGCGCGGCGTGATCTTCCGCCTCGGCAAGCTTCTGCCGGCGCCGAAGGGGCCCGGAGTGATCTTCGTCTTCCGGCCCATCGATCGCATCGTCCGGATCAGCCTGCGTACGATCGTGCACGACGTGCCGCCGCAGGACATCATCACGCGCGACAACGTCTCCGTGAAGGTCAATGCGGTCGTCTATTTCCGGGTCATCGATCCACGGCGGGCCGTCGTCGAGGTCGAAAATTACATGTACGCCACCTCACAGCTCGCCCAGACGACGCTGCGGAGCGTGCTCGGGCAGGCGGAGCTGGACGACCTGCTGGCCGAACGCGATCGACTGAACCAGCAGCTCCAGACGATTCTCGATCACCAGACGGACCCCTGGGGCATCAAGGTGTCGGCCGTCGAGGTGAAGCACGTCGACCTCCCGCAGGACATGCAGCGCGCCATGGCGCGCCAGGCGGAGGCCGAGCGCGAAAAGCGGGCCAAGATCATCCACGCCGAAGGCGAGTTGAGCGCCTCGGAAAAGCTGGCCCAGGCGGCCGCCGTGATCGACCGCGAGCCGGCGGCGATGACGCTCCGCTACCTGCAGACGCTCACCGAGATTGCCGCCGAGCAGAACTCGACGATCATCTTCCCGCTGCCGGTGGAGCTGATGCGGATGCTGCGCGGCGATCGGAAGACGTAGAGGGAACGGAGGGGACGGAGGGAACGGATCTCACACGGAGGAACGGAGGAGCGGAGACGAACGGAGCGGCTTGTCAGGGCCGAACCCGCCTCGCAGGCAGGTCACCGCCCGAGGATGCCATCCGCGATGCTCTCCGCTTCGGATCGCGTGTAGTCACCGGTGATCACCGCCGAGTCGCTGATTGGAGAACGGACCACCGGCGCCATGGCGATGTGACCGTCGATCAGAATGGCCATCGGCCGACCGATAGGGGAGCTGGTTGCCTGCTGCATCCGCGCCGCACCAGACGGCAGAAACTGCACGGCGACTTCAAATCGGTCGGAGCCGCTGTTCGATACCCAGCTCTGCGCGATGTCGTCGTTGGTTACGACGGTCTCCGGATACAAGTAGATCAGGCGGCCGGTGTCGGCTACCTCGGCAACGACCGGGCCGGGAATCGGTCGCTCTTCCGCGAGCCGGACCTCGAACCGGACAGCTGCCTGAAGCGGTGTAGTTCCGTGGACCCACGCGAGATAGCTGAGTGCAGCCACGCCGATGGCGACCATCATGAACGTCGCCGCGATCCGAAGGCGCACGCGCGCAGAACTTGTTGGCCGATCGATCGGGACAGCCCCGAGAATCCTCCGCCGGATTCGCTCGCGCTCGACGTCAAGGCGCGGGGCTTCGTGTCGAAGCGGGTCGGTTTCCTGTAAGAGCTTTCTGAGGCTGCTCATCGGCTTCTCCTAACTGCACTCTGAGTCGTCGGCCCAACTCGCGACGGCCCCGCGAAAGATGCCACCGGACGGTGATGGGCGAGACGCCCAGGAGCGACGCGATTGCGGCGATCGCGAGCCCTTCGATCTCATGCATCACGACGACAGCCCGGCGGCGTGGCGGCAGGTCGTCGAGTGCTCTCCAACCATCGTCCGGATCAGATACTCCCGTTCCGGGTTGTCGTACCGGCCTGGGGTGTCAGGCGGCTCGGACTGATGACGCTTGCGAACCGCTTCCTTGCGCCATTGATCTCGTCGAATGTTGACGAGCACTCGGACCGGCCAGGCCTGTTCGTCCGTTGAGCCGTGAGGAATCGATTCGGGTGAACGGGCGGCCCTCTAGACCACGACGAACACGAAGGTCGCGAAGGACACGAATACCACGATCTACTGGTTCGTGAGCTTCGTGATCGTCGTGGCCTTCGTGGTTCGCAGCGGTGCCAGCTTCGGCGGCCGCTGCCCGTGGCGGACGGCGCCCGACAGCGGCGCATACTCGAGCTCGAGGCCGGCGGCGACCGAGCGCAGCATCAGCCCGCCGCGGCTCATGTCGCCGCGCCCGACGAAATGCGGCGGGAACACGAGCTGCCGGCCGAAGATCGGCAGCAGCAGATCGACGTATTTGCCCGACGCGATGCTGCCCAGCAGGACGACGTCGCACTCAGGTCCGACGGCGCCCAGCAGGGCCCGGGCGCCGCGCTCGAGCGGCCGCCGGTAGGCCGGGTTCCGCACGTCGATCTCGGCCGCGGCAAACGCCCGCAAGGCGTCGCCGGTGATGCGGGTCTCTGCGGCCCTGAGGCCGGCGTTGGGCGTGATCACCAGCACGCCGCCGGACGTGACCGGGTCGTCCGGATCCGGAGGCGCGGCGAACCGGCGCGCATACGCGAGCTTGCCGCGAAAGTACAGGCCGCTCACAAAGCTGAACGCGTCGCCGAGCGGCGCGCCGCCGCGGCTCTGCAGCTGGCGCGCCAGCGGGAAGGCCGCGCCGGCGGCCATGACCATCTGCGCCCGCCGGCCCGCGCAGTTGGCGGGCGACAGCAGCAACACACGAGGCGCCCCCATTTATCGCAGGATGGCCGCCACCAGCCATCCAAGGACGATGAAGGGGACAACAGTGATGACGGCCACCGCGAGCGTCAGGAGCGTGACAAACAGCCAGTCACCCGACGAGGGCCCACGCGCCTCCGCGGCATGCCGCTCCAGCAGCGCGAGGTTCCTGACGTTGGCCTTCCACGCGAAATCGAATAGGTCCCCGAGCAGCGGCACCGCGCCGGCCACGGCATCGATCGCCACATTGAACACCATCCGGAGGAGCACGACGCGCGGCACGCCGAGATCGCGCGCCTGCCAGAGCACGGCCACCGCAAAGAGCGGTGAGATCAGGTCACCAATCCCGGGAATGATGCCGAGAATCGGATCGAGTCCGATGCGATAGGACGTGCCGGGAACGACGAAGGCCGCATCGAGCAGCTGGGCCAGCTTCCGCAGCGCCGCCACGCGCTGCGCCTGCGCTGATGAGAGCACCCGCGACCCCACACCTCATGATCGATCATCAGCGCCGATGATCAAATCCCGATCATCGATCATCGATGATGCTCAGCCCCACCTCAGGAGTACCGCCCCGACCGTGAACCCGGCGCCGACGGCGGCCAGCAGGACGAGGGCTCCCGGCTTGAGCCGCCCCTGTTCGAACGCCTCGTTGAGCGCCAGCGGAATCGTCCCGGCTGTAGTGTTCCCGAACCGGTCGATGTTGATCATGACCTTGTCCCTCGGCAGGCCCAGCTTCTCCGACGCCGCCAGGATGATGCGGCTGCTGGCCTGATGCGGCACGAACAGGTCGACATCGGCGCTCGTCAAATGGTTGCGCTCGAGAATCCGCCGGCACACCTCTTCCATGTTGCGGACGGCGAACTTGAACACCGTCTGGCCGTCCTGCTTCACGTAGTGCAGCCGCTGCTCCACGGTGTCGCGGCTGGCCGGCATCCGGCTGCCCCCGGCCGGCATGCACAGCGCCGGGCCGCCGCGGCCGTCGATGTAGTTCTCGAAGTCGAGAATCCCGATGGCGTCATCGGGGCTCGGCTCCACGACGACCGCCCCGGCCCCGTCGCCGAACAGCACGCACGTGGTCCGATCGGTGTAGTCGATGATGCTCGACATCACATCGGCACCGACCACGAGCGCGCGGCGGCTCGCGCCCGACGCCACCAGCTGCGAGGCCGTCGTCAGGGCGTAGGTGAAGCCCGAGCAGGCCGCGACCAGGTCATACCCCCAGGCGTGCGGCACCCCCAGCTTGGACTGCAGCACGCAGGCCGTGCTCGGAAACAGCGTGTCGGGCGTGGTGGTGGCCACGAGGATGAAGTCGATATCCGCCGGGGTCACGCCGGCCCGCGACAGCGCCAGCAATGACGCTTCCCGGGCGAGGTCCGACGTCGCCACGCCCGGATCGACGATATGCCGCTCGCGGATACCCACGCGCTGCATGATCCAGTCGTCGCTCGTCTCCACCATCTTCTCGAGCTCGGCGTTCGTCAGAACCCGCGGCGGGACGTATCCGGCAATGCTTGCGATGCGCGCGCGGGGCGGTGCGGGCGCAGTGCGGGTCGTGGTTACCACAGACGAGAGTCCCTCCCGGGAGCGGGCAGCCCGAAGTATTCGTACGCGCGCGCCGTTGCCACGCGGCCGCGCGGTGTCCGATCGAGAAACCCGGCCTGGATCAGGAACGGCTCGTAGATGTCCTCAATCGCGTCCTTCTCTTCGTGAATCGCGGCCGCCAGGCTGTTGACGCCGACCGGGCCGCCGCTGAACTTGTCGATGATCGTCCGCAGGAGCTTTCGATCGACTTCGTCGAAGCCGCGGTCGTCGACCTCCAGCAGCTCGAGCGCCGCCCGCGCGACGCCGGCCGTCACGTGGCCGTCCGCCCGCACCTGCGCGTAATCGCGGACCCGCCGCAGCAGCCGGTTGGCGATGCGCGGCGTTCCCCGCGAGCGGCGCGCCACGTCATGCCGCGCCTCCTCGTCAATCGTGACGCCGAGGATGCCGGCCGAGCGGCGCACGATCTCGTCGATGTCGCGCTCCTCGTAGAAATCGAGCCGATGGACGATCCCGAACCGGGCGCGGAGCGGGCTGGTGAGCAGCCCCGCGCGGGTCGTCGCGCCGATGAGCGTGAACTGCTGCAGCGGCACTTTCACCGACCGGGCGCCCGGCCCCTGTCCGATGACGATGTCCAGCTCGTAATCCTCCATCGCAGGGTAGAGGATCTCTTCGATCGTCGGCGGCAGCCGGTGAATCTCGTCGATGAACAGGATCTCGTGCCGCTGGAGGTTGGTGAGCATCGCCGCCAGATCGCCCGACTTTTCAATGACCGGCCCGGCGGTCGCCCGCACCGCCACGCCCATCTCATGCCCGATCACGTACGCCAGCGTCGTCTTGCCCAGGCCGGGGGGCCCGTACAGGAGTACGTGGTCGACCGCCTCGTCGCGCCCCCGCGCCGCGGCAATCGACACGGAGAGATTGTCGCGGATGCGATCCTGGCCGATGTACTCGGCGAGGGAGCGCGGACGAAGCCCGGCTTCGTACTGGACATCGTCGTCGGCGCGGCCCCCGGTTACCAGGCGGTTCGACATGGTCCTATCGCATCAGCTCGCGCAGCGCCGCCTTGAGCACCTGCTCGAAGGTGGCGGCGTTGGTCTTCAGGCTCGCGTCGACGGCCTTCTCGGCCAGCGGCCGATGATAGCCCAGGTTCTGCAGCGCCGAGAGCACGTCGTCCCGCAGCCGATCGCCCGACGCCGGCGACGCTGCGCCCGCGGCGCCGGCCGGGATGGCCATCTGGGCGAGACGGTCCTTCAATTCCAGCACGATCCGCTCGGCCGTCTTGCGCCCGATGCCGGGGATGGCCGTCAGCCGGGCGACATCGGCGCGCTGAATCGCGGCGACGAGGTCGCGGGGCTCGATTCCGGAGAGCACCGACACGGCCAGCTTCGGCCCGATCCCGCTCGTGGCAATCAGGCGCTCGAAGAGCGTCTGCTCCAGGTCCGTGAGGAATCCGTACAACTGCAGCGCGTCCTCGCGCACGTGCGTGTGAATACGGAGCGCGATGTCGGTGCCCACGTCGCCGACGTCGTAGTAGGTCGACAGCGGCACGTGCACGTGGTACCCGACGCCCTGCACGTCGATGATGAGGAGGTTTGGCTGCTTGTCCAGGATCCGGCCGCGGAGAAATGCAATCATCCGATCGTCGGGGGCCGGTACTGCCGCCAGGAGCGCGGCTTGGTCCGGCTGAAGGCGGACACTACGTCCGTGCTCGTAGCGTCCGCCTTCAGGCGGACCTGCGGCGGGAGCGAGTGCAGATGGCAGATCGCGATTGCCAGCGCGTCGGCGGCGTCGTGGGGCGAGGGCGGCGCAGCCAGTCCCAGGAGGAGCTGCACCATCTGCTGCACCTGGTGCTTTTCCGCGCGCCCGTAGCCGACCACGGCGCGCTTCACCTCCGCGGGCGAGTACTCCACCACCGGACAGCCGGCCTCCACCGCCGCCAGCACGGCCACGCCGCGGGCGTGCCCGAGCTTCAGAGCGCTGCGGACGTTGACGGCATGGAACAGGCTCTCGATGGCCACGCAGTCGGGCGTGCAGCCGGCGAGCAGGGAGATGAGCTCGCGGTGGATACGGGCAAGCCGCTCGGGAAAGGGGTCGTCAGCCGGCGCGGTAATGGCGCCGCAGATGATCAGGCGCGGGGTGCGGCCGTCCGTCTCCACGCAGCCGTAGCCGGTCCGCTCGGAGCCCGGATCGATGCCGAAAATTCTCACGCCAGCGATGCCTCGATCTCCTTCTCCTCGACGTCGAAGTTCGCCCAGACGTGCTGGACGTCGTCGTGGTCCTCGATCGCTTCCATCAGCCTGAGCATCTGCTGCGCTTCCTTGCCGACGAGCTTCACATAGTTCTGCGGAATCATGGCGATCTGCGCGCTGGCCGGCTCGACGCCCAGCGCCTTGATCGCGTCACGCACAGCTTCGAACTGCTCGGGCGCGCTCACGACCTCCCATGCAGAGTCGTCGTCGTTCATATCGTCGGCCCCGGCGTCGAGAGCCGCCGAGAGGAGCTTGTCTTCGTCGATCTTTCCCTTTTCGACGATGATCTCGCCCTTGCGGGAGAACATCCAGGCGACGCTGTTTTCCGCCGCGAGGTTGCCGGCATGCTTGCCGAGGAGGTGCCGGATCTCACCCACGGTGCGGTTCTTGTTGTCGGTGAGCGTCTCGATCATGAGCGCGACGCCCCCTGGCCCGTACGCCTCATAGGTGACTTCGTCGTACGTGACGCCGGGCTCCTCACCCGTGCCGCGGCGGATCGCGCGCTCGATGTTCTCCCGCGGCATGTTGTTGGCCTTGGCCTCGGCCACAATCGTGCGCAGGCGAGGGTTCATGTCAGGATCGCCGCCGCCATTGCGTGCGGCGACGGTTAATTCCTTGATGAGCCGCGTGAAGACCTTGCCCCGCCTGGCGTCGGCGGCGCCCTTCTTGTGCTTGATGGTGTGCCACTTGGAATGGCCAGACATGCATGAACTCCAGAGGTAACGAGAAATTCTAGCAGTTACGCGCGAGAATCATCCAGACTTCGGCCCGTCGATCCCACGGCCCGCCGCGGTAATCGCCCAGGAGGGCCGTGACCGTAAACCCGGCCTTTTCGAGCCGCCGCGCCATCTGCGGGACGGTCAGGGTGCGGAACGTCAGCGCGAATCGGCTCGTCCTCCGGCGGCGGCCCTCCCGCTCGGTGAACTCCTGGTCGAAGATCGTGAGCCGCCGGGCGCGGTCCTGCCGCACGGTCTCCACCAGCGTCACGCGCGCGCCGTCGCGCCCCTGCTTCCAGCCGCGCAGGCTGATCCGCCTGCGATATTCCTCCCAGGCGGGCAGGTCGGCCACCAGCTCCAGGCCGAAGGCGCCACCGCGCTGCAGCACCTGATGGACGGAACGGAGCGTCGCGGCCAGGTCGCGCTCGCGGAGCAGCGACTGCAGCACGCCGTAAGGCGCCATGACTGCCGCGAAGGCGCCGGATGAGAACGGGAGATGCCGGATATCGCCCCGAACCAGCCTCACGTGGCGCCGCGCGCCCGCCCGGGCGGTGCGGCGCCGTGCGCGGGCCAGCATCGCCTCGGATCGATCGATTCCGGTGAGCGGGACCCCGGCGCGGCCGAGCGGGGCGGCAACGCGGCCGGTTCCGGCCCCGAGCTCGAGCACCGGACCGCCGGCCTCCAGCGCAAATCGCCGCCAGAACGGCACATCGCGCCGGCCGAGCGTCCGCGCGTTCTCCCAGTCATAGAACGGCGCGTACTCATCCCAGCCTTCGTAACCCTCCATCTACGCGGTCTTCTGCCCCACGGTCGCAAACAGCATCGTGTTCTGGATTTCGACGAACCCGGGCCCCGCGTCGCGGGCTTCGGCGGCGTACGCCTCGAGCGCCTCGAGGTACTCGCGCCCGATCTCGCGGACCGGCGCGGCCGGCGCGGCCGCGATTGCGCGCTCGATGTCGCCGCGACGCCGCTTCCAGACCTCGTCGGGCGGAGCCCCCACATACGTCCTCGATACGGGAAACACTCTCACCTGGAGCGGTTCGATGCCGTGCTTCGTGAACCGCGTCGGCAGCGTCGGCCCCACGAGCGCCGAGACGACGTCTCCGCGCGCGCGCACGAGCGCGGTGAGAAACCGGGAGGACATCTCGAACGCCCGGTGGCCGGCGGGCGCCGACGCGTACAGGTAGCGGGCGGCATTATCGGGCTCGACCGCCAGCACGCGGCCGCCGGGCGCCGTGACACGGGCGAACTCACGCACCGCGCGATCGACATCGCCGATGTGCTGGAGCACCGCCACACAGAACGTCGAGTCGAACGCGCCGTCGCGGAAGGGAAGCGCGCACGCGTCGGCGGTCGCGAGGCCGACCCGCAGATTGTGCGCAGCCGTTTCCCGCCGCGCGACCATGACGCGCTCGATCATGAGATCGACGCCGAAGAGGCGAAGCTGCGAGACCTGCAGCCGTCCGATCCGGACCTCGGCGAGCCCCTCGCCGCACCCGACGTCGAGAATGCGGTTGCCCGGCCGGGGACGAAGCGTTTCGGCGAGGAACTCCGTGAAGTCATCGTTCCACCAGCGCTCGCGGACGTACATGAGCGTCGGCGACGTGAGCGCGTCGATGTCGTTAGTCACTGACGGCCAGCTCTCCCGGGACGATCGGCCGCGTCCGCGGCAGCACGCCGACACGCGCCAGATGACCGACACCGGCGAGGATGCCGACGAAGACGGCCAGTTTCAGCGCGTCGGCACTCCGGCCGACCGGCAGCAGCTTCCACAGGATCCATAGTACCGGCTGAGCGATGGCCACCGCCCAGACCGAGCCGTAGAAGTACCTCCGCTCGTGCCCCTCGCCCTGTGTGGACGGCTTCACGCGCGGCAGCAGGCCTGCGGCGCCCACCACCCACAGCGTTCCGGCAATCGGGAAGTAGGCAGCATCGTAGAGCTGCCTGAGCCGCCACTCGCCTGTGGCCGCCGCAAAGGCGAGACCCGCGGCGTTCAGCACCGCGAACGCGACGACCTCGCCCCAGGCGGCCGTATAGCAGACCCGACGGTACAGCGGGTTCGGGCGGTCCTCGGTAAACCGGATGATGTACGGCTTCGGCTCGCAGCCGGGCAGACGGCCGCGCAACCCGGCGATGCCGGTCGCCATCATGACCATCAGCAGCCACGCGACGGTGCGCTCGTCGAACCCGCGCTCGAAGAGGCCGAAGGTCAACGGCCCCGGCGCGATGAAGAAGACAAAGATCCAGATGGGCCAGTGCAGCAGGCGGTAGTAAGGCTTGTTGCGGTACCGGATGTGGCGATCGGTGTCGTACTCGATGTGCCGCGCATCGCTGCGCACGAGTGTCTGGAGCATGCCGGAGGTCTTCATTCTATGTGACGGCCGCCCTGCAACGGCACGGTCCGCGCCGCGCACGCCCCGGCGAAGTCGGCGTCGTGGGTTGCGACCACAATCGTGCGGCCCTCTCCCGCCAGCCGTACGACGGTTGCCGCCAGATCGCCGCGCCGCGCGGCGTCGAGCGATGCGGTCGGCTCATCCATCAACAGGACCGGCGGCTCAACCGCCAGCGCGCGGGCGATGGCCACACGCTGGGCCTCGCCCCCCGAGAGCTCGTGGGGCAGCGCGGCGGCACGGTCGCCGACGCCGAGCGCGTCGAGCAGCGCCCGCGCGCGACGCTCCGCATCGCCGCGCGGCTGCCGCAGGACGTGGACGGGCGCCAGCCACACGTTCTCGAGCGCTGTCCTGTTCGCGAAAAGATGATGGAACTGGAACACGAGGCCGACTAGCGGGCGCGAATCGGCCACCGCTCGTCCCGGTGGCCGCGCGGACGTCACGGGCACGCCGCCGACCCGGATCTCGCCCGCCGCAACCGGATCCAGGCCACCGATCGCCCTGAGGACGCTCGACTTCCCCGCCCCTGACGCTCCCACCAGCGCGACCACGTCACCGCGGGCGGCCGAGAACGTGAGCCCGCGCACGACCACCCGTTCTCCGCGCCGAATCGTGACGTCCTGGACCTGCAGCTGCATCACCCGCGGCGCCACCGCTTCTCGACCCGGCGCGCATACCTCGCGAGCGGCAGCGACAGCGCCAGGTACAACGCGGCGCACAGGGCCCCCGGCACCACCCAGCTGCCGATATTCGCCGCGAAGATCGACGTCTGCTTCGTCAATTCGACGACGGTAATCACCGATACGAGCGAGCTGTCCTTGAGCAGCGCGACGAAGTCGTTGGTCATGGGCGCCAGCGCCAGGCGGAACGCCTGGGGCGCGCGCACCAGGGTCAGCGTCTGGATCCGGGAGAACCCGAGCGTGCGCGCCGCGTCGAGCTGCCCCGCCGGGACCGCTTCGAGCGCGCCGCGGTAGATCTCGCTCTCATAGGCGGCGTAGTTCAGGCCGAGGGCGGCCAGCGCCGCGAGAAACGCCGGAAGCTGCACCACTGAGGCAAAGCCGAAGTACAGCACGAACAACTGCAGCAGCAGCGGGGTGCCCCTGATGAGCTCCACCCATGCCGTCAGGACGGCACGGAGGGGCGCCGGCCCGTAGACGCGTCCGCTCGCGATGGCCGCGCCCACCATCACCGCCAGCGCCATGGCGGCGCACGACAGCACAAGCGTGATGACCGCCGCCTGGAGCAGCGACGGAACGTATCGGCGCGTCGCCTCCCAGGTGCTGAGCGATGACGCCGTCAGCGGGGTCAGCTCCACGCCGTCGCCCGCGAGCACCCGGGCGTACAGCCGCGGCTGATCCCCGTTCCACATGTCCCAGCGGCGGAAGATCGCCTCGAGACGACCGTCGCGCATCGCTTCGCGCAGACTCCCGTTCACGCGGTCGCGCAGCCGGGCCTGCGACGGCGCCAGCACGCCAACGTAGTAGCCGACGTCAACCGCGGAGTCCTGGTTGACGAGTCCTGCGTTGCGCCGAACGCCGCGCTCGGCAAGCACCTGGTCGAGCAGCACCGCGTCGACGCGGCCGACGGCGAGATCGCTATACGGGTGCACGTCGTCCTCGTACACCACCGGCACCACGTCGTGCTGCGTCCGAGCGGCGACGAGCAGGTCGTAGGCGAGCGTCGCGCCGAGCGTCGCCACGCGCCTGCCACGCAGGTCGGCGAGCGACCGGAAGCGCCCCCGGTCTGGCTCGCGCACGGTGAGCAGTTCCCGGAACTGGTAGTACGGGACCGTCACGGCCAGCCGCGCGCGCCGGGCGGCGCTGTCTTCGATGCCGCTGAGGCCGATGTCGAAGTCACCCCGGGCTGCCGAGGCATCAAGACTCGTGAACCCAACCTGGACGAAGCGCGGCACGCGTCCGAGCCCGCGCGCGATGAGCTCGGCAATCTCGACATCGAAGCCGACGAGCCGGGCGGGGTCGCGAGGGTCAGCCTCTACGAACGGCGCGCCGCCTTCCGCATCGCCGCCCCAGCGCAGCTCGAGAGGGTCCTGCGCGCGCACACGCGCCCCCATCAGCACGGCAGCGATCACCGCGACGCAGACGACGCGCACTGACATCTGAACGGCTCACATGATACGCCGCTCGAAGGGACGGAACGATCGATCGACTAGGATGACAGCCGTGATCGTTGTCTGGGGCGCACTCGCCGGAATCGCCGTCGCGCTGCACTTCGCGTTTGTGGCCTTTGCCGCCGCCGGCGGGCTGCTCGCGCTCCGGTGGCGATGGATTCCCTGGCTGCACGTGCCGGCGGCCGGCTGGGCGGCGTACATTGAGCTGTCCGGCGGCATCTGTCCGCTGACCCCGCTCGAGAACGATCTCCGGGCCCGGGCCGGCCTCGACGATTACAGCGGCGACTTCATCGCACGGTATCTGTTCCCGCTGCTGTACCCGGCAGGGCTGACCAGCACGGCTCAGACCGCCCTCGGCCTGACGGTCATCATCCTCAATATCTCCGTGTACGCCTGGCTGGTGCGCCGGCGGACACGCGCGACGGCCTAGCGCTATTGCCGCGTGTACCAGAATAGGTAGTCTCGCTGGCGGGCGCTGTACGACACGGTGGTGAACCGCTCCGACAGCTTCATCCCGGCGGTCGGCGGCACCGGGGTGTTCGACAGCAGGATCCCGCCCGGGCGGAGCATCGCGGCGATGTTGGCGAGGGCGAGCGCCTGCTCGAATGCATCGTAGTAGACGAGGATGTTGGTGGCCACGATGGCGTCGAACCGCATGCCGGAGGGCGGGTCGAGGCGCTCGAGCACGATGTTCAGATCTCTTGGCACCACGGACAGCACCCGCATCGGCGGGATCGTCACGGCCCTCACCCGAATCCTGCCGGCACTCGACGGCGGCACGATCGCCTGCGACTCCCGCCCGATGCGGTCGCCCGCACGGGCCCAGTACGCAACGAGCTCCGGATTCCAGGCTTCGACCGCGTCCAGCGGCAGGTGCAGGACGTAGCCCTGGCCGGCGCGCGCCTTCCGCCGCGCGGACTCGATGTGCTGATTGACGCGATCGCTCAGATCGAGGGTCGTGATCGCGAGATCATCGGCCGACGCGAGGCCAAGGCGAATCAGGGAGTCGGCCAGCGCGAACGGCTGAATCGTCTGCACCGGATAAAAATCGTAGCCGTCGTCCTTGTTGGCGAAGTCGAGGCCGGGGCCGACAACCGCCGCCCGGCGGACGGCCCCGTCGCCGAGCACTCCGCCCGCACGGAGGTCGGACAGCGCCTGCTCGACTGCAAAGGCGGCAAGCACCGAGGTGTCGGACGAAAGCCCCCGCTCCCGGTACATCGTGGCGAAGCCTGCGAGGGCGTCCGCAGAGTCCTGCTCCTGCATCGACCGGAGCGCCTGCTGATGCTCGTCGTACTCGCGAACGACGCGCGCGCGAATCTCGCCCAGGTAACGCCGCGCCTCCGCTCGTCCTGCCGGCGTGGACGGGCTGATGCCCCTTCGCTCGACCACGCTGCGCGCGAACTGAACGCGTTCATCCGCGCCGGGTACCGACAGCGCATCGAGCAGACGGTCGAGCCGCTGCTGCAGCATGCGCTCGGCCGCCTCCGGGCCGCCAAGGCCCGGCGCGTTGCGGGCGGTGACCGGCGGCAGATTCGTGAACGACGTGCCGAAATACCAGAAGAACACGAGCGAGTCCTCGTCGCCGCGCTGAACCCTGGCGCGGATCGCCGCATCCCGGCTCGCGACCCAGTCCGGCCAGACCGACTCGATCGCGGCATCGTTCTGCCCGCGGAGCTCGCCGGGAAGGTGGCCCCGGAGTGTCTCCATGAAGGGCCGCGCGTCGGCCAGCGGTATGTAGCGCCTGGCAGCGTCGGCGAGGGCGGCGCCGCCGGGGCTGACGGGCGCCACGACCGGCGTGGGAGGCGATCCCTCGCCGGCGTCGGGCCGGTCCCGGCGCGACAGGCTCCCGAGAAGGCCGGCTACGACCACGACAGCCGTGCCAGCCGCCAGCAGGTAGAGCGGAACGCGGGAACGCCTCTTCATGGGAGCGACGGGGCAGCGGATCGGGCCGGATGAAAAACAGGCCCGTCACGCGCAGAGGGAGGCGTGACGGGCCCGGAACGACAGCGACGGAGCTACCGCGCCAGCGGGTCAGGACGAACCTGGAACTTCACCAGGATCGGCTTGGCCACCGAGTAGTACTTACCGTCCTTCATGGCGATCCCGCCTTCGGAATGCCACACGGTATCGGCGCCGGTCGACGAATAGATGCCCTTGCCCTTCCAACCCGCGTTCGGGTTGTCGATGCGACCGTCGAGACCGCGGGGATGGAAGCCGGCCAGCGGATACGGCACGCGCATGAGGATCGGCTCCTTCGTCTTCGGATCGAGGGCGATCAGAGAATCCGAGCCGGTGCCCGTGGCAATCGGCGCGTTCTCACCCAGGCCGAGCGTATTAAATTGATCGACCCAGTTGTAGTAGTAGTAGTCGGTCCGCACGTTCGTGCCCTTGAACGTCGGGCTCGGCAGCGGATAGAGCGTCCACCCTTCCTTGCACTGGCGTCCCTGGTGCACGGCGGCACCCTTGGCCATCGTCGTGCACT
>MEKU01000074.1:0-16832 GCA_001767195.1 Acidobacteria bacterium RIFCSPLOWO2_02_FULL_67_21
CTCAGCCTGGAAGGCCGGCAGGCGCTCAAGACGCTGCTGGCCGCGAACAAGCGCCTGAACACCGCCTACCTGCTCAAGGAATCCTTCGGGCAGTGGTGGAGCTATGAACGCGAGGGCTGGGCACGGCGCTTCTTCGACAACTGGCGGGCAGCGCTCAAATGGCAGCGCCTCAAGCCCGACGAGAAATTCGCCGAGATGATCGATCGCCATTGGGACGGGATCGCTGTTTACTGCAAGCCGGTCAACAAGGTCTCGCTCGGCTTTGTCGAAGGGCTCAACAACAAGATTCGAGTCATCCAACGACGATCGTACGGACTGCGTGACGAGGAATACTTGCGCCTCAAAATCCTCACGTGCATGCTGCCAGCTCTCTGAAATGACCAAAAATCACCCACACGACTTCCGGAAGACCCAAAAGATAGAGATGGCCGGATCGCGACACGTTTGATAAGCGCTTCGAGACCTGGGCAACGAAGCCGAACGCTCGACTCTTTTCCACTTACTTTCAACTTTCTACTTTTACACTTCTCCACTTGTACAATGTCTTCACCCCATGGCGGCCAGCGACACCATCGAAGCCGAAGGCCATCTGATCGACTCGGGCCTGCTGTCGGCGATCTTCGACAAGATCATCGAGGCGAAGGCCTCGTACGAGATCGTCACGTTCGACATCGGCCGGACCAACGACGATGCCTCGAAGATCACGATGCGGATCACGGCGTCCGAATCGGCGATCCTCGACGAGCTGCTGCAGCAGCTCACGACCTTCGGGTGCCATCCGGTCCGCGAGCGCGACGCCGTCATCACGCCGGCCGAAAAGGATCGCTGCGTCCCGGACGATTTCTATTCGACCACCAACAACCGGACGCACGTGCGGCTGGGCGGGCGCTGGGTCGAGGTCGAATCGCAGCGCATGGACGCAGTCATCGTGGCGCGCGACGGCCGGGCCGTCTGCCGCAAGCTGCGCGACGTCCGCGCGAACGATCCGATTGTCTGCGGCCACGAGGGGATCCGCGTCACCCCCGAGTTCAAGGAGCGCGACCGTCTCGGCTTTGCCTTCATGAGCAACGATGTCTCATCCGAGCGCAGGGTCGAGAGCGTCGTGTCCCGGATTGCCGAGATGATGCGGCACGTCAGGCAGGACGGGGGCCGGATTGCCGTCGTCGCCGGGCCCGTGGTGGTGCACACCGGAGGCGTCGAGCACTTCTCGGAGCTCGTGCGGCTCGGCTTCGTCGACGTGCTGCTGGCCGGCAACGCCCTCGCGGTGCACGACATCGAGTACGCGCTGTCGGGCACCTCGCTCGGCATCGATCTGCGCGTCGGGGCGGCGGTCGAACAGGGACACCGCAACCACATGGCGGCCATCAACACGATCAACCGCGCGGGCGGCATCCGCCAGGCGGTCGAATCGCGCGTCCTGCAATCGGGCGTGATGTACGAGTGCGTGACGCACGGCGTCGAGTTCGTGCTGGCGGGCAGCATTCGCGACGACGGCCCGCTGCCGGACACGCTGATGGATCTGGCGGAGGCGCAGGATCGCTACGCGACGGCGCTCTCCCGGAACGTGCATCTCGTCCTGATGCTGTCCTCGATGCTCCACAGCATCGGGGTCGGCAACATGCTGCCCTCCTGGGTGCGCGTCGTCTGCGTCGACATCAATCCGGCCGTCGTGACCAAGCTCTCCGATCGCGGCTCGACGCAGACCGTCGGCGTCGTCACCGACGTCGGGCTGTTCCTCCATCGGCTCGCCGAGCGGTTGCGATCCTAGCGCCCTCCGGATATTCTGATCGCATGGGCAAGCGCATTTTTCTCTTCCTGATCACCAACCTGGCGATCGTCGTGATGCTGTCGGTCATCATGGCGTTCCTGGGGGTCGGCCGCTACGTCGGGCCCGACGGGATCGATACCGGCGCGCTCGCGGTCTTCGCGCTCGTCTGGGGCATGGGCGGCGCCTTCCTCTCGCTGCAGATGTCCCGCTTCATCGCCAAGAAGGCGACCGGCGTCCGGCTGGTGGACGGCCGCACCGGGCAGGACGAGCTCGACTGGCTGTACTCGACGGTCGCGCGGCTCACGCAGCAGGCGAGCCTGCCGATGCCAGAAGTGGGCCTCTACGAGTCTCCCGAAGTGAACGCCTTTGCGACGGGGCCGAGCAAACGGCGCAGCCTCGTGGCGGTCTCATCGGGGCTGCTCCGGAGCATGCGGCGCGACGAGGTCGAAGGCGTGCTCGCGCACGAGGTAGCGCACATCGGCAACGGCGACATGGTGACCATGACGCTGCTGCAGGGCGTCATCAACGCGTTCGTCATCTTCTTCGCGCGGCTGATCGCGTTTGCCATGCGGTCGAGCGACTCGCGCAGCAGCTACGGCTCGAGCTACCTCGTGATCATCGTGCTGGAGATCGTGCTGGGCATCTTCGGCTCGCTCATCACCGCCTGGTTCTCGCGCCACCGCGAGTTCCGGGCCGACCGCGGCGGGGCCGCGCTCGCCGGGCGCGAGCGGATGCTGGGCGCGCTGCGGCGCCTCGCCGCGAACCGCGAGCTGGTCGAGACGCAGCACCAGGCGCTCGCCACGCTCAAGATCAACGGCACGCGCGGGTGGATGGTCTTCTTCTCGACGCATCCGCCGCTCGAGGCGCGCATCGCGGCGCTCGAACGCTTCCAGCAATAGGGACAACCACGAAGTTCACGAAGGTCTCGAAGGACACGAACCTATCAAGGCTTTCGTGTTCTTCGTGATCTTCGTGCCTTCGTGGTTCATCGATGACCTATACCACCCTGGTCTCCACTGACACGCTGGCGTCGCACCTGGACGGCTCGTGGGTGATCGTCGACTGCCGCTACGACCTGCAGCAGCCGTCCGCCGGCCGCGAGCAGTACCGGGGCGGGCACATACCGGGCGCGGTCTACGCCAGCCTGTCGCACGACCTGGCCGCCGCGCCGACCGGGCGCAACGGGCGGCACCCGCTGCCCGCGCCCGACGCGATGGCCGCGGCGTTCGGCGGGCTCGGCATCTCCAACGACGCGCAGGTCATTGCCTACGACGAGATCACCGGGATGTTCGCGAGCCGGCTGTGGTGGATGCTGCGCTACCTGGGCCACGAGGCGGTGGCCGTTCTGGACGGCGGGTTCGCGAAGTGGGTCCGCGAAGGACGAGCCGTGCGAACGGGCAACGAAACACGACCGGGCGTGACGTTCACCGGGCGGCCGCGGGCCGAGATGGTGGTCAGCCTCCGGGACGTCGAATCACGCCCCGGCAACCCCGCGCGGCTGCTCGTCGATGCGCGTGCCGAGGAGCGCTTTGCAGGACGCACCGAGCCGCTCGACCGGGTGCCGGGCCATATCCCTGGCGCCGTGAGCCACCACTACGCCGGGAACCTGACGAATGAAGGCACGCTGCGCCCCGAGGGCGAGCTCCGCGAGGAGTTCACCCGCCTGATCGGGAGCCGCCCCCCGGAGGACGTGGTGATGTACTGCGGCTCGGGTGTCAGCGCCTGCCAGAATCTCCTGGCGCTGGAGCATGCAGGCATCCATGGCGCCAGGCTGTATCCCGGCTCGTATTCGGAATGGGCCGCCGATCCGGCTAGGCCGGTCGAAGCGTCACCGTAAAGCCGTCCTGGTTCGGCGCCGCGTACTGACGGTGCTGACTGATGCGCGAATAGGGCACCGTCACGAGCCTGGTTGCCGGGCCGGCCGGCGCCGGGTGCACGCGGACGCTGGCTTCCCCGCCCGACGTGATCTGCCGCTCGGATTCCGGATCCGCAAACGCCACCAGGAACGTCTCGCCCCCGGCCAGCTTGTGGATCTCGTACGCGCGGTAGCGCCTGGTGGCGAAAAGCGGCGCATTCGGCAACCCCGGCGAATACGTGTAGCCGTACACGCCGCCGGGCAGCGCGTGCACCGGCGCGCCCTCCTCGCGGTCGGTGACGACGCGCACCTGGTGCGCGGCGCGCAGCGGCTCCTGATCGATGGTATCGGCGGTACTGGAGTAGATGACCCTGGACATGGACCCTTTGAATTTACGGATTTACGAATCTACGAATTTACGGATTGAATGGAGCAATTGCAATTCGTCAATCCGCAAATTCGTCAATATTCCTCACACCTTGATTCCGATCGGGCAGGCGACCCCGGTGCCGCCGTGCCCGCAATAGCCTCCCGGGTTCTTGGCGAGGTACTGCTGATGATAGTCCTCGGCGTAGTAGAACGGCGGCGCGTCGGCGACTTCGGTCGTGATGCGGCCGTAGCCCGCGGCCGTGAGCCGATCCTGATAGGCCGCGCGCGAGGCGTCGGCCGCCCGCCGCTGATCCGGAGAACACGTGTAGATCGCCGACCGGTACTGCGTGCCGGCGTCGGTGCCCTGGCGCATCCCCTGGGTCGGGTCGTGGTTCTCCCAGAAGACCCTCAGCATCTCCTCGTACGTCGTCTGCGCGGGATCGAAGAGGACGAGTACCACCTCGGTGTGCCCGGTCATGCCGGAGCAGACCTCCTTGTACGTCGCATTCGGCGTGTAGCCGCCGGCGTACCCGACCGCGGTGGCGTAGACCCCGGGGGCTTCCCAGAACTTCTTCTCGGCACCCCAGAAGCATCCCATCCCGAAGACCGCCTGCTCCAGGCCGGAGGGAAACGGCGGCACAATCCGGTTGCCGGTCACGTAGTGCGTGGGCGCCACCGTCATCGCCTCGAGACGGCCCGGCAGCGCGTCCTCCGGGCGCGGGAGGCGCAGCTTGAGCGGCGAAGACAAAAGAGCCATACCGTACACGATGCCTGAAAAGCAGGGCGGAGTTCAACCGCGGCGGCCCCCGCCGGGACCCGAGCCGCTCGATCTCGCCGTGATCTATGAGGACGAGTGGGTCATGGCGATCGACAAGCCGGCCGGGATGGTCGTGCATCCCACCTACAAGAACTGGTCGGGCACGTTGCTGAACGGCCTGCTCGCGCGCGTTCGCGAGCCCCGGATCATCACCCGCCTCGACAAGGGCACCTCGGGCCTCGTGCTGGTCGCGCTGTCGGCCGAGGTGCATGCGCAGGTCCAGCGCGACGGCGCGGCGGGGCGCGTGACCAAGGAGTATCTGGCAATCGTGCGCGGTTCGCCGGCGCCCCGGGGCGCGATCGATCTCCCGCTGGCGCGCAGCCCGGAGGATCGGCGCCGCGTCGTGGTTGACCCGGCCGGCCAGCGGAGCCGCACGGCCTATGAGGTCCTCTCGGCGTCGAACGGGCGGGCAGTCGTCCGGTGTGAGCTGGTCACGGGGCGCACGCACCAGATCCGCGTTCACCTGGCGTCGCAGGGGTGGCCCATCGTCGGCGACCGGGTGTACGGAGAGGCAGATGAGAGGCTCGCGCGCCAGGCGCTGCACGCGTGGCGCGTGACCTTCCCGCATCCCGTCTCACGTGAAACGCTCGTGCTCGAAGCGCCGCTGCCGCCGGAGCTGCAGACGCTGGCGGATCGCGTCGGCCCGGACCGCGCGCGGCGCTCTTAGATCACGCACGTCGCCGCAGGAGCGGCCGCGCCGCGGCCATCGCCGCCAGGACGAGGCCGAACGTGCAGGCGATCGTGGCGCCGGTCGGCAGGTCGAACTGGACGGAGAAATACATGCCGAGCAGCGAGACCACGGTGCCCATGACCCACCCAATCGCGAGCCTGGTGCCGATGCGTTCCGCGAAGAGCATGCCGCCGACCGACGGCACGATCAGATAACAGAAGACGAGCAGGACTCCCGCGATCGCCACCGATCGCGTGACCACGAACCCAAAGGAGGCATAGAAGAGGAAGTCCCAGAACCGGACCGACACGCCCCGGGCCGCCACGGCGTCGGCATCGATGGAGATGTCGAGGAATCGCCGTCTGAAGACGTAATGGAACACGCCGATGGCCAGATAGATGAGGCTGGTCAGCCAGACATCGGGCCACTGGACCGAGAGAATGTTGCCCACGAGCATGTCGCGCAGATGCTCCGCTTCGCCCGCGGCCTTGCTGAGCGTCAGGATGACGGCCGCGGACGCCACGGCGTACGCGATGCCGATGATGGCCTCCTGCGGAATACGCGCGGCGTGACCCTTCACGGTCGCGAACAGCGCCGCCCCAATCAGCGTGAACCCGAGGCTCATCCAGTAGACGGCAGGATCCTGCGGCTCGTAGCCCTGCCACACCGCCATCGCAGCGCCGAGCGATGCGATCTGCGCGAGCGACAGATCGACGAAGATGACGCCGCGCTCGACCACGTGGAGTCCGAGGTACGCGTGCATACCCACGATCACCAGGCTCGCGACGATGGCGGGGGCGAGAAACTGCAGAATCGTCCAGTCCACGGCGCCCCTACTTCCCCGTCACGTCCTTCAGCGCCGCCGCGAGCAGCCTGACGTTGTACTCGAACAGCTGGATGTAGTCGGTGGCCTCCTTGGCGCCGCCGACCGAGGGCGCCAGCACCAGGACCCGGCCGCCGACCTGCGACGCAATCGACTGCGGCGTTCTCAGGCTGAAGTACGGCTCGACGACGATGACCTTCACCATCTGCCGCTTCATCTCCTCGATGAGGGCGAGAATGTGCGACGGCGACGGCGGGATGCCGGGCTTCGGCTCGACGTAGCCGATGACCTCCAGGCCGAACCGGTCCATGAAGTTCGGCCACGACCGATGGTACGTGACGAGCTTCGTGCCTTTGTACGGCGCCAGCGCGGCGTCCCAGCGCTTCTCGGCCGCCGCCAGCCGCCGGTCGAAGTCGTCATATCGCTGCGCGAACGAGGCTCTGCCGTCCGGAGCGAGCTCGGAGAGCTTGTCGCGGATCGCCTGGGCGATTCGCCGCCCGTTTCCGGGATCGAGCCAGTAGTGCGGGTTGCCCAGCGGGTGCACGTCCCCCATGGCGCGCGTGATCTGGCCCGTGGGAATGTCGAGAATCCGGACGTTGAGCGACGCATCGAGGTATCCGCGCGCGCCCGGCTGGATGCGCGCGTTGCGGCTGCTCGTCAGCAGCGGCGGCAGCCACCCGATTTCCAGCTCCCGGCCGACGGCGATATACAGGTCGGCGCGGTTGACCGCCAGGATGAAGCTCGGCTTCGGCTCGACGAAATGCGGGTCCTGCACCCCCCTCGCGAGGGCGATGATGTTGACGCGATCGCCCCCCACTTCGCGGGCGATCGATGCGAGATCCTCGGTGGACGTCACGACGTTCACCTTGCTCTGGGCGGTGGCGGTCACGGCGGTCAATGCCACCGCTGCCATGGCCGCGACGACCGGTCTGACGAGCATCCTCATGACGTTCTCCTCTGCCCTAGAACGGGTGCGCCCCATGGGCGCCGATGGTGAACAGCAGCTGGAAGAGCAGCTCGTTGGCGACGCGCCGATCGTCTCCGTATCGAGTGCGCCGGTACTGCCCCCTGATCTGACTGAACTCGCTCGGCCAGTAGGTCAGCATGGTCGACACCCCCCGATCGCGGACGGCGGCATTCAACGCGCGCTCCGCCTGGTCGAAGCGTCCGCCGACGAACCATCGGCGCTGGAGCTGGTACTCGAGCGATCCGTAGAAGCCGAAGGCACGCTGCAGCGACGGCGCCTCCTGCCGCCGGCTCCACACGAGCTCGGCGCGGGCTGCCAGCGAGCGGTAGATCGCGCGGCTGAGCGGCCGCCACCGGAAGGTCAGGTCGGTGCCGTAGAGCTCGGTGATGAAGCCGCTGCCGAGATCGTTGTGGCCGCGCGTGTACGAGACGCCGGTCTCGAGGTTCGCGTCGTCAGACAGGTCCACGTACCCGCGCACCCGGCCGAGCGCGGCGAAATCCCGCAGACGCGCTGTCTTGAAGAGCGTGCCGGAGTCGCCCCGATAGATCTCGCCCGTCGCTTCGAGGAACAGACTGCCGGCCGGGATGAGGCGGTTGACGGACACCCCTGCATCCTTGATCCCCGTGTCGGGCTCGTCGGGGCTCCCCCCGAGCAGGTTGTACATCACGAGCGGACGGTCGATCCACGGCAGCGAGTGGTTGTGAAACGCGTTGAGGCGGCCGAAGTTTGCCCGCATCTTGCCGGCTTTGACCAGCAGTCCACCCGGCAGCGTGGGAAATGTGACGTAGCCCTCCTCGACCTCGATGCCCTCTTCCCCGACGGCCAGGAAGAAGTCGGCGCGTGCGTACGGATCGACGATCGCCTGGAAGCTGGCCTCGCTCTCCTGAAGCGTCATGAAGGGCGTGGGAGCAATCGTCTCGCTTCCCCCCTGGTTCGACCCGACGGCGCCAAGGAAGTTGCCGATCATGCCGATGTCGGGATTGAAGATCTTCGACCCGGCGGTCGGTGCGCCGTAGACGGGCAGCGGGCCGGCCGGACCGGCGCCGGCCGCCCCGGCGGGGACCTCCGCGACCGGGGGCACCGCGGGGACCGCGGGCGCGCCCTGGGCCGCGCCCAGACGCGCCTCGAGCGCCGCCAACCGGTCGGCGTACTGCCGCTGCAGCGACGCGAGCTCGGTCCGAAGCTGCTCGACCTCCTGGCGCAGCGCCTGCACGTCGTTCGTCTGCGCGGCGGCCGGGCTCGCCGCGAGCAGCACAGCCGCAGCGAGTGCCGGCATCCGGATACCAATCGTTCTCATGGGTCCCCCAGCGCAGAGGCGCGGGCTCACGTGTGACACACCCGTCACCGCGCCGACGCGCGCAATCTTGAACTACAGGGTGAACTGAAGGAGCTACAGGGGCGGCGAGCGGAGCGGCGGCTGCGAGACCGGCGCAGCCGCAGACAGCGTGAACGGGACGGCCGGAATCCTGACGTCGGCCGACGAGGCGGGCGCCGACACGATGCGTGCTTCGGCGCGGGGCCGGAACGCGCGCGCCCAGTGACAGACGAGGCAGTGCTGCGGGTGGCCGTCAGGGCCGGAGGAGTCCGCGCCGATTCTATGCGCGGCGGCGTTGTGCTCGACGGCGACGGGGTTGCACGCGGCGTCGTGGCAGTCGTCTTCATGCGGGAGGACAGCCGACCTGCCCACCACCCCTGTCGCCAGGATGAGCGCAACGGCAACCCAGGGCGCCTGAAAACGAAACCACTCCAACATGGCTCTCCTCAGCCTAGTGGCGGCTCCCCGGGGTGTCAAGCCGGTGTACGATCCGGCATCCGATGTCGTTGACGCGCCGGCAGTTCATCTGGACGACCGCCGCCGGTTGGCCCCTGCTCCTCCCCCGCGACGTGGCCCTGGCCAGGCAGGCCGACGTCTTCCGCCACGGCGTCGCCAGCGGCGATCCGCTCGCCGATCGCGTCATCCTGTGGACGCGCGTCACCGTCGCAGACGGCGTCGACGCTGCCGTCACAGAGGTGCAGTGGCGGCTCGCGTCCGATCCCGGGCTCACGCAGACCGTCGCGCGCGGAACCGTCCGGACGTCGGCGCAGCGCGACTTCACCGTCAAGGTCGACGCCGCCGGCCTCCAGCCCGGACGGACCTACTACTACGCCTTCGAGGCGCGCGGCCAGCGCTCGCCCATTGGACGGACGAAGACGTTGCCGGCCGCGGCCGACCGCGTGCGCCTCGCGGTCGCCTGCTGCGCCAACTATCCCGCCGGGTTCTTCAACGTCTACCGCTGCCTCGCCAACCGCGCAGACCTCGACGCCATCGTCCACGTCGGCGACTACATCTACGAGTTCGAGAACGGCATTTTCGGGGACGGCTCCGCCCTGCTGCGCGTTCCGGAACCGCGGCGGGAGGCCGTGACACTGGCCGACTATCGGGTCCGCTACGCCACCTATCGCACCGACCCCGACCTGCAGGAGGCGCACCGCCAGCATCCGTTCATCGCCGTCTGGGACGATCATGAGATGGCCAACGATGCGTGGGCCGGAGGCGCGGCCAACCACAACCCCGAGCAGGGCGAAGGCGACTGGGCCGCACGCCGGGCGGCGGCCTACAGGGCCTATCTCGAATGGATGCCGGTGCGCGACCCGGCCGGGTCGTCCCCCCGGCTCTATCGCGCCTTCCGGTTCGGCGGCCTCGCCGACCTGATCATGCTCGACACGCGCGGGCTTCGTGACCGGCAGGTCGCCACCGACGACGTGGCGGGCCTCGCAAGTCCGGAGCGGACGATCCTCGGCGCCTCGCAGGAGCAATGGCTGTTCGACCAGCTCCGCTCCTCACAGGATGCGGGCACGGCGTGGCGCCTCCTCGGCCAGCAGGTCATGTTCGCGCGCGTAATGCCGGCCGGAAAGCCGGTGCTGATCACCGACACCTGGGAGGGCTATCAGGCCGCGCGCGACCGCGTGTTCGACTACCTCGCCGCCGACCGGATCCGCGACGTGGCGATCCTGAGCGGCGACCTGCACAGCTCGTGGGCGTTCGACGTGCCGCGCAGCCCCTGGGATGGATACCAGCCGTCGGGAGACGGGTCGCTGGCCGTGGAGCTGATGGCCCCTGCCATCAGCTCGCCGCCGCTTTTCTCCGCGCCGGGGCTCCGCGACCGGGTGCCGCTCCTCAAAGCGGTGCTGCCGCACCTGAAGTTTCTGGATGGCGACAACCGCGGCTACGTCCTGCTCGACGTCACCGCGTCGCGGATGCTGGCGGAATGGTATTTCGTCCCGACGGTCCTCGAGCGCTCGGATGCGGAATCGAGGGCGGCGGCGTTCGTCTGCGAGCGCGGCTCCTCGCGGCTTGTGACGGCATAACCACGAAGAGACACGAAGACCTCGAAGGACACGAATGTATATTGGGTTTCGTGACCTTCGTGGGCTTCGTGGGCTTCGTGGTTTCTAGCGATTCCACCCGGTCTGCGGCAACCCGGGCGCGATCTTCAGCGCGTTCTGGTAGTACACCTTCTGCAGCACCGCATCGGGCAGCCCCATCCCGTAGAGATTCCAGAACGCGTGGTAATCGCGGTAGTAGTCGAAATACTCGTCGGGCGTCTCGAGCACGCGCCAGTAGTAGGGGAACTCGGAGGGCGCGTACGTGTCTTTGCCGAACAGAATCCGGTCCTGGTACTTCACGAAGAAATCGTGCGCCGTCCGCGGCTGGCGGCCCAGGTCGTACAGGATCGCCGCCAGCTCGATGACGACGTTCGGGTGCTCCGCGAGCAGCCGCCCGGCGCGCCCGAGATTGTTGGCGTGCCAGCCGAAGTGCGCGGCAATGAAGCGGGTCTTCGGATGCGTCTTGAACAGATCGTCGCGTTCGGCATTCAGGAGATCGAACGTCACGCCCTTGTTCAGGTACTGCCGCCGGTCGCCGAACAGCGCCAGCTCGAGCCATCGCTCGTTGTGCATGTCGGGCTGATTGAAGAACTCCTGCGGCTCCCCTGTGTGGATGATGACGGGGATGTTCAGCCGCGCGGCCGTCTCCCAGATCGGCGACAGCTCCGGATCGTTGATCTTCAGGCGCGTGCCGTCCTTCTTCAGCGTGTCCATCCCGGTCTGCTTGAAGATCTTGAAGCCGATGGCGCCGTTCTTCACGTCGGCCTCGAGCTGCGCGGCCGCCTTGCGTCCGTAGCCGGGCTCGACGTCGCGAAATCCGTTGAGGCCGTTGGCAAACACCATGAACCGATCGGCGTGCTTGGTGCCGCGACTGAAGTCGACCTTCTGCTTCAGCTCGGCCCCGTAGCCACCGCTGAGATTGTTCAGCACGCGGATATTGAGCGCGTCCATTTCGCCGATGAGTCGGTCGATCGTGGCGGGCGTCGGCCCGGTATGACTGTGGATGTCGACCACCGGGAACTTTGCACGGGGCACCCGATGCTCGTCGACGACGAGCGTCGATTTCGGACGGTAGTCGACGATGGAGGGCGCCGGCCATTCGGGCGTCTGGCACTGCCCCACGCGGACCAGCGTGGTGCCCGGCGGGCATTCGCCGCCCGCGCCGACCGGGACTCCTCCCCGGCCTCGTCCTCCGCCCTGCCCGCCGGGCCCCTGGGCGGCCGCTGCGGCGCCGACCATCGCGGCCGCCGCCAACACGAATGCCGCACGTGACATCACCATGCCTCCTCGGAGTCCATCATACCGGGAGAGAACCCGGTAAGATCCGTCCATGCGCCGTGTCGCGCTGCTGCTGATGCTGTCGGCCACCGCCGGCGTGGGGGCGGGCCAGCAGCCCGACCTGCTGACGCGGGCGCGCGCGCTGCACAGACAGACGCCGCTCATCGACGGCCACAACGACTACCCCTGGGCGCTCCGGCAGCACGACGCGCGCCGCGATCTCGCCGCCCTCGACATCAGCATTCCCCAGCCGGGCATCCACACCGATATTCCGCGGCTGCGGGCGGGCGGCGTCGGCGGCCAGTTCTGGTCTGTGTACATCCCTGTCGAGACCGAGGGGCCTGCCGCCATCCGCGCCACCCTCGAGCAGATCGACATCGTCCATCGGATGGCCGCGCGGTATCCCGACACCTTTGGGCTCGCGACGAGCGCGGCCGACGTCGAGCGGATCTTCAAGAGCGGCCGGATCGCGTCGCTCATCGGCATGGAAGGCGGCCATTCCATCGACGGCTCGCTGGCGGCGCTCCGGATGTTTCATCAGGCCGGCGCACGCTACATGACGCTCACCCACAGCGCCAACGTGCCGTGGGCCGACTCGGGCACCGACACGCCGCGCAGCCAGGGCCTGTCGACGTTCGGCGAGGAGGTGGTGCGCGAGATGAACCGGCTCGGCATGCTCGTGGATCTGAGCCACACCTCGCCCGACACCATGGACGATGCCCTGCGGGTCTCGGAGGCGCCGGTCATCTTTTCGCACTCCGATGCGCGCGCGCTCCACGATCACCGGCGGAACGTGCCCGACGGGATTCTCCGGCGCCTTCCGGCGAACGGCGGGGTGGTCATGGTGACGTTCGTCCCCGGCTTTCTCACGGCCGGTGGAAAGGCCACGCTGGCCGATGTGGCCGCGCACATGGATCATGTCCGCCGCGTTGCCGGCCCCGATCATGTCGGCATCGGCAGTGACTTCGACGGGATCGAGACGGTGCCCGCCGGGCTCGAAGACGTGTCGAAGTACCCGGCGCTCACCGCGGAGCTCCTCCGGCGCGGCTGGCCCGAGCAGGACGTGCGAAAGGCGCTCGGCCTGAACGTGCTGCGTGTGATGCGGAGGGCCGAGACCGTGGCCGCCCGATTGCAGAAAGAGCGCCCGCCGTCGCTCGAGCCTTGACTAGATCCGCGCGCGTGGGTTCACCAGCGTGGGATGCCGCGCCGCGAACCGGCGCAGCGGCTCGGCCGGGATGCGGCCGTAGGCATCGGTCCCGCTGAAGCTCCAGGGCCACGCGCCGGCATACCCGGCGCTCACGGCAAACTCCAGGTATTCATCGAGCTGCCAGGGCGGCGGCACAGCGCCTTCGGGATGGTGTTCGGGAGCATTGGCCGGGAACTCGCCCAGAATGACCCTGCGCCGGACGCCGAGCGATGAGGCAGGCATCCCGAACACGTCGGCGTCGCGTTCCGGGTACCGCTCGTCCGGGTACGAGTGCAGCTCCAGTACGTCGAGGCCGAGCGCATCATCGTCCCAGGCCCAGAGATTGTGGAGCCGGGCGCACCCGATCGTGGTGAGCACGCCAGAGTGCTGCGTGTGCACGATCTCGCTCAGCCATGCGACCTGCCCGGCGAGCAGCTCGAACGGCAAGGGACGCTTCACGCGCGGACTGAGATCCCGCTCCCACTCTTCGACCACGAAATCAGGCTCGTTCATGAGCTCGTACGCGGCGATCGACGGACCGAGATCGGACCGGTCACCGTGGGCGCCGTACCGCCGGACGAGCGGAATCAAGACGCGATGAAACAGCGCGTCGCGGCCGGCGGCACTGAGCAGCACCGGTGCGCGCCCTTCCGGGAGTCTGGCCTCGTGCAGGACTCCCATGGCGGGATCGGCGATCGTCTGCCGGATGCCGCTGAACATCCAGTGATGGTCCAGCAGCACGAAATCGATCTGGATGCCCGCCTGCGACGCCAGCTCCAGGGCCGCGTCGGTATCGGCAAAGAGATGCGCGTCGGGCCCGAGCGGAAGCTCGCGTTCGTCGTACACGATGCCCGCGCGCCCGTCACAGAACAGGAACCAGCGCACGACGGTGAAGCCGAGCGCCGCCATCCCGGCCAGGTCGGCCGCTACGGCCTCACGGCGGGTGGAGACACCCAGATGCGTGCCCCACACATTCGCGCCGAAGTCGAGCCCGTAGAACGCCGTGACGCCGTCAGTCGACCAGGGGTAGTTGCAGCCGTGGAGGAACACGTTCGTGTCTGACTTTCCAGACGGGCGGAAGGCGTGCTGCCTCCAGAGCAAACTGTAGACAAGCGCCAGACGGCGACGCGAGGCAGAATCTGCGCTGCTGGATCATTCCTGCTCGAGCGGAGCCAGTTTGCGAGGAGGCAGCACGTCTTCCGTCCGTCATCGGGCCGTGAGCGGCGGGGTCCCGCGCTACCGACCGCGCATGATTTGCAGGTACTTCGCGAGCAAAGGTTGGTACGGGCCGTCGTAGGCGCGGACGTAGCGCGCGAGCTTGGTCTGCTCGGCCGGCGAGAGCGCGAGGCGCTCCTGGCGCACGACGTGATACTGCGCGAAGACGGCCGCAAAAATTGCCGACTGATCGGTGGCGTTTCTGGAGAGATACGCGTCGATCACCGGCAGCGCGTCCGCGTAGCGGCCGGTCATCAGGTACGCCGCGCCCAGCCGCTGGCCGATCTCGTCGTCGGCCGGGTTGCGCTCGTGGACGGCCTTCAGCACGTCGATCACCGACTCGGGCTGGCCGTCGCGGAGTCGCGCGTCGGCGAAGAGCACGTAGGCGATCTGCGGCCTGGGCTCCCTGCCGAACGCCATCTGCCACACGCCTGCGGCATCGCGATCGCGCCCGGCGGCGGCATAGGCGGCGCCGAGGTAGAACGCCGCCGGGAAGAACTCCCGCCGCGGCCCCGCGGCCAGCTGCATCTGCGTGGCGGCTTCGTTCAGCTGCCCCTTCGTGTACCAGTCGAGCCCCTTGAAAAAGGCCGCCGCCGTCTGCTCACCGGCCGTGAGCGCCTCGAGCGCGGCGATGCCGTACCGGCCGGCCTTCGCCTCGGCCACCGGCCCCTTGAGCGCGGGGCTCTGCTTCTCCATCGCATCGAGGAACGAGTCGATCAGGTCGCGGCGGAGCACCGCCTTCGGGTCGAACGTGGCCGACGTGCCCCGCAGGAACGGAATCGGCGCGGCGCCGGCGGGCGCCTCATGGATGAACGGGCGGGACAGCACACCGGCCACCTTGCCGTCGCGCTCGAGCCGCACACGCGCCATGTAGCGGCCGGGCGGCAGCACGGCCGGCGACAGCAGCGCCTGCACGACGCGGTGCCCCTCGTCTTTTCCTGGAACGACCTGCGCCGGCGCGGTCAGCAGCGCCGGCGTGTCCTGATCGTCGGCAATCTCGAAGCTCGCGCTCGTCCGCTCCAGGGTGGCGGCCGTGGTCGAGTACAGCTCGGAGAACGCGGCCAGCTGCCCGGCGACGCGCGGTTCAACGCCGGGGCGGATCTTCCGGCTCGCGTCCGCGCCGACATCGCCGATGAGCAGATCGCCGAAGGCGAATTCCTCCCCGGACAGCTTCCAGGCATTGACGTCGCGAATGAGGCCGCCGCGCCGGCCCGCCGCGTCGACGACCCCGAACCTGAGCGAGTAGCTGCCCGGCTCGACCGCAAATTCCGTCAGGTAGTCGCGCGGAACGGTCGACGCGCCATCGGGCACCGACAGCACGCGCTTCTCGAGCCCGGATGAGGCGACCGTCCCCTGGTCGTTCAACAGGACGTACCCGACCGTGTACTCCTCGGGCTCGCCGCCCGGCTGCCCGACGTCGGCCGCGATGATGACACGCGCCTTGTCGCTCGCCGGATCCTTCTGCGTGAACGTGGTGACCCGGAGCGGCACCTCGGCCACGCCAAACGGCGACTTGAGCGCATCGAGCAGTGTCTCCTCCGCCTTCCGCCGCGTGGTCGTCGGCGCCGATATGACGAACGCCCGCCGGGATCTGACCGTTACGTTCCGGCGGCGCACCTCGACGTCGATCCGATGCTGCTTGCCGTCGCGGTCGCTTGCGGCCTCTTCCACGCCGAGGATGTAGTAGGCGAGCGTCTCGGAGGCGAGCCGCTCGAACACGCCTTCGCCCGTGCCGGCGATGTGGTACAGCGAGCCGCGCGTGGCCGCGGCCAGATCGCCGAGCCCGCCGAGCTGCAGCTCCCGATCCTCGGACGGGGTCGGCTGCGGCCGCGCGACCGTGCTGTCGTTGCGCGAGAGGTCGAGCACCAGCACGTTGATGGTGACGCGCGCGAAGGCGGCGGCGCGAATCACCTGATCGAGGTCGGTCGGGCTGTCGATGATGAGCCCTTCCGAGATCAGAATGAGGGTCTTCTGGCCCTCGATGACGGTCAGCCCCACGAGCAGGTCGTACAGGCCGCGCAGCGACTGCTGCGTGTCCTGACGGACGCCGCGCACGAGCTGCTCCGCGTCGTTGAGCACGTCGCGCTCGCACTGCTCGAGCCCCGCGCCGTTCATCTGGGCGCACTCCCGGGCGACCACTTCGTTGAACACGCGGGCATCGGCCCGCTCGGAGATGGCAATCGCCTCCGACAGGCCGAGATTGAACCGGCCCGTCTGCACCTGCGTGCGGCCGACCACCCGGCGCATCGCCGTCTTGAGACGGAGCGCGTCGTTGGTGAAGCCGACCTGAATGCCCGGCTCGGGGTACGACACAAACGCGGTGCGATCGGCCGGACTGAGCTTGTCGATGAAGTTGCCCGCGGTCTCCAGCACCGCCCGGGCGCCGCTGAACCGGATCCCGAGCTCGTCGACGGCGATGACGAACATCCGTCCGTTCAGCGGCTTGAGGTTGGTCGTATACAGCGTCTCGAACGGATTGGCCGCCTCACGGCGCGCCGCGTCGGGATCGATGCGCACC
>MEKU01000074.1:16853-23632 GCA_001767195.1 Acidobacteria bacterium RIFCSPLOWO2_02_FULL_67_21
CGTCGACGGCCACGAGGTCCACACCGGTTCGGAAGGTGGGGCCCTGCGCCGGTGCCTCCGACTGGGTCTGAGCGGCCGGCGAGCCGAAGGCAGCGGCCAGAAGAGCGAGGGTGCCGAGCAGCTTCTTCATCGGTGCTCCGCGCGAACCGAGTTCCCAGGGACCGGGTCGATCACAAATCAACCAGCACCAAAACGCAAGTGCCATCTTGGGCCCGGCTGAAGCCGGGCACTACGTACGAAGAATGAGCAGGGTGTACGTAGTGCCGGGCTTCAGCCCGGCCTTAGACACCGAACATTTCCGGGTCCCAGCGGAGGCCCAGATCCGACGGCGGCCCCATATACCCCAGCAGCGCCGAGGCGGCGACGACGGCCGGGCTGGCCAGGTACCCCTCGCCGCCGACACCCATCCGGTTCTGCCAGTTGCGGTTGAACGTCGTGATCGCGCGCTGGCCGGGCGTCAGCGCATCCGGACCCTGCCCGAAACAGGGACCGCACCACGACTGCCGGATCTCGCCCCCCACCGAGCGGAACACGCCGGCCACCGACTCGCCGCCGAGCCGCGCGTCGCCGCGCTCGATCTGGCGTCTGACGCCGCCGGAGCCGGGAAAGATGAGCAGCCGCCGGGCCGTCCGTGTCGCGCCGGCCCGCCGCGCATGGTGGAGGACGAGCGCCGCCTGCATGAGATCGTCGTAGCTGCCGTTGGTGCACGACCCGATCAGCGCCGTATCGAACGTGAGGCGCTCGCGCGCGATCTCCTCGGCCGGATAGGCGTTGCCGGGGCTGAACGGTCTGGCGATCATCGGGGCGACGGCGCCGAGCGCGAACTCCTCGTCAATCGCGTACCGGGCATCCTCGCCCGCCGCCACCGGCGGATATGGAAACGTGGTGATCCCTTTGGCGGCATACCACGCGGCCGTCACCTCGTCGGCGGCAAAGATTCCGTTCATCGCCTCGGCCTCGGCCATCATGTTCGCGATCGTGTTCCGGTACGCGATCGGCAGCTGCCGGCCGGCGTCGACCAGCTCGACCGACATGCCCTGCGCCTGCCGCGCGCCCCATCGCCGCAACAGCTCCAGCACGATGTCCTTGCCGCTCACCCACGGCTGCAGCCGTCCCGTAAAGACGACACGCCGCGCCTGCGGCAGCGTGAAGTAGATGTAGCCGGTGGCCCAGCCGAACCCGACGGTCGTCGACCCGACGCCGATCCCGACGGCACCGTACGCCCCATACGCGCGGCTGTGCGAGTCGGCGCCCGGGATGAAGTGGCCGGGCAGGACGAGGCCCTGCTCCGGGAAGTAGAAGTGAAAGATGCCGTCGCCGGGGGTGGCGTAGTAGGGCGGCTCCAGCCCGTGCTCGCGCGCGAACGAACGGCCGATGCCCGTCTGCCGCTCGTCGTCCGCGCGGCCGGTGAACACGAAATGGTCGTTGGCGATCGCGGCCCGCCGCGGCGCCACGGTCCGTCCGCCGGTGATCTGATTGAAGGTATGAATGGCAAACGGCGCGGTGCCGTCCGAGGCCGGCAGCAGGTCCGCGTAGACGCGCACGGTGGTCCCGGGGGCGAGCGCATGCGGGTCCTTGTCCACCCGATGCGCCCAGACGATCTGCTCGGTCGTCGTCATCGTGCGCGCCAGCGGCCCGTCCGCGAACTCGACGACCGGCGCGCGCGCGACGGCCGCCGGCAGCTCGCGGCGGCCGACGGCCATGATGCCGCCGCTCCGCCGGACCTCCTCTTCCTTCGGCGTGAGCGGCCGCGGCTCGTACGTCTTCGCCTGCGTGACGTTCTCGAGCCGCCGCGTGGCGGGATCGAACGCGAACTCGTCGCCGTCCCGGGCGTCGGCCACCGCCTCCGGGCTCTGCGCGACATGCAACCCCAGGTTGAGCGCGTTGCGGCGGAAGATGTCGCCCATGTTGTGGCCGCAGACGATCACCAGCTCGAGCCCCGCCTCTTCGCCGATCCCCTTGAGCCCGGCGGGGCTCATCTCCCGGGATGAGCCGATCGCGAACCGATCGCCGGCGATCAGGAAGGTTTCGCCGCGGTGCACGCGGGCGCGGAAGTCGGGCATCAGGTACCGGAACGCGCCGGCCTTCCATCGCTCGTCCAGCGTGTCGAGGCTCTCTGACACGCAGTCGGCGGCCGGCGTGATCTGGTCCGTGTCGATGGCGTCGCGCTTCCGGCGGGCCCGGCCGGGTGACGCCTGAGGGTCCCAGAAGATCAGCGCCCGGCCTCGAATGACGGTCATCTGAGAAAATAGTACGGCATCGGTCCTGCAACGGTTCAGGTCGGGCTCACGGCTCGCTCGGCCCGGGCGGCACAGCCGAGTCACACGGCTGTGCTAGGATCGCGGGCCTCGAACCGGGCTGTAATTCGTATGGAATCCTCCCGCGATGCCGCCGTCGCTCGACGGCGGTCCCAGTCGCAACGACGGCAGACGCCAGGCGTCGCTTCACGGCCACCCCTGCGGGTCGTCCCGCCGCCCGAGTTCGACCCGGGCGACCTGAAGAATCCCGCCCTGTACATCAACCGGGAGCTGAGCTGGCTGGCCTTCAACCAGCGCGTGCTGGACCAGGCGCTCGACCCGGCTCATCCGCTGCTCGAGCGCGTGAAGTTCCTCGCCATTGCCGCCACCAATCTGGACGAGTTCTTCATGATCCGGATTGCCACCACGCAGAAGAACCTGCGGCACGGGATCGAGAACGTGGCGCCCGACGGCCTGAACACGCACGACCAGCTCGCGGCCATGCGCAGCCGCGCGCTGCAGATGCTGCAGGACATCGCCGCCTGCTGGGACCAGCTTCGGCCCCTGCTGGCGTCCGAGCACATCCTGCTGCTCGAGCCGGAGGAGTGGACGCCGGAGATCCGGGACTACCTCCACACCTATTTCTCGCGCGAGATCTGTCCCGTGCTGACGCCGCTGGCCTTCGATCCGGGCCATCCGTTTCCGCTGATTTCGAACCTGAGCAAGAACTTCGCCGTGGTCGTCCGCCACGGCAGCCGGACGAAGTTCGCACGCGTGAAGATTCCGGACGTGCTCCCGCGCTTCATCCGGCTGCCCGATGCGCCCGGCACGCCGCGCGCGCTGCGGTTCGTCTTTCTCGAGGACGTGATCCGCGCCAACGTCCACGAGCTCTTTCCGGGCACGCAGATCAGGGGCGTGCATCTGTTCCGGGTCGTTCGCGACGCCGACCTCGAGATCGAACAGGCCGAGGCGGACGACCTGCTCGAGACGGTTGAATCGAGCCTCAAGCAGCTGCGGCACGGCGCCCTCTCGCTGCTGCAGGCCGGCGCCGACACGCCGCCGCGCGTCCTGAACATTCTGAAGGAGAACTTCGAGGTCGGCGAAGAGGTGGTCGAGCGGGCGGACGGGCGCGTCGGGTTCGGCGACTGGATGCAGCTCACGCGCATCCACCGCCCCGAGCTGAAGGACGCGCCGTTCTCGCCGCCGGCGCAGTGGCGGGTCGAAGACGACCCGGAGATCATTTTCGACCAGCTGCGCTATCAGGATCAGCTCGTCCACCATCCGTACCAGTCGTTTGCGTCGGTCGAGGCGTTTCTGCGCGCCGCCGTCGCCGATCCGCACGTCGTGGCGATCAAGATGACGCTCTACCGGATCGGCGCGAACTCGCCGCTCATCGAGCTGCTGATCGAGGCGGCCGAGGCGGGCAAGCAGGTGGCGGTGCTCGTGGAGCTGAAGGCCCGGTTCGACGAGCGCAACAACATCATCTGGGCCCGACGCCTCGAATCCCACGGCATCCACGTCGTCTACGGCTTCGCCGATCTCAAGACGCACGCGAAGCTGTGCCTGGTGGTGCGGCAGGAGCCCGACGGCATCCAGATGTACGTGCACACGGGCACGGGCAACTACAACCCGGAAACGGCGAAGGTGTATACCGATATCGGCCTCTTCACCGCAAACCGCGACATCGTGGCGGATGCGTCGGAGATCTTCAATTACCTGACCGGGTACTCGAACCAGAAGGAGTTCCGGAGCCTGCTCGTGGCGCCGGTGCAGCTGCGCACGCGGCTGACCGAGCTCATCGCGCGCGAGGCGGAGCACGCGCGCGCGGGACGCGAGGCGCGGCTCATCGTGAAGGTCAATGCGATCACCGACGACCAGATGATCCGGGTGCTCTACAAGGCCGCCCAGGCGGGGGTGTCGATGGACCTGATCGTCCGCAGCATCTGCTCGCTCCGCCCCGGCGTGCCGGGCGTGAGCGACAACATCCGCGTGCGGTCGATCGTCGGACGCTTCCTCGAGCACTCGCGCATCTTCTGGTTCCTGAACGGCGGGCACGAGGAGATGTACATCGGCAGCGCGGATCTGATGGAGCGGAATCTCGACCGCCGGGTGGAAACGCTGACGCCGGTGCGGGACGCCGAGATCCTCGAGCACCTGCGCGACGTCGTGCTGGCCGCCTACCTCCGCGATACCGACCGCGCCACCCTGCTCGACGCCGCCGGGCACTATTCGCGGCCCGACGCCGCGTCGGACCGCTTCAACTCGCAGGATTTCCTGCTGAAACACTACGCCGACGCCCAGAGCGAGTAGGCAGCAGGGCGATCGCCGCCGCGCCCAGCAGAATCGCGAGCGTCACGATCAGCGCCAGAGGGCCGATCGGCCAGAGCACGGCCAGCGCCACCCGCGCTCCCGGGCGCGCATCACCCACGAGCAGACCCCACATGACTCCTATGACATAAATCGCGGCGATCGCCATCCCGAATTGCGACACGCCTGCATCTTAACTGCTACACTGTCGAGCTGCTTAGAACCGGTTTCATAACCGACGTAGTGCCCGGCTTCAGCCGGGCTGAAGCCGGGCACTACGTACGGAATCGGTGTTCTAAGGTCGGTTATGAAACCAGTTCTAATCAGCCCACTGTCAGAGGAGATCGGATGACAACGGTCATCGCGAGGATCTTCCTCGCGTGCGTGCTGGCCGTGGCGGCGCTTCCCGCCTCGGCCCAGCAGACCACGGGCACCATCGCAGGGCGCGTGGTCGACCAGCAGGACGAGGGTATCGAGGGCGCTTCCGTCACCGCCACCAACGTCGACACCGGCTTCACGCGCAGTGTTCCGACCGGCGTCAACGGCCTGTATCGGCTCGCGGCGCTGCCGGTCGGCCGGTACCGCGTCACCGCCGAACAGTCCGGGCTCTCGCGTTTCGAGCGCGACGACATCATCGTCAACGTCGCACGGACCACCGACCTCGACATCGTGCTGCGCGTCGCGGCCCTTGCCGAGACCGTGACGGTGATCGCTCAGGCGCCGATCATCCCGGTCACCTCCTCGACGATCGGACAGGTGGTCGAGACGAGCCGGATCGAGCGGCTGCCGCTCAACGGCCGCCAGTTCGCCAATCTCGCCGCCACCGTGCCGGGCGTCGGCCTGGGGTTCCACTCGGAGCTGGCCAAGAGCACCCAGTACAGCCCGCAGATCAGCGGCGGCAACGGCCGCAACGTGAGCTATCTCGTCGACGGCGCCGACAATAACGACGACACGGTCGGTGGCCTGCTGCAGCTCTATCCGCTCGAGGCGGTTCAGGAATTCAACGTGCTGACGCAGCGCTTCGACGCAGAGTTCGGCCGGGGCGGCGCCGTTCTCAACGTCGTCACCAAGAGCGGCACCAACGAGCTGCGCGGCAGCGGGTTCATGCTGTTCCGCGACGCGGCGCTGAACGCCCGGACGTTCAGCGAACAGATCAACGGCATCGAGAAGCAGGACTACCGGCGCTACCAGTTCGGCGGCAGCCTGGGCGGGCCGATCGTGGCCAGCCGCGCGCATTTCTTTGCCGCGTTCGAACGGACGCAGCAGGACACCAGGCAGGTCGTCAACACGCTCGGCCTCTTTCCTGCCGAGGATGGCATCTTCGACGTTCCGTTCCGTGAGAATCTGCTGACGGCGAAGGTGACTGCGGTGGCAAACGAAGCGCATTACCTGGCGTTCCGCTACGGCCGCGACGCGAATTCCCAGCCGGCCGGCGCCGGCCTGCGGGCGGCGCGGTCGTCGTGGGCGACGAGCAGCAACACGTACAACTCGTGGAACGTGAACCACAACTGGACCGTCGGCGGATCGAGCCAGAACGAATTCGTGTTCCAGTATGCCGACTACGTCAACGACGTCCCGCAGACGAATGCCGAGCCGCACCTGCGCTTTCCGAACGGCGTGACCGCCGGGACGAGCCCGCTCGCGAACCAGGGCGTCGAGCAGACCAAGTGGCACGTCCGGAACCACTTCTCCTGGTCGACGAGCGGCCTCGGCGGGTTCGGCCACGTCTTCAAGGCCGGCGTGAACTGGATTCACGAGCCGCACCTCTTCGTGCGCGTGGGCCAGGGGACGAGCGGCATCTTCTTCATGGGCGCCAACGACGTGAACGGCCCGGTGACGCAGGTGCTCGTGATCGGGGGCAACACGGCATTCAACCTGCCCATCGACTCGTATGCCCTGTTCCTGCAGGACGACTGGCGCGCCAGCGATCGCCTCACGCTGAATCTGGGCGTCCGGTGGGATTACGTCGATGGCATCCCGTTCAGCCAGGATCGCAATCCGAATTTCCAGTTGCTGCAGACCGCCGGCCGGGCCGGCCAGTTCCGTGGCACCGCCCTCGAGGACTTCGGCCAGGAGATGCGCGGCGATTCCGACAACATCCAGCCCCGGCTCGGCTTTGTGTACGACCTTCGAGGCAATGGCCGCCAGGTGATCCGCGGCGGGTGGGGCCTCTACACGGACTTCGCGTATACGAACGCGAACGTGCTGACCGCGGCGATCGACGCGGTGGGCGGC
>MEKU01000074.1:23643-27925 GCA_001767195.1 Acidobacteria bacterium RIFCSPLOWO2_02_FULL_67_21
GTTCGTGGCGGTGGCGCCGCAGGGGCTCAGGCGTCCCGACGGCTCGTTCTTCCGCGTCTCCGACCCGCTTTCGACAATCGCGGCGCAGAACCTGGTGGACCCCAACATGCCTTCGCTGGCCGGTGAGGTGTTCTCGCCGCGCCTGGAGCAGCCGTACACCGTGCAGACCAGCTTCGGCTACGCCCGCGAGCTGGATCCCTTCACGTCGCTGAGCGTCGACTACGTGCGCGCCGACGGCCGGGATCTGAACCTCCGGCTGCGGCCCAACGCGCTGGTCAACGGACGCCCGTATCTCGGTCTCCCCGTCCAGCCAAATTCGATCAACTTCCGCACGGCGCTCAGCAAGGGCACCAGCCGCTACGACGCGCTCGTGACCGCCGTCCGCCGGCGGTTCGCCCGGGGGTTCGATTTCAACGCGTGGTACACGCTGGCGCGGGCGACGAGCGACGTCGGGACGGCCTACGACGAGATCGCGCAGAACCTCGTCCAGGATGTCAGGGCGCCGTTCGCGGACGTCCAGCAGGGCCCTTCAACGCGGACCGATTCGCGCCACAACATGACCGTCAGCGCGATCGTCGAGGCCCCGTGGGGCCTCCAGGTCGCGCCGATCTTCATGTATCGCTCGGCACTGCCGACGCACTCGTTCGAGGGGCTCGATCTCAACGGTGACCGCAACGTGAATGACGTGACCGCGCGCGCCTATCGCTACACCGGTCTGGACGACCGCGGCGTCGCCACGTTCGAGGAAGGCGGGCCCTGCGAGACCGTGAACTGCAGCCGCCGGGCGCCCTTCTCGCAGCTCAACCTGCGCGTCAGCCGATCCTTCCCTCTCTGGGGAGCGGCGCGGATCGAGGCGATCGGCGAGGTCTTCAACCTGTTCAACGCGCGCAATCCCTTCATCCCGCTGCAGACCCAGCGCCTGTCGGCCACCGGCGCGCCGCTGCCGTCGTTCATGCAGCCGACGGCGTTTGCCGGCGACGTGCAGCAGCCCGAGCAGCGCGTCGGCCAAATTGGATTCAGACTGACGTTCTGAAAATGGTTCTGAAAATGGGGTCGGGAGTCATTTTCAGAGGACACTCACAGAAATCCTGGCGCGCTGGCGTGAGGGTCCTCTAAAAATGACCTCCGACCCCATTAACGACTCGCACTGCCACTTCTTCTCACCCGCGTTCTTCAGTGCGCTAGGACGGCAGCGCGGGGGCGATGCGCAGGACGCCTCTCGGATCTGCCGCGAGCTCGAGTGGGAAGACCCCGGCACCCCTGACGCGCTCGCGGATCGCTGGGCGCGCGAGCTGGATGCGCACGGCGTCGGCCGTGCCGCGCTGATTGCCAGCGTCCCGGGCGACGAGGATTCGGTCGCCTCCGCCGTCCGGCGCCACCCGGGCCGGTTCGTCGGCTTCTTCATGCTCGACCCCTCCGCTGCTGACGCGCCGGAGCGCGTGCGCCGCTCGCTGACCGAGCGGTCGCTCAGGGCGATGTGCCTGTTTCCGGCCATGCACCGCGTGCCGCTGGACGATGACCGGACCCTGCGGGCGGTCGAAGCGGCGGCAGCGGCCGGCGGCGTGGTGTTCGTCCACTGCGGGTTCCTGTCGATCGGCGTCCGGCGCAGGCTGGGGCTGCCGAGCCCCTTCGACCTGCGCCTCGGGGACCCGCTGGCGCTGTCGCGCCTGGCGCTCGCGTTTCCGCGCGTCCCGTTCATCGTTCCCCACTTCGGCGCGGGACCGTTCCGCGAGGCGCTGATGGCGGCCGACGCCTGCCCCAACGTACACTTCGACACCTCGAGCTCCAACGGATGGATCCGCTATCAGCCCGGCCTCACGCTCGACGCCGTGTTTCAGACGGCTCTCGCGGTGCTCGGGCCGTCGCGCCTGATCTTCGGCACCGATTCGTCGTTCTTCCCGCGGGGCTGGCAGCGGCCGGTCTTCGACCTGCAGACGGCGATCCTCGAGCGGATTGGGGTCAGCCAGGAGGATCGAGCGCTTGTGCTGGGCGGCAATTTCGAGCGATTGTTTCCTGGGAAGGAGTCGTGATGAAAGCCATCGTCGTTCGTGAATTCGGCGGGCCGGAAGTGATGAAGCTTGAGGAGGCCCCCGCTCCCTCGCCCGGCGCGGGACAGGTGCTGATCCGCGTCAAGGCGGCCGGCGTCAATCCGGTGGACACGTACGTCCGGGCCGGCACCTACGCGCGCAAGCCCGCGCTTCCGTTCACGCCCGGCAGCGACGTCGCCGGGGTTGTGGAGGCCGTCGGGCCGAAGGTCACCACGCTGAAGGCCGGGGACCGCGTGTACACCCACGACACCGCCGGCACCGGCGCCTACACCGAAATGACGATCTGCGACGAGGCACAGGCACATCCGCTCCCCGCGCGCGTCTCGTTTGCACAGGGCGCGGCCGTCGGCGTCCCGTACGCGACCGCGTGGCGTGCGCTCTTCATGCGGGCACAGGCGCAGCCGGGCGAGACGGTGCTCGTGCACGGCGCCAGCGGCGGCGTCGGGATTGCGGCGGTGCAGATCGCGCGCGCCCGCGGGCTCCGGGTGATCGGGACGGCCGGGACCGACAAGGGGCTGCAGCTGGTACGCGAGCAGGGGGCGCACGAGGTGCTGAACCACCGGGACGCCGAGTACGTGAACCGGATCGGACCGCTGACCGGCGGCCGCGGCGTCGACGTCGTCATCGAGATGCTGGCCAACGTGAACCTCGACCGCGATCTGGATCTGCTCGCGCTCCACGGCCGCGTCATGGTCGTCGGCAACCGCGGGCGCGTCGAGATCGATCCGCGGAAGATCATGAGCAGGGACGCCACGATCCTCGCCATGACCATGTTCAACGCCACGGCGGACGAGCAGCGGACAATTCACGCCGGCATCGTGGCCGGGCTCGAGAGCGGCGTGCTCACGCCGGTGGTCGGCCGCGAGCTGCCGCTGGCGCAGGCGCCGCAGGCGCACGTGGCGGTGCTCGAGCCGGGGGCGTACGGGAAGATTGTGTTGATCCCCTAAGGAGCCTCGCGGGATGCCGGAGCCGTGGGGCGCCGGTGCGAGTCCACTCCACGTCAGGCGACGTGGAAAAGTAGCCGACCCTGGAACGCTGCTCGTGAGTTTATACCGTGCCTGGCGACCACTCAGCAGGCACGATGGTAGGACAACTATTGCAAACGATTATTTTGCAGCCGCCCGGTGGTGATCCACATATCAACCTCTCGATCCTCTCAAATGACGAGATGCGAAAGATTACCCATCCGATCTTCGTACAGTGTCCGGTTCCGTTGGCCTCCCTCAGCCGCTGCGGCGAGGTTACGCTCCAATCGAGGTGTAGTGCACATCGGCGCTTGGCCGTTCAGATGTGGAGAGGTCAACACTCGGTTCCCAGTAGCCGACGATCCGATCGGGCGCAGGAGATGGCTCGCCGAAGAGCTCCCACCGGCTCAGGAACCAATTCCAGCATTGGCAGGCGGTCTCGGGAAGTTGCAGGCAGCCATGGTCCACGCCTCTGTTTGCCACCATGCAGTTCGGATCGTAGAGACAGGAGTCGTTCTCAACCGCGCGACGCACGATGTCATCGAGGTTCTGCTCAAGCACGGTGCGCAGCCCGCCGATCGTGAACTCGCTGCCACCGTTTGGGTAAATCGCGAACGCGAGCGACATCGGGAAGAGGTACTCGGAGAGGCCAGTCTCTGCATAGCCGCTGTCAACCGCCAGCGCACGTAACACCTGATGCGCCACGCTGTGTAGCAATCGGAAATACAACCCCGCTCCATAACCGGGTCGGCTTGGATCGTTGACAGGCTCCGGACTCCATGGAGGCGGCATGGACCCGTCGAAGTCCGGAACCTGCGCCGCGAACCACGGCACGACGTCGTTCCCGCGTACTAGGTCGCGTGCGCTCGCCGCACGATTCGCCACGAGCCACCGGGCGACGCGATCGCGGTCCAGCCCGAAGACGAGCGCCTCAGTGTGGGTAGGATTGGCATAGAGCAACGTCTTGATAGCGTCGCCGCGGCCCGCGCGTCCACGGTAGGCGACGAGGTCAGCGTCCCGCGGTTCGAATCCGCCGCGCGAGTAGCCCACCGCGACGTAGGTCACCGGAAACTCAGTCACGAGCATCGTCCGCTGAGGATCGAAGCCAGTACTGCGCAGGACGTCCGGGTAGCGGGCGTACGTCTCCCGGCGTTTCTCCGGTCCGTGCACGACGAGCTCCGGCAGGCGAATGCTCGGGAGCTGCAGGACCTGTTCGTACGTCTCAATGGCACGCGCGAGACCCAGTCCGCGTTCCGGCTCCTTCAACGG
>MEKU01000075.1:0-1972 GCA_001767195.1 Acidobacteria bacterium RIFCSPLOWO2_02_FULL_67_21
GTCGGTGAACGTCCGCTTCGGCAGCCCGCGGCCCTTGCTCTCGGCGAAGACGTTGACCGGCGGGGTCGGAATGCTCGTCACCGGCGCCATCTTCTTCATGTTCTCCGCCGTGTTCACGTGGGTGACGATGTCGACGTTCTCGGCAAAGGCGACGTTGCCGCTGACATGGTCGCCGTGCGTATGGGTGTTGACGATCGTCGTGATCGGCTTTCCAGTGAGCTCCTTGATCCTGGCAATGATCGGCTGCCCCCACCCGGGGTTCTTCGTGTCGACCACCGTAACGCCGTTCGCCTGCACGAAGACAGTCGTGTTGCCGCCGCCGCCCGTCAGCACGAACAGGTTGTCCTTGAGCTTCTGGACCTCGACGACCATCGGCGCCGGCTGCTGCGCCGCTGCCTGCACGTAGGCCGCAGCTCCAATCGTCAGCGCTCCCGCCGCCACCAGCGTTCCGAGCACGAGTCCTCGCCGCATGCGCTGCCTCCTTGGGATGCCGAATTCTACTGCGGAAGGGTGGCTGCCGACAGCACCTTTCGCCAGGTCGCCCCCCCCGTCGGCGGTCCGGTAGACCGAGGCGTGCGATCCCGAGAGGTACATTACCCTGGGATCCTGATGGCTGACGGCAATATCGCTGGGGCGCACGCCGGTCGCCCGCGACGGATCCCCGTTGTTGAGCGTGTCGGCCGGCAGCGCGCCGATCGCGCGCCAGTTGCTGCCTCCGTCCCGGCTCTCCACCACCTGCGTGCCCGACTGCGACAGCCCCACCACCCGCAAGCCGGCCGGATCGGTCGGGTCGAACTGCATGATGCCGGCCTGGGACGTGGGCGCGGACGGCCTGGCGAAGCTGGCGGCGCCATCCTCCGACACGTAATAGCTCGTGTCGGCCACGCTGACGATGAGCCGCGCCGGATTGTGCGGGGAGAGGTCCATGCGGAAGATCGCCTGGTGGCGCAGCTCGCTCCCCAGGCCGTTCTTCATCGACGTCCAGGTCGCGCCGGCGTCGGTCGACTTGCGCACAACCCCCACGGTGTTGAACAGGCGATCCGGATCGGCCCCGATATAGCTCGCCGGGTTCGCGTTGCTGCCCGCGTAGAGCACCTGCGAATCGGTGGGATCCATCGCCAGCGCGTAGATGGCCGCGTTCATCCCCTCGCCGACCCGCTGCTCCCACGTCGTCCCGCCATCGTCCGAGCAGTACACGCCCTGGTTCGCCGCCTGCATCACGTCGAGCGTGCCCGGGCTGCCCGCCATGGCGATACACACGTGCTCCGGGTTTCTGGGATCGATCGCCGTGTCGAAGAACTCCGAGTAGCACAGGCCGCCGCCGCGCTTCGGAAACGCCCGGATGCCGTCGACGATCCGCCTCCACGTCGCCCCATCGTCAATGGTCTTGAAATAGCCTTCGCCCTCGACGCCCACATAGACGATGCGATCGTCGAACGGGTCGACGGCCAGCGACTGATCGGTCCGTTGGGGATAGGAGTGGGGGTCGCAGTCCATGACCTGCGCCGATGCAGGAAGCGCGGCCGACGCCAGGAGCCAGGCACCGAAGACGATCAGGCGTGTCATGGGGAGAGAAGCCGGTACAGGCGTTTCGGCCGAAGCGGCCCAGCTCTGCAGCGCCGCGGCGATCGGCACCATGTCACGGCGGGGGATCGTGCTACGATGCGCCGCTTACTGGAGGGCCGGTATGCCGAGATTCGTCATCGAACGTGAGATCCCCGGGGCCGGGCGCCTCAGCGACGCCGAGGTGCTCGCCATCTCCCAGAAGTCGTGCGCCGTCCTGCGGGATCTGCCGCGGGTGCAGTGGCAGCACAGCTACGTGACCGACGACAAGATCTACTGCGTCTACATCGCGCCCGACGCCGAGTCGGTGCGCGAGCACGCGCGGCGCGGCGGCTTCCCCGCCAACGCCGTCAACACCGTCCGCCGGATCATCGATCCCACGACAGCGGAGGCGGCCGCCGTTTAGCGG
>MEKU01000075.1:1984-11885 GCA_001767195.1 Acidobacteria bacterium RIFCSPLOWO2_02_FULL_67_21
CCCTTGAGATGCACCTTGTGGTCGGCGGCGACCCGTCCCGGGCTCCCGGTCACCACGACCACATCGCCCGGCTTGAGGGTGTCCTGGGTGATGCCCTGGCGGTTGAGCCGGTTGGGGTTCGCCCACTCGGCGGCGTACGTCTGCGTACGCCCTGCCGGGGCGGGCGCCGTGAAGACCAGCATGGCGTGAGGGCTGCGGTACTGGAACTCCTTGACCGTCCCCTCGAGGGAGACCGACTGGTCCTCGAGGTAGTGAGCGGAAAACGAATGATGCGCAGCGATCGGCACGACAGAGACGATGCCGAGGGCCGCGGCGGCCAGCGTGCGTATCAGCATGCCCGTTCCTTTCATTCCGTTTACGACGCTGGCGCGGCTGATCTTTAAGGCCGCCGGCGGATCGCCTGCCGCCGCAGCTTCGCGACGCCGCTCGCCGGGCGGCGTGGTGGCGACGGGAGATCCGGAAACAGGGCAAACAGATCGTTCAACACGGCGCGACGGCTCGACACGAGCTTGGGTCGTCTTGGGTTGGGCGGCGCGGCGGCCGGGCGCTCCTTCGGCGCACGAGGCACGTGCCGGGAGGGCGCGTGAGGCGCCGGCGCCGCTTCCAGCGGATGTCGTGGGCGTTTCCGGCTCATCCGGAGCCGAATCATATCGCGGGCGTGCGATGATGGGGGCCGTGCGAGGCACGGCCTCCTTCGCATCCATCAGCCTCGTGCTCCTGCTTATGGCGCTCCTCCATGCGCAGGGAACTGCCCCCGCCGCCCCGCTGACACTCGTCTCCCGCGACGGCCGCCGCCCGTTGGCCACGACAATCGTCAACGGGCAGGAACTGGTCGCGCTGGAGGACCTGGCGGCGCTGTTTCTGTTCGACGTGCGCGAAGACACGCTGGCCGGAGGGTTGACGGTCGTCTACCGCGGCCAGTCGATTGTGATGTCGCCCGGCCAGCCGATGGCGCTCGTCCGCGGACGGGTCGTGCCGCTGCCGGCCGCGCCCGTGCGCTCCGGCGCCCGATGGCTCGTGCCGCTCGATTTCATCTCGCGGGCGCTGGCGCCGATCCACGACACGCGGATCGAGCTTCGGCGCGAGTCCCGGCTGCTGCTGGTCGGCGACATCCGGGTGCCGCGTGTCACGGCCCGGATCGACGCGCCCGGGCCTCCGACGAGGGCCACCATCGAGGTCGCTCCCGCCGCGCCGGTCACGATTACAACCGAGGCCGGCCGTCTGATCGCGCGGATCGACGCAGACGGCCTCGATCTCTCCGGTCCCATCGAAGGCGCAGGGCTCATTGAGGGGATCCGCGCCGGCGAGCAGCCCCGCACGGTCGCCGTGCTCCTGACAGCCCGCGCGGGAGCGGCCATGGCCGTCGCCGGAGAGACGGGCGGCGTGACACGCATCACGGTCGAGGTCACGGCGCCGGCGGCGGATGCCGCCGCGCCTGCGCCGCCGCGCGAGCCCGCGCCACCGCCCCCGGCTCCGGCCACACGGCCACCCCTCCAGACCATCGTGCTCGATCCCGGGCACGGAGGCGACGACGCCGGTGTCCGCGGCGCGCGCGGGACAGCCGAGAAGGACGTCACGCTGGCGGTCGCGCGTCGCGTGCGAACGCTGATCGAGACGCGGCTCGGGGTTCGCGTCATCCTCACGCGCGGCGACGATCGCGCGGTGGGCCTGGACGAGCGCGCCGCCATCGCCAACAACAGCAAGGCCGATCTGTTTCTCAGCCTCCACGCCAATGCCGCGCCTTCGGCCGACCTGGCGGGCGCCGAGGTCTTTCACCTTCGGCTCGACCGCGAAGGCGAGGACGCGCGCCGCGCCGCGGAGTCCGAAGCGGTGGCGCTGCCGGTGCTCGGCGGCGCCACCCGTACCATCGATGTCATGCGCTGGGATCTGGCGCAGGTGCGGCACGTCGACGCCTCTGCCGCGCTGGCGGCCGTGCTCGACGAGCAGCTGCGCGCGCAGGTGCCGATGGGGTCCCAGGCGCTCCGGCAGGCGCCGCTCCGGGTCCTGACGAGCGTCAACATGCCAGCCGCTCTGGTTGAAATGGGTTATCTCACCAACGAGGACCAGGAACGGCAGCTTGGATCCGAAGCCTTCCAGTCGTCGCTCGCGCAGGGGATCTACAACGCCGTGCTGCGGTTCCGCCTCTATCTCGAGGAGCATCGCGTCTCATGATCGCCCGCCGCGCGCTTGCGATCGCTGGCGGGGTCGTCCTTCTCGCGCTCCTTGCCTGGGCGGTCAATGCGGGTCTCGAGCGGCTGGCCGGCGTCGAGCCGGCGGCCGCGCCCCGCGCCGCCGAGCCTGCGGCGCCCCCGCCCGGGGTGCCGCGAATCACCGCCACGCTGTTCTACGGGTCGGCCGACGGTCAGGCGCTCGTGCCCGTCCGCCGGGAAGTGGCTCTGGCCGAAGGCGTCGTGCCGCAGGGGCGCGAGATCCTCGCGGTCCAGCTGCAGGGCGCGCCCGAGCCGCACGTCCCGGTGATCCCGCCAGGGACGTCGCTGCGCGCCTTCTACGTGACTGACCGCGGCGACGCGTTCGTGGATCTGAGCTCCGAGATCAGCGCGCAGCATCCGGGGGGCTCTTCCACCGAGCTGCTGACGGTGTACGCCGTGGTGAACGCCGTGCTCGCCAACCTGCCGACCGTCCGCCGCGTCCAGATCCTGGTCGAGGGGCGCGAAGCCGACACGCTCGCCGGCCACGTCGACATCCGGCGCCCGCTCGAGCGCGACATGTCCCTGGTGCGGGAGTCACCTTGAAATGCCAATGCCCAATGCCCAATGCCCAATGTCCAACGTGAACTCACGTTCGCTTTAAGCATTGAGCATTCGGCATTGGGCATTTTGCATTAGAGTGAGTGAATGCGCGCCGACGGCCGTCTGGCCGAGCAACTCCGTCCCACCCGCATTACCGCGAACTATCTGGTCCACGCTGAAGGCTCGGTCCTGGTCGAGGCCGGCATGACCAAGGTGATCTGCGCCGCCAGTGTCGAGGATCGCGTGCCGCCCTTCCGCCGGAACACGGGCAAGGGCTGGGTCACCGCCGAGTACGGCATGCTGCCGCGCGCGACGACCACGCGTTCGCAGCGCGAGTCGACCGCCGGACGCGTGGGCGGCCGGACGCAGGAGATTCAGCGGCTGATCGGCCGCTCGCTGCGCGCCGTCACGCGCCTCGAGGAGCTCGGCGAGCGGACGATCACGCTGGACTGCGACGTCATCCAGGCCGACGGCGGCACCCGCACCGCGTCGATCACGGGCGCCTTCGTCGCGCTCGTCCTGGCGCTCAACCGGATGCGCGAACAGGACCAGATCCGGACGATGCCGGTGCAGGATTACGTCGCCGCGACCAGCGTGGGCATCGTGGACGGAGAGCCGATGCTCGACCTCGCCTACTCGGAGGACTCCCGGGCCGAGGTCGACATGAACATCATCAAGACGGGCAGCGGCATGTACATCGAGCTCCAGGGGACGGCCGAAGCGCTGCCGTTCGGGCGCGAGGCGCTCAACCGGCTGCTCGATCTCGGCGACACCGGTATCCGCCAGCTGGTGGCGCTGCAGCGCGGCTTCGTCGGGAAGTATCTGGACAAGAAGTAGGGGCCAAGGGGGCGAGGGGGCAAGGGACCGCGCGTGCGCCTACTGGTTGCGACCGGCAATCCCGACAAGCTGCGAGAGATCCGGAGCCTGCTCGGCCATCTTGCCGTCGAGCTCCTCACGCTTCGCGACTTTCAGCCCGTCCCCGAGCCGGAGGAGACCGGCGCCACGTTTCAGGACAACGCACGTCTCAAGGCCCTGTACTACGATGGCGCGGTCGCGCAGCCGGCCGCGGCGGTCCAGTGCGGGCCGGTCGTATACACGGTTGCGGAAGACTCCGGCCTGGCCGTCGACGCGCTCGGGGGCGATCCGGGCATTCACTCGGCGCGGTTTCTCCGGCCGGACGCGACGTACCCGGAACGGTTTGCCGAGCTTCACCGCAGGCTCTCCTCGGCGCCGCGTCCGTGGAGCGCCCGCTTCGTCTGCGCGGTGGCCCTCGTGCATGCCGGCCGGGTGCTCGACGAGACGATCGGCACCATCGAAGGCGAAATCGCGCCCGAGCCGCGCGGCAGCCGCGGCTTTGGCTACGACCCGATCTTCTATTACCCGCCGTACGGCAGGACGCTGGCCGAGGTCCCCGAAGTCGACAAGATGCGCGTCGCCCACCGGGGGCACGCCTTCCGGCAGCTCGCCCGGCAGCTCGAGGGCAGCGCCACGAACTCAGAGCTCAGAACCGAGCATCGAACCTAGAAAGGGAGAATGTAGAACGGAGAACAAAGTGCCTGTTCTCCGTTCCATCACCCGGTGTCTGGCCGCGGGCGGAATCGGCAATGACTTCCGCCCGGGTGCGGGAGGCGGGGCGTTTGGGCCCGTTGGTCTTACGGCTCGTGAGGAAGGACTTTCACCAACAGGCCTGGTGGGCGATGTTTCACATCCTCGAGGCGCGGACCTGATCGGATCGCACGAACGCGCCATCCCGAGTGCGCCACAGGAACTTGGCATCGACGAGCGCACCGAGCAGCGAGTCGCACGCCGCCCGATCCAGGCCCCAGAGCCGCTGCGCCTGCGGCAATGTCAGGCGTAACCCGGGCATTTCATTGAACTCTCCCTGCACGCGCCGGAGTACGTCATCAAGCGTCTGCTGTGCTGACATCGTGGGCGCTCCTTGTTCCTGGAACGGGGTTGTAGTGCCCCGGGGAGCAACGCGCGTGCCACGCGCGCCCAGGGCGGCCGCCTCGCCGGGGACCCGTCCGAACTGCAAGGCACGCCGCGCCTTCAGTTCGATCCCATCTTCAATCGTTCCGTCATTTATTCTGCCGAAGAGTTGAAAACTGTAGCGGGGCTTTCCGGTCGATGTACGGAAACAGTTCACCTCGGCCGGATGGGGCATGACGATTGCATTTCCGGCTGGGAAACCCTATGCCGATGAACCTCGTTCAGCATCGTGGCAACGCCGACGTCTGGGGCCAGGGAAGTTTCGGGTGGGACCCCGAACGTTGGATTGCCGCCACTGTCGCAGGCGCGCTCCTCATGGCCGGGCTCCGCCGGCGGTCGCCGGCCGGGTATGCCATGGCCGTCGCGGCCGGCGCGCTGGCCTGGTGGGCCACCTCACCCGGCGAGGCGCGGCGCGCGCGCCGCGCGCGTGTGAGCGAGGTGCTGCGGTTCAGCCGCCGGTCGGACGTGATTGCGGAATCGTCGGAGGAATCATTCCCGGCCAGCGACGCGCCCGCGTGGACGCCGAGCACCGCGCACCTCCGCCCGAAGGGCCCGGCCGGGCCGTCGGCCTGAACAACCCCGGCGGTTACACTCGCATCCCCTTTCCTGGTATATAGTTGGGCGGCGATTTTTTCTCACCAGGGAGATATGTATGCCGAGATTGACTGCTCTTGTGCTGGCTGCCGTGCTTCTGGCGGGCGCCGGCTTGTCGGCCCAGCAGACCAACGCGCTGCAACGTGCGGCCGCCGCCCTCAAGGTCGAGGGCACACAGACCCTGCTCATTCAGGCTTCGGGCACACAGTACTCGGTGGGCCAGCCGCCAACGGCCGCCGAGGCTTGGCCTCCCGTGGAGCTGAAGGGCTACCTGATGGCGATGAACTTCGAGTTGAGCGCTGCGCGCCTCGACATGCAGCGGTTCATGGGGCCGGTCATGCCGCGCGGCGGCGGCGCCCCGTTTACCGGCCTGCAGCGTCAGGTACAGCACGTCATGGGCGAGTACGCCTGGAACCAGCCGCTCCTCGAAGCGCCCGCCCAGCCGGCGCCGGCGGCGGCGGTCGAGCGGATGCTCTACATCTGGTCGACGCCCCAGGGCTTCGTCAAGGCCGCGCTTGCCAACAAGGCCACGATGCGGAACGTCAGCGGCGGGACTGACGTCTCCTTCACGATCGGCGGCCGCTACAAGATGAGCGGCCTGATCAACGCGCAGGGGCAGGTCGAGCGCGTGCAGACGTGGGTCGACAACCCGGTCCTTGGCGACATGCTGGTGGAGACGACCTGGTCCGGCTACCGGGACTTCGGCGGCATTCCGTTCCCTTCGTCCATGAAGCAGACGCAGGGCGGCCATCCGTCGCTCGATCTGACGATCTTCGCGGTGCAGGCCAACACGCCGCTGGTGATCACGGTGCCCGAGAACGTCCGGACCGCCAAGATGCCACCGGTCACCGCCGAGTCTGAGAAGCTGGCAGAGGGCGTATTCCACGTGCGCGGCGGCAGCCACAACAGCCTGGCGGTCGACATGGGCGATCACATTGTCGTGGTGGAGGGGCCGCTCAACGAGGCGCGCTCGGAGGCGGTCATCGCCGAGACCAAGAAGCTCATTCCCGGCAAGCCGATCCGGTTCGTCGTGAACACCCACGTCCACTTCGATCATTCCGGCGGCCTGCGCACGTTCGTGGACGAGGGCGCGACGGTGGTGACGCAGCAGTCCAACGTGGCGTTCTACGAGAAGGCCTGGACCGCGCCGCGGACGCTCGGCCCGGATCGGCTGGCGAAGTCGCGCAAGCGGGCGAGCTTCCAGCCGGTGACCGGCCGGTACACGCTCAAAGGCGCCAACCGCACCATCGAGCTGCACGAGCTGCAGGGCAACCCCCACAACGCCGCGATGCTCGTCGTCTGGCTGCCGAACGAGAAGGTGCTGTTCCAGTCCGACATGTTCAACCCGCCGGCGCCGAACCAGCAGGTGCCTCCGGCGTCGCCGGCGCTGCTGAACTTTGCTGAGGCGCTGAAGAAGCTGAACATCCAGCCGGAGAAGTTTGCCGGCGGACACGGCAACCGCGTCGCCATGCCCGCCGACTACACGAAGGTCCTCGGCAGCAGCGCCGCCGCCACGCAGTAGACCCTACAGCTTCCGCAGCCGCACCCGCCTGACCGCGTGATCGCGCCCCTTCTCGAGCACGAGATGGGCGCGGTCGCGCGTCGGCCCGACGTTCTCCCGTAGATTCACCAGATTGATCGTCCGCCAGATTCTCCGGGCGGTCTCCGCCGCCTCGTCCGGCGTGAGGTCCGCGTAGCGGTGGAAGTAGGACGACGGGTTGCGGAAGACGGTCTCGCGCAGCGCCATGAACCGCTCCACGTACCACTGCTCGATGTCGGCCTCGCCGGCGTCCACGTAGATTGAGAAATCGAAGAAGTCGGACACGAACGTCGGCCCCGTGCCGGTCTGCAGCACGTTCAGGCCTTCGACGATCACGATGTCCGGCTGGCGCACCGCGTGGACTTCGCCCTCGACAATGTCGTACGTGAGGTGAGAGTAGACGGGCGCATGGACCTCCGGCGCGCCGGCCTTGAGGTCGCTCAGGAACCGCAGCAGCCGGCGCACGTCGTAGCTCTCGGGAAAGCCCTTGCGATCCAGTAGGCCACGCGCTTCCAGCACGCGCCGCGGCCAGAGAAAGCCGTCGGTCGTGATCAGATCGACGTGGGGATGCCCCGGCCACCGCGCGAGCAGCGCCTGCAGGATCCGCGACGTGGTGCTCTTCCCCACCGCCACACTGCCCGCCAGCCCGATCACGAACGGCACGCGCGGCGCCGTCGACCCCAGGAACGTCGCAATGGTCCCGTGCAGCGTCTCGGTGGCGCCGACGTAGAGGTTCAGCAGGCGCGACAGCGGCAGGTAGATGGCCTCGACCTCGTCGAGCGACATGCGCTCGTTGAGGCCGACGAGGCCGCGCAGCTGTGCCTCGGAGAGTGGAAGCGGCGTGGCGGCACGCAGGCGGGCCCAGTGCGCGCGCGTGAACTCAACATACCGCGAGACCTCGATCTGCGGCTCGGGTCCGGCTGACACGCCTACATCCTATGTGATGATCCCTGAACCACGAAAAGCACGAACGACACGCGTTTGTGCCGTGGTATGCTCCCGGGCGCTTCGCCTCAAGGGGAGCAGGAGGCCATCATGAGCCACGTCGATACCAAAGACCTTCACCCTGAAGTCTGGAAGCTGTTCGATCGGTACGTCCACGGGCTGATCGATCGGCGCGGGTTCCTCGATGGCGCCGACCAGATGTTCCAGTACCCGGGCACGCAGCACGGCTTCCACAACGACACCACGCCCCGCTACAGCAGGGACGCGGCGACGCTGGCATGGCAGCGCACGATCGACCACTTCAAAAAGCACTTGATCACAACCTGACGCACTCACACGCGTGAAAGCCGCTCCGATCGCTGCGCCTGAAGCAGCACTTGTCAGGGCGCTCGGCGTCCGCCAGCTCACGGCGGCCATCATCAACACGACGGTCGGCGCCGGCATCTTCGTGCTGCCGGCGCTCGTCGCCCGCGACCTCGGCGCGGCGGCGCCCCTGGCCTTCCTGGTCTGCGGCGCCATCATGGCGCTCATCGCGCTGACGCTCGCCATCGCCGGCAGCCGCGTGAGCCTCACCGGAGGCATCTACGCGTACGTGCACGCCGCGTTCGGGCCGTACGTCGCGCTGCTGGCGGGCGTGCTGCAGTGGCTCTCGGGGATCCTGGCGGTCTCGGGCGTGTCGGCAGCCCTCCTGGATCAGCTCGGCACGGTGGCGCCGGTGTTCGGCGCGCCCGTCTCACGTGCGGTCACGCTGGCTGCCATCCTGACGATGCTCGCCTATCTGAATGCGAGGGGCGTGCGCGCGGGCACCCGCCTGATCGAAGTCGTGACGGTGGCCAAGCTGGCGCCGCTCCTGATCTTCGTCGTCGCCGGCGCATTCTTCGTGGAGCCGGGAGCGCTGGCCTGGCCCGGCCTGCCGCCGGGGGACGCTGTCGGGCGTGCCGTCCTGCTGCTGATCTTCGCGTATTCAGGCGTCGAGGTGGCCCTGGCGCCGAGCGGCGAGGTGCTGCGGCCGGCGCGCACGGTGCCGCGCGCGGTCTTCCTGGCGCTCGCGGCGATCACGCTGCTCTACATCGCCATCCAGGTGGTCGCGCAGGGGACGCTCGGAGCCGGGCTGGCCGGCGCGACCGGGGCGCCTCTGGCCGTTGCCGCCGGCCGCTTTCTTGGAACGTCCGGGGTCACGCTGCTGCTCCTCGGCGCGGTCTGCTCGATGTTCGGCTATCTGTGCGGCGACATGCTCAGCACCCCGCGCAGCTGGTATGCGCTCGCGCGGGACGGTTTCCTGCCGTCGTTCTTCACGCGTATCGACCCCGTCAGGCGCACCCCGCTGCGGGCGATCTGGGCCCATGCCGGCGTGGTGATGCTGCTGGCCAGCACCAATCGCTTCGAGGGGCTCGCGATCATCGCAAACGTCGCGCTGCTGATCCTGTACCTGATGTGCTGCGCCTCGGCGCTTCAGCTCGCGCGCGCCGGAGTGGTCGGGGACGAGCCGCCGTTCACGATACCGGGCGCCAGGCTCGGACCGGTGCTCGGAGGTGGGCTCGTGCTGTGGATCCTGTCAAGCGCGACGCTGCGGGAATTCGCGCTCACCGGAGCCGTGCTGGCCGCAGCGACGCTTGCGTATCTCGCGAGGAAGCGCGCACAATCGATCGAGGGATGAGCAGGATTGCCCGCGGGGGCGTCGGGCGTGCGGGAGCCGCGTGCCTCCTGGCGGCCCTCGTGACCTGCGGCTGCGGCCCGAGCGAGGTGCTGCGGGTCAGCACCCTCCAGCTCGGCCGGTCGCTCAATCCCGACAACAGCGTCGGCACGCACACGACCCGCTTCAAGCCCGACGACACCGTCTATCTCTCGATCCTGTCCGACGAGCCGGGCTACGGCACGATCGCCGTGCAGTGGCGCCTCAACGGACAGGTCGTCAGCGAGGCCACCCGCGACGTCTCGTACACGCGCGACGCCGCCACCGAGTTCCACCTGCAGAATTCGGGAGGCTTTCCGGCCGGAACCTACCGCGTGGACGTCCGCATCAACGGCCAGCCGGCCGGGTCACGGGAATTCCGTGTAGAGTCGTAGCGGCGGGCCTTCAGGC
>MEKU01000075.1:11907-28657 GCA_001767195.1 Acidobacteria bacterium RIFCSPLOWO2_02_FULL_67_21
GAGCACCGGCGCCATGGCGCAGGCCGCAGCGCGGGCAGTCGGTCGGCGGCAGGCTGTTGTCGACGCGGTGCTGCACGGATGCGATGGTCCTCACGTACGCGAACATCGCCTTCAGATCGTCGTCGGTCAGCGTGCCGTACATCCGCCACGGCATGTAATCGTGCAGCTTCCGCGATCGCACCATGCCGGTGCGCATCGCCTCGATGAACAGATCCTCGGTGTAGTACGGAATGCCGCTGGCGTGCTGCGTGATGTTGGCGCTCGCCACTTCTCCGAGGGGGCTGGTCAGCACGAACCCGCCGCCGAACGCCATTCCGGGAATCGCCTGCCCCTGCGCGTCGGCCGGCGTATGACAGTCGCGGCAGACACCGATTCGGACGAGATAGTCGCCATAGGCCGCGCGATCGCCCCGGCCGGGCGGCAGCACCGGGTCGGTCACCGGCTCCGGCACCGCGTTGATGAACCGGTTGACGGGGAACGGAATCTCGGACGGCGGCAGCGCCTTGCGCACGGCCGGCAGCGACCGGAGGTACACCACGATCGACGCCAGGTCCTCGTCGGCCATGTACCTGAACTGGTGGTACGGCATCAACGGGAAGAGCGCGCGGCCGTCGTGCCCAATCCCCTCGCGGATCGCACGCGACAGCGTGTCGTCAGTCCAGGTGCCGGCGCCGGTCTCGGGGTCGGGCGTGATGTTGGGCGCCGCGAGGAACGGCAGCCCCTCTTCGGCCCACGTGCGGCCGCTGCCCTCGGTTCCCGCTTTGACCACGAATCCCTTCGCCCAGTCCAGCTCGGAGTGGCACGCAATGCAGCCGCTCAGCGAGTTCGCGAGGTAGCCCCCGCGCTCCAGCCGCCCGGGGGTCCGCTCGAACGTGCGGTCCGTGAGGGGCCTCGCTCGCGGTCCAACGATCGGCCGGATGCCGACCACGGCCGGCAGCGCCACGGCGGCCAGCACGACAATCGCTCCAATCGACAGACCGATCCGCCTTCCCCACGTGCCCATTCCGATACACCTCCTTGATCTAGAACCGGTTTCATAACCGACGTAGTGCCCGGCTTTAGCCGGGCTGAAGCCCGGCACTACGTACGGAATCGGTGTCCTATGTCGGTCATGAAACCGGTTCTAGCGGGAAAGCAGGTACGTCATCTTGACGACGACCTGCTGATTGCGAAGCTCGGGGCGGCCCGGCAGGTTGCCATCGAGGCCGTCGTACACGACGTACAGATCGCTGCCCGGCTTGTAGACGAAGTTGTAGCGGACGCTCGCGCTCACCTGGCGGGTCGACGAGTTGTACTGCGAGAGCGATCGCACCGACATCCGGGGCGAGATCGTGTAGTCGAACCGGAGAATACCGAGGTTCACGACGAAATCGCCCCATGGCAGACTGACATCGTTGCGCGACAGCGTGAGCTCGGACGACATCCGGCTCGTCGCCCGGAGGCCCACCGCGACATCGACGTCGTGCCGGGTGCCGCTGTAGAAGGTCTGCGGTGAATACGTGAAGCGGTGATAGAGGCGGCGCGCCGGATTGCTGTTGAACGTGAAGTTCAAGTTGTAGAAGCGGTAGACCCCGGCGGGAATCGTCACGCGGCGGTCGATGGCGAACGGCTGGTCCAGCACGTCGAGCCAGCGGTTCAGGACGATGTTCAGATAGGCGCCGTTCTGGAAGCGCGTGCCGACCATGTGGTGAATCCGGCGCGTGATCAGGCGGTTCTGCTGATCGGTCGTGTAGTCGATCCGCAGCATCGGCTCCATCACGCGGATGAGCCCGCCCGGCCGCGGGTTCCGCTCCACGTGGACGGTCGTGGTCCTGATGCCGGTCCGCGGGACGAACCCGGCCTCAGCGTTGAAGTTCCGCTCGATATCCGTGAACTCGGCGAACGTGTTCCACCGGTTGTTCAGGAAGAGCGCCCGCGTGTGGAACGCCTGCTGGTCGGATGCCACGCCGGGGCTGGAGGTGCGCGCCAGGAACGAGTGGACCGAGAACGTCCTCGTCGGCGCGATCAGCGCGTCGGCCGCGATCGTCCGGTTGAACCGCGCGTCGTCGATCCCTTCTTTGTTGACCATGAGGGCGCCGATCCGCGACCGCTCGCCGATGTCGCGGCTGTAGCGGCCGACGAGCACGCTCTCGCCAGGACGGCCGAACGCGGCATCCGTCTGCAGCTGCATGACGGCCAGATTGTGGTCCCCCATCTTTCCGGTGAGCCGGGCGCCGCCCAGGATGGGGATCGGCTGGCCGGTGGAGGACAGGCCGATGCGCCGGCTGAAGAAGAGGTCCGCAATCCGCTGGTTGCCCTGGTTCCCGATCGTGAACTGGCCCGAGTTCTCGAGGAAGAAGTCGCGCTTTTCGGGAAAGAAGAGCGGGAACCGGGTCAGATTGACCTGCTGCTCGTCGACCTCCGCCTGCGCGAAGTCGGTGTTGACGGTCACGTCGAGCGTGAAGACGGAGCTCAGGCCGTACTTCGCGTCGAGGCCGACGTCGCGAAGCCCGGAGCTGGACACCGAAGCGCCCGTCCGATCCCGGCGTCCGCCGGCCACGAGGAACGGCTTCAGCCGCAGGTCGAGACCGCGCGTCACCTGCGACATGCCCGAGACGGTGCCGGCCAGGCTCACCCGCGTCAACGTGTACGGCTTCGGGATCGGCGCCCAGAACACCTGCTCGTTCTTGCGCCGGATGTTGCGCATGAAGTTGATGCCCCAGGTCTGCACGTCGACATCGGGCGAGCGGACGGTCACCATCGGGATGGCGATTTCGGCCGACCAGCCCTGCCCGGTGCGCCGCGCGGCCGCATCCCACACGCCGTTCCAGTCGCGATTGATGTTCGACGCCGCCCCGCGCAGGTTGCCGCCGCCTTCTTCGAACACCTGCTGCTCGAGCTTCGCGCCGAGAGGATTGGTGACGAACATGTAGCCGGAGCGCGAGTCGCGGAACGTGTCGAGGATGACCTCGAAATGATCCTCGTCCAGCAACCGCGGCGAGTCGCGGCGCATTTCGGTGGCAATCACCCCGTCGGGGGCCGAATCGAAGGCCCGCACGCCTATGTACAGGTGCTCGGCGTCGTACAACAGCAGCACTTCGGTCCGCTCGCTGGCCGGCTCGCCATCGGCGGGCTCCTGCTGTGTGAAGCTGTCGAGCACGGCGGCCCGGCGCCAGACGTCCTCGTCCAGCACGCCGTTGATCTCGGGCGCGCGATCGGCCCGCACCGCGTTGATGTGGTACTGCTCGCGCCCGGCGGCGGCATGATCGTGCGTCTCCTGCCCCGCGACGGCCGCGGGCCAGGCAAGCGTCGCGGCGGCGGCGAGCGCCAGCGCGGCAGCTCGACCGCCCGGCCGCGGGCGGGTGACCGACGTGTGAAAAGTGCTCTGCATCGGCGCCACGATTCTACCGGGTTTTTCCATCCCTTTACCCTTTCGGCATCCGCTCGTCCTCGCAATTTCCAGAAAACAGACAACTTCGGGCATCGAATCGCGGTACGTCGTTTGAAGTCCCCTTCATCTGTCAGTGGCAGGAACCGGGCTCATGCGGATGCGGAAAGCGGTGCAGGCGGATACCGGACTCGGCCCGGAGACGCGGTCGGAGCTCCATCGATGGGTGCGCGAACGGCTGCCGCTCGCCGCGTCGCACGAGCAGGCCCTGCTCGACGCCATCGACGGCGTGCTGCTCCACCAGGAGCGCCGCTGGCAGCAGTCGAAGCAGGAGGCGATTCAGGCCGTGTCAGCCGGGTTCACCGAGCGCCTGAACCGGCTGCGCGACGAGATCACCACGCGCGACGCCACCGTCAGCAGCATCTCGCGGTACTTCGAGGAGCTGGTCGCCGATCTGACCGATCGGGTCCACCGCGATCCGAAGACGCGACTGATGAACTTCCGCCGGTTCGTCGAGCAGCTCGAGGCGTTTCTGGCGCTGGAGCAGCGCGGCCGGTGGTGCGCCATCGGCCTGGTCGATCTCACCGCGTTCAAATGGTACAACGACACCTTCGGCCACGCGCTCGGCGACAAGATCATCGACCGCGTCGCGCGGCTGCTGCGCGAGCAGGTCCGCTCCGACGACCTGATCGCGAAGGAGTCGGCCGACCCGCGCGCGGCGCAGGAGCTGCACGCCCGGTTCGGCGGCGACGAGTTCTGCTTCCTGATTCCCGATCTCGATCAGTTCAGCGCCGCCTGGATCATCGCCGAGCGGTTTCGCGAGGCGGTCGAGCGCTACGACTGGGGCGCAGACGACCCGCGCCTGGCCGATCGGCCGGTCCATGTCGACGTCGGCGTCGTCTGTCTGCTGCTCGGGCCGGTGTCGGAACGCCGGCCTCATGCCCGCCAGCTCGCGCACGATCTGCTCGTGCGCGCGGACCGTCTGATGTACGACGCGAAGGCCCGCGGCACCGGCCGGATCTCACCGCTCCGCGTCCGGGTCGTCAACGGCACGCTCGAAGAAATCGCCGCGGACGAACATCCCGAATAGTGCAATTGCACTGACGACCGTTGGTGCAATCGCACTGACGTTGATGGTGCTTTGAACCTGAGTGAGATTGGGGTGGGTGACGGGTTTCGAACCCGCGACTTCCTGAGCCACAGTCGAAAGCGATGACGTCGGCCGGGTCGGGTGTTGTCGGTTTGTCTAGCAATGTGCCCCCTTATCGTCCGGTCGCCTCTGGGCCTTTCGGTAGGTTTCGGGTGCAGAGTAGACACAGAAGTAGACACACTCTATTCGCTGCCCGACGATGATGACCTGTTGGTCGATGGGAGCGCGCGAGCATGCCTCGGACCTTGATCAGCCGAGCTGCTGGCGAGCACCTCGGCGGCCCGTGTCTGATAATCCTTCGGGCCGGTGAATCCTCTGGCCTTCAGCGCGTTCAGCGTCTCGCTGTACGTGGCATAGGCGGCCACGAACGTGACGGCCGGACGCGGCTCGCATTCGTACTCGGGCTTGATCACCGCGGCGACGTAGACGGCCCGGCTGCGCTGATGCTTCACCTCGATTAGCATCCAGAACGTCGCGCATTCAGGTGCCCAGGCCCTATCCACGACGATCTCCCGCCAGCGGTCCAACTCCCTGCCCTCCAGTGGAGCACCGTCGCAAATCAGCGGTTCCCTCGTCGCGGAGATGACGCGCTCCTCGCAGAGACTGTCCAGATCCTCACCCAGCAGGTTGAGAGGGTCGAGAGCCGCGAAGGGAACGAAGAACCCGTCCTCGATGAACCGGCACGAACGCCAGTTGTCGTCGCCGATCCCGTCCAGCAGTCGCTGGCCGAGCTTCGGCTTGGCGTCCGTGTCGCCCGCCTCCACGGCATCCACCAGGCGATCAATAACCCACCGCTCGTTGTTCCACGTGTGGGGAATGGTGTCGTCCACGGCCATACTCTACGCCCTACGGCGACAGCTGTCCTATGTCACCGCCAGCCCCTCAAGTTGGTCGATTTGCTGTGCTGACGCGAGCTAGCGCGCATTCTGCGGACGGATGTTGGGCAGGAGCGTGCTGACGCGCACGCCCGCGACGATTTTATTCGCACAGATTCGCATACGGAGTCGTGTCGTCGCCAAGTAGCGGATTCGCGCGGGCGTCGGGCCCTTACCGTCCGAGCGCTTTCCGTTTCGAGAGTTCCCAGCCGCGCGCGGTGTCACCGGGCGTCTTGTCCACCGCGGCGCCTTCCTCGGCCGAGATGTAGTTGACCTGGCCGCTCTAGACAATTCAGGGCACCAGCGCCGCTCAGATTCCGCGCCTGTTGCCGCGCATTCCTGCAAGAAGATTCACGTGAATCCGCTCGACCAACTTCGGTGCGGCGACCAGCGATCCGAGGCTATAGATCAGGACACCACTCAAGACCAACAGAGTCAGGCCAAGCCACCCGTCGCCGAGCAACGGGCGCAGGACGAGGAGGCTCAGAAACATTGCCAACGTCAACAACGTTGGCGGCACCAGCCGGAAGAGGAATGAGCTGGCCATGACCGGCAGGAGCTTGAATGACCAGAAAAGGTCAATAGGAGTCTGCACCCCAGTGGCAATCACGAGTCCGACCGCCACCCCGATCAGGCCCCAGAGGCTGCCGGCGGCAATGCCCGCCACGGTCAGGATCGTCGCGACACCTGACAACAGCAGACTGGTATTGATCTCGCCGACGGCAGTGAGGGCAGTCCGGTTGTGCCCCATGAATGTGGACAGCGTGCGACACACCACCAGGCTGTAGATGACGGGCAACGTGGGCAACCACCGGTCGCGATACAACAATTCGATGAGCGGAGACGCCGTCACGAGCAGGCCGGCTCCAGCCGGCAGCACGATCGTTGCCGTGAGCTGAGCGCTCTCTTCGATCGCCTGTGCGAACTTCTGAGGGCTGTGTTGCAGTCTCGACATCATGGCCCAGGCAACCGGCGCGATTGCGCCGTCGATCAGCGAAAAGACCCCTCCCACAAGAGTCTTGGCGAGGGAGAAGAAGCCGAGCGCGGTTTCCCCGAGAATCGAACCGACCAGCAGATCGCCGCCGCGATTTCGCACAACCGCCATCGTCTCGCCACCGAGAATTCTCAGCCCGAAGTCGAGAAGGTCCTTGTACGACGTCCACGAGAATCTCAGGGATGGCCGCCAGGACGAGGCGAGCCACAAGACTGCGACGCCCACACCCTGATTGACGAGATACATGAACACCAGACTCCACGCTCCGTGGCCCCGCAAGGCCAGTACGACGCCCACGGCGGCGCCGACGCAGCGGCTGGCCAGGGTTCGGACGGCAAGTACCCTGAAGCGAAGCTCCCGTCGAAGGCTGGCTTCCTGAACGGCGGCCAACGCCGTGAACATAAGGCCAAGGGAAAGCCAACGCAAGAGGCCTTGGAGATCCGGATTTCCGAACCACGCCGAGATTGGGCCCGCCGCGAGATACAGGGCTGCCATCAGGACGAACGCCATGCAGAGGTTGGCCACGAAGGCGCTGCTCTTGTGGCTCTGTGTGAGGTTCTCGCGTTGTACGAGCGCAGCAGTCAGGCCCTGGTTCAGCAGAAGTCCCAGGCCGTCGACGAACACCATCGCGAGAGCCACGACCCCGATGACGGCTGGCTCCACCAGAGCCGCAAGGATGACGAAGACGAGCATCCGCAAGCCGCGATCGGAGGCCTGCTGCACGCCCGACCAGAAGACCCCGCGTACGACCGAGCGCCGCAGGTCGTGGCTCAATCGCTATTCCAGTACCGGTAGAACCCGAACCGATGAGCGATCGACTTAACACCCTTCTCGGCCAGGACGAGCGGGATTCGAGTCGCTGAGGGCGACTGTGTCGAGAATCTGAGGTAGTCGGCGAGACCCGCGAGTTTCTTGAACGCTCCCCGGTCCTTGAGGCCACGCCGGTACATCATCCAGTGGAAGGCCATGAGCCGTGTCGGGCGACCCCTGGAGCTGCTCGTCGCCAGACGAAGTCTGCGCCGTTCTATCCAGTCAGCCTCGGAGATCAGATGCTCCGCCAGAGCGACCGGAACCTCGAGGCCGAGGTCGAACAGGAATCGCAGCGCCCTGCCAACACGCAGGCCGACGCCCCGCTCTTTCGCCTGGAGACCGACGCGTGTCCAATCGATGCTGGCCCGGCGCGAGCGCAGGATCATCACGACATCGACGATCCAGCGCAGGGGCGGATCTCGTACCCACCAGACACCGTGAGCGCAGGCGTGCATGAGATGGTCAGTCGTGCACAGGGTCGTCGCCTCGACCCCGTCCGCGTTGAACCGGACGGCCTGTTCCCAGAAGGCACGATCCGCTCCGACTTCACAGCTCTGCGAGATGACGTGGCAGTGAAGATCGACGCCGGCGCCCCGATCGTTGAGCATGGGGATGGCGTGACAGAACCTCGTGTCGAACAACTCAGGGCGGTAATGCAATGGCCGCCAGCCATTCGCCATCATGATCTGCATGGCGAGCGGGAACTGATGCTCCGGTACCAGCAGATCGACATCTCCCATGCTCCGCGCTCCCAGGTCGCCATAGTAGATGGGAGCCAGGGCGGCACCTTTCAAGACCAATCCCGGACAATCTTCACGCCCAAGAGCTTCAAGCAACGTTCGCAATCGCTCGAATAATCGCTGGTTGTTTGCCCACGACGACAGATAGGCACGCTTCAGGAACGCGAGTTCCGCGGTACGAGGCGCCAAACGTTCTCTAAGCAGGTGGCAGGTGGGCAGAAGCTGCTGGGTTCTAGGAGAGAGTTGCTCGAAGCCTCCGGCGTCACACCACTTTCGCCACTCCCGGCCTGCTTCAGTCTCCGGTCCGACCAGGGCCCGCAGCAAAGGCAGCTCGCGGTCGTCCGGCCACAGACTGCGTGTGTCGAGGCCCGGTCCAGCACCTCGCCAGCGCCCGCCTTTTTCGATCGGGGCGCCGAAGAAGTCACCCTCGACTGCACAACTTTTCCCGGCATTGACCATGTTCGGAGCACCCGACTCTGTGTAGTATCGATCAACCTATCTTAATGACTTCGGTGGGGGAGGGCGGTCCTTGTAGGTCGGAGGTCCGCTTGTGCCCCGTAGAGGACGTGTGAGCAATTCGGGGTTTTCTTTCGCCGGCGGTGGAGGGGTCCGCTCATGAAGGTTCTTCTCGTGGCGGATCTCTTCAGTCCCTACGTCGGCGGGATCGAGGTTCTGGCCGATCGAGTGGTGCCAGCGCTTCAGAAGCGTGGCACCGATTTCATGATCGTCACGGGGCACCACTACCTGCATCTGCCCGACGAGGCGATCCTCAATGGCTCAAAGATGTATCGGTTTCCCTTCCGCGCCACCCTGGAGGCCGGCGGCCCATTCCAGATCCTGGAGCTGCGGAAACGCGTGCGGAAGCTGATCGCTGACTTCGCGCCCGATCTCGTCCACCACTTCTCAACCGGCCCTTCGACGTTCTTTATCCACTCGGGAGGCGTCCCCACCGTCACCTCACTGCAGCAGCGTATCCAAGAGAACTGCAAGAAACCAGATTCCCTGATCTACCGGACGCTGGAGGAAAGCGACTGGATTACGACCTGCTCCGAGTACCTCAAGCGCGAGGTCGAAGCGCTGCTTCCCGGGAAGGTCGGTACCTGCGCCGCTGTCTTGAACTCTATCCCGCTACCGGAGGTGGCGCCCGTGCCGCTGCCGGCGGGAGCCGCACGACTCCTGGCCCTGGGGAGACTGACCGATCAGAAAGGATTCGACATCGCGATCAAGGCGATGCCGGAGATCCTCAAGAATGCTCCGGAGGTGACCCTTCGATTCGCCGGAGATGGCCCGCTGCGAGAGCCGCTGGCGGCCCTGGCCAGCGAGTTCGGCGTGCAGGGAAGCATCGAGTTCCTCGGCACCATCGGCAGGGACCGCGTGATCGAGGTGCTCAACGAGAGCTCGATGGTGGTGATGCCATCGCGCTGGGAGGGACTGCCAGTGGCCGCAGTGGAGGCCGCAGTCATGGCGCGCCCCATTGTTGCGACGAGGGTCGACGGCATCCCCGAGATCGTCCTCGATGGTGAAACAGGACTCCTGATCGACACCGAGTCGCCTCAGCAGTTGGCGGCCGCCGTCTGCAGATTGAATCAAAACCGGGAGCTCGCCGAATCGATGGGTCGTAGGGGACGTGAGCATGCTCGAACGCACTTCTCACTCGCAACGTGTGTCGATGGCTATGAGCGCGTGTATCGCCGATTCGATCCTGAGCGAGTGGGGGAAATCTCCGGCCAATGACCGCCTCACACCGTGTTCTGGTGTGGACGTCCAGCTATCGACCCCGCCCCGGCGGTCTGTCTGTACTGGTGACGAACCTGGTCTCGGCTCTCGAACGGCTCGGCGTGTCCGTGGCCGTCTTGACCGATTCGTGGAGTTCGGAGCCGGCGTACGAAGCGCACGGGAAGATCGACGTCTTGCGGTTGCCGTTTCTAGACGCGTTGTCCAGCCGCGAGCCCCAGAGAATTCTTGATCTGCTTCAGCGTGCGCGAGATTTCGCCGTCGGGTTCCGTCCGAATCTCATCCACCTCCACGGCCTTGGTGCCGACACAGTCCTCTTCGACCTTCTCCTCCGAAGGATACCGCTGCCCCTCGTCCTCACGCGCCACGAACATTTTCCCGAGGACGCCCACCTCGACGAGTCGTCGACATCACGCCGGATCCTGCAGAGCGCGCGGTTCGTGGTCGTGCCCACCCGGGCCCTGGCGAACGACATCAGGAGAGTGGCTCCGGACATCCCGGAGGAGCGGCTGGAGGTCGTGCCCAACGGCATTCCCGAGCCTGATCGTGACGCCCCCCCGCTGTCTATCGAACCCCTACGCTTCTTGTATCTTGGCCGCCTCGTTCCACAGAAGGGAGTAGACGTCGCGCTGCACGCCTTTGCACGATTCCAGCGGAGCTATGGCAACTGTCGTTTCAAGATCGTCGGAGACGGTCCCGAACGGCCGGCCCTGCAGGAGCTTGTGCGGTCCCTCGACGTGGACAACGTCGAGTTTGCTGGCGCTGTGGCACCCGAACGGGTATGGCAGGAACTTGTCGATTCAAGTGTGCTTCTGGTACCATCCAGGCTCGCCGAGGGTTTCGGATTGGTAGCCGCCGAAGCAGCTCTGGCTCGAAGGACAGTGATAGCGAGCCGTGTCTCGGGCTTGGACGAGGTCGTGCTCGACGGCATCACGGGCCTCTTGGTGCCCCCAGACTCACCGGCAGAACTGGAAACGGTGATGCATCGCGTGGCCCGCGATCTCGAGTTCGCTTTCGGCCTGGCAGAGAGGGCGCACACACGAGCGAAGAGACTATACGCCCTGGACGGCTGTGCCGAGAAGTACTACGAGGTGTACGAGAAGGTGCTGAGAGGGAACCCATGATTCAGAGGCAAGACACGTTCCGCGTCAACAGCAAGGAAATCGCCGCCAAGGTGATCGATGGTGAAGCCATCATCATCAATCTGGGCACCGGCACCTACTACAGCACGGACAATGTAGGTGCCTTGGCATGGGAGCTGGCCGAAGCGGGCCACAGCTTTGGCGCGATGGTGTCGGCGCTCGAGAGTCGTTTTGTCGTTCCACCGGAAACCGATATCGAGGTCGACCTCCGAGCCTTCTTTCGTCGTCTCCTCGAAGAGAACCTCATCGACGTGAGCCCGCCGAGCGAATCAGCTCCTCCGACCCCGGAGGTGCAGCCGTCAGCTGCCGCCTATGCGCCGCCCGTGCTGAACGCCTATCGAGACATGGATGACATGTTGGCGCTCGATCCTCCCGCGCCTGGCCTCGAGCCAATTCCGTGGAGCGCTCCTGAATCGAAGCACTGAGGACTGGTAGTGAGCCTCTCGTCCCGGTCTGGGGTTGCGTCCAGCGAGGCGTTGGGCGCAACCTTCGACGGACTGCTACGCGCCGTGGAAGACAGGTCCAGGCTTGTCGGCGTGCGGAGAGTGTGGCTCGAAATGGCGGGCCGGCCCGTGCGACTGAGCATCGCGGGCGAGCGGATTGCGGAGATCTTCCTGACGGCCTACCGGCATCTGCTGCTCGATCCCGAGGACGAGCCAAAGGCAAACGCGCCGGCAGCACTGGACATCGAGGTCTGGGACGAGACCGCGTGCAACTGGGGCCGTCCCATTCGCTATCTGCGCGACTGCCTTCCCCGTAGCCGACCCTTTGGCCGGGCCGTTCTCGGTCAGAGCGGTGACAGCCGGGTGCTTGGCTATCAGTCACACAGTCTATTCGGCATCCTAGATCTGGAGAAGAACCGACTGGTGGCTGCCGTCGAAGACGTCCGGCGGTTGTCACTGTTCGAGCGGGGCAAGCCGCTTCAGCCCCTTCTGTTCGCCTGGCACGGTGCCATCGGGGCAATGCCCCTCCACGCTGGCCTGGTGGCCAGGCAGGGGCGGGGTGTGCTTCTCGGTGGCGCTGGCGGCTCGGGAAAGAGCACAACCTCACTTCTGTGCTGGCAGGCTGGATTCGACTACCTTGGAGATGACTACATTGCCCTGCCGAGCGCGGACGCTGGAGGGCGCTACACGGGCTACTCCCTCTATACTTCCACCTGGTTGACGCCGGACCACAGTCGACGTTTTCCGAGGCTGGCCGAAAAGGCACACTATGGCAACGAAGCCGAAGACAAGCTGCTCGTCCTACTGAATGAAGTAGACGACACGCGGCTGACTCGGAGCAGCCCAGTGAACGCACTGGTGCTGCCGAGAATCGTCGGAGGCTCGGAGACCACCTATCGCCCCGCGTCACGGTCCGAGGCCGTACGTCGCCTGGCTCCAAGCTCAATCCTGCAACTGCCGTTCATCGACGGGCAGGCCGCGCTGAATCGGATGCACGAACTGGTGCAGGCCGTCCCTTGCTTCTGGCTGGATCTCGGGACCGATTTCCCCGGCATTCCAAGGGCCGTGATGTCCATCCTCAGCGAGGTCAGCGATGGTTGACCTGGCGAATATCAGCTGCGTGATCCCCGCCTACAATGCCGGCCTCTACATTGAAGAAGCCGTGGAGAGCGTCCGCGCCCAGACGCTGCCGGTGCAGGAGATCATCGTCGTTGACGATGTCTCACACGACGACACCATTGAGAGAGTGAAGCGTATGGCTGGTGTTCAACTGCTCCAGCTTGGGCACAACGCGGGAGCACCGGCCGCTCGAAATCGCGGCGCAGAGGCAGCAAGGGGCGAGATCCTGGCGTTCCTGGATGCCGATGATCTCTGGCTGCCGACCAAGCTCGAAGCGCAGGTGGCCTGTTGGAGCGACCATCTGGATTGGGCCGCAACGGTAACCATGGTGCAGAACTTCTGGATCGATTCGTTACGTCACGAAGCGGACAAGTTCTCTGACCACCGGTTAGCTCGTCCGTTGCCCGGCTATAGTGGTTCGACATTCATGGCCTACAGGGAAGCGTTCTTCGCAAATGGTGGTCTCGACGCGACGATGCGCCACGGCGATGTTCAGGACTGGGTGCTTCGCAGCCGGAGCCGCGGTCTTGACACGGGCCTGGTGAGGCAGGTGCTGGCTCGCCGGCGAATCCATACGACCAACACTTCGCGTGAGAGAGCGGCACAGAGCAGGGACGCGTTCCTGCACATGCTCAAGCGCAAGCTCGATCGCGAGCGTGAGTCCCGGTGATCTCGATCGAGACGCTCGCGTCGACCCTGGTCCCAACTGATGGTGTCACCCTGCTGCTTCGAGCTGCCTTCCTCGAGGGCCAGGAGACAAGTAGCGTACTGCGTCGCTGGCAGGATCAGGAGGAGGATCCCACCCAGGCAATGGCAAGTCCAGAGACCGTGTCTCTGGCTCCCACGCTGTTCGCGAACCTCCAGGGTCGGCCAATCCTGGAGGAACTCAGTCCGCGACTCGTCACCTATCTCAAGACGGCGCTGGTCCACGAGCAGCTGCGGCTCACGGCGTATCGGTCGATTCTGGCGGAGGTCCTTCACGAACTCGGCCATCGGAACGTGCGGTTCCTTTTGACTGGAGGAGCCCTCAACGGCGAGACCCTCTATCCGCATGGCCTCAGACATTCGCACGACATCGACCTCCTGGTTCGACCGTCCGAACGCACAGCTGTCGAGCGTGCCTTGGTGGACGCCGGCTTCGCTCCACCCCGGAGGCACGACCGGAATCATCTGACCTTGCTTCACGCGAAGGGACTCCCCATATCGCTGCACGAGAGCGCCCTTGCGTTTCGCGCGTACCAGCTGGACTGCGAGGACGTGTTCGCGCGTGCGGAGACCTACGAGATACTCGGCCATGCCGTTGAGGGGCCGGGACGGGAAGATCGATTCCTCCAGGCCTGCATCAACGGAATCACCTCCGACCGTCGGGGTGTCCTTTGGGTTGGCGATTCGATGCTCCTTGCCCGTCAGCAAGGTCTCGACGGCGGCAAGCTCGCGATGACCTCACAGGCTGCCAATTGCGAATTGCCGGTGTGGATCGCCCTCCGGTATCTGGAGACTCGACTGGCACTCGCGGCGGTGCGCCCGGGCGTGCGGCTGACACCCGAGATTCGCCGGCTTCTCGAGACCGCGGCAGGCAGGTCGGGACCATCGGCCCGGGAAACCCTTCTCCAGGGAACCTGGTCCGGGCACAGAGGCAGTGTCCACCAACACCTCAAATACTGCGCGTCGGCGGGGGAGAAGCTCCTGGTTCTCAAGGCAAAGGTCCTTCCCTCCCTCCGGGCCCTCACAGGCTCGAATCGCGTTGACGGTCCCGGCGACCTTCCCCGTTTCTACTGGGGACGGGCTCAGCGGCTTCTACGCCGGGCCGGAGCGGGTCACCCAGTGACTAGGTAAGTTCCGTCAATTCGTCGATCGCCCCGCCGTTCCCTGGAAGCCAGCGTAGCTGAACTCGAGCACTGAACCCGGGTTCGCGAGGCTGGGTGTGAGCCCCCCCGCGTCACTGACTGTTCGCCCCGCGTTGTCAGTCACGATGTAAATTCGACGACCATCGGGAGCAATCGCGAGATCGCGGTACCTGTTTCTCGTCTTGAAATACGGCACGGGTTCACCCAGCTGTCCGTTGCCCGGCAGGAGGTCCATCCGAAACACCACGCCGCTGATCAATGCAGCCACGAGGAGTGAATCCTTCCATGCTGGAATCGTCGGCGACGTATAGACGTCGATTCCGGCTGGCGCGATCGTCGCATTGCCCATAGACACCAGATCGTAGGAGTTGGAGACCGTGAAGAACGTTCTCAGTGGGGGCGCGAAGTCCGCAAGTCGCGCCTCTGACTCCTTGAACCGTGGCACCGAGGCCGGTGGAGTCCTTCCGAACTCGAGTCTGGCACACGGCGCTGGCGACGACGCTGACCAATTGGCGTACACGTAGGACTGGTCGTCCTGGAAGCCGGCTATGAGTGGCCACCCGTAGTTGCGTCCCGCAAGGACCAGATTCACTTCGTCATCCGTGCTCTCACCGTGCTCAGAGGCGTAGATACGTCCCGTCGGGTCGACCGTCATCCCCTGAGGATTTCGGTGGCCATACGAGTACACATGACTCCTCACCCCGTTCAGAACGGGGTTGTCAGCCGGAATAGCCCCGTCGAGGTCGATGCGCAAGATCTTCCCCTGATAGCTGCTCCAGTCATTCGCGCGAACATCCGCTGCAGTGGGAAGATCCTGGGCGCGGTTCGGGTTGCAGTAATTTCCGCGATAGTTGCTGCCTTGGTCGCCACGACTGAAATACAGCTTGAGGTCGCGCCCGATCACGAGTCTTCCACCACCGTGGTCCGTCCCGTGTGGCAGGTTCGTGATGACATCAACGGGGTTACCGAGGCGGCCCGTAGACGATTCGTAGGTATACCTTCTGATCTTCGCGCGTCTGGTTACACCAGGGCCGGAGCCGGTATGGTAGGTGTACGCGACGTACACGTAATTCGCGGCGTTTCCCTGAAGCAACTGCGGGTGGAGGGCCATTCCCAGCAGCCCGTCCTGACTGTGGCTTTGATACACCTCGTCGATCGTCCCGGCGACAACCTGCGTCCCATCAGCTGGGTTGATACGAACGACGCGCTTACCGACGCGCTCGGTGACCCACAGGAAGCCGTCTGGCCCCCACGTGATTTCCCACGGGCTGGCGAGTCCCGTCGCAATCACCCGTGAAGTGAAGGATTCGGGAGGCTCGGTCCAACGAGCGCGCGGGTTCTGATCGGGCGAGCCGCTGGTCTGTCTCAGGAGCACGACTCCCAAGGCCGTCGGTAGCGCGATCGCACCGAGAGCCGCAAGGAATCGAGTCGAAATTCTCATCACTGCGCTCCTGCAACACGTTCCAGCCAGTGGGCGACCGCCCGTTCCACCGCCCAGGGCGTGTGCGGCTCCGGTTTCTTCTCGAAGGGTCGCTTTCGAGCAGCATGAATGCAGGTTCGCTTCATTCGGTCCGCATCGTGGGCGTCACCTTGCTCCAGAACGTCAAGGACCGTCCGAAGTAGCGTGGTGATCGCTTTCCAACGAGGTCGCTGAAACTCGGAATTGGCGCTGGCGGCGAAATCAACCAGAGCAGATCGCAATCCACCAAGACTTGCCTCGCCCGAGTCGTCACAGCTTGCTCTCCTGGATGGCTCAGCCGGTTCGTAGTTCGTATCCGTGCCAGTCTTCAAAGCGCGGTATTGCCTCTGGGATTCTACCTCCCTATCCGGGGCCGTCTCATTCCGTTAGTTACTTTCCGGTACAGAAGTTGGCACCGAAGTGTTTGATTCTCCGCGATCCGATTCCACGCGATCTGACCGAACGCACGATTTCAGACTGGCGCGATCGGATCAGTCGTACTAACTGCTCGGCCACCCGTGCATTGCGAGAACGGCTGCGGGAGTCGCATCGCGAGCCGCGGCGGCCGGTCGCGGACGCCGCGCGTTCACCCCGCCGCACCCGTAAGGGTTGACCGGCTTTCGCGCCCTCCGATTCGGCCCGTCAACCCCGCACGCTCTTGCCACTTTCGCCTGTCCGAAACCTACTCCTTGTGGACACTCCTTCAGCGCCCAAGAACGTGAGCTTTTCAGCCCAAATCTGGACCCCGTTAGATGACCCTTCTGGACAGTCGCCACGCATGTAGAAAAGACTTGGATACGCCGAGCGCGGTTGCGGCCTGACGGAGTGACAAGTGGGACACGGCAGCGATCTCGTCATTCGACACGTCGCGCCTCCGACGGCCAACGTGGCGGCCAGCTGACTTCGCCCGGCGCATCCCGACCTTGACCCGCTCGGCGATTCTGGCCCGCTCGAATTCTGCGTTATGCCAAGCACCGCATAACACTGATTATGCGGAGTCGGTGATTATGCCGAGTCACGGAGCTACTTCACGACGGATCGCCGCGTAGATTCGTCACATCGACTCGGCT
>MEKU01000076.1:0-17244 GCA_001767195.1 Acidobacteria bacterium RIFCSPLOWO2_02_FULL_67_21
AACCGGATAAGCAGGAGCCGGCTTTAGCCGGGCTGAAGCCCGGCACTACGTACGAAATCGCCCGCTGGTCGGTTATGCCGGTTCTAAGGCCCCGGTGCGACTCTGAACAGCTCGTCGGCCGCCGTCAGGATGGTCCAGCGGAGCCGCTGCGGGTACTGCAGCTCGCTGGCGAGAAAATCGCACACCATGGCCGCCGCCTCGCGGGAGCGGTGGCCGCCCAGCAGCGCCTCGGTCCACCGCGTCGGAAAGAAGATGTCGCCGGTGCGCTGCACCTCCCGCAGCAGCTCGAGCCCCGGTCGAATGAATCGCACCGCGTGCGCCGCGCGCAGCGGGTGGTTCAGATAGCGGAGCGACTCCACCACCCACGGCTCGCGGCGTCGGTTCTCGAGCTGGCGCAGCCGCGCAAACGCTTCCTCCCGGCGCCCCGGCTCCGCCGCCAGCGCGGGCATCACGAATGCGAACCGCGCCTTGCGGTCGGGATTGTCGATCCGGTCGAACTGCGTCTGGAGGATCTCGCGCCAGGCCGGGACCTCGCGAACCGCCAGATCCAGCGCCATGGCGATCTCGTCGGTCTCGGCGAGCGGAAGACCCGGAATCGATTCCGCGCGGCGCCAGAGCCGCTCGATCCACGCGATCGCGTCCGCACTGGTCGCCGTCTCCCGATACGCGCCAAACCAGGCCGATTTCGCACTGCTCGTCGGCGCGCGCTCGAGACCGGCGCGCAGCATCGACTCGACGACGGAGACCCGCTCAGCCCGCTCGTCCGACCCGAGACGACGCCAGAACGCGTTCGCGGCATAGGCCAGCACACGCTGAACGTTCTGCTCGTCGGTCTCGGCCGGCAGCGCGCGGACAACCGCGTCCAGGAAGCGGCCGGCCGGGATGGCACCCTCGACAACGTTGTCCCACAGCGTGACCCAGGCGCTCCCGCGAGTCAGCGGATCCGCAATCGTCTCGATGCGATCCAGCAGGTACGCCCGGGTCGGCTCATCGAGGACGAAGAGCCCGTATCCGAGGCCGCCCGCTGCCGGCAGGATGAAGAGCGGCGGCGGCAGCCCCTCGGCGTCGCGCACGCGCATCGATCGCCGGTTCATGAACAGCGGGATTTCCTGGACGCGGTCGGCATAGCCGACCGCCACCCGCAGGCGCTGCGGCCAGAGCAGCCGCCGGCCCAGCGGATCCGCCATGGTCAGCGTGAGCCGCGACACGCGGCCGCGCGCCAAACGGAGGTCGGTCGTGAACGACGGGCGGCCACGCTGCTCGACCCACGAGCGGCTCCACGCCACCAGATCGTCCGGCGTCCGGGCGTCAAGCAGGCGGACGAGATCCAGCCATGTCGCATTGCCGAACTGGTAGGTGCGCAGGTATTTGCGCAGCGCGTCTCGAAAGGCGGTCTCGCCCACGATCGCCTCCAGCTGGCGCATCATGATCGGCGCCTTCTGGTAGATGATCGGCCCGTAGAGCTGCCCGGCTTCCTCCAGATTCGAGAGATCCTGCCGGATGGGATTGGCGCCGGCCGTGCGATCGACGGAGTACGCCGCCGGATAGTGGGCCAGCAGGAAGCGCAGATCGTGGTTCACCTGTGGAAAGGACGGGTTCACGATCTTCGCCGCCATCACGTTGGCAAAGACCTCCTTCATCCACACATCGTCGAACCACCGCATCGTCACCAGATCGCCGAACCACATGTGCGCCGTCTCGTGGGCGATGACGCTCGCGCGGTCGAGCAGCTGGTTCTGGGTGGCGGACTCGTCGAGCAGCAGCGAGGCCGCATTGTAGAGGATCGCGCCCGGATGCTCCATGCCGCTGAACTGAAAGGACGGAATGGCCACGAGATCGAACTTCCCGAAGGGATACGGGATGCCCGTGTACTCCTCGAGCCACGCGAGCGCGGCGGTGTGCAGATCGAAGACCGCGTCGCGGTTGCGCGCCACTTTTGCGGCGTCGGTTTCGCGGTGAAACATCCGGAGCTCGCGGCCGTTTCGCTGCGCCGTCTCCACCGAGAATCGCCCGGCGGCAAACGCGAAGAGATAGGTGGACATCGGCTGCGTCTCGGCGAACCGCACGCGCGTTCGCGGGCCGTCCGCCGCGGCCGGCATCGCCGGAGCGTTGGCCACCGCCTGCCATCCCGCAGGGAGGTCGAGCGTGAGCGTGTACCGCGCCTTCAGATCGGGCTGGTCGAAGCACGGGAAGGCGCGGTGCGCGCGCGCGGGAACGAACAGGGTGTACAGGAACTCGGGGTTGCGATTGAGCGGCTCGTCGCCCGCGAGAAATTCGATCGCGAATTCGTTGTCGCCCGGACGCGTCGCGTCCGCGGGAATGAGCAGGTGGCCGTCGGCCAGCGTGAACGCCACGTCGCGGCCGTCCGCATGGACGCTTCGAACCGCCTCGCGCGGCCGCGCGAAATCGAGCACGACCGGCTGTCGCGCCTTGAGCGTGAATCGCAGAATTGCACGCCCCTGCACCGGCTCGGCCGTAGTGTCAGGGACGACAAAGATCAGCTCGTAGCGGAGCGCGCCGATGGTCCCCGCGCGCTCCCGCGCGAGGGCGTCGGAAATGCCGGGGCCCGGCGTCTCGCGGCCTGGCTGGCCGATGAGGGCGCCCGCCAGCAACAGCGTCAACATCAAGAGGACGATATCACCTGTACACTCCACTAGAATGCAGGGCATGCGCCGGGGCGGCGTCGGACTTCTGATCGTGGCGGCGGCAGCGGCCCTCGGCGCGACGCCGCCCGCGCCCGTGCAGGACACCGCGAGCGTCCGCGGCCAGGTCGAGATCGGGATTCCCGTCGCGATCCGGCGGCCGACCAGCGCCTACCCCACCCGCACCGTGCCGACACCCAGACTGGCGCCGGAATCGGAGCGGCGGAACGTTGTCGTGTACCTGCGCGACGCGACGCCTCAGGCCATGAAGCCCGTGCGGGCCTCGATTCGACAGCGCGACGAGACGTTCACTCCCCGGGTGGTCGCCGTCACCGTGGGGTCGGAAGTCGAGTTCCCGAACGACGATCCGATCTATCACAACGTTTTTTCGCTCTCGCGTGCGCGCAGCTTCAACCTCGGTCGCTACCCGCGCGGCGAGTCGCGCCGGGTGCGCTTCGATCGGCCGGGGGTCGTCAAAGTCTTCTGCGAGATTCATTCGCACATGAGCGCCACGGTGATGGTGTTCGACCACCCCTGGTTTACGATCCCGGACGACGCGGGACGGTTCGAGCTGCCGGCGCTGCCTCCGGGCGATCGGCAGATCACGGCATGGCACGAGCGGCTGGGCGATACGACGGTACGCGTGCGCGTCGAATCGGGACGCACGATCGAGACCGACTTCGTGCTGCCGGTGCCGGAGAAGTAGGTGAATCGACGTCCACCACGCCTCATCGCGCGCACGCTGGCCGTGACGTTCGTCACCGTCGCCGTCATCCTCTCGGTCGTGTTCACCGTGCTGACCGTCGATGTGCGGGAACGGGTCCGCACGTCCGAGACGGACAAGCTGCGCGTGGCCGAGCGGGTCTTCAGCGCGCTTGAAGATCGGCGGCAGCAGGAGCAGCTCGCCACGATCGCCACCATCGCCGAGAACCCGACGCTCAAGGCGGCGCTCGACACGTACTTCACCGAGAGCCGCTTTGCGGGGCTTCCCTCCGACCAGGAGGCGTCGCTCCGCAGCACGGTCGCCGTGGAGGCGGAAAAGCTCGCGACGTTGACGGGGGCCGACGTCCTCGCCATCCTGGACGTGGCCGGCCGCGTGTTCGTCAGCGCCGGCCCCGCCCGCGACCGCTGGCCCCGCGATCAGGCGGTGGCCGTGGCCACCGGCGCGCCGGCGTTCCAGGGAGTCGCGGCGCTTCCGCAAGGCGCCTTCCGCGTCGCCGGCGCGGTGCTGCGGCTGGTCGACCGGGATATCGGCACGCTCGTCGTCGGCACGAGCCTGGATGCCCGGTATGCGAGCCAGCTGGCCGACCACGCCGGCGCCGGCGTGGTCATCATCGTCGACGACACCGTGGTCGCGAGCACCGTGCCACAACAGGTGACCGCGGACCTCGTGCGCGGCCTGGCCGGCGGACAGGCCGACATGCGCACGCTGGCGGGTGAGGAGTACGCCATCCGGCTGCTGATTGAATCGGGCCCCGCGCGCATCTACACGCTGGCCTCCATCGACTCGGCGGCGCGCGCTGCGACGCGCGATGCGCTGATGGCGCTCGGCACCGTGGCGTTCGGCGCCTTCGTGCTGGCGGGCCTCGGCAGCCTCTGGCTGGCGCGGACCCTGACCGACCCGATCGATCGCCTGGCGCGGGACATCGGCATCATGACCGCCGCACACGACCTGCAGCGGCCGCTGCCGGAGACCGGCACGAGCCGGGAGCTCGATGCGCTGGCGCACGCGTTCAACGAGCTCGTTCGCGGATTGACGGCCGCCGAGGAGGAGACACGCGGCGCATACGTCGGCGCGATCCGCGCGCTGGCGGCGGCGCTCGACGCGCGGGATCCCTACACGGCCGGTCACTCGGACCGTGTCAGCGCGCTCTCGGAGCGAGTCGGACGCCGCATGCAGATGACCGACACCGACCTCGACGTGCTGCGCCTCGGCGCGCTGCTCCACGACATCGGCAAGATCGGCCTCAGCGACGAGATCCTCCGCAAGCCGGGCGCGCTGACCGCCGAGGAGTTCGAGCAGATCAAGCGCCATCCCGCGCTCGGCGCCCGGATCCTCCGCCAGGTGCCGTTCCTCGCGCCGCACCTGCCGATCGTCGAGCTCCACCACGAACGGCCCGACGGCCGCGGCTATCCCTTCGGCCTGCGCGGCGACGAAATCCCGCTCCCCGCCCGCATCGTGCACGTCGCCGACGCCTTCGACGCGATAACCAGCGCCCGTGCGTACCGTCCCGCGAGAAGCCCGCGGGAGGCGCTCGCAGAGCTGCAGCAGCATGCCGGCACACAGTTCGATCCGGCGTCGGTCGACGCGCTCGTGGCGGCGCTCCCGGACGCCACGGGGCAGGCCGAGCCGGCGTGGCCCGCTCTCGTGAGCCGCCAGGCCGTGTAACGACGTGCGGACGAGCGGACTCGACGGACGCCCGATCCTCCTGCTGGGGCTGCTCGTCGGCCTGCACATCGCCCTTCCCCGTCCGGTCTTCGCCCAGCAGGCACGGCCGTCGATGCTGGCGATTGACACCAGCGTGGCGCTCGACGAGACCCTCGACGCGACCGCGGGCGACTACTCGACCGGCGTCATCATGGATGCGGTCGTCTCGGCGGATCTCGGCCACGGGTTCGAGGCGATCGTGCGGCCGTTCGTGCAGCGGCTGGGGTCGGGTGCATGGAACCGTCAGATCTGGGTGGCCGCGCTCCGATACGAGCGCTCCGGTCCGATCGGGCTTCGCGTCGATGCCGGGCTGATCCCGTCGCCGATCGGCCTCGCCAACCTGACGCTGCGGCCACAACAGAACCCGACGATCGCTCAGCCGGCGTCGCTCTTCACGCCGCTGCCCCCCATCGACGTCCGCGCTCCGAGAATGACCCTGCTGGGCGCCGTGTACCCCTACGGCGGCCAGGTCACGGTCTCGTCGTCCCGGTGGGACGCCCGTGCCGCGATCGTGGACACCTCTCCGCTCCGCACCCGGCGGATCTTTGCCGAGGTGAACCCGCCGCGGTTTGCCAACGTGGTCGTCGGTGGCGGTGTGACGCCGATCGTCGGCCTTCGGATCGGGGCCTCAGTGACGCACGGAGGCTGGCAGCGCGCCAACGAGACGCCGTTCGCGACCGCCGACCGTGACGCGACGCTGGTCACGGTCGAATCGGAGTTCGCGTTCGCCTACACGAAGCTGGCGGGAGAATGGGTCCGCGACCGGATTGAGACGAGCGGCGGCGACCGCATCGCCTCCGGATGGTTCGTCCAGGGCCAGCAGACGCTGGCGCCGCGATGGTTCGCCGCCGGGCGCGTCGAGCGGATGTCCTCGCCGCTGGTCTTCGGCATCCTGACCCAGGAGCAGCACCTGACCGGCACCGAGGAGGTGCTCGGCTTCCGCGTCACGCCCGAGATCACCGTCCGGCTCGGGCACCGCGCCCGCCGCGGATTCGGACGCCCCGGCTACACGCACCTCGCGGCAGTGTCGGTCGTCTGGTGGAGGCGCTGGATCTAAAGGAAAAACACCCGCTCCACGAACCAGTACGTGCCGGCGGCGATTACCAGACATGACCCGGCGCGCGCGACGCGCTGGCCGGCCGCATCGCTCCGCCGCCGGATCAGCAGCAGCGTCGTGGCGACGAGCAACACCACCACCAGCTGCCCGATCTCCACGCCGGCGTTGAACGAGAAGAGCGACCAGCCGAGCGCCTGGGCCGGCAGGCCGAACTCACGCAGCACATTCGCGAACCCGAACCCGTGGACGAGGCCGAAGACGAGCGCCACCCAGGCGCGCAGATCGCGGCCGCTGCCGCGCACCAGATTGTCGGCGCCGACAAAGACAATGCTGAGCGCGATGGCCGGTTCGATGAGACGCGCCGGCGGAATCACGATGTTCAGCGCCGCCAGCGACAGCGTCAGGCTGTGCCCGAGCGTGAACGCCGTCACGATGCGCACGAGGGTGAGCCACGTCCCGCCGAGCAGCAGCAGGCCGACGAGAAAGAGGATGTGATCGGGGCCGATCAGAATGTGGTGAATCCCGGCCGGCACGAACGTCCGGATGACGGCCCGTACACCCTGCGCCGATCCCGCGTAGTAGACCTGCTCGCCGCTGCCGGGGTGAAAGATCAGCTGCTGCCGCAGCTCCCCGTCTTCGTAGACGTTGATGAACGTCTGGTGCGCCGGGTCGTACGGAAACATCTGCGGCTGCATGTACAGAGCGCCGGGCCGCGGACCTGGAATCCGAAACCGCAGCAGGAGCCCGTGCCGGTCCGGCGCCGGCTCCACACCCAGCCACTCGACCGTCGACAGCATGTCGGTCCGGATCAGCAGCCGCGGCTCGATCAGCCGCGTGATGCGCTCCTTCAGCCGCTCCGCGTCAGCGGCATCGAGGAGCCGATCGGCCGGATCGATCCCGAGGTCGTGCGCGACGTCGACGACGTGCAGCACGAGCGTCCCATCGATGCCCCTGTCTCCGATGATCAGATCGAGAAAACTGAAGGGCGCAGGATGCGCCGAGACGCCCGTGCTCGCGGCAAACACGATCAGTGCGAATGCGGCAGACAGGCCCGGGCGGATGGACATGGACCAGCCGATCTTAGCTGGTTCAAGATGTGCAAGAGGTTCAGAGGGTTCAGGAGGTCTTGTTCAGCGGGTTCAGAGGTTCAAGTTCACCGCCGGTCTTCGTTCGGCGGGGTCGCCTTCCTGAGATACGCGATCAGGTTCGTAGCCGCTTTCGATGCACGCTTCGCCAGCCGCTGGACCCGAACTACATCGTCGCGCGAAAAGTAGCCACGATCGAAGCCGTCCCGCAACGCGTCCTGCGTCTCTTTCAACTCCCCGTTGGCAATACGGAGGTATCGGCCGAACCCCTCCGCGATATTCCGCGGCGCAGATGCTGCCGACTCGCGAAGCTGGCGACTGAAATCGAAGTCTCTTCTGACCCTGTCTTCGTCGAGGAGCTTGTAGACCTGCAGCTTCACTTCGTGAGCAAGTTGCCAAGTAATCAACTCTTCGTGAGATCGCACACCCGGCACGGGCGTGAGGCGATGCAGTCACCGTACCGCCCCACTCCCACCGCTGTTGTCAGCAGAACCAATTGAATCCCTTGAACTTACAGAACCCCCCGAACCGGCCCCTCTGAACCTGCTGAACCCCCTGCACTCTTCTGAACCGCCCGCGCGAGCGGTCACTTGGCGAGCATCAGATCGAAGCTGCGGTCCCCTTCGGTACAGGCCATCTCGAGGTGCTCGAAATTCGGGTCCTTCACCCGGGTTCACTCAGCCGAAATTCGTACCACCGGTCCGTGGCGTGAGGGTCGACCGGCCAGTGCTCGAGGCCCGGATACTGGACGTCGCCGCGATTGACCAGTTGGAACCCCAACGTCGGAAGCAGCGTCCGACTGACTTTGGGCTTACGCGGCATGATGAGACGAGCGCCGGGCGTGCAGACGCCTGCGATATCCCGGAAGAGCCGCTCCCTCTTGTCCATGGGCAGGTGAACCGAGACGTTGAAATCCAGCACGACATCGAAGCTCACGCCGAAACGATCGATCCGGAGATCATCGTCAAGCATCAGGTTGGGCTGCCGTTCGAACAGGTTGTGAAGCAGGCACTCATAGCTGGCGAAGGCCCAGAGGGTGCCGAAATGGTTGTCAATGCCGTAGTAGTGGCCGACCTCGAGAAACGGAATGAGCCAGACGCCCAGGCGCCCTGCGCCACACCCCAGGTCGAGCACCCGCTCACTCGGTTTCAGCCGTCGCGCGACCAATTCATCAAAATAGCAGCGGCCCAGCACCCAGGGTCGTCCGTATGCCCGATGATGTTGTTCGTCGAGGATCGCCTTCACGTCGAGCGCCGCCATGGCTCCGGTGTGCTGCTTGAGATCCCGCCAGTCCGGAGGCGAGGTGAACCCGCTGACAATCTCTCCGTCCGCTGTCCTGATCGGAACCGCCCGCGGAAGCGGCGCCTGCGCTGCCATCACGCGTACTCTTGCAGCGCGAAACGCTTCTGCAACTCCCGAAAGCGAGGCGACGCCTTCTCGGCAACAATCTCCAGCTGCCCGGGTGTCAACGTCAGCCGATATCGCTCCGTCACCTGCTCATCGATGCCCGTTGCCAGCACATGGCTGCTGTCCGAGAGCACGGGCATGGAGTTATACGTGGGCTGCAGCAGCACATCACTGAACGGAAGCTCCATCCGTTGACAGAGCATCCGCATCACCGCTTCCGTCCGGTGGACGAGATCCTCGAACAACAGCACGACGACCCGATCGGGACGCGCCTCGTGCGCGCGAACGCTGGCATCCGCCGAGTCGATCCAGTAGTCGAGCGCGGTCTCCGCATCTGCCATGTCCTTGTGGCGGCTGAACGACGACAGCCATTCACGGGGATCGCGCACGAGCGTCACCAGAAGGCCGTCCGGATAGTCGGCAAAGAACCGGTCGGCGCCGTCAGGCTCCAGGATGAGGCCCGCGACAAACGCGGTGACCCATCGTTTGGGTTCCCGATAGAGGTTCTGATAGTCAAGCCACGCATTGAACAGCGACGTGAGATAGGCGTTGAGAACGCCGCGTGGCGACGACACGGCATGGCCTGAAAGAGCGGCCGCGAAGATGTCGGTCTGCAGACAGGGATCGAAGAGAAACGGATACCGCCGCACCTCTCCGGGACTGTTCCGATGGGTCCACTTCGAGAACTTCTCGTATCCCCGATTCGCATACTTCCTCGGCCAGCGTTCCTCCAGGCGTGCGAACAGATCCTCCGGCGTCACCGGTGACGAGAGATCGAGCTGAGGCCAGTGCCACTTGTTCGGCTTGCCCCATTGCAGCTCGAATGGATGCGCAAAGCAGGCTGGATGTGCATCGAACAACCGCGCGAGCAGCGTGCCGCCCGAGCGCTGAATCTGGGAACACAGCATCATCGGCTGCGTCACGGGTACGGTCCACCGCAGACGCTGAGCCGCGACGTTCTTGAGGCCTTCGATATGAATCAAGTCGGTCGTGGCTGAATCCATGATCGGCGTGCAGTGTAGCGCGGATTGGGAGTTGTCTGAGCTCATTGGCTATGATCAGGACATCGATGGGCAAGCCATGTGTCGTCTGGTTCACCGGCCTCTCCGGCGCCGGCAAGTCCACGATCGCCGGTCTGCTCACGCGGCGACTGTGCACCCTGGGATGCCGTACGTATCTGCTCGACGGGGACGAGGTCCGGCGAGGGTTGAACAAGGATCTCGGGTTCGCCGCGGCCGATCGCGCCGAGAATATCCGACGTCTCGCCGAGGTCGCGCGGCTCATGGCGGACGCCGGCCTGATCGTGCTCGTGGCCGCGATCTCCCCGTTTCGTGCCGACCGGCGGGCGGCGCGCGAGCTGATGCCAGCCGGAGAGTTTTTCGAGGTCTTCGTCGACGCGCCGCTTGCAGTGGCCGAGGCGCGCGATGTCAAGGGCCTCTACAAGAAAGCGCGTCGAGGCGAGCTGCCGAATTTTACCGGCATCGACTCGCCGTATGAGGCGCCCGAGATGCCGGATGTCCGGATTGACACCGTGACGCTCAGCGCCGACCAGGGCGCACAGCTCGTGCTCGATCATCTGCAAACCGCCGGGGTGGTATGACGTTCTGTTCGTCGCCAAGCAGCAGACTCAGATCTTCCGGTGGCGCCATGCGGTCCCCCGGCCGAGGGCCACCACCAGCCGGCGCGGAAGGTGGCGCGCGAGGAACGCGATGGTCCGATTGACGCGCCCGGTTACGTGAACCGGCGATCCGGCCATCACGGCATCGAAGCCCTGCCGCGCGACCGTGGGGGCGTCCATCCACATCCAGCCTGGAAGGTGGCGCACGGCCGCGCGGGTTCCGGTCACGTCATGAAATTCACTGAGGGTGAACCCCGGGCAGAGCGCCGTCACATGGACGCCGGCGGGGCGCACCTCATTGGCGAGCGATTCGGAGAACTTCACCACAAACGCCTTGCACGCCGCGTACAAGGTGTGGCCGGCGGGCGCCGGGACGAGCGCCGCCAGCGACGCGACATTGATGATGCGGCCGTAGCCACGCTCGACCATCCCTGGCACGAGCCGGCGCGTCAGCTCGGCCGGCGCCGTCACCATGACCTGGATCAGCGCCGCGTGCCGCGGCCACTCCGATGCCACGAAGGCGCCGGGAATACCGTAGCCGGCATTATTGACGAGCGCATCGATCGTCAGCCCGCGCGCCTGCAGCTCCTCGCACAGCCGTCCGGGAGCATCCGGCAGAGACAGATCGCCGGCGATCACGTGCACCCGCACCTGATCGCGTTGTGACAAGCGGTCGGCGACCGCCCGCAGACGATCCTCGCGCCGCGCCGTAATCACCAGGTCGAACCCCGCCGCGGCGAAGACGTCGGCGAACGCCTCACCGATGCCGGACGAGGCGCCGGTGATGAGCGCAGTACGGCGGTTCACGGGTTCACTCCACCTTCCTCAAAATGAAGCACTTCAGGTAGTACGTCTCCGGCACGCCGACGAGCACCGGGTGATCCCGGCCCTGCATGCGCTTTTCCACGACGGTGACGGCGGTCCGGCTGTCGACGGCCGCCTCGTGCAGCACCGCCCCGAACATCTCTTCGCTGACGTTGTACGAGCAGCTGCAGGTCACCAGGTACCCGCCCGGCGTCAGCAGCCGCAGCGCCCGCAGGTTGATCTCCTTGTAGCCCGCCAGCGCGTTGGGGACCGACGCCTTGTTCTTCGCGAAGGCCGGCGGATCGAGCACGACGATGTCGTACCGGGCGCCCGCCCGTTCGAGCCGCCGGAGCTCGTCGAACACGTTGGCTTCCCGCGCCTTCAGATGCGGCAGGCCGTTGCGCGCCGCATTGTCCCGAATCCTCGCGACCGCATCGGCCGAGACGTCGATCGCCTCCACCTCCGCGCAGTGCCGCGCCAGCCGGAGGGCGAACCCGCCGTTGTAGCTGAAGCAGTCGAGGAGCCGCCCGCGCGCATACCGCGCCGCCGCGTCGCGGTTCTCCCGCTGATCGAGGAACAGGCCGGTCTTCTGGCCCCGGCGCAGGTCCACGCCGTACTCGATCGTCCCCTCGCGGACCTCGACCGCTTCCGGAATGTCTCCGTACAGCACGTCCACGGTCTGCGGGAGCCCCTCGAGAACCCGCACTTTCGGATCGTTTCGCGCGAGGATTCCGGCCGGGGACAGCAGTGCGACCAGCATCTCGGTTACGGCCGGCAGCAGCCGATCCATCCCCTGCGAGAGCGCCTGCACCACCAGGCAGTCGCCGTAGCGATCCACGACGAGCGAGGGGAGCAGATCGCCTTCCGCGTGGACCAGGCGGTACGCGGTGGCGTCGAGGGCAAGCGACTCGCGAAACGCGAGCGCCCCCTCCAGCCGCCTGCGCAGAAGTGCCAGGTCCGCCGGCTGGTCGCCGTGCGTCAGCATCCTGATCGCGATCTGCGATTGATCGCTGAAGAGCGCGCTGCCGATCGTCCGCTGGCGCGGTCCGATCACCCGCACGATCTCGCCGCCGGCCGCGTCGACGTCGACCACATCGGCGCGATACACCCACGGGTGCCCGCCGCGTACGCGCTGCTCGCCGCGCGCCGAGATCACGACGGTACCGGCATTGGGCATTGAGCATTAATAGTACAATTTCCCTTCCATGCCCAACGCCGCGATTTCTCCCATGCAGCGCTCGCTTGCCGACACCGATCCCGAGCTGGCCGACGCCGTCCGGCAGGAGGCGCGGCGGCAGGCCGACGGCATCGAGCTCATCGCCTCCGAGAACTTCGTCAGCGCCGCAGTGCTCGAAGCCGCCGGTTCGGTGCTGACCAACAAGTACGCCGAAGGCTATCCGGGCAGGCGGTACTACGGCGGATGCGAGTTCGTGGACATCGCCGAATCGCTCGCGATCGCGCGCGCGAAGACGCTCTTCGGCGCCGAGCACGCCAACGTGCAGCCGCACTCGGGCGCGCAGGCCAACATGGCTGTGTACATGACGCTCCTCAAGCCGGGGGATCGCGTGCTCGGCATGAATCTGGCCCACGGCGGCCACCTCACGCACGGTCATCCGCTCAATTTCTCGGGAAAGCTGTACTCGATCGTTCCGTACGGCGTCCGGAAGGATGACGAACGGCTCGACTACGACGAACTGGAGCGGCTCGCGCACGAGCACAAGCCGCACATGATCATGGTGGGCGCGAGCGCGTATCCGCGCGTGATCGATTTCGAGCGGATCAGCGCCGTGGCGGCGGCGGTCGAGGCGCCGATGGTCGTGGACATGGCGCACATCGCCGGGCTCGTGGCCGCCGGCATGCATCCGAGCCCGGTGCCCCACGCCGACTTCGTCACGTCGACGACCCACAAGACGCTGCGGGGGCCGCGAGCCGGCCTCGTGCTGTGCCGCGAGCGGTACGCCAGGGATCTCGATCGCTCGGTCTTCCCCGGCATCCAGGGCGGCCCGCTCATGCACATCGTTGCGGCCAAGGCCGTCTGCTTCAAGGAAGCGATGGAGCCGGCGTTTGCCGAATACCAGCGCCAGATCGTCGCCAACGCCCGGCGTCTGGCCGCCGCCATCGGGGCCCAGGGATTCAGGCTCGTCAGCGGCGGCACCGACAACCACCTGATGCTGGTCGACGTCTTCTCCAAAGGGCTCACCGGCAAGGTGGCGGAGGCGGCGCTCGGCAAGGCCGGGATCACGGTCAACAAGAATGCGATCCCGTTCGACCAGAACCCGCCGATGGTGGCGAGCGGCATTCGCATCGGGACGCCGGCCGTAACCACGCGCGGCATGCGCGAGGCCGAGATGGATCTGATTGGCGAGCTGATCGGGCGCGTCCTGCTGGCTCCCGGAGACGACGGGGCGCTCGCCGCGGTTCGCGGCGACGTGGAGCGTCTCTGCCGCCGGTTTCCCCTCTATCCGGATCGGCAATGACCGCCGCGGAGCAGGCGGACGATCTTCCGGCCCGTGTCCGCTCCGTCTTCTCCGATCACGGTCCGCTGGCGCGCGCGCTGAGCGGGTACGAGCCGCGCGAAGGCCAGCGGCAGATGGCCGAGGCGGTCGCGGCGGTCCTCGAGTCCGGGGGGCTGCTGCTGGCCGAGGCCGGCACCGGTACCGGCAAGACCGTCGCCTATCTGGTCCCCGCCATTCTGAGCGGGCGCCGCGTGCTGGTTTCCACGGGCACCAAGAACCTGCAGGAACAGATCTTTTTCAAGGATCTTCCGCTCCTCCAGGACGCGCTCGGCATCACGTTCACCGCCACGCTGATGAAGGGGCGGAACAACTATCTCTGCCTCCACCGGTGGGAGCTGTATCGGGACGGCGTCGAAGGCGACACGTCGGCCGTCGGCCGGCTGATCGAGGCGGGCGATCGCGTGCTGCTGCCGGTGATCGACGCCTGGGTGCGCCGCACCGAGACCGGCGATCGCGCCGAGCTGCGCGAGCTGCCAGAGGACGTCGGCATGTGGAAGGACATCGCCGCCGACGCCGACACGTGCCTCGGATCGGAGTGCCCCCATTACGACAGCTGCTTCGTGACCCGCATGCGGCGGCGCGCCGCCGATTCGGACGTCGTCATCGTGAATCACCATCTCCTGTGCGCCGACGCGTCGGTGCGGCAGAGCGCCTACGGCGAAGTCATCCCGCCGTGCTCGACGCTCGTGGTGGACGAGGCGCACCAGCTCGAGGATGTCGCCACGCAGTATTTCGGGTGCGCGGTCAGCGCGTACCGGGTCGGCGATCTCGTGCGCGATTGCGAGCGGATCTGGCCCCGCCGCCGGGACGACCATGTCCGGCGCGCGCTCGATCGGGTCGCCGATCAAGCGCAGACGTTCTTTGCGGGGCTGGCGCTCGATCCGGCGCTCAAGGCGGGTGCGGGGCCCGAGTCGCGGGTCCGCTATGCGGCTGAGGGCATGAGCGAGCACTTCGACGCCGGCCTGGCGCTGGCGGGGGCGCTGGCGGGGCTGGCGGCGGCGCTCGAGCGCGTGATGTCACCGGGTCCGCCGGCCGGCGCTGAGGCCGCACAGGCGTCTCCCCCGCTCGAGGAGAACGAGGCCGTCGCGGCGCTCCAGCGCCGGGCCGGAGAGCTGAGCCGTGATATCCGTTTCCTGATCCGCGCCGGCGATCCCGACTTCGTGTACTTCATCGAGACGCGGGGGCGCGGCATCCACCTTCGCGCTTCTCCCATCGACGTCTCGCGCATCGTCCGTGAGGCGCTGTTCGACCAGATGCGCAGCACGGTGCTCACATCGGCCACGCTCGCCGTGGACGGCTCATTCGACTATGTCAAAGGACGCCTGGGGATCCGCACGGCGGAAGAGCTGCGCGTCGCGTCGGAATTCAACTACCAGACACAGGCGCTCCTGTACCTTCCACGCCGGATCCCGTCGCCCAAGGCGCCGGGATTTGCCGAAGCAGCCGCGAGCGAAGTGATTGAAATCGTCCGGCGATCGAGAGGCCGGGCGTTCGTCCTCTTCACGAGCTATCAGGTCCTGCGCACGGTCCTGCGGCTCGTCGAAATGGCGCTGCCGTACCCCATCCTCGTTCAGGGCACCGCGCCGCGGACGGACCTGATCGAGCGGTTCCGGACGACCCCGAATGCCGTGCTGCTCGCCACCTCGAGCTTCTGGCAGGGCGTGGACGTGGTCGGCGAGGCGCTGAGCTGCGTGATCATCGACAAGCTGCCGTTTGCCTCGCCCGCGGATCCCGTCACGGCCGCACGCATCGAGCAAGTGGCGGCCCAGGGCGGCGACGGGTTCGCCGATTATCAGGTGCCGCTCGCGATCCTGGCGCTCCAGCAGGGCCTCGGGCGGCTGATCCGCCACCGGACCGATCGCGGGGTGCTCGTCGTGCTGGATCCGCGGCTGCGGACCATGGGGTACGGGCGGCGGTTTCTCGCGTCGCTGCCGCCGGCGCCGGTCACCCATGAGCTCGCCGCGGTCGAGCGGTTCTTCGTGTAAAATACCGACAGGCCGGTAGTTAGTAGGATTTTATTCAGCACATTTCTGGAGGGAGTTTCATGCGGAGCTATCTGATCCGCGGCGTTCTGGCGCTCGGCGTGGTGTTGGCCATGGCGGCCCCGGCAGCGGCGCAGGGCATGATCCGGGGCAAAGTCGTCGACGAGGCTGGCAAACCGGTCGAGGGCGCGACGGTGGACATCGTGGGCACCGAGAACAACCGCAAGGCCCAGGTGAAGACCAACCGGAACGGCGAGTTCATGCAGATCGGCCTGCCGTCCGGGAACTACACGGTCACGGCCAGGAAGGACAAGCTGGCAGAGGCCCTGAAGGCGTCCATCACCCAGGGCAAGCCGGCGGAGCTGTCGTTCAAGCTGACGCCGACGAGCGCGTTGTCGCCCGAGCAGGCCAAGGCGCAGGAAGAGATGCAGGCGCTGGCCCAGGGCGCCATCGACGCCATGCGGGCCGGCCAGGATGACGAGGCGATCGCCAAGTTCAACGAGATCGCCGTCAAGGTCCCCACGTGCGGCGATTGTCAGTACAACCTGGGCGTCCTGTACGCCAAGAAGCAGCAGTATGCCGAGGCTGAAGGAGCGTTTCAGAAGGCGCTGCAGATCAACCCCAATTCGGGCGATGCCTACACCGGGCTGGCCAACATCTACAACGCGCAGAAGAAGTTCGACCTGGCGCAGCAGGCCAGCGCCAAGGCGGCCGAGTTGACAGCGTCGAGCGGCGGTGGTGGAAGCGCCGAAGCGGTTTACAACCAGGGTGTGATCTTCTGGAACGCCGGCAAGTTCGCCGAAGCGAAGGAGCAGTTCGAGGCCGCCGTGAAGGCCGATCCGGGCATGGCCATGGCGCACTACCAGCTCGGAATGGCGAATCTGAACCTGGGGCAGATCCCGGCGGCGCGGCAGGCGTTCGAGGGGTATCTCAAGGCGGAACCGAACGGGGAGAAGGCCGCCGAGGTCCAGGCGTTCCTCAAGCAACTCCCTCAGTAGGGCGGGTCCTCTGGGACCCGCCGTCTGATGTCAATCTCCGATCGGCTGACCGACGTGCGCGGGCGGATCGCCGCCGCAGCCCGGTCAGCCGGTCGCGATCCATCCTCAATCCGCCTCGTCGCCGTCTCCAAAACGTTTTCCGCCGAGCTCGTGCTCGACGCCTACGGCGCCGGTCAGCGCGACTTCGGCGAGAACCGCGTGCAGGAGGCGCTCGGGAAGATTGACGCCCTCCGCCTCCCCGACCTGCGCTGGCACCTCCTGGGCCACCTTCAGACGAACAAGGCGCGGCGCGCGGCCGCCGCATTCGCCGCGATTCATTCCATCGACAGCATCGAGCTGCTCCAGAAGCTGGATGCGGCAGCGGCCGAGGCCGGTGCCAGGCCCGAGCTTCTGATTCAGGTGGACCTCGCCGGTGAAGCCACCAAGTCCGGGGTCGCGCCGGACGGCGTGCCGGCGCTCTTCGAGGCGGCCGCCAGGCTGCGCGCCGCCCGGGTGGTCGGGTTGATGACGCTGCCGCCCATGCCCGAGACGCCCGAGGACGCGCGCCCATGGTTTCAGCGGCTCCGCGCCCTTCGCGACGGCTGGCTGGCGGACGGCGTCGCGCCAGGCCTGCTGCGCGAGCTGTCGATGGGGATGAGCGGCGATTACGAGGTGGCCGTCCAGGAAGGGGCGACGATCGTGCGGGTGGGAACGGCGATCTTTGGCTC
>MEKU01000076.1:17298-26961 GCA_001767195.1 Acidobacteria bacterium RIFCSPLOWO2_02_FULL_67_21
AGCTCAGGCACAGCACCGCGTCGACGCGATCGTTGAAGATCAGCTGCGCGGCGTTCGGATTGGTCGAGTTCGCCAGGGACCGGGCATGCGCCAGGAAGCCGAGCCCGGGCAGCGGCGAGAACACCTTCTGATAGCCGGCGGTCAGCGTCGCCGACGCCAGCCAGACGAGCGGCAGCACCGTCACCCAGACGTGCTTCAGCTTGCCCATCTTCACCAGAATGGTCGTGACCACGCACAACGCCACCGCCGCCAGCAGCTGGTTGGCGATCCCGAAGAGCGGCCACAGCGTATTGATGCCGCCGAGCGGGTCGATGACGCCCTGGTACAGGAAGTAGCCCCAGAACAGCACCACGAGCGCGGACGAGAAGATGATGCTCGGGTACCACGACAGGCGGCCGAGCGGCGGGTACACGTAGCCGAACAGCTCCTGCAGCATGAACCGGCCGACGCGCGTGCCAGCGTCAATCGTGGTCAGGATGAACACCGCTTCGAACAGGATGGCGAAGTGGTACCAGAGCGCCAGTCCGGCGCCCGTGAAGACCCCGCCAAGAATGCCGGCCATCCCGACCGCGAGGCTGGGCGCGCCGCCCGTCCGCGAGAGCAGCGAGGCCTCGCCCATCTGCTTGGCGAGCTCGGTCATCTGCTCGGGCCGCAGCATGAAGCCCCACTGCCCGATCGCCTGTGCAGCGGATTCGGGCGTCGTGCCCAGGATCGCCGGACCGACGTTCATGGCGAAGTAGACGGCGGGGTCGAGCGTGGCCGCCGCGATGAGCGCCATGAGGCCCACCAGCGATTCCGCCAGCATGCCGCCGTACCCGATCAGCCGAATGTCGCTCTCGCGGCGGACGATCTTCGGCGTCGTGCCGCTCGAGATCAGCGCGTGGAACCCCGACATGGCGCCGCAGGCGATGGTGATGAACGCAAAGGGGAACAGCGCGCCGGCGAAGACGGGGCCGGTGCCGTCGATGAACTGCGTGAGCGCAGGCATCTGCAGCGGCGGCATCAGGATGACGATCGCGCCGCCGAGCACGAGAATGGTCCCGATCTTCAGCACCGACGAGAGATAGCCGCGCGGCGTCAGGAGCAGCCATACCGGCAGCACCGACGCGACGAAGCCATAGACGATGACGCCCCACGCGAGCTGCGTGCCGTCCCACGTGAACACCGTGCTCCACTCCGGGTGCTCGGCGACGTACTGGCCGCCAAAGAGCGAGGCGACGAGCAGCGCAATGCCGATGACGGTCGCCTCGGCCACCTTGCCGGGGCGGACGTTGTTCATCCACACGCCCATCAGGAGCGCGATCGGAATCGTGGCGGCAATCGTGAAGAGGCCCCAGGGGCTGTCGCGGAGTGCGTTCACCACGACGAGCGCCAGCACCGCCAGGAGGATGATCATGATCGCGAAGACGGCGACCATCGCGGCCATGCCGGCCACCGGGTTCACCTCGTCCTTCGCCATCTGGCCGAGCGACTTGCCGTCGCGCCGGACCGAGGCCGCCAGCACGACCATGTCCTGCACGGCTCCGCCAAGAACGACGCCGGCAATCAGCCAGATGGTGCCGGGGAGGAAGCCGAACTGTGCCGCCAGTGTCGGGCCGACAAGCGGACCGGCGCCCGAAATGGCCGAGAAATGCTGCCCCGCCGCCACCCACTTGTCGGTCGGGACGAAGTCGCGGCCGTTATTGAGCCGCTCGGCGGGCGTGGCGCGGCGATCGTCCAGCCCGAACACCTTCGCGAGGTACCGTGAGTAGAAGCGGTAGGCCACGAGATAGCTGCAGACGCCCGCGATGACCAGCCATCCGGCGCTGATGGTCTCGCCGCGCGAGAGCGCCAGCATGCCGAATCCGGCCGCACCGAGCGCCCCGACGCCTACCCACAACAGAATCGAGAGAAGCTTGTTCATACGTCCTGGACCCCGCGGAAATCGAAGATTTGGCTGAGGGACTGGCTTGGGCCGCGTAACTCGCGCTAGTCTCCGCGAAGATGTCCCTTTCGTCAACCCGCCTCCGCGGCTCGCAATCGCACGCCGCTCCGGCGAGGCGCGCCGAAGCGCACACGCTCCGGATACTGCGCGCGCAGGCGGCCCGGCCGCCCGACAATCCTTTATCCTCGCAGATCCTGCGGCCGAAATGATCGCTCCCGCTCCCGGCGGCGTGCTGCTGGCGGTCCGGATCGTGCCGCGGGCGGGCCGATCCGGCGTCGCCGGCATCCGGGACGGCGCTCTGCTGGTTCGTGTGAATGCGCCGCCCGTCGAGGGGGCCGCCAATGCCGAGCTCATTGAAGTCCTCGCCCGGCTCCTCGACGTGCCCAAGCGGGCCGTGACGATTGTCGCGGGCGAGCGCAGCCGGCTGAAGCGGGTGCGCGTGGAGGGGATGACGGTGGAAGACGTAAATGCAAAATGCCGAATGCCCAATGCACAATGACCAAGGCTCATTCGGCTTCGCATTAGGCATTCGGCATTGAGCATTGGGCATTGAGCATTCCTGCTGATTTCGTCATCGAGCACGCCGGCGTCGTAGCGACGTGCGCGGGGCCGGCACCCAGGAGAGGCCCCGCCCAGCGCGAGATATCGACGCTTTCCGACGCCGTGGTCGCCGCGCGGGACGGGCAGATTGTGTTTGTCGGCCCTGCGGCGGCGCTCGACGCGCATCTCACCGTGCTGCCGGGAGCAGTTCGAATCGACGCGCGCGGCGGCACCGTCGTGCCGGGTTTTGTCGATCCCCATACGCACGTCGTGTACGCGGGCGACCGGCTCCAGGAGGTGCGCCGGCGGCTTGCCGGAGCGACCTATGCGGAGATCGCGGCAGCCGGGGGCGGCATCCTGCGGACGGTCGCAGACACCCGACGCGCCTCGGAAGACGACCTGGTCACGACGGCGAGCGCCCGGCTCGATGAGATGGCGGCGTGCGGCACCACCACCTGTGAGGTGAAGAGCGGCTACGGCCTGACGACGGACGCGGAACTGCGGCTGCTGCGAGCCATCCGCCGGCTCGACGCCGGGCATCCGCTCGATCTCGTGCCGACGTTTCTGGGCGCGCACGAGATCCCGAAGGAGTTCCGTTCCAATCCCGAAGCCTTTGTTGCGCTCGTGACCGGTGAGATGATCCCCGCCGTGGCCGCCGAATCGCTCGCGGAGTGGTGCGACGTCTTCTGCGAAAGCGGCGCGTTCACGCCCGCGCAGTCGCTGGCGATTCTGGAGGCCGGCCGCCGGCACGGCCTGAAACCGCGCATTCACGCGGACGAGCTGGGCGCGAGCGGCGGCTGGCGCGTCGCGGTGGAGGCCGGCGCACGCTCGGCCGACCATCTCGTCTTCGTGGATGCGGAGGGCGCCAGGGCGCTGGCCGGCGCGGGCGTTTGTGCAGTGCTGCTGCCGGCCGCCTCGCTGTACCTGAAGCTCGGCCGCTACGCTCCGGCACGCCTGCTGATCGACACCGGCGTACCGGTGGCGCTCGGCACCGACATCAACCCCGGCGCCGGCTTCTCGCCATCGATGCCGTTTGCCATGACGCTGGCGTGCTTTGCCATGGACATGACCCTGGAGGAAGCGCTGATCGCCGCCACGCTCAACGCCGCCTGGGCGCTCGACCGGGCCGATGCGGTCGGCAGCCTCGAACGCGGCAAGCGGATGGACGCGGTCATCGTCGAGGGAGACGCGATCAATCTCGTCCGCGCCGGAGCGCGTGCCATACGGGCGGTGATCAAGAATGGGAAGGTGATCGTTCAATGACGCGCCACGGCTCACGCGCCGCGCACCGGCCGTCGTCACGGACCGTCGCGCTCGGCGATCTGCTCGACGCGTTTGCCGCGAGCGAGCCGGTGCCGGGCGGCGGTTCCGCGGCCGCGCTCGCAGGCGCGCTCGGCACCGCGCTCCTCATCATGGTGGCGGGACTGCCCCGCACCCGCTCTGGAACCCCCGAGCAGGCCGCCGACCTGGCCGAAGCGTCCGCCCGGCTTCGTCCCCTGCGCGACCGCCTAGTCTCCCTCATCGATGAAGACAGCGCCGCCTACGCGGCGGTGCTCGATGCCCTGCGGCTGCCGAAGACGACCGAACCGGAGCAGCAGGCACGACGTGCCACGGTCGAGGGGGCGCTGCTCGAGGCCGTCGAGGTGCCGATGGACACGATGCGCGCGTGCCAGCAGGCGCTTCGCGGGGCGGTCATCGTGGCCACGAACGGCAGCCCGAGTGCGGCCACCGACACGAGCACCGGAGTCGAGCTGCTCCTCGCGGCCCTGCACAGCGCGGGGATGAACGTCGACGTGAATCTCAAAGAGATGAGGGACGCGGCGTTCGTGCAGCGGGTGGCCGCCGAGCGCGGCCAGCTCGTGTCAGATGCAGAGGCCGACGCCCGGCGCGCGCGGGACAGGCTGCCTCTGATCTGAACCTGCCGCACGGCTCGGCTGAAGCCGAGCACTACGTACACCGCTACATACACCGCGTACGGTACGGCGGGTACGTAGCGCCGGGCTTCAGCCCGGCCGTCAGTACATGGAACGTAGCGCCGGGCTTCAGCCCGGCCGTCAGTGGATCTGGTGGAGGAGCCTGCTCCACCGGACGCCCGACAGCAGTCCCCCCTGCTCGTCGAGCGAGAAGTAGACGAAGAGCGCTTTCCCCTTCACGTACTCGCGCGGCAGGAACCCCCAGTAGCGGCTGTCCTGCGAGTTGTCGCGGTTGTCGCCCATCATGAAGTAGTGCCCCGGGGGGACGGTCGCCGGGCCATAGTGCACCCGGACATCGAAGTCGAGCGCCCCCTCCTCTTCAGAGTGCGGCATCAGGTACTGGACGTGCGGCTCGTCAACCGGCGTCCCGTCGATGTAGAGCCGGCGGTCCCGCAGCTCCACCGTCTCGCCCGGGAGACCGATGACGCGCTTGATGAAGTCGCGCTCCGGCTCCTCCGGGTACTTGAAGACGACAATGTCGCCCCGGCGAATCGGGTCGATCGGCAGCAGCGCCTCCTCGATCCGCGTCATCGCGGGCGCGAAGACGAACTTATTCACCAGCAGGTGGTCGCCGATGAGGAGGTTGTTCTCCATCGATCCGGTCGGAATCTTGAACGCCTGCACGACGAACGTGCGGACGAAGAGGGCCAGGATGACGGCCACACAGATCGACTCGAAGTACTCCCGCGCGGTCGACTTGCGATAGTGGGTCGTCGCCATCAGCTCTCCGTTCCCACTTTCAGCACGGCCAGGAATGCCTCCTGCGGGATCTCCACGCGTCCGACGCGCTTCATGCGCTTCTTCCCTTCCTTCTGCTTCTCGAGCAGCTTGCGCTTCCGCGTGATGTCGCCGCCGTAGCACTTGGCGAGGACGTTCTTCCGCAGCGCCTTCACGGACTCGCGGGCGATGATCCGGTTGCCGATCGCCGCCTGGATGGCGATCTCGAACATCTGCCGCGGAATCAGCTCGCGCATCTTCGCCGCGAGCGCCCGCCCCCGATCGTACGCCGCGTCCCGGTGGACGATGATGGAGAGCGCGTCGATCGGATCGCCGTTGACCATGATGTCCATCTTGACGAGCGGCGACTCCCAGTAGCCGGTGACATGGTAGTCGAGCGACGCGTATCCGCGCGAGATCGTCTTCAGCCGGTCGTAGAAGTCCATCACCACTTCGTTGAACGGCAGGTCGTAGGTGACGAGCACGCGGTCGGATTTCAGGTACTCGAGCTTCTTCTGAATGCCACGCTTGTCCTGACAGAGCTGCAGGATCGGACCGACGTACTCGGCGGGCGTCAGGATCATGGCCGTGATCACCGGCTCCTCGAGCTTGGCGATGCGCCCCGCGTCCGGCAGCTTGGCAGGGCTGTCGACCTCCTGCACCTCGCCGTCGGTGGTGGTCACCCGATACAGCACACCCGGTGCGGTGGTGACGAGATCCATGCCGTACTCGCGCTCGAGCCGCTCCTGGACGATCTCCATGTGGAGCAGCCCGAGAAACCCGCAGCGGAACCCGAACCCCAGGGCCGCTGACGTCTCCGGCTCGTAGAAGAACGACGCGTCGTTCAGGCGCAGCTTCTCGAGCGCCTCGCGCAGCTCGGCGTACTGGTGGCTCTCCACCGGGTACAACCCGGCAAAGACCATCGGCTTGAGCTCCTTGAAGCCCGGAAACGGCGCCGGCGTCTGCCGGGCGGTCTCGGTGACCGTGTCGCCGATCTTGGCGTCGGCCACGACCTTGATGTTGGCGATGATGAATCCGACCTCGCCGACGCTGAGCTCGTCCACCGGCGTCGCCTTCGGCGAGAACACGCCGAGGTCGTCCACCTCGAAGTCCTGCTTGGTCGCCATCAGCCGGATCTTGGCCTTGGTGCGCAGCACGCCGTCGATCACCCGCACGACGATCACGACGCCGCGATAGGGATCGAACCACGAATCGAAAATCAGCGCCTTGAGCGGCGCGTTCGGGTCGCCGGCCGGGGGTGGGATACGCGCCACGATCGCCTCGAGGATCTCGCGGGTGCCGGTCCCTTCCTTGGCGCTGGCCAGCAGCGCCCCGGAGCTGTCGAGGCCGATGATCTCCTCGATCTGGCGCAGGCACTCCTCGGGCTGCGCGCTCGGCAGATCGATCTTGTTGATGACCGGAATGATCTCGAGCTCGTTCTCGCTGGCCAGATACGCGTTGGCGAGCGTCTGCGCCTCGACGCCCTGTGCCGCGTCGACGAGCAGCAGCGCCCCCTCGCACGCGGCCAGCGATCGCGTCACCTCGTAGCTGAAGTCGACGTGGCCGGGCGTATCGATCAGGTTGAGGACGTACTGCCCGCCGTTCCCGGCGGTGTAGTTCAGCCGGACCGGGTGCGCCTTGATCGTGATGCCGCGCTCGCGCTCGAGGTCCATGGCGTCGAGGACCTGCGCCTCCATCTCGCGGGCCTGCAGCGCGCCCGTGAGCTCGAGGAACCGGTCCGCCAGGGTCGACTTGCCATGGTCGATGTGCGCGATGATCGAGAAGTTCCGGATGTGCGCCTGATCCATCTAGCCCGCGATCTCGAGATGAAAGCCGTCCGGGTCGTCGAATGCCCAGGCGCCCGCGGAGGATCCGGGACGGGGCGCGAGACCCCGTCGATCCAATTCGGCTTTCGCCCCCGTCGAGTCGTAGTCCTCAACGGCGTACGCCATCTCGTTGATATACGGCTTGCCGTCGGCCCCGGCCGGCCGGAGCACGAGCGTATTCGGCCCGAACCGGAGCGCGGATTCGCCCGGCGAGTCGGTCACCACCCGCAACCCGAAGAGGCCGGCGTAGAAATCGCGCTCCTTGCCGATATCGGGCACGTGCAACACGATGTGCCTGAAGTGCGTCGCCTTGAACCCTCGGCCGCCAGGCTGCGGCATCGACGCCAGCCGTCGAAGGCCTGCGTCATAGGCCGCCCTGCAGGTGTCCGACGCCGCGACCTCGCAGGGCGACGCAGCCCCGGGAAACATGGCCGGGTCTTTCACGGGCACCGGCTGGACCTGATATCCGGACGGTCCGTTCACCATGAAGCCCGCTTCGCCGTCGGCCCTGACCCCCTCGTAGCGGCCCGACTCCAGCTCCGCCTTGAGCGCGGCTCGCTGCGCCCAGAAACCCGGCAGGCCGAAGGCATAATGACCAACGGCCGCCGTCCCGCCGGGCCTGGCCTGGCCCACGATGTAGAGACTGTTCGGCTCTGACGTGCTGCCGAAATCCAGCTGACACTTCACGCCATCGTCCCAGGCGTCGCGCATGCCGAGGAGATCGATGTAGAAATTTCGGCTCCGCACGTAGTCCGGCGTGCTGATCGCAAGATGGTTGACGGTGGTCGCTATGAAGGGCGGACCCCCAGACGCCTGTGCCGCCGTGACGCGTGGATATGCCCCGAGCACCGCGCCGAGCGATGCCGTCAGGCGCAGAGTCTCCAGGAACGTGCGGCGATCGATCCAGCGCCGTTCACGATCGCCATACGGCTTCGCCACGTTGTCCATCTTACCAGCGCGTCGGCGGCCGCAGATGCAGGTATCATGTCGGCCGGCGGAAGGAGATCCCGATGAAGCGAAGCAGCGGACTCGTCCTTGCGGCGGCGGCCCTCGCGGCGGCCCTCGCCGCGTCCTACGTCTCAGGCCCGATCGCCGCTCAAACACGAGAGCCCGGCTATGCGGACCGGCTGTATGTGATCGACGGCGGCCTGGGGCACGCGGGCGACGCCGGCGCCTGGATGAACATGATGGTGCCCCCCGGCACCGCGGTCGACATCTCTGCCTACGCGCATGTCATCAGGCACGGCAACGACTGGATGATGTTCGATACCAGCACGAATGACATCATCGCGACCATGCCGAACGGCTTCGGCGGCGCGGCCAACGCCATCCGCTGGACCAAGACCCAGGCCCAGACTCTGCCGCCGCAGCTGAAAGCGATCGGCATCACGGCCGACGATGTCCGGTACGTCGGCGTCTCGCACAATCACCCCGACCACACCGGGAATATCAGCCTGTTCAAGAAATCGACGGTGCTGATCCAGCGGCGTGAGTACGAATTCATCACGCGGAACGGCGGCGCTCCTCAGGGCCCGCCCACCCTGCAGGGAGCCATCTTCTCCCGCAACCACCCGGTGAGCCAGCTCGACGGCGACTACGATGTCTTCGGCGACGGCAGCGTCATCCTCTTCTACACGGGCGGCCACACGCCGGGCAGCCAGGTCGCGCTCGTGCGCCTACGCAACACGGGCTACGTCCTGCTGAGCGGGGACGCTGTGCACTTCCGATCCAACTTCGACACGCGCCGGATCCCGCGCATTCAGGCCGCCAACGAGGAGAACCGGTGGCTGGAGACCGTGCCGCTCGCGTTCGAACGCGTCGCCGCCCTGCTGCAGTTCTACAAGGCGCAGCTCTGGGTCCACCACGACATCGAAGACTACAAGAACCGGAAGTTCGCGCCTCAGTTCTACGACTGACCTGGGCGTTAGGCTTTAGGCTTTAGGCTTCGGCTTTCAGTACGTAGTGTCCGGCTTCAGCCGGACCAGCTTTACGCCGGAACGCCGACAACGTCGTAGACCTTCAGCACCTCGTCGCCGTAGTGGTTGATCACCTTGACGGCGATCTTGCCGGTTTCGGGCGGGGCAAGCGGGCGGCTCACGGTGCTGTAGAGCGTCGACCACGCGGCCTCGTTGATCTCGGCGCGAAGGGCCCGCTTCAGCTTTTCGTACGGCTCGTCGCCGCCGGTGAAGTACGCGTGGCGTACGAAGAAGCTCTCGCCGTTGTAGTTGGTGTCGATGAACCAGCAGGCGATGTCGTCGGTCGAATGACTGCGAATCTCGCCCGTCGTCGGGTCGTAGACGTCGACACCGCGCACTTCGACCGTCAGATTGCCATCCACGCCCTCGGTCGTGATCTTGATGTCGGGCTCGCCGAAGACCATGAACAGATTGCCCGCGCCGGTCTTCTTGAGCAGCTCGTCGCCCATCGAGAGGTCAGGGTTCATGCGGGTGACGAGCACGGTGAGCTTGCCGTAGCGTTTCGCTTCCTCGGATACGTGGGGATCGAACGCAAAGGCGCAGACGACGAGCACGTCGAAGCCGACACCCTGCACGGCCTCCTTCGCCGCTTCCTTCACGTGCTGGGCGCCGACCGTGCCGTGCTCGGGGCCGATTGAGACGGCGATTCGCCGCGTCTTGCCGTCCGAGTCGACGTATTCCCCGGCAGCCTGGATCCAGCGGCCGGC
>MEKU01000076.1:26973-33631 GCA_001767195.1 Acidobacteria bacterium RIFCSPLOWO2_02_FULL_67_21
GATCATCTGTTCGAACTGGACCGCCGTATCACGCTGTCCCTCTCGTTCGGCAACCGGACGCTCCTCGTCGATCGCCAGCACCCGATGCGGCGACAGACTCTCGACCGTGAACGGACCCGCGACCCGGATGCGCTTCGCGTCCTCGTATGGCTTGTCGTAAAGGAATTCCGTGTCGGCATGCCTTTGAATCGCCGAGTCGATCTCCTGCCGCGTCATTCCTTCTTTGATGTCCGGGTTATTGGCGATCGACTTCAACGTGACGTGCGGTACACGCTTGTAGACAAAGCCTCTACGCACGTCGCCGTCGGTCTTGTGCTCAGGCGGCACCTTGCCGGTGATTTCGGACTCCTTCCTGACGCCGTCCGGTGAATCAGCCAACAGATAGTACGGGTAGCGAGCGGCCATCAACCGCGTTCGCGCCAGCGCGAGCGACACGCGGCTGGTATCGCACGTGATCCAGCGGCGCCCCCACTGCTCCGCGACGTACGCGGTCGTCCCGGAGCCGCAGGTTGGGTCGAGGACCAAATCTCCTGGATCGGTGGTCATGAGTAGGCATCGTTCAATTGCCTTTACGTTCGTCTGCACGACGTAGACCTTGGTGTCGGCAAATCCGCTGACCGCTGTGTCACCCCAATGGTCAGCGAGCGGTGACAAAGGAAAGTCGGTGAAGTAGCGCTTCTGACGCAGCGTGTCGCCAAGCGCCATGAGCCTATTAGCGACGCCGAGGCGATCCAAGCCGGCCGGTAGCGTTTTCCAGTGCCGATCCGTTCGCTCGCCAACACCTGGCCAGTACTTCTTACCTCCGAACGTATACGGCCCAGACGAACTCGCACTCGGTCCCGTAGAAGTCAGGTTGTCATGGAAAAATAATCGCCAGCCAGATGGGATCACACGCGGATCTTCTCGCTCATCTGAATTCAGTGGCCGCTGCTGTCCGCTCGGCCCCTCGGTCCAAGCGCCTGAGATATCGCCCATCTCCTCGAAGTGCTTGTCTAAATAGAGTTGCCGGTACTTCACGACGCCCTTGTTCTTGCAGTACCACAGCACAAAGTCGTGCACCTGTGGAAGTAGTAACGTCGATGCCCATCCCGACTTCCGCATCAAGATGATCGTGCAGGCGTTTTCAGCACCGAACACCTCGTCGAGCAAGGCGCGAACAAGATGGACATTCTCATCGCCAATTTGCACGAAAATGCTACCGCTCTCAGTCAGGAGGTCCCGCGTGGCCACGAGGCGATCGCGCATATAGGCGAGATATGAGTGGATGCCGAGCTTCCAGGTGTCCCGGAACGCACGAATCTGCTCCGGCTGACGCGTGGCGTCCTCGACCTTGCCGTCCTTGACGTCGCGTTTGCGCGTCGACACCTGCCAGTTGGAGCCGAACTTGATGCCGTACGGCGGGTCGAAATAGATCGTCTGGATCTTCCCCTTGAGCCCCTCCTTCTCCGCCAGGCTCGTCATCACGAGCAGCGAGTCGCCCAGGATCATCCGGTTCGACCAGTGAGGCTGGCGGTCGGCCTGGTGGCTGTAGAAATCCACCTTCTTGGAGAAGTCGTCTTCGAGGCCGTTGAAGTCGTCGAAGAGCGTCAGCTCGGGCTCAGGCTCCCCTGACCTGGCCGTTTCACGCAGGTTCTCGACGAGCGCCTGCGGGTGCACTTTTTCCTGGATGTAGATGGGGACGACAGGAACGTCGAGGGGGTTCGCATCCTGCTCGTCCTTCCCCTTCCAGACAAGCTGCGGATCGAGCGACGGGTCGCGCGGATAGAGCATGCGCTTCGGTGCCCGCTCGTCGTCGGCCACGAAATCCCGCAGCTCCTCGGTCGGAATATTGATGCGCGAATCCTTGTGCCTGATGGATTCGACCGGCGTCGGGCCTTTACTCTTTGGCGGCTTCTTGGCCATCGGTCTCGCTAGGCGCCCTGTTCGGCGGTCCCGAGGGAACATGAATCCGCGGGCGGGGGCATCTCATCCCACGTGCGCCCGTCCAGTTCCCGGCCGGTTCTGCTCTTGAAGACGCCGCCCCACTGCTTGAAGAAGAACGCGACGCCGGCCGATCGACACCGATCGCGGATGTCCAGCACCCACGATCGCTCCATCGGCCGCGCGCGCGGCCCGGACTCGCCGCCCACGATCACCTGCGCTGCCCCATCGCCTGCAGCCGCTTCGCCATCCGCTCCGCGTAGCAATGCGCGCACCCGGGGCTCACCTTGTCGCACCCGGTGACGGGATTCCAGGTCGCCTCGGTCCACTCAATCGGAGAACTGGTCGCCATCAGACCGCGTTCGGTTCGGTGACTGGGCGTGACGCGAAACGCTGGAGCGTCGGAAACCCTACTTGTCTACCGGAATTCCGTGCTGCTTCATGTACGAGGCTAGTTCCGCTGCGAACGCATCCGCGTCACGTTCTTCGATAATCTCGTGCTTCACCGGCATCTTGTGAAGGAGATTCTTCGCCTTTTCGTACGCCGAGCGGTGTGACTCGCGACTTGGTGCACCGAGCAAAAGGTAGATCTTGTCGAGTTGCGGGTGACCCTCCAACGCAGTTGCTGCGCCAAGCCAACGCGTGGCTTTCTCCTGCAGCGACTCCGCGCGTACAAAGTCCATCGTGACCGGCTGTACGGCATGCCAGCGCTTGTTCTGGAACGCGTGGTCAAACTTGATCTCGAACTCCGGACGAGTGAACACCTTGGGCACCAGGTGCGTGCTCACTCTGAGCTTACGCAGCGGGGCCTGATAGACTGCCCACACTTCATCATCACTTCTTCGCTCGGCCTCTCCGCGTGATGTGGACTGTGAGGTCACCATTCGGCGGAACAGTTCTGCAGTCACCTGCTCAAGCGGCTCGTCAGCGATACCCGCCAGGACCGGTCCTGACGTGAAGCTCAGGCCCACATCCGGCCAGATGTGGCGAAGAAGGCTTGGAGCATCGGCTGGAAGTGCGTGAAGCTCTGGAAACTCTCCGAGGCGCGATCGCAGCCGCCTCACGGACTCACACAAATGGTTCAATGTATGGCGATAGGCATCACCGTCAAACCCGGAGAACACTCGCGACAGCCGCTCAAACTTGCCTTCCACTTCGATCCCGATATACGAAGCGTCAGGCGCGAACACAATCACGCCCACGTTGAGCGATTCGGCTGCCGCGCGGTCGTGGACATACCGGATGACGGTATACGTGTAAGCGATCGGTTTCTTCATGCCAGACTCCTTCGGAGTCCATCCTCAAATACATCCGCCCGCGCCTGAACAGCACGAATATGCGAGACGACGCGGGCTGCGAAGCTCGCCCAACGAGCCGGTAGAAATTGCCCCAACTCTTCCACGCGCTCGCCCACTCGATTCAAGGCATCTCCGACCGGCTGTAAGTCAACAACACCCCTGCGGGACGCCTCCACCAATGACCGGTAGAACACATGCTGTGTTGCAAACGCCGGAATCTCCGCCGGATCAAGTAACGCCCCAACGAGCGGATACAGAAAACTGAATGCCATCTCGAAGTCGTACGCCAGAAACCGGCCCCTGTACCTGGCGCAGTTCGGATTATCATCCCGGCGGTCCGGGTTCTGCACGAGCATGTCGAAAGCGTAGATGCGGAGCGCATCAGCAACTTCCCCTCGCCCACTACCAACCGGCGCAAAACGATTCAGCGGAGCAAGGCCACGAAAGAACTCAACACCGACCGCTTCGCCGGACCGCGGGGCCAACCCCCAACTCCTCAGAGAATCGCGCGAGGCGTCCAAGAGGTCTGCGCTGATGTTAACAATTACAGGAACCGGCGCGTCGAGCCCAAACTCAACCGCTAACTGGCTTCCAAAGTACTCACAGAAGAGCCCGGTCTCGGTGACTGCCGGCAATCCCCTCGCTTTCACGAGCAATTCTCTGCGTTCTAGCCGTTCGCCCTCCGCACCCGTTAGAGCGGCAGACACCTGAAGCGGTCGTGTGCGGCCGCTTTCCTGGTACCCTTCGATTCGTGAGACCTCCCAAACAGGAATCGACATGAGGTCGACGGCGGACGACCTGTCCAGCCAGCTTGCCAAGTATATCGGGGCGGTCGCCTGAATTCTGATGAGTGCCGGGAAGGCTGCTGCGCCATCACATCCTGGCTATCTTGGGAGAGCGACAGGCGAGGTCACACCCCCGCACCGGCCGTGACCCCAGCGACGGCCGCACGGATGGTCCGCTGGGCGTCCCAGGGGTCCGTCACCTCGACGAACGCCCAGCGCCCGAACCCCCCGTGGTTGTTCACCGCCGGCACCCACAACGTCCTGGCCGTGCTCACCTTGGCTGCCTTGTCCTTCCGGGCCTCTCCGGATACCTCGATGATGAGGGTCAGGTCTCCAATCCTGGCAATGAAATCCGGGTAGTACTGCCTGTCCTCGCCATTGAGGGTGTACGGAATCGTGAAGTTCAGGCCCTGGTTCTTGACGTAGCAGGCAACCTCCGGCATTTCCTCCAGCGCCTGGGCGAGCTTCTGCTCCCACGAGCCGGTGTCCGCCACGACATGCGAGATGTGGCACTTCGCAGGATCGGTCGGATAGACCGCCTTGGTCGTGTCGAAGTCCACGTAGCGAGTGGACCCGATCGTGTCGTAGGGACGCAGAAGCGGCCGGAGGGCCGGCGTCCCATCCGCACTGGCCACGATCGCCTTGTAGATGCGATCGGCTGCGTCATGCGCGAACTCGATCAGGAGCAGCAGCTGCGGGAACGTGTTGTCCTTGTGGGTCGCAGGGCACGAAAGGGAAGAGGGAAACCATCGAGAAATCCCATTATGAAGCAGGTAATCATCGCCGGCCCCCGGTCCGATAAGCAGCAAGAGCACTTCTATGAATTGCCTTCGACTGACCGTCCCGGCCGTCATGGCTGCAATCCTGTCCGGGAGCAGCATAACGGTGGCCCAATCGTCCCCGGACGGGCTCGCGGAGGGAAGCTACCGCTGCACCTCGTACAACGTGTCAGGCGCCGGCGGATCGTGCGCCAATTTCCCGCGTCTCGTCCTAGACGCGGATGGCACATATCAGTACTCGTCGACGACCGGGGAGTGGACCGTCATCGGCGGCCGGCTCTATCTCTCGGCATCGGAACTGTGGGGCCCGGGCCTGGTACTCGGACGCGACACCGTCCGCTTCGAGTACGACTACAACGGCCGCCACATGACCGTGGCCTGGGTTTGCGCCGGATGCAGCGCGGCCGTGGCGCCTCCCGCAGCGCCCGGGCCTGGCCCCGCGGCCGGTGGCACATCGATTGGTGTGACGCTGACGCTCCAGTTTCGCGAGTCGATCGGCGGCGTGTCGGGATACGTCATCGTGCCTGCGACCGCGGCACGCACGTACGAGCACAACGCACCGCTCCCGCCTGGAGCGGTCATGGGGCTGGCGCGGGAAGCCAGCAGCACCTCGGTTCTACTCGCCACCAACCGTGACAACCGGCTCCCGAGCGGCCGCCGGTACGTAGTCTTCCTGAGTTGGCCGCGGGAATCGATCCCGGTGGCCGTATTGGATCTCCCCTCCGTCACCACCGATTACACGGCCACGCTCGACGCCACACTCGACGGCGCCAGCGTGCTCGCGCGCGCGGACCGGCAGTGACGGGGGTGGTGACAGCGAGGTACGACGATGCAGCAGCCAAGACACAAAACGTACACGGTGCGAGCCTCGACCGCCGGCATCCGGCGGACGCTGCTGGTGTGCACGTTCATCGCCGCCGTTGGCGTCACCGCGGCGTCCGCCCAGGATGACAATGACGAGTTGAGGGGCCACAAGGACGGTTCCATCGCGTGCGAGAAGGGTTCGTTCACGACGGCACCGAATGCGGCTGGCCATTCTCCGGAGTTCGTGCTCGGCTGGCAGCAGGGGTGCAGCAATGCGCTCACCTCCTATCACCACGAGCGCGGCTTCGACACAGGGAAGGCCCGGTGCGCGAGCGACCCCACGGCGATCTCGCCCGAACCTCGCGATCGTGATTTCACAATGAGCTTCGCGTTGGGCTGCTTCGCCGCCGCCATCGTCGATGCGCCGTGCTTGATCTCGCTCCGGGAGCGAGATGTCCTGACGTATTCCGACTGCTTCAACAACGCCGCCTTCGGCAAGGCGCGTGCCCAATTCGACGACTTCGAAAGCGGCTACCAAGCCGGCAACACCGCGTGCCAGAAGGGTTCGTTCACGACGGCACCGAATACGGCGGGCCATTCTCGGGAGTTCGTGCTCGGCTGGCAGCGGGGGTGCAGCGGTGCGCTCTTCCTCTATCACTTCCAGCGCGGCTCCGAGACAGGGAGCGCCCGTTGCGCGAGCGACCCCACGGTGATCTCGCCCGAGCCTCGCGATCGTAATTTCACACTCGGCTTCGCGAGCGCCTGCCTCTACGCACGCCGCCTGCGGCCGTCGCCGCCGCCACCGCCCGCCCAGCCGCGACCCCCGGATCCGCCGCCCGGCGGTGCCGTGATCGACGGCGTCAACTGCGCGTCCGATGATGTGCCGAATTACGTCAAGCGGCAGGCCGGATGTCCCGGCTTCGGGCAACCCGGCGTCCAGCCGCCGAGCCAGGCGCCGACTCCTCCGGGCGCGACACCCCCGGCGGGCGGCGGTGTTGTGAACGGCGTCAACTGCGGGTCTGACGACGTGCCGAACTACGTCAAGCGGCAGGCCGGATGTCCCGGCTTCGGC
>MEKU01000076.1:33645-36782 GCA_001767195.1 Acidobacteria bacterium RIFCSPLOWO2_02_FULL_67_21
AACGGCGTCAACTGCGGGTCTGACGACGTGCCGAATTACGTCAAGCGGCAGGCCGGATGTCCCGGCTTCGGCCAACCCGTCGTCCAGCCGCCGAGTCAGGCGCCTGCGCCGGGCGGCCGTCCTTCCAGTGGCGCCGAGATCGGTGTCATGTTGACGTTGCGCTTCGCGGACGCCAGCTCGATCGGCGGGCCGATTGGCCACATCATCGTGCCAGCCGAAGCGGCCCGGCAGTACCGCCACAACGGGCCTACTCCACCGGGGTCGGTGACGGGAGGTGTCTGGCGAACCGCACCGAACGCCGTGACGCTCAACACCACGCGCGATTCGCGGCTCGCGTCGGGGCGGCGCTACATTGTCTTTCTGATGTTCATCGGCGAATCGGTTCCCGTCGCGATCCTCGATCTGCCGTCGATCGCGACCGACTACACAGCGACGCTCGATGCCACCACGGACGGCGCCAGCGTGCTCGCCGGGGCCGGCTTGTAGCGGCTCCCGAGCTCGCAGAGAAGAGTTGAGGCGTTGTTCTCGCCGGGGAACGTGGCGAGTTTCAGGATGCAGGTACCAAGGACGACTCGCAAGGTCTGGCCTGGCTCATCGCAACGCGCGTGCGCGGGGCTTGCCCTCAACGAATGCCACCGCTTCCCGCTCAGTCATGGTCTTGCCACGGTTCTCGCGATGCGCCCGCGCGAGGGCCGGGGAGAGCTTGAACCGGACGACCTTCCCGCCGACTACGGCAGTCGCGCAGACGATTCACGGAGTTTCGCGCCCTTGGTTGACGGAACGCCTATGCGGCCCTGTCCTCCCGCCAGCACAGCGAGGTCGACGCCGTGGCGATCACCGGCGGCGGACCGCCCCCCGAGAATCTCGCGTGGCTGTGCGCCAGCCACGGCGTGAGCGTGTACCGCCTGTCTGCGGGCGCATAACGCAGAGCGTTTTTGGCTTGCCGACGCGGCGCCAAGCCGTCGGGCAGTGGCGAGATGTTCGACGCCGCGACGGTGGGCTAAAAACGGGTTGGACGAAACCGCGGCCCAGGCGCTCCGCTATGGGGATTGAATCGAGGCGGGTGTCGAGGAGGGCGTGGGATACGGCACCGCGGCGTGCATGACGGGCGGTTGCTGCAGGTCGCCTAACGCAGGCAGGGCATTCGCACTTGGCGCCCTTGCCGTCAGAGACGTGAACGAGGCCGTGAATGACGCCCTTCTCGATGTGGAACTTCTTGATAATGCCCTTCATTAACAAAGGGTCGCGCTTTTCATAAAGCAGATAGAGACCGTGTGCCACGTAGTCTGCGAGTTGAAGCAGCCTGCTCTCCTTCGCTGGCGCAAAGTACGGAATGTCGCAGATGCTGTCGAGTAGTCCCCACTGTGTACCGAGTTCCCAGAATCCTTTGACCCATATCTTGGCCCGTTGCTGATAGTGGCTCTCGGCAAAAACTAGGACGCCGCGTTGCGGGTCATTGTGATCGTTTGTTCGACGCTTCAGAAGGATGTCAAATCGTTTACATACCTGTTCCGTCGCCGCTTTCACAGCGTCCTCGCCGTGCAATGTGGCGTCCTTCTTAATCACCGCACCGAAAAGGCGGACCGACGCATAAGACGTGGCGAGTACGTTCCCGATATCAGTGAGCACTTCATCGCGCTTCGCCTTGGGAACGTCTCGCCAGAAGCCTTTTCCAGCTCGAATGTGCTGTGAATGGAAATCAAGCGGCGGAGTCTTTGGGAAGTGTTTCTGCTGGATCGCATCTACTCCCTTCGTCAGAAAGTAGGTGTTTTGCTCGAACGCAGCGACGCCCGCCAAGATGAAGTGCTTGTCAGCAGGATCGTCAGGATTGCCCGATTCATCCAGGTAGAGGAGATGCATCGTGGCCCTGTTGAGCTTACGGCAAAAAAAAGGCGGCTGACCGGCTTTCGCCGACGGACCCCAAAAAAGGGAGCCCTATCAGTCGCAGAACAATCGTCCCCTAGTTCCTGCCTGAGGTCAACCTCGACCCGCCTACGTGAAATATTCGCCCACTGCCACGCGCCGGCCGACCCCGGTAATGCGACCGGGTGTCGCCTGTTGGCGCCTTCTTCGACGCTCTCCTGTTGCAGTCCGTACACTTTTGCCCTCTATCCATACCCTCTGAGAACAGATCGGCGGCATCAGCCAACGGGCGTCGCTGCCGCCAGGCGCTCGAACGCGCTGGATGGGATGTCGAGATAGTCCAGCGCCTGCGAGCGGCTGATGACGTCGCGCTGTACAGCCGCCACAAACAGGTCGGTCGTGCGCCTGCCGAACTCGTCAGCCCGCATCTCTGCCCGATTGCGGCCCGTCCCGCCGGCGCCGCCACGCCGCTTCGCGTCCGCCGCCGGGGGAATGCTCTGGTAGAGGGGCCAGGACGCCTTCCGAAGCGCAATGAGCCTCAGCGCCATGGCGCGGAGGCTCACTTTCATCCGGCGAGCCTCACGTGACAGCACAGAGAGACTGTCCACCTTGGATACGTCGGACAGCGCCCCGGACGGTATCAACAGGGCAGCGGCAAAAGCCTCGCACCAGCGTTCGGTTGGATCGCCCGCGTGCGGAGCCACAGGGGCAGTGGCACAAGCGGAGTCGGTCCTCGTCAGAAGGTGTCCAACTTCGTGGAACAGGGTGAAGATGCGCGCTTCGTCCTGCCAGGCTGTATTCACGGCCACGAGCGGTGACCGTTCATCCCAGATGGAGAAGCCACGGCAGGCATCGCTCCCCATGGAGAACTGCACCACCGTGACGCCGGCGCGTTCCAGCCCCGATCGCCACGACTCGAAAGCCAGGGAAGGCGTCTTCCACAACTTCTGAGCCTTGATCGTGACGGCCATCCTGGATCGCCAGCGGATCGCAACCTCCTCCGGGTTGTTGTCAATCGACACGCGTTCCAGTGCCGGCCGGTCCCATTCGAGCTGGGATACCAGCCAGGATTCCGTTTCCTGCAGGCGTCTTGCGCGTCTCAAAAAGCGCCGTTCGCCGGGCGTCAGCGCGCGCTGGAACTTCGACCCGATGGGGTGACGGAAACTGACGTCGATGCCCTCCGCCTTGGGAGGGGCCGGGAGCAGAAATACGGCAAGCTGGCGATGGAGCTTCCTCGCGACCTCCCGCATCGCGGTGAGGCTGGGCTGATCCTC
>MEKU01000077.1:0-16555 GCA_001767195.1 Acidobacteria bacterium RIFCSPLOWO2_02_FULL_67_21
TCCTCTCGGTGTGTGCCTGGGGCGCGACGTCGTACGTGCTGCTCGTCGCGGTCCCCGACGCCAACCAGCGCTTCCGCGAGATCACCTTCGGCATCGTGGCCGAGCGGGCCGAGGGCGAAGTCCGGCCGCGAGTCTTTTTCGAGGACTTCCCCGATGTCGTCCTCTACGTCCGCGAGGTGCTCCCCTCGGGTGGAGGCTGGAACGACGTGTTCATGGCCGACCACCGGTCCGGTGACTCGCCCGCGGTCTATCTGGCGCAGCGCGGCCGCGTCGCGATCGATCGCACCCAGCGGACCGTCGAGATGGTGCTCGAGGACGGCGCGCGGCACCGGGCGGACAATGCCGGGAAGTACGAGGTGTTTCAGTTCGACCGGCTGCTGCTGAGCCTCAACCCCGACGCCGTCTTCCCGCGGCAGGGACCGCCGCTCGGCGCGCGCGAGATGTCGATTCCGCAGCTCCAGGCGCGGGCCGCGGAGCTCGAGCGCGAGGGCATCTACCCGCACAGCGAGCTCTTCGAGATCCAGAAGAAGTTCTCGATTCCGTTCGCCTGCCTCGTGTTCGGACTGATCGGGCTGGCGCTCGGGGCAAGCAACCGCCGCGACGGCAAGCTGGCCAGCTTCGTCACCGGGCTCGGCGTCATCTTCGTCTATTACGTGCTCCTCTGGCTCGGCCAGTCGCTGGTGCGGGGACACGTCATCCCGCCCTGGCTGGGCGCGTGGGCGCCGAACATCGTGCTCGGCCTGTTTGGCGGGCTGCTGTTTCTCTGGCGGGATCGCGCCGTCGATCGCCCGCTGCGGCTGCCGTCGATGCCGAAGCTGCGGCAGGTGCGGATTCCCCCGCTGCGGCTGCCGATGCTCGGCGTGCTGGATCGCTACGTCGCGTCTCTCTACGCGCGCGTCGCGGTGCTGGCCGCTGCCGCCATGGCCGGCGTGTTCTACATCTCGACGTTCCTCGATCTCTCCGACAAGGTGTTCCGGGGGCAGGCCACGTGGGGGATGCTCGGCGCCTATTTCTGGTTCGCGACGCCGCAGTACGTCTACTACATCCTTCCGCTGTCGGTGCTCCTGGCCGCCCTCGTCACCATCGGGCTCCTGACGAAGAACAGCGAGCTCGTGGTCATGAAGGCCTGCGGGATCAGCCTGTATCGCGTCGCGCTGCCGATGATCGGCGGCGCCGTGATCGCCGGGAGCGTCCTCTTCCTGCTCGAGGAGAGCATTCTCGGGCCTTCGAATCGCCGGGCCGAGGCGATCCGGCACGTCATTCGAGGCGGGTCGCCCCAGACGTTCGACGTGCTCTATCGGCAGTGGGTGATCGGGGCCGACGGCGAGGTCTATCACTACGACTCGTACGATCCGCGCGCGCAGCAGCTGAGCGGCGTGTCGATCTACGAGTTCGACGGCCCGATGCGGAACCTCGCGCGGCGTACCTATGCCGAGCGGGCCACCTATCTGCGCGAGCGCGCGGGCGCCACGTCCGCCAGCCGCTGGACGGTCGAGCAGGGATGGATCCGCGAGCTGACGCCGGCAGGCGACACGCGCACGTTCACGCCGTTTGCGTCGTCCGAAATTCAGATCGAGCCTGCCGCGTACTTTGCCACACAGCAGCCCGACGAGCGGTTCATGAGCTATTCGCAGCTGCGCGACTATACGGCCAGGCTCCGCGGAAGCGGCTTCGACGTCAGCGCGCAGCTCGTCGCGCTCGAGCGCAAGCTCTCGTTTCCGTTTGTCACGATCGTCATGACGTTGCTGGCGGTGCCGTTTGCCGTGACCACCGGACGCCGCGGCGCGATGTACGGGATTGGCGTGGGGATCGTGCTTGCGATCTCCTACTGGGTCGCCATCAGCGTGTTTGCCGCGCTGGGGACGGGGGGCGTGATGACGCCGCTGCTGGCGGCATGGGCCCCGAACATGCTCTTCGGGGCGGGCGCCGGGTATCTCCTGCTTCGCGCGCGAACGTAGTAGCGACCGTCGTACGTAGTGCCCGGCTTTAGCCGGGCTGAAGCCCGGCACTACGTACGAGGTCAGTACGGCTTGGCTGGCGCAGGGCGGGCAAAGCGCGATTCAGGAATCGCCACGTTCGGCTGAATCGCCTCCAGCTCGAAGTTGGATCGGCCGTCGAGCCACGTCATCGTGAACTTGAACGGCAGCGTGACGCCGGCAACCTCGCGATAGTCGGAATAATCGAGCTGCACCGGCAGGCGCCCCACCGGCGACGGCGTCGACCGGACGAGGCGCGTCAGCAGCCCCGTCTCCTCGTCGAAGTAGAGCGTGATGAGGGCGTTTCCTTTGTTGCCCTGCACCGCGAGGACGGAGCGCTCGTTGATGAAATCGACGCCGGTGCGCAGGCTCGTCAGGGCGTTCCTGACGTTCGCCGGAAACATCAGCTCCGCGTCGGCTCCGGCCGAATCGAGCTCGGCGCCGTGCAGCTCCATGACGGCGACCGGCCTGAACGGCGCCGATATCCAGCCAGCCGTGCCGTTGAACACGGTGACGTTGTCGCCGGCCTCCTTGTCGCGGATGACGATCGTCTTCTGATTCGGCGCCTTCGCGTAGATCTCCATGGGACGCGGGAACCCTTCCGGCCCGTAGCCGCTGTAGGTGCCTCGGACGACGTAGCTGGTCAGCTTGGCCGCGGCGGCGCTGCCTACGGCTTGCAGATACGTGTCGAGAATCTGCGCGGCGGTCGGCGTGCCGGGCGGCGCCGGCGGCAGCAGCACGTCGAGGTCCTCCGGCGGCGGCGCGCCGTAGAGCAACGTCAGGCTTGGCGTGACCGTCGGCCGGTTGCTGCCCCGGTGACAGGAAAAGCAGGTCACCACCTGTCGGCCGCCGAAGTACTGCGTGTTGATCTCGGCCATCATCGTGACCATGCGACGCGCCGTCTGCTTCCGGGGGTTGTCGTCGAGCGCATAACCGTCCCAGGTTCCGTTGTCGACATGACAGTCCGTGCAGTTCAAACCCGTCGCGGCGGAGAAGATCCCCATGGTCCCCATGAACTCGTCGACGGGGATGCCGCGGAGACCGATGATGTTCTTGAACACGGTCTCCGCGCGCAGCTGGCTCTGTGCCTGCACCGGAGCCGGCGACGCCTGACCGCCGATGAACGCCACGCTCGACAGCCACACGGCTGCGGTGACCAGGGCGCCTTTCGATCCGACCCTCATGCTCGTTCCGACCCTTCCGTGCCTAGTAGGTGAAGACGTACGCCGCGCCCGAATCATCCACCGAGTTGTCTGCCTGATTCCCGTTGGCGTCCTTGGCGCTGCTGTCTTCCTGGTGAGCGCCGACGACCAGCGTACGGCCGTCGCCGCTGAGCGCCACGGCGCTGCCGAACTCGTCCCCCGCGTCGGTGTTCGCACCCTTGACGTAGGCGCCCTGCGTCCACTCGGTCCCCTTCCGCGTGTAGAAGTAGACCGCGCCCGACTCTTCCGCCTGCTCGCGGCCTTCGCGCCAGGGCGTCAGGTGCTCGATCAGCAGGAACGGCTGAACCAGCGGAGGCCGGACGCCCTGGCCCGCGCTGTCCTCGAGCGGGGACGAGACGGCCAGCGTGTTGCCGTCGCCGCTCAGGGCCAGCTTGATCGCATACGAGGTGAACGGCCGCGCGTTGTTCGCCTTCATGAACAACTGCTCGGTCCACGTCGTGCCGCTCCGGACGAAGACGTAGGCGGCCCCGACCCAGATGTTGGCGGATCGCCGTGGCGGCGCGTCGTTGTCGCACCCGGGCGGATCGAGGCCGGGCGTGAGGCAGGACTCATCGCCCGCTCCGACGGCGAGCGTCGTGCCATCCTCGCTGATCGCGAGCGCATAGCTGAAAGCGTCGCTCGGCTCGCTCCGCGAGCCCTTGAGGTACGCCTGCTGGGTCCACTTGCCGTCCTGGCGCGTGAAGATATAGGCCGCGCCCGATCCCTGGGCGCGCGTGTCGAACGGCGCGTTCACGGTACGCCCGGACCCGCGGTCGTTGAAGGAACCAGCGGCCAGCATGTTGCCGTCTCCGGTGAGCGCGAGGGAAAACCCGAAGAGGTCGCCCCCCATCACGTGCGCGCCCTTCAGATAGGCCTGCTGCGCCCACGTGGTGCCCGTCCGCGCGAAGACATACACGGCCCCGGCCGAGGCCTGGGCGTCGTCCATGCCGTCTTCGCTGATCGCGCCGACCGCCGCCGTATCCCCGTCGGCGCTCAGCGCGAGCGAGTAGCCGAACTGGTCGCCGTCGCCCGGCATGTCCCCTTTGCCGGCCGTGCCGGTATTCGAGGCCTTGAGGTACGCCTGCTGCGTCCACGTACTGCCGCTGCGCGTAAAGATGTAGACGGCGCCCGCCTGCGGGATGGAGTCGTCCTTCTGATTGCCGTTGACGCCCGTGGCGGCGCTCGCCTCCCAGTGGGCGGACACCGCGAGCGTGCTGCCGTCGCGGCTCAGCGCCACCGACGACCCGAAATGATCGTTCTGTCCGGGGTTGGACGCCTTGACGAAGGCCTGCTGGACCCAGGACTCACCCTGGCGCACGAAGACGTAGACCGCCCCGGCGGCGTACAACGAGTCGTCGTTCTGATTGCCGTTGATACCCGCCGCTCCGCCGCTCTCGAATGGCGCGCCGACCGCCATGGTGCTGCCGTCGGGGCTGATCGCAATGGAGTTTCCGGTGTGCCCGATATTGCTGCCGCCGCAGGCGAAGTGATCCTGCGCCTTCGCATTCGACGCCTTGAGGTAGGCCACCTGCTTGAGCGGCAGCATCGGCGCCGTCTCGGGCGGTCCCTGCAGCTGGGCGAGCAGATGAGCCGGAATCAGGAAGAACGCGGCGAGCGCGGCTGCGAGTCCCGCGTGCCGAACAAGACGACAGTTCGTCCTTGCCATTTCCGCAACCCCCTTCGGAACCGGACGATCCGGGCGACGCGTTCGACGGCCGTTGCCCGTTGGAGCCCGTTCCGGGATGCAGCGGCCACTGGTTGCGCACGACGAAGTCGTGCTAGCCGCAGGTCGTATGTTGTGATGAGCGGAAGGCCCCGCCGTGAGTGCTAACGGGCCGCGGGCGCCGACTCCTCGTAGTTCGCGCTTTGCAGCACCACCTTGCCGGAATCGGCCAGAACCACGCGCGCGCGCTCGGTCAGGTTCATATACGGGGCCCCGCTCTTCAGCTGCCGGCCCGTCAAGGTGACCTTCGTGCCGGGCTTGACCAGGTTGACCCAGCCCTGCTTGATCAGCTGCCCCGGGGCGTTCATTTCCGCCTGCCAGCGGACTTTCTTGCCGTTCGTATCAACCTCTACGACGAGGATGGCGTGGGGGTTTATCAGCTGCGTTTCGAGGACGGCGCCCGTCACGTCGATCGTCGCTTCGTTGTACCGCCCGGCGTCGCCGTGGTGCGCCCACACCGCGGTCGAAAGGACAAGGGCGCCAACGCCGGAGACCAACGCGACCAAGGTGATCTTCTTCACGATGAAACCCTCCAGCCTGTGCGGCTTACGTGCCATTGTAGCTCAACAGGAACGGCCTTTGCTGGTACTACGGCCGGACCCGGTCGTTCGTTGACAGTATCGGCGCCGGGAGCGTCCGAGTACAATCCGTCACCAACGAATCGACGCGATTCCGGGATCAGCGGCTCGATCAGAACACGACGTTCGGCGCGCGGGAGCCGTACGACACCCCGATCGGGCCGATGAAGGAACGCGGTCCGACCAGCGGCGTGATCGTCCACGGCGGCTATCTGGTGGCCGAATGGGGCGAGCCCGCGCGCGTCGACATGACGCACAGCGTGACCAAGACCTTATCTCTCCACCGTCGGCGCGCTCGCCTGGCAGAAGGGCCTGATCCGGTTGAACGACCGTGCCCGCGATTACATGCCGGCCGGCGTGGATCTTTTCGATGCGCCCCACAACCAGCCGATCACGTGGGAGCACCTGCTGCGGCAGGCGAGCGACTGGCAGGGAACGCTCTGGGGCAAGCCCGATTGGGCGGATCGCCCCGAGGGCGAGCCACCGACGTGGCCGAACCGGAAGCTCTACGAGCCGGGGACCCGGTTCAAGTACAACGACGTCCGGGTGAACGTCTTCGCGCTCGCGCTCCTGCACGTTCTCCGCCGTCCGCTGCCCGACGTGCTGCGTGAGGAGATCATGGAACCGATTGGCGCCTCGTCTACCTGGCGCTGGCACGGGTACGACAACGCCTGGATAGAGCTCGACGGCCGGCGCGTGCAGTCCGTGTCTGGCGGTGGGCACTGGGGCGGCGGCATGTTCATCAACGCGTACGACATGGCGCGGTTCGGCTACCTGTTTCTCCGCAACGGCAGGTGGCGGGATCGGCAGCTCGTCTCGGAGCAGTGGATCAAGCAGGCCCGAACGCCCGGCACGGCCAATCTGGAGTACGGCTATATGAACTGGTACCTGAACACCGGGCGCAAGCCGATGCCGGCCACGCCCGAGTCCGGCGTCCGGTTCGTCGGCAATGGTCCCAACATCATCTACATCGACTGGGAAAACGACCTCGTGGTGGTCGTTCGGTGGCTCCGCGACGACGCGGTGAACGAGTTCCTTGGAAAGGTGCTCGCTGCGCTCGCTCCGCGGCCGACCGCCTGAGCCGCAGCCGCACTACCGGCCGTATTTCACCTCGTCGATCCAGATTCGCCCACTGGCGCCGAGCGGTGTGTGAACCGTATCGACGACGAACAGCACCGAGTCGACGCGGTCGAGCGCCGGGGGGCCGGTCCCCTCGTCCGCCGGCCGCAGCTCGTCGAAGGGGACGACGACGTCGCGCGCCTCGCTGTCGAGAACGACCGACCGCTGCCATCGCCTGCCTTGCTCGCCTCCCGGCTCCCGCAGCTGCACCGACAGGCGCATCGGACGATCGGACCTGCCCGTGAAGATCAGGCGATCGTGCGCGGCCAGCGCTCCGCCGGCGGGCATCACAAACGCGACATACGGGCTCTGCGACTCCGCGCCCCCGAGCGCATAGCGCAGCGCCAGCTGCGTGCCGCGCGTTGCGGGCGCCACATCCAGGGCGCCGAGCGCGGACGCGCTCGTTTCAATCGTCCATCCCGTGGCGGCGCCGTCGGCGTATTGCACCGTCGCCGCCGCCGGCGGCGGCCGGAGCGGCATGGCAGCCGCGTCCTGGTACGAGCCGAGGTAAATCGGGTTCGAGACGATCCATGGTACCGGAGGCATACCGGGCGCGCCTGGCGCCTGCACCTCCACCCGATACGCTCCCGTTGCGCGGTCTGCGGCATGCTCCAGGCGGGCGCTGGTGCTGCCGGCCACCGCCACGCCGTTCTTCAGCAGCTCGAGGCGAACGCCGGGGGGCGGATCGTGCAGCTCGGCCCGGAGCGTCACCGGTACATCCGCCGGCAGCACACCACCCGTGGCGGCATGCGCCGCGCCGCTCTCCGCCGTAAGTGTGAGCGTCCCGTGGTTCGCCACCGCGTCGACCCGGGTGTAGGTCCGCCCTCCGCGTACGGCCTCGATGACGCGCTGCGCATCGGTCGAGGCGTCGCCGCTCAACGTCGTGTCCGTCAGGACGGTGGAGAACACGCCGAACATGCGCTCGTAGCCCGGGACATGGAACGCCGCCGTGCGGTCATACGGCTCACCGAGGCTGCGCAAGCCGACGCGCGCGTGCGCATCGGTGCCCGCCACGACCATCGCGCGGCGGCCGCGCGTGACGCGGTCCCACCGCTCGAGGACGCCGGCAGGACGATCGAGCGTCGACAGGAGCGTCTCGGTGCGGCGCGCGGGATAGCCGATCAAGGCGCGCGCGAGGGACCAGGCCGACTCGTCGCGCCACTCGCTGTCGCCGTTCAGCCACTCGAACCCTGAGACCGGCAGCGACCAGTCGGACCACTGGAGGTCACCCTTGGCAGACCCTGGATGGGCGGCGATCGAGACGCCGCCCAGCCGCGCGACATCCTCGACCGCGTCCCGCGCCTCGCCGCCCAGCGGGTACGGCGCGGCCGGCAGGCCGAGCGCGACGAGATGTCCGTCGCGGGTGGTGATTTCCACGCCGTCGATACAGAGGACGCCGTGCCGGTAGGCGGGCGGATCCGGCTCCCGCGTCGCGTCTCCGTGATCCGTGAAGACCACGAAGTCGAGCCCCGCGCGCGCGGCCGCGGCGGCGACCTCGTCCACGGTCCCGGTGCCATCCGACCGGCTGGTGTGCACATGAAGCACGCCGCGCACGACCGCCGCCTCCGACGAGCGCGATGCGGGCGACGGCCCGCGCGGGGGCAGCGCGGCGTACCAGCCGGCGCCGAGGCCTGCAAGCACGACGATGAGCAGCCGAAGGCTCATCGCTGCGACATTCCTTCAGGCCCTCGGATGAAACTGGTCATAGATCGTGCGCATCCGGCGCTCGAGCACGTGCGTGTAGATCTGCGTGGTCGACAGGTCGGCATGTCCCAGCATCAGCTGAATCGCGCGCAGATCGGCACCCCGCTCGAGCAGGTGCGTCGCGAACGAGTGCCGCAGCATGTGCGGGCTGATGGCCCCCTGCAGCCCGGCGCGGCGGGCGTACCCGCGCAGGATCTTCCAGAACCCTACGCGCGTCAGCCCCGCTCCCCCGCCGCGGGCGTTGAGAAAGAGCCGCGGGCTGCGGCGGCGGCGAAGCAGCGCGCTGCGGCCCTCGTGCAGGTACCGCCGGACCCATGCGGCCGCCTCGTCGCCAATCGGTACGATCCGCTGTTTGTCACCCTTCCCGGTGCACGTCAGGTACGACGCGTCGAGATTCACGTCGCCGGGGCGCAGGCCGACGAGCTCCGACACGCGCATGCCGGTGGCGTACAGCAGCTCGATGAGCGCGCGATCGCGCAGGCCGCGCGGCGTGGCCACGTCGGGCTGGGCCAGCAGGCGGTCGATGTCCTCGACCGACAGATATCGAGGCAGCGCTTTCCAGGCCCGTGGCGGCCGGAGGTCGTCGGCGGGACTGGCGGCAATACGGCCGTCGATCGCGAGGAACCGGTAGAACCCGCGGTAACACGCGACCGCGCGCGCCACCGACCGGGGCGAGCGGCCGTCCGACATGAGGCTCCGGACCAGCCGCTCGAGATCGGCGCGGGTCAGCGTCTCCACGCGCGCCCGGCCGCCGGCGGCAAACTCCCGCAGCAGCGCCAGGTCGCGGGCGTAGCTGGCGACGGAGTTGGCCGCCAGACGCCGCTCGACGGTGAGATGCGTGAGGTAGGCGTCGACCGGCGCTGACGAGGCGAGTGCCATTTGCTGCGTGTCCGGGCCGTTGAATCGGTAGAATTGTACGTGAAGCTATGATGGGACAACGATGGTGATGCGTTCGAAGTGGCAGTCGCTCCCCACGGAAGCCATCAACTCTTCCAGCCTCGGCATCGACAAGCTCTCGCCCGGCGACATCGTCGACCTGATGGTCGGCGAAGACCGGAAGATGCTCTCCGCGGTGCAGCGCGAGCGCGAGCGGATCGCGGTCGGGATCGAGATGGTCGCGTCGGCGCTCCGCAAGGGGGGCCGGATCGTCTTCATCGGCGCTGGGACGAGCGGCCGGCTCGGCGTGCTCGAGTCGGCGGAGATGCCGCCGACCTTCAGCACGAGCCCGACGCTCGTGCAGGCCATCATGGCCGGCGGCCGCGGCGCCACGTTTGCCGCCAAAGAAGGCGTCGAGGACAACTACGAGGAGGGCGCCCGCTCCGTCACGCGGCTCCGTCTCACGCGCAAGGATATCGTGGTCGGCGTCTCCGCGAGCGGCATGACGCAGTTCGTCCGCGGCGCGCTGACGCGCGCGCGCAAGGCCGGCGCGCGGATCATCTTCATTACGTGCGACCCGGCCACCGAGCTGCAGACGTTCGTCGACCTCACGATCGCCCCGGCCGTCGGCGCGGAGGTCATCGCGGGCTCCACCCGCCTCAAGGCGGGCACCGCCACCAAGCTGGTGCTGAACATGCTCACCACCGGCGCGATGGTCCAGATCGGCAAGACCTACGGCAACCTGATGGTCGACGTCCAGACCGGATCCGAGAAGCTGCGCGACCGCGCCCGCCGGATCGTCAACATCGTCACCGGGCTTGATTACGACGAGGCCGACAAACTGCTCAAGAAGGCACACTGGAACGTGAAGGCGGCGCTCGTCATGCAGAAGACCGGCCTGCCGTACACCAAGGCGCTGGGACGGCTCCGCCGGGCACACGATTCGATGCGCGAGGCGATCGGCGAGGATATCGAGCCGCGCCTGCGCGGGATGATTCAGGGCCACGCCGAGGCCGCCGGCGGCCCCCCTCAGAAGTACGGCGTGGGCGGACCTGAAGGTCCGCCCCTACGGCCCATCTCGTAGAGGCGGGTCTTTAGACCCGCCTGATCCAGATCGCGGTTCTTCGCCCGCGGCCCCGCCGCCCGGAAGCCGACTTGCGGCGGCGGCGTCCACGAACAGCTCGACCCGCCGATGCAGCTGCAGGAACGACGCCGGCAGCTGCGTCGAGACGGGACCGTTCACCATCCGCTCGACGCAGCGCGCCTTCCGCGCGCCGGTCGCAATCAGCACGATCTCCGCAGCCTTGAGGATCGTCCCCATGCCCATCGACAGCGCTTCGTGCGGGACGCGGGAGGCGTCGCCGCCGAACAGGGCCGCGTTGTCCCGCCGCGTCGACTCGGCCAGCCGCACCCGGTGGGTGCGCGCGACGAGCGCCTCGGCCGGCTCGTTGAACCCGATGTGTCCGTTGCTGCCGATGCCGAGGAGCTGCAGGTCGATTCCGCCGGCTGCCGCGATCGCCGCCTCGTATCGCTCGCACTCGGCATCCAGATCGCCCGCGGCGCCATCGAGGAAGTGAATGTGCGGAGCCGGCAGATCGATTCCGCTGAACAGGTGCGCCTCCATGAACGTGCGGAAGCTGCCGGGGTGCGACGGCGGGACGCCCGCAAACTCGTCGAGGTTGAACGTCATTGCGCGGGCAAAACTGGCGACGCCCGCGCGATGCAGCCGGCGAAGCTCGGCGTAGGCGCCGGTCGGAGTGCGGCCGGTCGGAAGGCCCAGCACCACCCGCGAACGGGCGCCCAGCGCCTCGGCGACGCGCGCCGCCACCGCCAGCGAGACCGCCTCAGGTGTATCGAACGTCCGGATGTCCACGGGTTACACGTAGGTCGGCACGCGAGCGGTCCCGCGTGCCGCCGCCACCGCCAGCCGGACGGCGCCGACCGCCGGCTCGACCTGCAGCGGCTCCACCGTGCTTCGCGGCGCGATCTCCGACAGGCGCGTGCTGACGTCGCGCACCAGAAATGGAACCCCGCGGAAAATGCCGCCGGCCAGGACGGTGGGAAAGGTGTCGCCGCGCATCTCCAGCCTGGCAATCACCGACGCCGCGGCCGAGGCCAGCTCCGTCCCCGCCCTCGCCAGGATCTGTCCGGCCACCGCGTCCCCGGCGTCGGCCGCCGTCTGCACGAGCGCAGCGAGGCTGGCGATCGCGTGCCGGTGCACGTCGCGGTAGTAGATCTCCTGAATGAGCTCCATCGGGGTGGCGACGTTCAGGCGGCGCAGCACCAGCTCGGTCAGCTCCGTTTCCGGCCCCCGGCCGTCCGACTGGCGCACGACGGCGGCGAGCGCCGATCGGCCGATCCAGAACCCGCCGCCCTCGTCGCCGAGGAGGTAGCCCCATCCCCCGGCACGGGCGGCGCGGCCGTCGGCGGTCCGCCCGTACGCGATCGAACCCGTTCCGGCGACAATCACGACGCCGGGGGCCGATCCGGCACCGGCCTCGAGCGCCACGAGCGCGTCGTTCACGACCAGGACGGTCGACTCGAGGCCGATTCGCCGCATGATGGCGCGGACCGTCTCCGAGTCGGACGGCCGGTCGACGCCGGCAATCCCCAGGCAGATGGCTGCCGGGCGCACGCGGTGTGTTGCCAGCGCCTCCTGCATCACGCCGTGCAGCACCTTCTCGACCTCGAGCTCCCCGGCAGCCTGCAGGTTGGCGCCCCCGCCGCGCGCCTCGGCCACAATGGTTCCGTGGCGATCCGCCAGCAGACAGACCGTCTTGGTCCCCCCCGCGTCGATTCCCAGTACGTGCACGTCGACTCTTATGGTACTTAACTCCCTGAACCGCCCTTGCTGAGCCGTGCCTCCTTTGCCCGCGCGGCAGGCGTCCTCGCCGCCGCCGTCCGAACCGGCGCCTTTCCCGCTGCGGTCGTGGAGGTTGGCGACGCCACGCGTCCGCTGTGGCGCGAACCGTTCGGCCGGCTGACCTTCGACCCGGCGGCGCCCGCCGTCACCAATGACACGATCTTCGACCTGGCCTCGCTGACCAAGGTGCTGGCCACGACGCCGCTGCTGATGCAGCAGTGCGAGCGTGGATCGCTCGGCCTGGACGACGCGGTCCGGGATCACATTCCCGCCTGGAGCGGAGCCGATCGCCAGAGCGTCACGATCCGTGACCTGCTCGCCCACTGCGGAGGTCTGGCCGGCTACCGGCCGCTCTATGAGACCTGCCGCGGCCGCGCGGAGTTCGAAGCCGCGATCTGCCGCGAACCGCTCGACTATCCGCCGCGGACGACGTCCGTCTACAGCGACCTCGGGTTCATCCTCCTTGGCTTCATCCTGGACGGCGGCTCGTCGCTGGCCGCCCGGTTCGACGCGCTTCGAGCGCAGATGGGCGCCGCCGAAGATATCCAGTTCATGCCGCCACGCGCCTGGTCGGCGCGTACGGCGCCGACGGAGATCGACCCCTGGCGCGGCCGGCTGCTCGTCGGCGAAGTGCACGACGAGAATGCGTACGCGCTTGGGGGCGCCGCCGGGCACGCGGGGCTCTTTGGAACCGCGGCGGCGGTCGGGGAGCACGCGCGCCACCTGCTGCAGGTGCTCGACGGCAAGACGGGCGCCTTCCGGCGCGGGACGCTCGAGCTCTTCATCACACGCCGCGCCGACATTGCCGGACGCTCCCGTGCGCTCGGCTGGGACACGATGCTGCCTTCGTCTTCGTGCGGACACCGGCTGTCGCCTCGCGCGTTCGGCCACACCGGATTCACGGGAACCTCGCTCTGGATCGACCCTGACCGGCGGGTCTACATCGTGCTGCTCACCAACCGGGTGCACCCGTCCCGCGCGAACGAGGCGATCAGAGAAGTCCGGCCCGCGTTCCATGACGCGGTGGTCGAAGGCTTAGGGTAGCGACGGTCCCGGAAAGCCGCGTCGCATGCCGGGCGGCGGCGGCGGGATGCTGGGCGGCGGCGTACCCGGAGGCAACCCGCGGCGGCCGGCGGGCGGCGGTCCGCCGACCCGCGCGCCGGGCGCGCCCGAACCGGCCGGTGCTCCCGGCTGCTGCGTGGCGGCTATCGAGACGAACAGCCATTCGTTGTACTTCCCCCGCCCGTTGTACAGGCGAAGCGCCTCGCCGGGGCTGGTGCTGACCACGCCGATGATCGGTCCCACGGGGCCCGCGCCAAACTGCCCTGTTCCGCTGCCGATACCGCGAGCCGGCGCTCCGGCTGCCTGGGGATTCTGCCCCAAACCCCCGGTCGGGCCAGACGCCCCTCGCGCTGCCGGCGATCCGGCCGGCGCGCCTGCGCCCGCCGGGCCCCCTACCCGCTGTCCCGCCTGGCCGACGCCGACACCCGGCACGGCGATCTGCCCCAGGAACACGGGCCGGAAATCGCCGCCGGTGATCGGGTCCTTGTACAGCCGCCGGATGAACCGGCCGGCTCGCAGCGCCTCGAGCGACGTCGGGAACCCGCCCGTCCGGCGGGAGTACAGGTCGATGGCGTGCACGTACTGCTCGCCCCGGAAGACGAGCTCCGCTTCGCGCTCGCGCTGCATGAAGGTCTGCCAGACCGGCAGCGCGATGCTGAGCATGATCCCCATGACGCTCATCGTCACGAGCAGCGCCGCCATGGCGTAGCCGTGCTCACGTCGCGGCATTAATCCAGTTCGATGAGTACTTCGGTCCGGCCCGTTGCGCTTCGTCCATCGGCCGTACGGGCGGTTACGGTCACGACGTACCGGCCGTCCTCCTCATAGACATGCGCAGTCGTGTCGCCGGAAGTCGTGACTTCGCTCGTGCCGTCGTCAAAGTCCCACGTATACGACTGAATGGCCGCGTTCCCCGTGCCGCCTTCGCCTCCGCCGGTCGCATCGGCGTCGAACGTGCACCGCTGTCCCGCCGATGTGGCGATTGCGCACGTCGCGCTGAGCGCGACGTTGATTGGCGTGATCGTTGGCTTGGGCGTGAGGATGACCACGGTCGACGCAGCGATCGACTCGGCATTGATATCGGTGGCCTGTACGGTGGCCGTATAGGCACGCGAGTTGGAATCCGAGGGCCCAGCATACGCATGGGTGATGGTCGCGTCACTGGCCAGATTTCCGAGCGCCTGCGACGTGCCGTCGCCGAAGTCGAGCGTCGCCGTGCGAAGCGTGCTGCTGCCGCTCACCTTCTTCACCGTGAACAGCACGGTGGCCGTGTTATTCGTCGCGCTGGCCTGCACGGCCGCGCAGTTGCCGGTTCCGGAGGCAGGCGTGCAGGATATCGACACGTTCGGACCAGCGCGCAGGTCCACGGTGACGTTGCTGCTCGTCTTGGTGCCCGCCGTGGCGGAGACCGTCGCCTTCTGGGCTGTTGTGAGCGTGACGCGCGCCTGACCAATGGTATCGGTGACCGCGTTCGTATCGCTCAACCTGCCCTGGTCGGTGTTGAACGTAACGCCGACCCTCTGAAGAGCCTGGCCGTTCTCGCCCACGACCGTGGCGATTAATTCGACGGTCCCGCCCTGGGGGCCGACGCTGCCCGGACTGGCGCGCAAGGTGACGGTGTTGACGGCCGCCGCGCCAATCGTGATCTCGACGACGTCGCTGTTGTCAGCGCCAGTCGCCCCGCCGGAGGAAGCACGGATGCGCGCGATGCCCGAGTCGTCGCCAGAAAAGAACGTGGTGACTGCAAATCCGTTGCGCGTCTGCGTCTCTACCGGAACGACGCGGCCGAGGTTGGTACTGAACCGGACCGTCGTCCCGTTCTGAACCGGCGTGCCCGCCTGCTCGACGACCATGGCGGTGATTTCAGTTCTGCCACCGGGCGGGAGGATTCGCGCCGGCGCCGACAGCGTAATCGTCGACTTCGTCGGCGCGAGGAGCTGAGCCTTGTCGCATCCGGCGGCGGCCGCCGCGGTGCACAGCGCCAGCAGAATCAGCCGCGCGCCGGGTGGAACGGTCTTCACCATACCTCTACCAGTCGCCTCCACCAGTCGCCTACCAGTCCGAATACTGCGTCCCGTCCATCGCCGTGCGATCCGATCCGCTCTTCACGTCGAAGACCCCCGGCTGCGCCGACGGATTGGCGGGGTCGATCTCGGACATGATCGTCTGCCACGTGGTGGCCGACTGGGTGAACGGATCCACCGGTACCGCGCGCAGGTACTTCTGGGTGACGAGGTCGTCGAGCGACGGCGGGTACGCGTTCTTGTCCGCGTAGTACTGGTCGAGGGCGTCGCGCATCCGGAACAGGTTTTCCTTCAGCACGGCCTCCCGCGCGCGCGTCTGGCTGTTGGCGTGCACCGACAGCCCGATGCCCGCCAGGATCACGATGAGCGACATCACGATCATCAGCTCGATGAGCGTGAAGCCGCAGCACTGCCTCCGCCGTCCGTCCCCGATTCCCATCGTCCTGGCTACCAGTCTCGATACTTCGTGCCGTCGAGTGCCGTTCCGTCGAACTTCGTGTACAGGTCAAAGACGTTCTGGCCGCCCCACGAGGTGGTGTCCGGCTCGTCCTGGTAGGAGCGCAGGCCCCAGTCGGTCGACGCCGTCATGGGATCCACCGGAACGCGGCGCAGGAACCGCAGCTTGCGTCCGGACGCGTCGTTGGCGGCCGCAATCCCCACCACGAGCGTTTCGAGGTCCGGCGGGTAGCCCTCGTTCTGAGGCTCCAGCTCGGTGGTGGGGATGCGCCCCTGCTCCACTCCCATCCTGAACTGATCGATCGCCGTGCGCACTTCCCGCAGGGAGCGGCGCAGCTCCGCTTCGCGCTGTCGCTGCGACACGACCTGCGCCAGCGGCATGACGGCGGACGCGAGAATCATCAGAATCGTGGTGACCACGATGAGCTCGATGAAGGTGTAGCCCTTTGTCCCCTTCATTTCACGGTCACCGCCGGCACCGAGCCGAACTGAAGGGCGATGGGAGTGCCTCGCGGGCCGGCCGCGGCGCCGGTGATCGCGAAGTTCGCGGGTCCCCCGCCCACGGCGTCGAAGACCACCGCCGCCAGCAGTCCGGTGCCCGCCACGCCGGTCTGATCTCCCGTGCGGACGATCGCGATGTCGATCCGCCCGGTTCCGGCGTCGACCTGCTGTGTGAAGGTCGCCGCCACGCCGCCCGTGCGCATGAAGCTCCCCTCCTGCACGGCGCGGACGCGCAGCGCCCCGGGATTGAACGTCAGGGTCAGCGACACATTCGAGATCTGCGACGCGCCCGTAATCGAGACCGGCACCGTGTACGGTCCCGCGCCCACGAGAAAGTCGGATCCGGGCGGCGTCAGGAAAATCTGGCCTCCGGTTGCGGCAGCCGGCGGCGTCGCCGGCACCGGCGCTGCGGCGACCGTCGTCGTTCCGGGCACCGCCGAGCTCCCGGGAGGGACGACGGCGATGCCGGCG
>MEKU01000077.1:16635-16738 GCA_001767195.1 Acidobacteria bacterium RIFCSPLOWO2_02_FULL_67_21
GTCGCTGAGGCTGAGCTCCTGCGTCCGCACGATCCGCGGCGTCAGCAGCATCACGATGTCCGTCTGGCGGATATCGTTGTCGTTGGCCGCGAGCAGGCTTCGG
>MEKU01000078.1:0-106 GCA_001767195.1 Acidobacteria bacterium RIFCSPLOWO2_02_FULL_67_21
GGGCGATTTCAATCAGGCGTTCAAGTTCCCGCTGCTCAGCGAGCCGACCGATGTCGCGTTCGGGCCTTCGGGCGAGGTGTACGTCTCCGAAGGGCACGGCGGCGCC
>MEKU01000078.1:200-769 GCA_001767195.1 Acidobacteria bacterium RIFCSPLOWO2_02_FULL_67_21
CGATCATCGTCGACCCCAAAGGCCTGGTGTGGGTGACCGACCGCGAGAACGGGCGCATTCAGATCTTCGACGCCCGCGGGACGCTGGTCAGAAGCCTCACCGTGACCGGCCGTCCGAACGGGCTCGGTCTCGGCCGCGACGGGTTCGTCTATCTGACGGACGGCAATGCGGGGAAGGTACTGAAGCTGGACCTCGAGGGGCGCGTGCTCGGCGCGATCGGGAGCCTCGGCAAGGCGAGCGGCCAGTTCGGAGAGGCACACTGGGTCGAGCTCGATGCCGAGCGCAACATCTACGTCGGCGACGTCTTCAACTGGCGCGTGCAGAAGTTCTCGCCAGCCAGGTGAGTACGCCGGGCGGAACCGCGCTATGCGGGCCCGATTGACGCCGCGCTCATCCGGGCAAACCAACGGCGACGCGTCGGCTTGAGCACGAACCACGCGAGGAACGCGGTGGCGAAGTTCATGGCGATGATCACCGTGAACACCGGTACCCAGGAAGCGGTTCTGTCATGGAGCAGGGCGGCAACCGGCCCGCCGAGCACGGAGCCGATGCCCTGGGCGATGTACAGG
>MEKU01000078.1:843-6070 GCA_001767195.1 Acidobacteria bacterium RIFCSPLOWO2_02_FULL_67_21
TCCCCACGCAAAAAAGACGAGGCCCGACAGAAGGACGAACAGCACGGGGTTATCGCGCAGGAGCAGCCACGCGGTCATGGCGATGCCCTCGAGGGTGAAGGCGATCGTCATCGTATTCTCACGGCCGATCCTGTCCGACACCCACCCGAAGAACGGCCGCGTGACGCCGTTGGTGATCCGGTCGATCGAAAGCGCCAGGGGCAGCACCGCAAATCCCCACACCATGACGTCGGCCATCCCGAAATCGGCCGTGAAGGCGCCCATCTGCGAGGTCACCATCAGGCCGCACGTCGACATCATGGTCATCATCACGAGCAGCAGCCAGTAAATGGGCGTCCGCATCATCTCCCGCGGCGTGTAGGATCGGGCGCTGGTCGCGGGGAGGCGCTCAACCCGTCCGGGGTGGAGCGTCTGGTGGTTGGGTGGAGGCCGCCGCAGCCCCTGCGCGGCCAGGAATCCGGTCACGGCGAAGGTTGCGCCGAACTGCCAGAGCGCCTGCTGATAGCTCGCGCTCCTCAGCGTCGTCGCCACGGGAAACGTGAAGAGGATGGCCCCCATGCCGTATCCAGCCGCCACGCAGCCGGTGGCAAACCCCCGCTTGTCCGGGAACCACTGCACCATGTGGCCGACGACGCCGATGTAGATGATCCCGGTGCCGATGCCGCCGAGCAGCCCGTACGTCAGGTACAGTCCGCCGACGCTCGACACCTGGGCGGCGAGCATCCAGCTCAAGCCCGTGACAAGGGCGCCGATCGACAGCAGCAGGCGCGGACCGAAGCGATCGATCAGAAAGCCCTGGCCCGGTGAAAGAAACGTCTGAAGGACGATCAGAATGGAGAACGTGACCTGCACTTCTGCGAGGCTCGCCCCGAACGCCGCCGTGAACGGCTGAGTGAAGAGCGCCCAGACGTACTGCGGGCTGGAGATCGCGATCATGCAGACGAGCCCAAGCGCCAGTTGACTCCATCGGTTGTGCAGCAGCCCCATAGGTGTCCTTGCCTTCACCACCACTCAACCGGGTTCATCCGAGGAGCGGCTCCGGGATCGCGGCGCCGTCCTTACGCGGATCCGATGCCCCGTAGGCGACGCGGGCGTCCGCGTCGTACAGGACGCTCTGACCGCCGCCCACGAGGCTGGAGAATTCCCCCAGCTCCTCGATGTCGTGGCCACGGCGCGTGAGCTCGGCGCGGACGGCGCCGGGCACGCGGCACTCCATCGAGACGTCACGCCCGCCGAAGGTCAGCTTGGTGAAGCGCGCGGCCTCGAGCGCCGCCTGAATGTTCATGCCGTGGTCGACGATGTTGGAAACGAACTGCGCGTGCGCCTGGGCCTGATTCCAGCCACCCATGATCCCGAAGGCGATCCGCACGCCGGCGCGGCTCATGAACCCCGGAATGATCGTATGCAGCGGCCGCTTTCGCGGCATGACGACGTTTGGATGCGCGGGATCCAGCGTGAACAGCCCGCCCCGGTTCTGCAGCGCGAAACCGGTGCCGTCCGGCACGAGCCCCGACCCGAAGCTGGCGAAGTTGCTCTGGATGAGCGACACCATATTGCCGTGACGATCGGCCACACACAAATACGTGGTGTCGCCGCCTTTGACGGGCAGGTGTCCCGGCGGGGGGTCATCAGAGGCCCGCGCATGATTGACGCGCGTCAGCCGCTCCGTCGCGTACGCCTTCGACAGCAGGCCTTCGGTCGGCACAGCCGCAAACCGGGGATCGGCGATATACGTGCTCAGATCCGCGTAGGCGAGCTTCTTGACTTCGATGAGCGCGTGGAGCGCGTCGGCGGAGTTGTGTCCGTATGCCTTGAGCCGGACACCCTCGAGCAGATTGAGCATCATCAGCGCGGCGATGCCCTGGCCGTTCGGGGGAATCTCGTGCACCGTCCAGTCGTGGTACGTGGTGGCGATCGGCGTCACCCATTCCGCGGTGAACTCCGCGAGGTCGGCCGCCGACAGGGTTCCGCCGTGGAGCTTCGAGCAGGCGAGAATGCGGTCGGCGATCGAGCCGCGGTACAACGCGTCTGGCCCGTTCGCCGCCAGCTGGCGATACGTCCAGGCGAGATCCGGATTCCTGAAACGCTGCCCGACGCGCGGCGCCGCCCCGGACGGCAGATAGATCCTGGACGCATGGGCGTCGGCGCGCAGGGTCGCCTCGCTCCCGGCCCATTCCTCGGCCGTCAGCTCCGACACGGGAAAGCCTTCTTCGGCCAGATGAATGGCGGCCTCGAGGTTCTGCGCCAGTGACAGGCGGCCGAACCGCTCGTGAAGCAGCCCCCACCCCGCCACCGCCCCCGGGATTGTCACGGCGTGGATGCCGGTCTGCGGCATCGCGTCGCACCCGCTCGCCTTGAGTCGATCCACGGTGAGCGCCGACGGCGCCCAGCCGCTCGCATTGATGCCACGCACCGAATCGGTGCCGGCGTCATACACGATGGCGAAGAGATCGCCGCCGACGCCGTTCATCATCGGCGCGACGACCCCCATCGCCGCGTTGGTGGCGATCGCGGCGTCCACGGCGTGGCCGCCTCGCGCCAGCATCATCGCGCCGGCCTGCGATGCCAGCGGGTTTTCACTGGCCACGACCCCGGCTGGTGATATCACCATCGACCGGGCCTGGCGTCGCTCAATGAGCGTCCGGGCGTAGTCCGTAAGGGCGCGGGCCATAGGGTCATGGCATTATGCCAAGCTTGTGGATGTGATGGTGCCCCTCGAGCCGGGCATGCTGGCGTCCAGGCTTACCGAGTGGCTGAGGGCCACGCGCGAAGAGAGAGCGCATGCGCTGTCGGCCTGCCTCGACCGGATCCACGAGCTCGATCCGTCGATACAGGCGTGGGTGCGTGTCGAGCCGCAGGCGCCCACCGGTGATGGCCCCCTGGCCGGCATTCCGTTCGGCGCCAAGGACATCATCGACACGAAGGGTCTCGTCACCGAGTACGGCTCGCCCATCTACCGCGGCAGGCGGGCGCCTGAAGACGCGGAGATCGTGGCCCGGCTCCGGCGCCTTGGGGCCGTTCTCCTCGGCAAGACGCGCACGACGGCGTTTGCCTATCGCACGCCGGCGCCAACCCGCAATCCACGGAATCCGCTGCACACGCCCGGCGGCAGCTCCAGCGGATCGGCAGCCGCCGTCGCCGCCGGCATGGTGCCGCTGGCGATCGGCACGCAGACGCAGGGGTCGGTCCTGCGCCCCGCGTCATTTTGCGGCGTCGTCGGATTCAAGCCGACGTTCGGGTGGTGTCCGATGGACGGCGTGCTGCCGCTCGCCCCGAGCCTCGACACGCTCGGGTTCTTCACCGCAACGGCCGCCGACATGCTCGCGCTCTGGTCGCACGTAGGGCGGGTCTCGCGGCGAGTTCCAGACGTGGGGCGGGTCCCGCGGCGAGGCGACGAGGACATCGAGCCGCGGACCCGCCACCTGGAGATCGAGCTCGGCGTCGCCGACCCACCGCTGGACGTCGAGCCGCCGATGGCCGCGGCCTTCCAGGCTGCAATCGAGCGGCTGCGCGGCGGCGGGACTCCGGTCACGCCGGTGTCGCTCGGCGACCTGCCCCACAGCCTCAACGGCGCGTCGCGCGTCGTCATGGCCTACGAGGCCGCGCGCGTGCATGCCGGCCGGTATGCGGAACATGGCGACCGTCTCGCCGACCTTGCCGACCTGATACGAGAGGGGCACGGCGTGCCGGAGCCGCGATATCAGGACGCGCTGCGGCACATCGCGGAGTGTAGAATCCAGCTCGCCGCGCTGCACGAGCGCACGCCGATCATCCTCGTGCCGGCGGCAGCGGGACCGGCCCCGGCCGGGCTGTCGTCCACCGGCGACCCGCGGATGAACGCGCCGTGGACGGCGCTCGGGACGCCGGCCGTCGCGATTCCAATGGGGGAGGTCCGGGGGCTGCCGCTGGGGCTTCAGCTCGTCGCGGCGCCCGGCGATGACGAACGGCTGCTGCACGCGGCCGTCCGCGTGGAACAACTGTTGGCCGGGCTCAAGCCCGGCACTACGTACCAAGCGGGTACGTAGCGCTCGGCTTTAGCCGAGCCAGCCGGACGGTACGTAGCGCTCGGCTTTAGCCGAGCCCGAGGAGGAATCATGGCCTCAAAGCACGATGCGACCATCTCCCGCCGTGCCTTCGTCCGCAACACCGTAGGCGCAGGCGCCACCGCGGTCGCCGGCATCGCCGCGGCGGATGCGGCCGCGCAGGTCCCCTTGCGCTGGGACCGATCCGCCGACGTTGTGGTGATCGGCGCCGGCGCGACCGGCATTCCGGCGGCCATTGAAGCCCGCGAACACGGCGCGTCGGTCATCGTCATCGAGCAGAACACCGACATCGGCGGCCATGCGATCCAGAGCGGCGCGTCAATGCCCCTTGGGGGCGGCACGAGCCTGCAGAAGAAGTACGGCATCGAGGACTCCGCCGACCGCTATTTCGAAGAGCTGGTGAACAATCCGGATTTCCGGTTCAACGACCGCGAGCTGATCCGCGTCTTCTGCGACTGGAGCGCGCCGACCTTCGAGTGGCTCGTCGCCCACGGCGTGGTCTTTCCGGACCGCGCGCCAACCGGCAACGGCCCGACTCGCCGCGCGCAGAACCCCGTCTGGGCCGGCGGCGTCAGCAACGTATCGCCGACCGGGGCGGACGGTACCGCGCTGATGCGGCCGCTCGAAGCGGCCGCGCGAAAGCTGGGCGTCGAGATCCTGCTGGAGCACAGCTTCACGTCGCTCGTCCGCGACGAGCGCTCCGGCGACGTGGTCGGCATCCGCGCGACGAGCAAGGGACGCAGCCTCGCCGTCCAGGCGCGCAAGGGCGTCATCCTCGGAACCGGCGGCCACACCAGCAACGTGGACTTCCGGCGGATGTTCGACCCGCGCGCGACCGAGGAGTACCAGGTGGTCGGCGAACCGTACTCACGTCAGTCGGCCGATGGCGAACGGGCGGCGCTCCAGATCGGCGCGTCGCTCTGGGGGGTCGCCAACCAGACGCTCGAGCGCGGGATCGCGCTGCTGAAGCCTGGCGTCATCGGGACCCGGTACGGCTACCCGAGCCCGCGCGGCGGGCGCGCGATCCCCGATCTTCCGAAGAGCCCGCTCTTCAGCCGCATGCGCGCGATCGGGCTCGAGGTGAAGGACTTTCAGGACGTGATTCACGTCAATCGGACCGGGCGCCGCTTCGTGAACGAGGCCGCTGCGCGCTACGACTGGATCAATCCGTGCCTCCGGTGGAA
>MEKU01000079.1:0-8003 GCA_001767195.1 Acidobacteria bacterium RIFCSPLOWO2_02_FULL_67_21
CTCCAGGTGCCCGCCACGCGCCGCCACTTCCAGCTCCCGCACCACCGTCGTCGGGCCGTTGTCGCACAACACGCTGACGGAGCCTTTGAGGGTGTGCGCCGCGCGTGCCAGCGCGACGGCGTCCCTCTTCGCGAGCGCGTCGACGATCGCGGACTGGCGTCCCGGATAATCCTCGAGGAATACCGCCGCCAGATCCCGCAAAAGCTCGTCATCGCCTTCAAACCGCCGCTGAAGCGGTTCCCGGTCGCTCTCAGTCGTCATCGCTTGGCCCTCCTCGGATGTCCCGGCAGGCGCGGGCAGCACACGTTCGATTTCGGCCTGCAGCTCGTGACGGCGGATCGGCTTGGACACATATCCGTCCATGCCAGCCTCGAGGCATCGTTCGCGATCCCCCTGCATGGCGTGCGCGGTCAGCGCGATGATCGGGGTCCGGGTGCCGCGGACGCCATCGAGGCGCCGGATCTCGACGGTCGCCTCGATGCCGTCCATGACCGGCATCTGCAGGTCCATACAAATCAGATCGAACGATTCACGCTGATACAGCTCCACCGCCTGCGCCCCGTCGTGGGCCAACCGCACGGCGTGGCCGGCGGCCTCGAGCAGGTGAATCGCCAGCTTCTGATTGACGGGGTTATCCTCGGCCAGCAGCACGCGAAGCGATCGCGCCGGCGTTGTGACCGCGACCGCCTTCGGCGCCGCCGCCTCGAGCCGTGGGGCGGCACCGAGCGCGTTCAACATCGCCGCGTAGAGGTCGGCTTGCGTGACCGGCTTGATGATGTAGGCGCTCAGCGCGAGATCGCGGCAACGCTCCACCGCACCCGAGTGGTCCGACGAGCTGAGCATCAGGATCGCCGGCGCGATGGGCGTCGGAGCGGATCGCATACGATCCGCCAGGGTGAAGCCGTCCATCTCGGGCATATTCACGTCGAGCAGCGCCACCCGGATCGGTTCGCCGAGGTCCTCCGCTCGCTTGAGCCGCGCCAGCGCCTCGATGCCGCCTGACGCCAGCGTCGGCACGGCGCCCCAGTGCCTGAGCACCTCCTCGAGGATGCGGCGGTTGGTGGCGTTGTCGTCGACCACGAGGACGCGGATCCCCGCCAGCGACAGAGGTGGCATCTCCGTCTTGGCCGGCTGCGCTCCCTCGCCGAACTGCGCGGTGAAGTGGAACCGGCTGCCGCGGCCGGGCTCGCTCTCCACCCAGACGCGGCCGTGCATCATCTCCACCAGCTTGGACACAATCGTCAGCCCCAGGCCGGTGCCGCCGAACTTGCGCGTCGTGGAGCCATCGGCCTGGGCAAACGCCTCGAAAATCAGCTGCTGCTTGTCCGCAGGAATGCCGACACCGGTGTCGAAGACTTCGAACTGCAGGTGATACGGGCCGGTGGACGACTCCGGCTGTGAGACCGTCACCACCACTTCGCCCTGCTCGGTGAACTTGACGGCATTCCCGACGAGGTTGACGAGGATCTGCCGCAGCCGGGTCGGGTCGCCCAGCAGCCGGTCGGGGACTCCGGGACGAACGCGCAGCAGCAGCTCGACCCCCTTCTGGTCGGCGCGCACGGCGAGCGGCTTGATCGCGTCGGCCACGGTACGGCGGAGACCGAAGTCGATGGTCTCGAGCGCGAGCTTGCCTGCTTCGATCTTCGAAAAGTCGAGGATGTCGTTGATGATGAACATCAGCGACTGCGCACACCCCTTGACGGTTTCCAGATATTCACGCTGATCGGGCTGCAGCGTCGTGTCGAGCGCCAGCTCGGTCATCCCGATGATGCCGTTCATCGGCGTCCGAATCTCGTGCGACATGTTCGCCAGGAACTCGCTCTTGCCGCGGCTGGCGGCCTCGGCGGCCTCCTTGGCCGTCAGCAGCTCGCTCGTCCGGCGCGTCACCTGGTCCTCCAGGTGCTCGCGGTGCTCCCGGAGCGTGTCGTCCTGATCTTGAATCCGGCCGAGCATGCCGTTGAAGTCGTCGATCAGCTCACCGAGCTCGTCGTTGCCGTCCTTTTCGGCCCGCACCGAGTAATTCCGGTCGTTCGACACCCGGCGCGTCGTTTCGCCGAGCCGCAGGATCGGCCCGGAAATCAGCCGCTGCAGCCGCGCCGCCAACAGCAGCGCGGTCAGCGAGGACGCCAGCAGCACGACCGCGAGGATGAGACCGTAGCCGTGCAGGCGCGCCTCGAGCGCGCTGAGGTCGGACTGCACGCAGATACTGCCGATCCGATCGCCACCGAGCGTGATCGGCCGGCGGACGACCAGCCCGGTGGACGTGAACCGTGCACCGGCAACGCCTTCACAGTCCGCATTCGGCCAGCCGGGCGTCACGAAGCTCGTGAAGGTCTGGCCGACGCTGTCGAAGAGCACCGCCGTCCGGATGCTCTCCTGGCCGCGCAGGCGCCAGAGAATCTCGGACGCCGCATCCTTGTCGTCGAACGACAGCGCCGCGGTGCTGTTCCCGCCGACGATATCCGCCATCGTCATCGCCTCGCGAACCAGCGCCCGGCGCGCGGTCACGTAGTCGTACACCGAAAACAGCGACGATGCCACGACGAGCGCCGCGCAGCTCGTGGTCATCGTGACGAGCGTGACTTTTCGCTTGATCGACAGGTTTTTTAGCGCGTTGGTCATAAGGCGACTCACTCTTTGGCCAGGAGCAGGAGCTGCGAGCCGATCTTGAGCCCGCCATGATCCGCAGCGTCTGCGTTAATCCGAAAGCGGACGCGGTTTTCACGAATGACGAACTGAACGATGCCACCGTCGCGCAGGAAGTGCGGCGACTCGCCCACCGTCAGCACCGCGGCGCCCGATACCCGTCCCAGCACGTCGGCGTTGCGGCGTTCTTCGGACGCTGGAATGAAAATGATGTGGAAGGCGCGAACGTCGTCGTCCTTGCCCAGCCCGCGAACGACGATCTCGCGTCCCGACACGACCTTGCCCTGGGCGATCGCCTTGAGCGCCGTGTTGATCGAGTCGCGTCCGACGACGCCAATGACGAGCGCCCCCGCCTTGGGGCCGGGCCATTGGGTGAACTTCGCGAAGTTGTAGATGAAGGCCGCCTTCACGTACTCTTCATCGAGCTGCTCGGCCGCCCGTACCACCGGGACGCCGGCACCAGCGGCAGCCATCCACACGAGCAGCGCCGCGCACAGCCGGCACAGCTTCGGGTGCCTGACCGTCGCCGCCTGGACGACGCTGTTCATATGGACCATCGCTCCGATGGGCATCCTGGCGTCAGACATGAAGAGAGCGTTGCGCCGGTCATGGCAGCTCGTACTGGAAGCCGATCGTCAGGCGCCGCGGATTCTGCGGCGCCCCGATGAGCTCCTCGGGGTTGGAGTAGGCTCGCATGTTGATGTTCCGGTATCGCGCGTCGAAGAGGTTCTCGACCAGGACGAAGAGGTCGAGCTCCTTGAACACATCGATCCGCCGGATGTTCACGTCCGCCGTCGCATAGCCGTCAAGCGTCTTCCGCGCGACGGTACCTCCAACTGTCTCGGTCGCGCGCAGGCGCTGACGGCCGCTGGCCGACAAGCGCGGCGCAAGAACCCAGCGGCCGTGGCGCAGGTCGACACTGAGGTTCCACCGCACGGGCGCCAGGCCACCGACCGGGAGAACTCCCGTTGGCACATCAGGGTCCTCATGTGAGACGTGGCCGTCGGCCAGCGTGACGGCGGCGCGCGCCTCGACACGCCGGTCGCTGCCGACGGCCTTCACGAAATCGAGGCCGAGAGTGCCTCCGTAGATGGTGTCGTTCCCCTCGTTCACCGGAAATTCGATGTACGCCACCGGCCACCCCTTGTAGAGCCCGGGGCCCGCCCGATCCGGATCCGACTCCTGAATGCGATCGGTCACACGCGAGTAGAACGACGAGGCCGAAATCCCGACGTACTCGCCGAGCCCCTGCAGCAGGTTCACTTCCACCGACTGCTTCTTCTGCGGCTTCAAGTCGGGATTCGGCAGATGCCAGAACTCCGACGCGTACGTCTCGCCGCCGTCCGTGCTGTAGAAGGATCCGAAATGACCGTACGCCTGGTACGGCGAGGGTGCGAGATACGCCGTCCCGTACAGCACCTTGACCGTCGTATCGGCGGCGACTCTCGCGACCAACCCAAGCCTCGGTTTGAACGTACCGCCGTACCGGGTGTTGTAGTCGCTCCGCGCACTGAGCGTGGCGGTCAGGTGCTCGGTCATCTTGTGCTGCAGTTGCGCGTACCCGCCGACGTTGACGTAGCGGAGCTTGACGAAGTCGTCGGTGATGTCGGTGTCTTGGATCGTCCCCGGCCTGTCGCGCGATTCAATCGGGGCATTGAGATCGGCGCCCTGCGGGATCGCAAAGAAGCGCTCGACCGTGCCGCCTGTCGTCACCGTGGTGCCGGTTCGCGGCGTCCAGATGAGCTGCTCCTCCGCCTTCAGCATCGAACCGAACGCGTACTTGTAGCTCTTCTTCATGTTGCTGTAGACGTTCAAGTATCCAGACTCGGGATCGAGCTCGTGGCGGATCACGGTCAGCGTCGAGGTGCTCGTGACCGAACCGATGGGACGCGTATAGCTCCCAGACGCCATCAGCAGCGAGTTCCGGTTGAACGCCGCGTCGTTATAGATGCTGTTGTCGGGCGTGTAGGCCGGGGTGGTCGACATCCGCGACTCGTTCTGGAACAGCGACAGCTGCAGACCGCCGAGGCGGAGCGTGGCCTGGAGCGAATGCGCGGACAGCGGAATGTCATAATCCGGCGAGACGGCGCCGGCGGCCTGCATCGGGCCGAAGATCGTGTTGAACGTGCCGGTGCGCTGCCCCTGCAGCCCCTGAAAGTCGCCGGGATACACCTTGCTGAGATCCGGCTGCCGGTCGTAGAGGAACTGACCGGCGAGCAGGAGGCTGCCGGACGTGCCGACGCGGGCCGCGTACGAGGCCGACTGGTTGTAGAGGCCGTCCTGCCCGGCCGACGCCTCCAGCGAGAACCCGGGGTCGTCGGCGCCCTTGCTGATGATGTTGACAATGGCCGAGGAGGCGTCGGCTCCGTAGACGGCTGACGCCGGCCCGTACAGGATCTCAATCTGCCGCGCGCTGTGGACCGGGTAATTCGCGACGATCGGGAGCGGCTCGTTGGTCGGCGACGAGATCCGGATGCCGTCGAGCAACACGAGGACGCGGTTGGCGCCGCGCAGCCCCTGGACGGTGAGCTCGACGGGATAATCCTGGTCGCCCGCAACGTCCACCTTGAAATCGGAGAGGTCCTTGAGCACGTCGGTCAGCGACCGATAGCCCCGGCTCCGGATCTGCTCCTCCGTCACGACGTGCATCCGCGCAGGGGCATCGCTCAAACGCTCGCTGATGCGGCTGGCGGTCACGATTGGAAGGTTCATCAGCTCTTCCAACGTGGCCTGCGTGAGATCGACGGGGCGCGTCTGCGCGAACGCCCCGTGTGCCACCAGCAGCGTCAGCGACCCAAGAGCGACCGCGTGCCCTGCCTTCGTCTTCATCGGCGACTCCTCGTTGAATGCAGTCCCCAGACGTGGGACGCCAGTGTCGAGAGCAGGACGCGGGCCAGAGGCCCGCAACCTCTCGGAATCCGCCTAACCCGTTGGCGTGTGTGAGTTTGGCGGCGTGGGGACGTCAGGGCGAGACTGGGTGGCTGTGCGCTTTCGCACAGCGGCGAATACCGCGGGCGCACAGCGGCCGCGTGAGAGGAGCGCAATCAGCCGCGAATTCGAGTGTTTTCGCGGCGACGCGATACGGCACGCACCCTGCTGTGGCCTGAGTGAGACAATGGATACCACTCCCGACCCGTCGACCGCCGCCACCAAGGTTTCTCCGGCCGGACTCGCCGCCTTCTGTCCTGCGTTGCCGCGGCCCGTGGTCCTGAGGTTTCGGGAACAGCTTCTGGCCCGCTCACGGATGACGGCCGGTGAGTTCCACGCGGCGATTCGGTTCGCCGAGCACCAGCGGGTCCCGCTGCCGGACGCGCTCGTGGCGCTGTCGTACGTTCCCGAGGAAGCGGCCTACGAGGCGCTGAGCACCGCCAGCGACATTCCCCTGGTCGATCTGGAGGCGACGCCGGTGAGTCCGCTGGCCATCCTCCTCGTGCCCGAGCGCGTGGCTCGCCGGCATGGGGCGCTGCCGATCGCCGAAGACGACCGCACGTTGACGTACGCCTCGTCGCACCCGTTTGCAGCGGAGACCGACCAGGACGTCAGCTTCGCGTCCGGGCGCCACGCACGGCCGCTCCTCGCCCGTCCGTCGCAGCTCACGATCGCGATCGATCGGTACTATCCGCGGCTCTCTGACGTCGAACAGCTGCTGGCCCGCTTCCGGAACCGGATCGACACACCACAGACGGCGGCGCGGCCGCGCAACGCGTCACCGATCGTCGATCTGTGCGACCAGATCGTCGCCACCGCGATCGCCGCGCACGCCAGTGACGTCCACATCGAGCCGCTCATCAGCGGCGCGCTCGTGCGCTACCGGATCGACGGCATTCTCGAGACCGTGTTTACCGTGCCTCACGAGGCCGTGCCCCAGATGACCAATCGCTTCAAGGTGATGGGCCAGGCCAACATCGCCGTCCGGCAGAAGCCCCAGGATGGCGCCTTCAGCGTGAGCGTCGACGGCCGGGATATCTTCGTGCGTCTCTCGACGATTCCGACGGTCCACGGCGAAAACATCGTGCTGCGAGTCATCGACAGCGAGCATCGCCTCGTCACGATCGACGCGCTCGGCTACGAGCCGGAGGCGGTCGACACGCTGCGCCGCGCCCTCGATCGTCCCGACGGTCTCGTGCTCGTGACGGGCCCCACGGGGTGCGGGAAGACCAGCACGCTCTATGCCGCGCTGGCCCATCTCCGCGACGGCCGGCGCAGCGTCGTGTCCGTGGAGGACCCTGTCGAGCGGCGCATCGACGGCGTCAATCAGATTCCGGTCAACGTCGCGGCGGGCAATACGTTTGCCGCAGTGCTGAAGTCCGTGCTCCGGCAGGATCCGAATGTGCTGATGGTCGGCGAGATCCGCGACAGCGAGGTCGCGCAGATCGTGGGTCAGGCCGCCTACACCGGCCACCTCGTCCTCAGCTCGATGCACACCGGGGATGCGGCCTCGGCGATGACGCGCCTGGTGAATCTCGGCCTCGAGCCGTTCAAGATCGCCGAAAGCCTGACGGCCATCGTCGCCCAGCGGCTCGTGCGCCGTCTCTGCCCTGCCTGCCGTGTGCCCGCGGCCGGACCGGACCGCTCGCCATCCCCGCTCCATCTCGTGACCTCCCGGATGCGCCCCGGTCGCGGCTGCACGGAGTGCAAGATGACGGGCTATATCGACCGCGTGCCGGTCGCGGAGGTCTTCACGCCGACCGACGCGATGCGTGTCGCGATCGCCAAAGGCATCACCGCGCTCGAGCTCAAGGAGCTGATGAAGGTGGAGGGGCACCGCTCGATGCGTGAGGTTGCGATGCGGCTCGTTGACGAGGGTGTCACGTCGCTCGAAGAGGTCAATCGCGTCCTCGCCGACGATGCCGCACAGCCGGTCCAATCGCGCAACAACAAGAAGCGCGTCCTGGTCGTCGACGACGACCGGATGATCCGGATGCTGGTGCGGATGCTGCTCCAGCGGGAGGGCTACGACGTACTGGAGGCACAGAACGGCCGCGAGGGCATCGACATGGTCTTGACCCAGCGCCCCGACCTCCTCATCTCCGATCTGATCATGCCCGACGTCGATGGGTATCAGATGCTGACCGCACTGCGATCCGAGGGGAGCTGCGCCCTGATTCCAGTGATGGTGCTCACGGCGGAGAGCGGTCCGGAGGTCCAGAAGACAGTGCTGGCGCTGGGGGCCGACGATTATCTCGTCAAACCGTTCGACGCCGATGTGCTGCTCAAACGCGTCCGCAGCGTGTTTGCCCGCCGTGCCCCGCTGGCGCTGGCGAGCTGATACACACGTGCGTAGTGCTCGGCTTCAGCCGAGCCATGGCGGTACGTAGTGCTCGGCTTCAGCCGAGCCATGGCGGTACGTAGCGCTC
>MEKU01000079.1:8083-54720 GCA_001767195.1 Acidobacteria bacterium RIFCSPLOWO2_02_FULL_67_21
TACGTAGTGCTCGGCTTCAGCCGAGCCACTGGCCGGGCTGAAGCCCGGCACTACGTACGGGCATTTGCCAGCTTCGCGAAGATCGGCCGCAGCCGTGCGGCGCTCGCCCCGAGGTCTTCGGGCAGCACCCGCATCTCGCCGACCACCGTCATGAAGTTGGTGTCGCCGCTCCAGCGCGGCACCACGTGCACGTGCAGATGCTCGAGCACGCCGGCGCCCGCCGCCTTGCCGAGGTTCACGCCGACGTTGATGCCGTGCGGCCGGTACGCTTCGGTCAGCGCCGCCTCGGCGCGCTGCGTCAGCACGGCGATCTCCTGCAGCTCCGCCTCGCGCAGGCCGCCGAAGGTGGCCACGTGGCGGTACGGCACCACCATGAGGTGCCCGTTGTTGTACGGGTACAGGTTCAGGATGACGTAGCAGGCGCTCCCCTGGAACACGACCAGGGAGGCCGCCTCAGGCTGGGTCTCGAGGCAGAAGACGCAGCCGCCCGCGGTCGAGTCGCCGCGCGTCACGTATTCGAGACGCCACGGCGACCAAAGACGCTCCATGCAATGCTCAATGCCGAATGCTCAATGCCCAATGCCCAACCGGAGTGCTCTTTGATCATTGGGCCTCAAGCATTGTGCATTGGGCATTCTTGGATTAAACGGCCGCGGAATCTGGAGACGGAATCGGCGGCGCCGGGCTCGGCGCCGGCGGGGGCTCGGCCGCCTGACGGTTGATCAGGTCCTTGAGCTCCTTGCCCGGCTTGAAGTACGGCACCTTCTTCGGCGGCACGTCCACCTTGTCGCCCGTCTTCGGGTTGCGCCCCTTGCGCGGCTCGCGCTTCCGCAGCCGGAAGCTGCCGAACCCCCGGAGCTCGATCTTCTCGCCCCGATGCAGCGCATCGATGATGCTCTTGAAGACGGTGTCGACGATGACTTCGGAGTGCTTCTTGGTGAGCTCGGACACGCGCGAGACTTCCTCCACGAGCTCCGCCTTCGTCATGCTGCCGCCAGTCATGGTGCTCCTTCTGGGCTTCAGGCTCCGGGCTTCAGGCTCTGGCCTGGCTGCAGACTGCGGGCGTCAGGCCATCGGCCGTTGGCCGCCTGACGCCTGAAGCCCTTACCTGTTCTTCAGATGATCCCCGAGCGTCACCGTCCCCGTGCCCTCGTTCGACTGGTACGTTTCCCAATCCGTCCGGTAGTCGTCCGACTTCAGCGCGCGGATGCTCAAGCCGATCTTCCGTTCCTGAGGGCTCAGCTTGATGATCTTCATCTGGTAGCTGTTCCCCACCTGCAGGTCGATCTTCTCGCCGCCGCTTTGAGAGCCGGCACCGCTTTGAGAGCCAGCACCGTGGGACTCGTCGAACTCCGACACGTGAATGAGCCCCTCGATCCCCTCGTCCAGCTCGACGAAGGCGCCGAAGTTCGTCATCCGCGTCACCTTGCCCTCGACGACGTCGCCGACGTGGTGGCGGCTGAAGAAGTCGTCCCAGATGTCGGTGGCCAGCTGCTTGAGGCCGAGCGACAGGCGCTGGTTCTCCGCATCGATGCTGAGCACCATCGCGTCAACGGTGTCGCCCTTCTTCAGGACCTCGGACGGATGCTTGACGCGCTTGCTCCAGGACATGTCCGAGATGTGAATGAGGCCGTCGATGTCCTCCTCGACCTCCACGAACGCACCGAACTCGGTGAGGTTGCGCACCTTGCCGGTGATCCGCGTGCCGACCGGGTATTTCCCGGCGAGGTCGTGCCAGGGGTTGCTCTCCACCTGCTTGAGGCCGAGCGAGATGCGCCGGGCCCCGGGATCGACCCCGAGCACCATCGCCTCGACGGTGTCCCCGACGTTGAGGATCTTGGAGGGATGCTTGACCCGCTTGCTCCACGACATTTCCGAGACGTGGATCAGCCCTTCGACGCCCGCCTCGAGCTCCACGAAGGCGCCGTAGTCGGTGACGCTCACGACCTTGCCGCTCATCCGCGCGCCCACCGGATACCGGTCCTGCACCGTGGACCAGGGGTCGGGGACGAGCTGCTTGTGGCCGAGCGAGACGCGTTCGGTCGACGGGTCGTACTTGAGGACGGTGACGTCGACCTCGTCGTTGACCTTGAAGAGCTCGGAGGGATGCCCGACGCGGCCCCACGACATGTCCGTGATGTGCAGCAGGCCGTCGATGCCGCCCAGGTCGATGAACGCGCCGTAGTCGGTGATGTTCTTGACCGTGCCGCGGAGCACCTTGCCCTCCGCGAGCGTCTCGAGCGTCGTCTTCTTCTTTTCGGCGTTCTCCTCTTCGAGGAGCACCTTGCGCGAGAGCACGATGTTGCCGCGCTTCTTGTTGACCTTGATCACGCGCATCCGGAGCTCCTGCCCCTTCAGCGCGTCGAGGTTGCGGACCGGCCGGACGTCGATCTGCGAGCCGGGAAGGAACGCGCGGACGCCGATGTCGACGGCCAGCCCCCCCTTGATGCGCTCGATGACGCGGCCGATGACCACCTTGCGTTCGGTGTAGGCCTTCTCGACCTCGTCCCAGATCTTCATCTTCTCGGCCTTCTCGCGCGAGAGGACGATGTGACCTTCGCGATCCTCGGTGCGCTCGAGCAGCACGTCGACCATGTCGCCCGCCTGCACGGTGACCTGGCCGTGTTCGTCGAGGAATTCGCTGACCTGAACGAGACCTTCTGACTTGTAGCCGACGTCGATGATCACGTCGGTGTCGGTGACCTGGAGGACGGTGCCTTTGACGACCTCCCCTTCCGCCATGTTGCGGAAGCTGTCGTCGTAAATGCCGAGCATGGCCGCAAATTCCTGCGGGTCCATCTCCTCGTGGCGCATCGGCTTCACGACCGGGCCGGCCGTCTTGCCGGACCGCGTGCGGGCCGCTGCGCCGGGCTGGTCGGCTTTCTCGGCCGACGCCACCCCGTTGTCTACATTCGCCATTCCGTGCGAGTCCTCCTTCGTCGTCAGTCTGCCGGTTTCTGTTGCGGGGACCGGCCCCCCGCGGCTATAACAGCGCTTGGGAGTTGCTGGGTAGCTGGTCGCTGTGTTGCAAGTGGATTCGTTGGTACGCGCGACAGGGGCCCCAAGGCCACCTGACCGCGGAGCCCACCCAGCTACCTACTGCGAGCAGTTGCCATTCGCCGATAAGACATAGAGACTACGTGACTTATCGGGAACTGTCAAGGTAACTTGACGAAAGGATGAGGTGATGGCCAAACGCAAGGCAGCCCGCGCCGCCGCTAAAGCTTCGGCGAGGTCTCGCCGGAGCGCGAAGCGCGGAGGCGGTCGTGCAGCCGGAGGCAAGAAGACGGTCGCCAGGGGCGCCCGCAAGGCCAGGAAGAAGAGCCCTTCGCGCAGGGCGGCTTCGCGGCCGCAGGCCCGCGCGCGGAAGGCGGCGGCCCGAAAGGCCCCGCCAAAGCGGACCCGAACCGCCGCGAAGGGCCGCCTCCGCACGGCTCCGGCGGGCCGCCTTCGCGGCGCTTCGGCGAGCCACGCGAGGAAGGTGCCGGCCCTCAACCGGGAGCGCCGCACCGTCCGCGAAGAGGAGATGGTCCCGAGCCCGCCCTCGTCGCTGGATCTCGATCGCTCGGCATCCGCCGTGCGCAGCGGCCGGCGCGAGCTGCACGAGCGCCTCGCTCAGCATAACGAAACAAGCCCAGCCCTGACCGGCGGCGACATCGACGCCGACTGGGAGTCGGCGTACAGCTCCGGCGACGAGGCGCCGGGCGGCGACAACCCGACCCCCGACCAGGACATCGTCGACGACATCGGCAAGGCGGTCGGTGTGCAGTACGAGGACAACGAGGAGCTGAAGGGCGAGACGAAGATCAAGGAGCGCGACAAGAAGCGGTGGGAGCTCGACCCGGCGTCGTCGGAGGACTATAACGACCGGTGAATTGACGGATTGACGGATTGACGAATTGAATGGGGCAATCAAATTCGTCAATTCGTCAATCCGTCAATTTAGTTTCTCCTTCACCAGTTTCATTATCGTGTCGACGACAGCCTGAATCGGCATCGCGGTGGTGTCGATGCGCACGGCGTCGGCGGCAACGGTCAGGGGCGAGACGGCGCGCGTCGTGTCCGACTTGTCGCGCGCCTCGATGGCTTCCGCCACGGCGGCCTGCCCGGCCTGGCCGCCGCTGTGCGCGGGATCCGAGGCCCGGCGGCGCGCGCGCTCCTCCGCCGAGGCATCCAGATAAATCTTCACGTCGGCATCGGGGAACACGACGGTCCCGATGTCGCGTCCTTCCATCACGACGCCGCCCTGACGGCCGATGCGGCGCTGACGCGCCACCAGCACCTCGCGCACCTGCGGCAGCCGCGCCACCGAGGCGGCCGCCTTGTCGGCCTCCGGCGTGCGAATGGCGCGAGTGACATCGAGTCCGTCGATTGACACTACGCCGCCGTCGACCGTGATCTCCGCGCGGCCGGCCAGCTCCGCCACCGCGCGCTCGTCATCGAGCGCGAGGCCGTCGCGGACGGCCTCGAGCGCCACCGCGCGATACATCGCGCCGGTGTCGATGTGACGGTAGCCGAGATGCTGCGAGACGGTGCGGGCGACGGTGCCCTTGCCGGCACCGGAGGGGCCGTCGATCGCGATGATCAACTTCTTCATAACCACGAAGGCCACGAAGAGATCGAAGAGCACGAAGACTCCCTTTCCTATTCGTGAGCTTCGCGATCTTCGTGAACTTCGTGGTTCAACGCCGATGTTAACATGCGGGACGAATGCGATTCGGGCGTCTCATCGTCCTTCTCGTCATCGCTGTCGTCATCGCGGCGATCGCGTACCTTGCGGGTCCGTACGTCCGGGCGGCGTCGCTCTTCGTGCGGGTCGGGAACGTCGGCGGCCCGACAGAGGCGCTTGCCCGGTGGACGGCGCGCGGCGTCACCCTGATGGCGCCGCACGACGTGCCCACGCGCCAGGGCAACGTCCAGGCGCAGTTCTATCGGCCCGACGGACGCGTGCGCCGGACGGTGCTGCTGGTCCCCGGTGTCCACTCGATGGGGATCACCGAACCGCGGCTCACGGCGCTGGCGCACGACCTTGCCGGCAGCGGCATTGCGGTCATGGCCCTGGCACTGCCCGACCTGATGGACTATCAGATCACGGCCCGCTCTGCCGACGTCATCGAGGACGCGGTCGCGTGGATGGCGACGCAGCCGGACCTGGCGCCCGACGGCCGCATCGGGGTCGTGGGAATCAGCTTTGCCGGCGGGCTGTCGATCGTCGCGGCCGGCCGTCCTGCCATCAGAGACAAGGTCGCCTACGTCGTTTCGTTCGGCGGCCATGGCGATCTGAGCCGCGTGCTGCGGTACCTGGCGACCGGCGAGGCGATCCAGGCGCCGGGCGTCAGGACGACGCCGCCGCACGACTACGGGGTGGCGGTCATCACCTACGCGGCCGCCGACCGCCTCGTGCCGCCCGAGCAGGTGGCGCCGCTGCGCGCGGGCATCCGCACGTTCCTGCTCGCCTCGCAGCTGACGCTCGTGAACATGGATCAGGCCACCGCCACCTTCGCCAGGGCGCGTGAGATGGCAAAGCCGCTGCCGGAGCCGGCCGTCACGTATCTCACCTACGTCAACGACCGGAACGTGAAGGCGCTGGGGCCGCGGCTGGTGCCGCACCTCGAGCTCGCCGCTGACCCGGCCGCATCACCCGAGCGCGCGCCGTCGGTGCCGGCCGCGCCCGTCTTCCTGCTGCACGGCGACGGCGACACCGTGATTCCGACGGCGGAGTCGGTCGTGCTCGCCGGCTACCTGCAGTCGCAGCGCGTCGACGTCCACCTGCTCGTCAGCTCGATCATCACGCACGCCGAGCTGGATCGATCCGCTGCCGCCGCGGAGATGTGGCGGCTCATTGAGTTCTGGGCCGACGTGCTCAAGCGATAAACCACGAAGATCACGAAGATCGCGAAGGGCACGAATGAGTTCTAATGTCTTCGTGGTCTTCGCCACCTTCGTGGCCTTCGTGGTTTTCTGATGCAGCAGCGGCTTCAGAAAATCCTCTCTCACGCCGGCATCGCGTCACGCCGCGCGGCTGAGAAGCTGATGGCCGAAGGCCGGGTCACGGTCAATGGCACGACCGTACGCGAGATGGGCACGAAGGCCGACCCTGCCGTCGACGACATCCGGGTCGACGGACGCCGCATCAAGGGCGCCGAGCGGCTCCGCTACATCCTGCTGAACAAGCCGGCCGGCTACGTCAGCACGCGGTCCGATCCGCAGCGCCGGCCGACCGTGCTCGATCTGCTGCGCGGCGTCCGCGAGTATGTCTATCCCGCCGGACGGCTGGACTACGACACGGAGGGCCTGCTGCTGCTCACCAATGACGGCGATCTGGCCGCGAGGCTGACGCACCCCCGGCATGGCGTCGAGCGCACGTATGAGGCGCACGTCGCCGGCATGCCGGACGCGCGCGCGCTCGAGCGGCTGCGCACAGGTATTCCGCTCGACGGCCGCCGCACGCTGCCCGCGGACGTCGAACTGCTCAACAAGAGCCGTTCGGGTCCGGCTAAAGCCGGACACTACGTACAGAAGCGTTCGGGCCCGGCTAAAGCCGGGCACTACGTACAGAGAGATGGCGTCCTGCGGCTGACGATTCGCGAGGGACGCAACCATCAGGTGCGCCGCATGTGCGAGGCCGTGGGCCACCCGGTGCGCGCCCTGCGGCGTGTCCGCATCGGCCCGCTCGCCGACCGGCCGCTGAAGCCGGGACAGTGGCGGGAGCTCACGGAGAAGGAGGTCAGGGACCTGAAGGCGGCGGCAAGTCGTCTTCGCCGTCGCCGAGCGGCAGCATCTCCTCGCGGGGCGTGACTTCCGTGAGGCCCGCCGGCGGGTCGAAGCCGAGCGCTTCGGCCATGTCCTCGACCTTCGGCAGATCGTGCAGGTCGTTCAGGCCGAACCGGATCAGAAACTCCTTCGTCGTCGCATACAGAAACGGGCGGCCGACGACGTTCTTGCGGCCGACGATCTTGATGAGATGCCGCTCGAGGAGCGTGGAGAGGACGCCGGACGTGTTCACGCCGCGAATCTCGGAAATCTCGAGCGCCGTGATCGGCTGCTTGTAGGCGATGACCGCCAGCGTCTCGAGCGACTGCACCGTGAGCTTCTGGATCGACCGCTCGTGGAACAGCCGGCGCACCCACTCGTGCAGCTCGGGCCGCGTCACGATCTGATAGCCGCCGGCGACCTCGACGAACTGGAGGCCGGGGCGCTGGTCGTAGTCAGCCCGAAGGGCCTGCACGGCGGCCGTCACGTCTTCGGCCGGTTCATCGGCCAGCAGCTTGAAGAGCATCCTGGGCGTAATCGGCTCGGGCGAGGCAAAGATGAGCGCTTCCACGATCGCCTTGAGCTCGGCCGATGCCGTACCGACTGTCTGAGTCTCGTCTGACATACGCCTCAACGGGCCACGGAGGCACAGAGACACAGAGACAAGCTACATATGGGGTCTTCTCTGTGCCTCTGTGTCTCTGTGGCTTGTAAGTGGGTGAACATCGTCACGACCGTGGATCGCCAATCGGCTGGGGCGCGTCGGCGGGGCGGGCGCGCGTGTACACCCGGATCTCGCCGAAGCCGCCCGTCTGAAACACGCGCACGAGCTTGAGGCGGATCATCTCGAGCAGCGCCAGGAACGTGACGATCATGAACGGCCGCGAGCCGTCGCCGTCGGCAAAGAGGTCCTCGAAGCCGCACGCCTCGGTCTCCGACAGCCGGTCGAGGAGCTGCTGAATACGCGTCTCGATCGAGATCTGATCGGGCGGCAGCACCATCCGCGGGCGGCGGCTCGCCCGCTCGAGCACGCCGCGGAAGGCGCTCAGCAGCGAGAAGAGATCGACCTCGAGCTCCGGCTCGTACGGCTCGCCGGCCGCGCCGGCCACGCTGGCGTCGGCGCGGGTGAACTGCGCCTCGCGCAGCGTCTCGCGGTCGTGCAGCAGCTCGGCGGCCGCCTTGAACCGCTCGTGCTCGAGCAGCCGGCGCACGAGCGCCTCGCGCGGGTCTTCCTCCGGCCCGGCGTCCTCCTGCGAGGGATCCGGCCGCGGGAGGAGCATCCGCGACTTGATGTGAATGAGCGTCGCCGCCATCACCAGGAACTCCCCGGCGACGTCGAGGTTCATCTCCTGCATCAGATCGACGTACTCGAGATACTGCTTCGTGATGACCGCAATCGGAATGTCGTAGATGTTCAGCTCGCTCTTCCGAATCAGGTACAGCAGCAGGTCGAGCGGGCCCTCGAAGGCGTCGAGCCTGACGTGGTACGCGTCGGGCGAGGACTCGAATTCGGGATGCTCAGCCAAGGGCGTGCATATGATAGTAGTTTCTTCCTGGGTATGAGCGACATCCCGCACGACCGCGCCGGCACCTTCGAAGAGGCCGTTCGCCGCTCGCAGGCGCTGCGCGCCGATTTCGTCAGGCATCCGCAGCGGTACCGCATGCTGACCGGCGATCGCCCGACCGGGCCGCTGCACATCGGCCACTATTTCGGGTCGCTCAGGAATCGTGTCGAGCTGCAGAACCTCGGGCTCGAGACCTTCATCGTCATCGCCGACTACCAGGTGCTCACCGACCGCGACTCGGTCGAGGCCGTCCCCGGCAACGTGACCGAGCTCGTGCTCGACTACCTGGCGGTCGGGCTCGACCCGGCAGGCGGCCACACCCACATCTTCTGCCACAGCCACGTGCCGGCCCTCAATCAGCTGCTGATTCCCTTCCTGACGCTCGTCGGCATGGGCGAGCTGGACCGCAATCCGACCGTCAAAGAGGAGATCGACGCCGCCGGGCTCACGACCGTCAACGCGGCCATGTACACGTATCCGGTCCACCAGGCCGCCGACATCCTCTTCTGCAAGGGCAACGTCGTCCCGGTCGGACGCGACCAGCTGCCGCATCTCGAGCTCACGCGCAAGATCGCCCGGCGGTTCAACCAGCGGTTCTGCGCGGGCCGGCCGCCGGTCTTTCCGGAGCCGGAGGCGCTGCTGTCGAACGCGCCGAAGATCCTCGGGCTCGACGGCTCGCAGAAGATGAGCAAGAGCCGCAACAATGCGGTGATGCTGCGGGCCGGCGCGGACGAGACGGCGGCGCTCGTGAAGAAGGCCAAGACCGATGCGGACCGGCAGATCACCTACGACCCCGAGCGCCGGCCGGAGGTCGGCAACCTCCTGCTGCTGGCCTCGCTCTGCACCGGCGAGGAGCCGGCCGCCATCGCGGCCCGGATCGGCGAGGGCGGCAGCGGCGCGCTCAAGAAGGTGGTGACCGACGCCCTGAACGACGGCCTCGCACCGATCCGCGCGAAGCGGGCCGACCTGGCGCGTCACCCCGACATCGTCCGGGAGACCCTGCGGCGCGGCATTGCCGAAGCCAACGACGTGGCGGACCGCACGCTCCGCGAGGCGCGCGCAGCGATGAATATGGGCTACGGCCTCGATTAGCGTTCTTTCAGATCCACGGGTCACAGAGACACAGAGCCACAGAGATTCCTGAGCCAATTGTTCTCTCTGTCTCTGTGACTCTGTGGCTTCGTGCAAGTGAAAGACCTGTACGTAGTGCTCGGCTTCAGCCGAGCCAGGTCACAGCAGCAATTGCAGCAGTAATGACGCCGGCGGGGAGATGATTGTCGTCAGCATGCCCGTGAGCATCAGGCCGTAAAGGATCAGGAAGCCGAACGGGCGCAGCCGGTCGAAGGTGTTCGCAAGCGGCCCGGTGAGCAGCCCGGCCAGGACGTTCCCGCCGTCGAGCGGCGGGATCGGCACCAGGTTGAAGACCGCCAGCAGCACGTTGACGAACACCATCGTCTCGAGCAGGTATTCCAGGCGGTTGGCCAGCGACATGGCGATGGCATCCCCGCTCGCCTCGACGGGCGCCAGCCCGCGCAGGACGAGCGCGGCGGCCGCGGCCAGCACGAGATTGCTCGCCGGCCCGGCCGCCGCGACCAGCATGAACTTCTGACGCCAGTTCGGCCGCAGCTCCGCCGGGTTGACCGGCACCGGCTTCGCCCAGCCGATGAGCGGCAGGTTGGTCGCCATCGCGACCAGTGGAAAGACGATCGTCCCAATCGGGTCGATATGGACGGCCGGGTTGAGCGAGAGACGGCCGAGCATCCGCGCGGTCGAATCGCCAAGCCGATCGGCCGACCAGGCGTGAGCCGCCTCATGGACCGACAGGGAAATCAGAAGCGCAATGAACCCGGTGAGGAGCTGGGTGAGGTCGAGGCTCGGCAATCGAGGACAGCGTACTACAGGGTGCCTGGAGTGCGCGCGTTACGCACTCCAGGCGCCTCAGGCACCTTAGGCACTTCAGGCACCCTACCGAAGGTTGACCGGAAACCGCTCGAGAATCCGCGCCACCGCCGTATCGATCTGCTTCTCGAACAGATCCTGGCGGTCGACCATGCCGGCGAACGCGCCGTCGGCCCATCCGCGCCAGACCAGGCGGTTGGTCGCGGTCTCGACGGCATCCAGCGTCAGCGTGCCCGCATCGAAGACCGATGGGGCGCTGTCCTCATCGGTGTAGCCGTACTGCCGATCGGCGCCGCCGGCATCGACCCGCTGGCTGATGCTGGCGTGGTAGTGCAGCTGGAGGTCGGCGGCTCCCCGCTCGACGAGCTCGAGCCCCTTGGCGGCGAGGCCGCGCTCCACGGCGCCGCGCACGCGCGCCTCGAAGAACTCGTTGTTGTCGAGCCGCGGGTCCCCGGTCGACAGCTGCTCGGCCGGCGCCCACGTGAACGTCCGGTACTGCGTGAACGTGACGCCCCGCTGCACGAACGAGCTCACGTTCATCGTGGCGCAGGCGCCGAGGGTCATCATCCATGCGGCGGCGGCCGCCGCAGCCAGTGCCGCTCGAGAGCCAAGGGGACGCATTAGTGTGCTCCTGTCCGCGCCGAGACCGGGCGCGCGTCCATGTCGGGGCGCTGCAGGTGCTCGAACATGCGGCCGACGGCTTCGTTGATCTTCGCGGCCATCCGATCCTGGTCGCGCAGCATGTCCTGCACGCTGTGCTGGGCCCAGCCGCGCCAGACGAGCCGGTTCGTGCGCGCGTCGACGATATCGAGCACGAGCGTGCCGGCCTCGACGTCGAACACCCGGACGAGGCAGTCGGCGTCGTAGCAGTAGCCGTACTCCCGATCGAGGCGGTTCACGTCGACCCGCTGCGTGATGTTCGCGTGATAGTGGATCACCAGATCGGGCGTGCCGTCGCCGGCTCTCTTGAAGCCCTTGGCGGCCAGCCCCTTCTCGACCGCGCCCTGCACGTGATCCTGGAAGAACGGATCGCGATCGAGACGCGGATCTCCGGTGGGCAGCGCGTCGGCCGGCCCCCAGTCGAAGGTGCGGTACTTCGTGAAATCGATCCCCTGCTGCACGTGCGAGCTCACGTTCATGGTGGCGCACCCGGCCAGCGTGAGCGCGGCGAGCCCGGAGAGTGCCAGCAGCGTCCAGCGTCCCAGTTGTCGCATCGGCGGTACCTCGAGTGGATGGCGTGTGCGGGCCGGCCCTACGCCGCGTACCCGACGTAGTCCGGCACCGCGTGATCGATCACCACCCAGCCCTGCGCGCGCAGGCTCCGCGCGATGCTGGCGTGCCGCTCCATGGCGCCGAGCGCGTGGTCGTAGTGCTCGACCTGCGCCGCGGACATATCCCAGTGGGGAATGACGGCGACCTCGTACCCCTCGTGGTCCCGTGCGTCAACCTCACAGGTCACCGCGCAGCCGCCGCGGCGGAAGATCCAGCGAACCATCGGAACCGACGTGCCGTCGGCGGTCGTGGTGGTGAAGGATGGGTGTGCCATGCCTCCCGCTGTGGCAACAGCGGTGCCAGCCCACAATCGGGGCGAAATGCGCGGAATATCGGGGAATCGGGCGGGTGGGGCGCCCGGCCTCGCGGCGGGTTGCTGCGGGGCCGGCGAAGTTTTCAGGAAGATGTGGAATTTTTCAGAAGAACCGCTCCCCCACCATGATCGTGTCCCCGCCCTGCACCAGATCGCCAAGGCCGGTGCCGATCGCCCGCTGGGCGCCGTCGACCGTGCGGACCACCCGGATCCGCGACATCGCGGCGCGGTCGGTGACGCCGCCGGCCAGCGAGAGCGCCTGCAGGACGGTCGTATTTTGCGGGAGCGAATAGGCGCCGGGCATCCTGACCTCGCCGTAGACGAACACGCGCTCGGCCCGCAGCACGAAGATGGTGTCGCCCGATTCGAGCGCCACGTTCGAGGAGGCCAGCCCCGACTCGAGATCCCGGAGCTGGGCCCGCAGCAGCATCTCCCCGCCGGCGCGCGCGATGACGACCTCGCCGCTGGCGGTCGGCAGCGTGGAGCCGGCCACCGCCAGCGCCTCGATCAGCCGTGTGTCGCCGGCGAGCGGGTAGACGCCCGGCGTGCGGACCTCGCCGACCACCACGACCCGCTGGCTGACGTGCCGGCCCACCGTCACGGAGAGCTGCGGGTTCAGGAAGTAGCCACCATCCCGCAGGTGCCGCCGGAGCTCGGCCTCGAACTGCCGCACGGTCAACTGGCCGGCCCGCACCCGTCCGACGAGCGGATAGCTGAAGGTACCGTCCCCGTCGACCGTGAACCGGCCGGACAAGTCCGGCTGATCGAAGGACGTGATGACGAGGGCGTCGCCGGGGCCGATGATGTAGTCCCCCTGGGCGAGCCCAGACGTGCCGGCGGCCACCGCGAACGCCGTCACGAGCAGCAGGCGGATGAGCGACGTGGAAGGCGGCGTCATGTTTCCAGTGTCGACCCGGTTTGTGATAGCGTCAAATGCAATTATTATCTCTAACTGATAGTATTTCGCTATGGACCTGCTGGCCGTCCCGCCCGTGTCGCTGCGCCAGTTGCAATACATCGTGGCCGTGGCCGATGCCCGGAGCTTCCGCCGGGCCGCCGAGGCGTGCCACGTGGCGCAGCCCTCGCTGAGCGCGCAGGTCGCGCTCGCGGAGGAGCAGCTCGGGATCCGCCTGTTCGATCGCGACCGGCGCGGTGTGCGCCTGACCCACGGCGGCGAGGCGCTGGTCGACCAGGCGCGCCGGGTCCTGCTCGCCGCGGGCGATCTGCGCAGCCTCGCGCAGCAGTTCCGCGATCCCTTTCACGGCACGCTGCGCGTGGGGGTGATCCCGACCGTCGGCCCCTACCTGCTGCCCGACATCACGCCGGCGCTCGGGCGCGACTATCCCGACCTGACGCTGATCTGGAGCGAGGAGCGGACCGAGCGGCTGGTCGAGCAGCTCGACAGCGGCGCGCTCGACGCCGCCATCCTCGCCCTCGAGGCCCCGATCGGCGAGTGTGAGTACGCCATTCTCGGGCGCGATCCGTTCGTGCTGGCGGCGCGGCCCGACCATCCGCTCGTCAGGCCGCACGCGCCGGCGACGCTCGAGGCGCTCAACGGGGCTCCCCTGCTGGTCCTGAACGAGGGGCACTGTTTCAAGGACCAGGTCCAGAGCCTCTGCGCTCACACGGGCGTACGGAAGATGAGTTTCCAGGCGACGAGCCTTTCGACGCTCGTGCAGATGGCCGGCGCGGGCACCGGAGTGACGCTCCTGCCCGCGCTCGCCGTGCCGGTCGAGAACCGCCGCGGGCAGCTGCGGGTGCGCCGGTTTGCGCCGCCGGTCCCCGGGCGGACCCTGATTCTGGCGTGGCGGCGCGGGTCGGCGCTGCGGCCGGCGTTCAGCAAGCTGGCCGACACGATGCGGAAGGCCTATCCGCGCAGGAAGCTCATGGCGTCCACCGCGCGCGAAACATCTCACGCGGACGGGAAATAGGTCCCAGGCCAAATCCCAAAACCCAAATGCCAAATCCCAAATCGAGCCGGAAGCCCGCAGCCTGAAGCCCACAGCCCCTGTGGCACGCCGCCTGCTCCTGAACCGCACGGGGGCGACAATGCTCACGCGGATACTCGTGCCGACCGACTTCAGTCCGCCGTCGGAGGCCGCCCTGGCGTACGCCAGAGCCCTGGGCGCCACGTTCGGCGCGCCGCTGCACCTGCTGCACGTCGCCACCGAGCGCGTGCTGCCCCCGTACGCAGCGGGGGATGCGGGCGAGGCGGGCGCCGCCGCGCTCAGAGACCTCCGCACGCGCCTGAGCCCCGACGACCGCCGGCGCGGCGTGGTTGGCCACGTCGTCGAGTCACCCGACCCGGCCGCCGAAATCGCCCAGTACGCCGCCGCGAACGGCAGCGATCTCATCGTCATGGGGACGCACGGCCGCGGCGGGCTGGCGCACCTGTTCATGGGCAGCGTCGCCGAAAAGGTCGTGCGCACTGCGCCCTGCCCCGTGCTCACGGTCCACCGCCCCCCCGGGGGCTCGGGCGTGCGCTTCCGGCGGATTCTCGTCCCCACCGACTTCAGCGACGCATCGGACGGTGCCCTGGCCTGCGCGCGCCTCATGGCGGACCGCTTCGGTGCCTCCATGCACCTGCTGCACGTGCTCGAGGATCTGCGCATCGAGGGCCCGCTCGGCGCGGAGGTCTTCGTGAGCGAGACCCCCGACACCCGTACGGCCAGGCTCAGGGACGCCCGGGAGCGCCTGTCGCACCGCCTCACGGCCGAGGACCGGCGCGATCGGCAGGCGACTGGCGAAGTGATCTTCGGGCACTGCGCGGGCGTGATCGCCGAGTACGCCGAAGACAACGAGTTCGATCTGATTGTGCTGGGGACGCACGGCCGCACCGGCCTGCGTCATCTGATCATGGGCAGCGTCGCCGAGCGGGTGGTGCGGAATGCGCCATGCCCCGTGCTGACGACGCGGATCCCGTGCGCCGAAACAAAGGGGTCGGAGGTCGACCCCGTTATTTCTGCGCCTGAAGCCCGAACTTCTCGATCCGGTAGCGCACCTGGTCGCGGTTGATCCCGAGCAGATGAGCCGCCTGCGTCTGATTGCCGCTGGCGCGATCGAGCGCCTGAATGAGGAGCTGCCGCTCCAGCTCTTCGAGGTTGACGCCTTCCGGCGGGAGCCTGAACTCGGTCGGCGTCACGCTGCGCGTCAGGGTGGTGAAATCATCGGGCTCGAGCCATTCGCGGTCGGTCAGCAGCATCGCGCGTTCGATGGCGTTGCGCAGCTCGCGGACGTTGCCCGGCCATTGGTACTGGTCGACGAGCTTCGCGGCCGCGGGCGTGAGCCCTTTCACGCGCTTCCGGAACTCCCGGTTGAAGCGATCGATGTAATAGGACGTCAGCAGCGCGACGTCTCCGCGGCGCTCGCGGAGAGGCGGCAGCGGCAACGGCATGACCTGCAGCCTGTAGAAGAGGTCCTCGCGGAACTTGCCGCTCTTCACCGCCTCTTCCAGGTTTCGGTGGGTGGCCGCGACCACGCGCACGTCGACCCGGATGTCGGAGAGGCCGCCGACGCGCTTGAAGGCCTTCTCCTCGAGGAAGCGCAGCAGCTTGGCCTGCAGCCCCGGCGTCATCTCGCCGATCTCGTCGAGAAACACCGTGCCGCCGTCGGCCGTCTCGAAGAGCCCCCGCTTCTGCTGCCGGGCGTCGGTGAAGGCGCCCCGCTCGTGGCCGAACAGCTCGCTCTCGAGCAGCTGCTCGGGGAGCGCCGAGCAGGTGATGTTGACGAACGGCCGGACCGCACGGTCGCTGTTGTAGTGGATCGCCTTGGCGGCGAGATCCTTGCCGGTACCGGTCTCCCCGGTCAGGAGCACCGTGGACGCGCGGCTGGCCGCGATGCGGTCGAGGAGCGACTTGACCTGCTGCATCGCGGGCGACGACCCGATGATCGCGTCGAAGCCGAACTCGCGCCCCTGGCTCGAGCGCAGGGCGCGCACTTCGCGGCGCAGCTGGCTCGTCTCGAGCGCCTTGTCGACGAGCAGCGCCACCTCGTCCAGGTTGAACGGCTTGTTGACGTAGTGAAACGCGCCGAGCTTCATCGCCTCGACGGCGTTCTCGACGGTCGAGAACGCCGTCATCAGGATGACCAGCGTGTCGGGCGACTGCTCCTTGACCCGGCGCAGCACCGAGAGGCCGTCGTCGTCGGGAAGCCGGAAGTCGAGGAGAATGAGATCGATCTCCGGCGTGAGCTGCGCCATGGCCTCGGCGGCGGTGCCAGCCTCGAGGATGTCGTAGCCTTCTTTCGCAAGGCGTTCGCGCAACGACCAGCGCAGCAACGCCTCGTCGTCGACCAGCAGCAATGTGGCGTGGGGCACGAGCGCCTAGTATACCGGCGGAGAAGGCGGCAGATCGAATGACTCGACCCGACGGCCGGCGCAACGCGATGATCCACGCCGGGGCGCTCGTCGCGACCCTCGCGATCTTCCTGATCGACCTGCGGGAGCCGCTCGTCTACGCGATCGGCATTCTGTACGTGCTGGTCATCGTCATGGGCCTGTGGACCAGCTGGTATGGCTATCCGATTGTGGCGGCCGTGGTCGCGACCACGCTGCTCATCGTCGACGTCATCGTCGGGTGGGGGCCCGATACGCCCGCCTTCATCTTCGTGAACCGGCCGTTGATGGCGCTCGTCTTCGTGGCGACGGCGACGCTCGTGATGCATTTCAAGCGCCTGGAGCGCCGCTGGTCGGCCGACGTCCAGCAGCTGGCCGACATCAAGCGGGCGCTCGACAGTGCCGCGATTGTCGCGACCACCGATGTGTCGGGGCGGATCACCTACGTGAACGACAAGTTCTGTGAGATCTCGAGATACTCGCGGGAGGAGCTGATCGGGCAGGACCACCGCATCATCAACTCCGGGTATCACTCGAAGGCCTTCATGCGCGACCTCTGGCGCACGATTGCCGCCGGCCGCATCTGGCACGGCGAGATCCGCAACCGCGCGAAGGACGGCAGCCTGTACTGGGTCGATACGACGATCGTCCCCTTCCTCAACGAGCACGGGAAGCCGTATCAGTACATCGCAATCCGCGCAGACATTACGGCGCGGAAGGCGGCGGAGGATCGCCTCGCGCAACAGGCGGCGCTGGCGCGCCTGGGGCAGATGGCGGCGGTGGTGGCGCACGAAGTGCGCAACCCGCTCGCGGGGATCAAGGGGGCCATCCAGGTGCTGATGTCGCGGCGCCCGCCGGGGGATGCCGAGATCCCGGTCATGCACGACGTGGTCGGGCGGATCGACTCCCTGAGCGAGCTGATCAACGACCTGATGGTGTTCGCGCGGCCGCGGCCGCCGCGCCCCGGTACCTTCCACCTCCGGCCGGTGCTCGTCGAGGCGATCTCGCTGCTCCGCCGCGATCCGATCGGCCGCAGCGTGGAGGTGGCCATCGATGGCGACGATCTGACGCTCGTCGCCGACGCCGAGATGATCAAGGCGACAGTGACGAATCTGATCCTCAACGCCGCGCAGGCGATGAGCGGCCGGGGCCGGATCGCGATCCGGGTGGCCCAGCAGGACCGGCAGTGCCTGCTGGAGATCCACGACAGCGGGCCGGGCATCCCGGCCGAGCTCCAGGAGCGCGTCTTCGAGCCGTTCTTCACGACGAAGGCGCGCGGCGGCGGGCTCGGGCTGCCGATCGCGCGCCGCACGGCGGAACTCCACGGCGGCACGTTGACGCTGGCGTCCCCACCCGGGAACGGCACGACGTTCACCCTCGCCCTCCCGATCCGGGCGCTGGCCGACCCGGTCGGCGACGTGGCCCCGGCCGCCCCGGTACGCCGTACGTAGTGCCGGGCTTCAGCCCGGCCGTAGCTCGGCTGAAGCCGAGCACTACGTACCACGCGATCCCTACGCGGGCGCCGCCGCCGGCGACTCGTGCGCGTCCGCCGCGTGCCGGAGATGCGGCTTCTCCAGCCCGAACTTCTCGATCCGGTAGCGCACCTGGTCGCGGTTGATGCCGAGCAGGTGCCCCGCGTGCGTCTGGTTCCCCCGGGCGCGCTCGAGCGCCTGCACGAGCAGCGATCGCTCGACCTCCTCCAGCACGAGCCCGTTGGGCGGCAGCTGGAACTGCAGCGCGCCGCCGGCCGTCCGCGTGAGCGTCGAGAAGTCCGGCAGGTCGAGCCACTCCCGGTCCATGAGCAGCATCGCGCGCTCGATGGCGTTGCGCAGCTCGCGGATGTTGCCCGGCCACCGGTACCGCTCGAGCAGCGCCATCGCGTCGGGCGCGACGCCGCGCACCCGCTTGCGGAACTCCCGGTTGTAGCGGTCGATGTAGTAGTGGACGAGCAGCGGGATGTCGCCTCCGCGGTCGCGCAGCGGCGGCAGGACGATCGGCATCACCTGCAGGCGGTAGAACAGGTCCTCGCGGAACTTCCCCGCCTGCACCTCCGTGTCGAGGTTCCGGTTCGTCGCCGCAATCACGCGGACGTCCACGCGGATGTCGGCCAGCCCGCCGACCCGCTTGAACGTCTTCTCTTCGAGGAACCGCAGCAGCTTGGCCTGAAGCCCCGGCGTCATCTCGCCGATCTCGTCGAGAAACACGGTGCCGCCGTCGGCAATCTCCACGAGACCGCGCTTCTGCTGCCGCGCGTCGGTGAAGGCGCCCCGCTCGTGGCCGAAGAGCTCCGTCTCGAGCAGCTGCTCCGGGAGCGCCGACGCGGTGATGTTCACGAAGGGCCGCGCCGACCGCTCGCTGTTGTAGTGGATGACCTTCGCGACCAGGTCCTTGCCGGTGCCCGTCTCGCCCGTCAGCAGCACGGTCGACGCCGGGCTGGAGGCGATGCGCGCCATCAGCGCCTTGGCCTCGACCATCGCCGGGGATCCGCCGATGATCGCGTCGAAGCCGTACTCCCGTCCCTGGCTGCTTCTGAGGCTGCGGACCTCGCGGCGCAGGCGGCTGGTCTCGAGCGCCTTCTCCACGATCAGCGCCACTTCGTCCACGTTGAACGGCTTGTTCACGTAGTGATAGGCCCCGAGCTGCATGGCCTCCACCGCGTTCTGCACGGTGGAGTACGCGGTCATCAGAACCACGAGCGTGTCCGGCGATACCTCTTTGATCTTGCGGAGGACCGTCAGGCCGTCCCCGTCGGGAAGCCGGAAGTCGAGCAGCACCAGGTCGATGTCCTCGGCTATGTGCTCGAGGGCAGCGACGGCGGTGCCCGCCTCGGTGATCGTGTACCCGTCGCGGGCGAGCCGCTCGCGGAGCGACCATCGCACCAGGTCTTCGTCATCGACGATCATCACGTTCACGCTACTCATAGTCGTCCGTCGCCTTTCGGATGGGGAAAATTCCATGACGCTGCGAAACATCCCCCAGGAAATCTGCCCAAACGAGTGGTTTTCCCGGTCTTGAGCAACTTCCGCGCCGCAGCAGAACGCTGTGGGATTTCGGCTTTGGAATTTAGGATTTGTGTTGGCACGCCCCTCGCCTTCAGTGGCGCCGAACGGAGAGTTCCAATGACTCGATGGCACGCGCTGATGGGGCCCCTGCTCGGCACCGCGCTGGTCCTGCACGGCCTGGGCAACACCGTCATTCCGCTTCGCGGGCTCGACGCGTCGGCGACCGGGCAATGGATGCCGGCGATGACGCTGCTCTACGCCGTGGCGATCGTGGGGTTTGTCGTCGCAGGCCTCGGGGTCTGGGGCCTCGGATCGGTCAGCCGCACGGCCGTGCCTGCCAGCTGGATCGCGGGCGTGGCCGGAATGCTCGCCAAGCTGGCGTACGGGATCCCGGACCTCTGGCTCGGCATCGCGTTCAGCGCCGCCCTGCCCCTGTTGACCACGCTCTACGTCACGACCGTCCCGCACCACGCGCGCCACTCCCAGCGGCCGCCGATCTGGCACTGGCTTGGCGCCGCGGCAGGAACCGCCCTGCTCGTCTGGGTGACGGCGTCGACGGTCGTCTGGCCGTGGGCGCGCGCCTGGGGCACCACGCACGAGGAGTGGCTGACGGCGCTGCCGGGCGATCGCGCGCCGCGCACGCCGCACCTCGAGATCTTCCACGGGGTAACGATCGACGCGCCTCCCGAGGTGGTCTGGTCGTGGCTCGTGCAGCTCGGACAAGACCGCGCCGGCTTCTACAGCTATGATTGGCTCGAGCGGCTGTTCGGGTCCGACATCCACAACGCCGACGAAGTCCGGCCGGAGTGGCAGACGCGGCAGCCGGGCGACCGCGTGTACGCGACGCAGGCCGGCTATCTCGGCGGCCTGTTCGGCGAGCGGCCCGGCTGGGCGGTGACGATGGCGGAGCCGAACCGGGCGCTCGTGCTGGAGACCTGGGGCGCGTTCGTGCTGGTGCCGCAGCCGGAAGGCCGAACCCGCCTGCTGGTCCGCTCCACCATCAGCCACGACCGCATTCCGGTCTGGGCCGCGGCGCTCAACTTCACCGTGTTCGAGCTGCCGCACTTCATCATGCAGCGGCGGATGCTGCTGGGGATCAAGGCGCGAGCCGAGCGACCGACGACATGACACACCCCCGGGTGGTTCTCGCACCGATCGATTTCTCCGACCCGTCGCGGACCGCGCTCGACGTGGCCGCGCGCCTTGCGCGGCATACAGGTGCCGCGCTCCACGTGCTGCACGCCGAAGATCCCCTGATGGCCGAAGCGGCCCGCCAGGGCGGCATCGACCTCCGGGCGGACACCGAGGAAGAGCTCGGCCGCTTCATCGCCTCGACCCCGAGCGCCGCCGCGCTGGCTCCGGCCAAGCATGTGGCGATCGGCCCTCCGGTCGACGTCATCCTCTCGGCGGCCCGCACCCTCGGCGCCGATCTGATCGTCGTCGGCAGCCACGGCATGTCGGGCGCCGAGCGGCTGGTGTTTGGATCGACCACGGAAGGCATCCTGCGGAACGCGGGCGTGTCGGTGCTGGTGACGCCGTCGGCGTGGGCGGCGGCAGGAGCCGGCGGGGATCTCACGGGAGCGGGCCCCCTCATCGCGGCGGTTGATTTCTCCCCCGCCTCGCTGGCCGCGGCCAGGTCCGCGTGCGCGCTGGCGGCCGCGCTCGGCACCACCACGGAACTCGTGCACGTGGTGCCGGAGCTGCCGGTGCTCGCGCGCTGGAGCGCGCATGCGGCCGCCGCGGTGCGCGAAGGCGTCGAAACCGCCCGGGCGGAGCTGGCCCGCGTGACGGCGGACCTGCACTGTGCGGTCAGCGTGGACGCGAAGGTGGAGACCGGCGGCGTCGCCGACCGCCTCGCCGCGGCCGCCGCGCCATCACGCGACAGGCAGCCGATTCTCGTCCTCGGCCGCCGGGGCGCCGGAGAGCGCCGGGGCGTCCCTGGATCCACGGCCTACCGCGTATTGACCCTCGCGAAGGTGCCGGTGTTGATGCACATCGAGTAGAGCCGCTCGTGCCCACGTAGAATGGGGCGCGTGTCGTCCCTCGGCCGGTTCCTGTCCACGATCGCCTTCGGTGGCGCCATCGCGGCGCTGTTGATTCTCGCCGGCACGCGCGACCTGGAGGGGTACGACCACTCGTTCTTCTCGCTGGATCGCGGGACCGCCGTCGAGGCCGTTGGGGTGCTCGGGCACCCTGTTTATACGCTGGCGCTCGGACTCGGGGTCCGGCTGCCGCTCCATGGCAACCTCGGGGCGTCGCCGGCCGCAGCGATCGCCCCTTTTGTACCCGCGCCACTGGCGTACTGGCTGCTGATCGCATGCGGCATTGCGGCAGCTCAGCTCGTGGTCCGGCACGCGCTCGAGCCGCTGTGCGAGCGCATGGTCTCATGGTTCGCCGCGCTCCTCCTCTTCTGCTCTCCTCCGATCGTGAACTACGCGATCTACGACGACTGGCCGGAGACCGCGCTCACGTATTGCGCCTTCGTCGCGTGCGTGTTTGCGCCGCACGCGCTGCTCTCACTGCTCGGTGCGGACCGCTCCCCGGCAGCCCGCCGTATCGGAGGCGCGCTGGTGGCTGCGGTCGTGTATGCGCTGCTCGCAGCCTCGCATCAGGGGTACTGGCCGTTGCTCGCGGTCACCCTGCTGCTGGCGTGTGTGCCGGCGCTGTTGCGATCGGACCATCCGGTGCGCCGGAGGCTGACCGCTGTCGCCATCCTCGCGATCGTCTCCCTGACGGCCGTCGCCCTTCAGATCCCCGACATCCTCCGGGAGCTCAGCGTCCCGGGTGCCGACATCGGCGCCATGCGGCGATTCGTTCAGGGCCCGACGGGCAATGTCGTGCTCGCCAACCTGTTTCCATTCGGCCAGATCGGGGCTCGACGGCCGTTCACCTATCTCCTCCTGGCGATCGTCGCCGCTCTGGCAGGTCTTGGAGCCAGGGATCCGCTCGCGCGAAGGCTGGCGGTCGGCGGCGCCGTCATCTCGTTCGGACTCGGCACGGCGGCCTCGATCGTTGAGCCCGGGGCCCGTTTCTACTCGCCGTCGGTGACCTGGGCCTTCAGGGATCCGGCGATCGCATTTGCGGTGTTCAGCGGCGCCTGCGCGTCGCGAGTGTGGCGTCGTCCAACCCGCTTCGGCCCGCTCATGTGGACCGCGGCCGCGGCGCTCGGCGCCGCCGGCCTGCAGGGGCCGGTGTATGCGGCCCGCCTGACGGTGACCAACACAAGCGAGCCGGTCGTCTGGAACCTGGTGCATCCCCGATGGCGCGACCACCAGGTGTGGACGCGCGACGTCACGCCGCCGGCCGAGCGAGCCACGCTCCGCGGACTCGGCCCCGGGACGACACAGGCGGCCGGACGGCTGGCGCTCTGGCCAGGCACGCGCGAGCGGATGCGCAGCGGACGCCGTGCGGCCACCGACTTCGCCGACGCGGGCTATGCGCTGGTGACCGCCGGGACGAAGCAGCGCACCATGCACGGTCTGGTTCGTCCCAACGACCTGCTGTTCAACCAGGCGATCGATCTCTCCCCCCGCGTCCTCTGCGACGCGGCGGCGGTCGCGTTTCTGCAGCTCCGGTATCTGGTCCTGCCGCCCGAGGTCAGCTGTGAGCCCTGGGCGCGGCTTCCGGGCGTGATCGTCGATCGGTGGTGGCAGGTGGCCGGCGCCCGCGTACGGGACGACCGCGCAAGAGCAATTCCCGCCAGCCGCGTGTCGGGCCACGATGGACGCGTACCGGCGCTGGCGGACGATTCTTCCCTGCTCGAGGCGCTTGTGCCGCTGCCGGAAACGTCAGTGCGGATCGGCACTCGAGACGTCGAGATTCAGCTCGATGACCAGTCCCGACTCGCCGATCGGGCGCTGGTGCTTCCCGTGGCGTACGACTCCGCGTGGCGGGTCTCGTCGGGAACAACCCGGAGTGCAGGCGGACTCCTGGCGGTCACCAGCGTCGATCGGGCTCGCGTCACGCTGGAGTTCGTTCCCGACGCTGCGGCGATTGCGCGCGCGCTGGCGATGACCGTCGCGCAGTTCCTAGCCACCATCGGGCTCGTCGGCCTGGCGGTCCTCCGTCCCGCCGGGGCCGCGACTCGATAGCGGCCGCCGTACGTGGGACGGGTGCCGCCGGACACTCAATCGCATCGACCGGCGGACCCGCCGTCCGCTAGATAGCCGCGGCCACAATCGCCCCGGCCGCATAGGCCGCCAGCGCGACAAGGCCGCCAAGGATCAGCATCTCGCTTCCGGTCTTCCACCATGGCTCGCGCGTGATCGCGGCACGGGCCACGCCAACGCCAAACAGCGCCATCATCGTCAGCACGGCCGACCACGGCAGCTGCGCATCCTCGTCGAGCGGCAGGACGTACGGAACGAGCGGCAGCACCCCGGCGACGACGAACGCCACGAGCGTGGCCGTCCCGTGCTTCCAGGGATAGGTCTCCTGCTCCGGCAATCCGTCGGCCGCCAGGGCGCTCTCGTGCGCGCGGATCGCGAGCAGGTTGCCGACACCCATCGCCACGCCGTCGGCCGCGAGATTGGCGGCGCCGACGATCAGCACCGCAGCGGCCGACAGTGCGCCGCCGGCAACGCCGGCGACGACCGCAAAGGTGGTGATGATGCCGTCGTTGGCGCCGTAGACGAGGTCCCGGATGTAGTGACGAAAAACCCCCACCGTGCCGCGAGGCTCGACGTGCAGGGATTCGCGAGACATCTGGTCGCTCCTGGTCGCAATAGGAATGCCGTTTGCTGCCCTACTCATCGGGGGATCCCATGCGGAGTGCGAAACCATACACGAACGCGACATTCACCAAGCGGGTTGACCATGCCGGAGGCCGCCACAGGCCGCCCAGAGCGCCCGCCGAGCCGGCGGCCTGTGTGCCTGGCTGCGGCGCGGTGTACGTGAAACGTCGGTGGAGCCAGGCCCCTTCCGCGCGGCTTCTGGCCGGCAGCGCCGGCACGCCGCTCGTCGTCCGGCTCTGCCCCGCCTGCCGGCGGCGCCGTACGGGTGTGCCGCACGGATATGTCCATGTCGAAGGGGGATTTTTCGTGACGCACCGGAGCGACCTCGAGCATCTACTCCACAACGAGGCCGCGCGCGCGCGCGAGGACAATCCTCTCGCGCAGGTCATGAGCTGGCGGCATTTCAAGGACGGCAGCCTTCTGATCGCGACGTCGACCGAGCACCTGGCGCAGCGGCTCGGGCACGCGCTCGAGAAGGCGTACGACGGCGCCGTCCAGTACGGGTTCTCGCACGAGAACAAGATGGCGCACGTGTGGTGGAAACGGTAAATGGTGCGAGGGTGCGTACGACAGTGCAAGGTGCGACGGTGCGGAGTTGCGGGCCGCAGGTCGCCCGGACCGTCGCGCTGGCGCACCCCTGATCCCGTTCACTTCCTGACTCCGCTTCTGAGATATCGCTACAGCCTCGCGACGGCCCCGCACGTCCTCTGCGCGAGCGCCTCAAGGACGACGAATTCCTCCCGGATCAGATAGCCGCGATCCACCGCGTCCTGCCGGTGGTTCTGACATTCCATGAGAGATCCGCGCGCAATGTCGAGCAGACGAGCGAAGTCGCGATGCGTCCGACGTCCGAATCCCTCGGCGATGTTGCGCGGCGCAGATGCCGCGGCGTGGCGGAGCTGATCCCAACGTACGCAGATCTTGCAAGGCGCGCCGTCCCGCCATACTGCAGATCCGTATGCAAGCGCTCCCGAATTCGCGCGCACGGCGCGCTCGTTCCTATCGTGGCGCGTTCGGTCACCCCGGCGCACCGTCGCACCGCCGCACCGGCTCTCGTGTAATCCATCACCGGATGCAGGCGGGTCGCTGGCACGGACAGGCGGCGGAGGCCGTCCTGGCCGCGCTCGAATCACGCGCTTCGGGTCTCTCCGACGACGAAGCGCGGCAGCGTCTCGCGCGGTACGGCCCCAACCGCCTGCCGGCCGCACCGCGCACGCCGGCTCTGAAGATCCTCCTCGACCAGTTCCGCAGCATCGTCGTGCTGCTGCTCGTCGCCGCCACGGTGGTGTCGTTGCTCCTCGGAGATCTCATCGAGGCGTCGGCCATTGCCGCGGTGCTCGCGATCAACGCCGCGCTCGGCTTCACGACGGAGTTTCGCGCGCGCCGCGCGATGGACGCGATCCTGCGCCTCGATGCGCCACGCGCGGCGGTGATCCGCGGCGGGGCGCTGCGCGTCATCGACGCCCGCGATCTCGTCCCTGGCGACATCCTCGAGCTCAGGGCCGGGCACCAGGTGCCGGCGGATGCGCGGCTCATCGAGTCAACCGATCTGCACACGAACGAGGCCGCGCTCACCGGCGAGTCGCCCGACAGCGGCGGGCCCGCCGGCCGGGCCGCACGCCTTTGCCGTGGATCCCGTCGATCGCGCCGTCAACGAGGCGGCGCAGCGGTTCGGCACCGATGTGGCCAAGGAGGCGGCGGCCGTCGTGCTCTCAGCGGGGCTGCAGATCGCCACGATGTACGTGGAGCCGCTGCCGCAGCTGCTGCGCGTCACACCCCTTGGCACTGGCGAATGGATGATGGTGGCGGCGTGTGCCGCAGTGCCGGCGATCGTCGGCCAGTTATTGAAGCTGCGGGCTTCGTAACGCGGGTTGAAAATGCCTTGTCAGGCTCGCCACGCGAACCCAACGAGGTTCGCGCCACGGGGCCGCCACGCGTTCAGCTCGGTCCCCTCATCGACCACCGGCACGCGCACCTCGAGCACCCCGCCGGTCAGCCGGGCATCCGCCCGGTTCGGCCAGGCGCCCGCCGGCAACGCAACCAGGCGTGAAAACCGGCCGTAGGTGCATTCGACCTGATCCCGGCACCCATGGGCGGCGCTGTCGGGACGGGGGCGCTCGCCTGACACGCGCAGCGCGTCGTCGGAGATCTCCACGCGAATCGCGTCGGGAGGCACGCCAGGCAGATCGACGCGGATGACGAAGCACCCGGGGCGCGCGAAGCTGTCGACGTCGGGCGACCAGGCGCGTGCCTTCATACGAACCGCCGTCCGACGTTGGCGCCGAGGAACTCGCGGCCGTTGGTCCAGAGGGCCCCAGAGATGACAAGATGCTCGAGGACGCGCGCACAGTGCGTCATTTCGAGGTTGAAGAGGCGTGCAGCCTGAGGCAATGTCAGGCGCATCCCGGGCATCTCGTGGTATTCGTCGCGGATACGCGCGCCGATCGTGCTATCCAGATGTTCGGTCATTCGTCGTCTCTCCGCGTGTGATTCGAGTGTTCGCGCCTGCCTCAGCAATGCGTATGCCACGCATGCGGTCGTCAGGGCCGCGCGCCAGCGCGGGCATTTCAGAGAATCTCAGGGCGCCGACGCCAGCGGCCGGCCGGGGTATTCCCCTAGCGTTCTGAAATTTCCCCACCCTCGAGTGGCTCCGGGCGGTCCGGCGGCTCCACGACAATCCGGTTGTCGACCCACCGGATGCCTGGCGCGCTCGCCGCGGCGTGCTCGGCCGCCTCGCGCTGGAGCCACGAACCGACCCTCCCCGTCAGCAGCACCGCCTCTCCTTCGATCGCCACCGAGATGTGGCGCGCATCGACATCGGCGTTGTGATGGAGCGCCTCTGCAATCCGGCGCCGGACATCCCGGTGGGTGCGATCGGGGGTCACCTCGATGTGGTTGAAGATGCCCCGCACGCCGCGCAGGTGCCGTACCGCCTTTTCGGCATTCCCCTTCTGCGCAATCCAGCTCACGGCGCCGGTGAGCGTCACGTATCCGTGATGGACGGCCGCCTGCACGGACTCGGGGACGCCGATGCGGAGCTCCAGCATCCGCGCCACGTCCCGGGCCAGGTCCGCGTCGCTCGGCTCGATCGCCAGACGCACCTGGAGATCGTTGGCGACGGCACGCACGCCGTGCACCCGCTTGACGGCGCGTTCGGCGGCGAGCTTGCCGGCGTAGGTGTCGATGAAACCGGTGAGCGTGACGACGCCGCCCTTGACGGCCACGCCGATCGCGCTGCTGTCCACATCGGGGTCCCAGTCGAGCTGCCTCACCACGGCGTCCCGCGCACGAAGATCGGTGTCGGTCAGAGTCATCGTGGCCATCTGCTGACCTCCTCGGGTGCTCCCGGAAGTACTTACGACGAGCAAGTCCGGTTCCACGCTCCACGCCGCGTTACGTATCGCCGCCTCCACCACGATGGCAGCCGTCAGGAATTTCTCCGCGGCCCTGCGCGACAAATTCCGCCGTGCGGACCGGCCGCACTCGACGCGTTCCCGCCGCAGGCGGAGGCGCGGCGAGGCACGGTCGTTGCGTCTGCGGCGTCAGAGCATCGACGGGAGTTCTGTAGCTGAACGTAGGGGAGGCGCATCATGGGCGAACGCAAGGTGAGCGTGCCGCTGCCCACCACAACGGCCGCAAAGCCACGCGCACCGTCGCGATCACTGAAGGCACACCCGCGAAAGCGGCATGACGAGGATGCGATGACCATCAACGACATCATGACCACCGACGTGAAGACGTGCAGCCCGTCGACCGACGTGTCGGCGGCCGCAGCCCTGATGCTGGACGGCGACTGTGGGTTCCTGCCGGTCGTCGACGACGGGAAGCTCATTGGCGTGGTGACCGATCGCGACATGTACATCGCGCTCGCCACCCGCGACGTCAAGCCGTCCGACCTCAGGGTCGGGGACGTCGCGTCCACGAAGGTCTGGACCTGCAGTCCGGACGACGACGTGTACGCGGCGCTCGCGACCATGAAGGAGAAGAGGGTCCGGCGGCTGCCGGTCGTCGGGTTCGGCGGCACCGTCGTGGGCATCGTGTCGATGAACGACCTGCTGCTCCGTGCCGGCGCGCGCAAACCGATCCGGACCGACGAGGTCGTCGGGACATTCCAGGGAATCTGCGCGCATCACCAGCCCGTCCCGCACATCCACACGGCGTGAACCACGACGGACACGAAGATCCCGAAGAACACGAAGGCACGATCGCTTCGTGACCTTCGGGATCTTCGTGCCCGTCGTGGTTCAGTCTCGCAACGTCAGAACGGGACAGGCGGCCGCCCGCACCACGTGCTGCGTGGTCGATCCGAACACGGCCAGGTCTGCCGCGCCGCGGCCGTGCACGCCGAGCACGATGAGATCGGCGGCCCGCTCGGCGGCCACACGCAGAATCGCCCGGCCCGGCTTTCCGCGCGCCATCTCCGTCTCGACCGTGCAGTACGACCGCACCGCGCCGGGCACGAGCGCGTCGAGGCGCCTCCGGCGCTCCGCCTCTGTCTCCGCGACGAACTTCCGCACGGTGTCGGGCGTCCCGGTCAGGACCTCCTCCTCCTCCGGCATGAACTCGACGACATGCAGCACGGTCAGCCGCGCGTCGGCCTCCTCTGCGAGCGAGATCGCGAAGTCCAGCGCCTTGAGCGAGCAGTCGGAGAAATCGACGGCGCACAGAATGCGCCGGAAGACCGGTGCCAGCGGCACAGCGTCGGGTGCGCGGGGCGGCACCACCAGCACGGGACAGGCGGCCTTCCGCAGGATTCGCTCCGTGACCGATCCGAGCAGGAGCCGGTCGAACCCCGATCGGCCGTGCGTCCCCATGACCATCAGATCACACGACAGCTTCTCGGCGAGCGCGAGGATCTCCACGCCGACACTGCCTTCCGCGACCTGGTAGTCGACAACCGGATTGGCGCCTGCCTCTCCTTCTGCCAGGCGCCGCATCCCGGCGATGAGCGCCGAGCGCTCGGCCGCGGTCATGACATAGGCGGGAAAGGCCGGCGCCCCGGGCGCGACGGCCGCCAGCGGCACGAGCGGCTGCACGTACAGCATCGTGATCGCCGAGCCGTACCACCGGGCGATCGCCGCCGCGTAGTCGAACGCGTGCCGCGAGCACTCGGAGAAGTCCACGGGACAGAGAATCCGGCGGATCTCGATCAAGGCGCCCAGCCTTCAGGCCGCGCGGCCTGTGTAATAGGTTTCACATTCCCACTCACGACCGGCCACCACCCGGCGGCCGCGCAGCGGTCCGTGCGCGGCGGTCACCACCGTGTGCAGCCGCTCGCCGGTCCCGTCATCCGCATAGAGCACGACCCAGTCGCCGGTCCGTGCGGCGCGATGCGCGGCAGCGCGCCGGCGGCCGCCTGCTCGCAATACTCCCGGTCGACGTCGAGCAGCTCCGCGACCGGAGGCGGCGGCCCTGCGGCCGCCGGCGTCCGCACGCGGCCGAGCCGATGCGCCAGCGAATCGCGGATCCCGGCGAGCCGCTTCTCGCCGAAGCCGGCGATGGTCTCGAGCCGGCCGTCGTGGGCGGCCGCCTCGAGGTCGGCCAGCGTGTCGATGCCGAGCTCGTCGTGCAGCCGCGCCGCCAGAACCCCGCCGATGCCGGGCACCGAGGCCAGCAGCGCCACCGGGGCGGACTCCCCCCGCAGCCGCTCCAGCATCGGCAGCCGCCCTGACACGAGCAGCTCGCGTACCGCGCGCGCGATGCTGTCGCCCACCCCCCTCAGCTCCTTCAGCCCCGCACTCCCCTGCTGCCTGAAGATCTCATCAACGGGACGGCTGGTTCCGCGGATGGTCATGGCGGCGCGGCGGTAGGCGCGCACCCGATACGGATCGGCGCCCTGATCGCGGAGGAGGCGCGCGGCCTCCTCGAGCCGACCGGCCACATGTTGGTTCAGTGCGCAGATCATGTCGCGCCTGCTCTGGCTCAAGCAAACGCCGCGCCCTCGAGCTCGTGCGGAATCTTTCATGAGGCAGGGCAAAAACCCTGCCCGCGCCGGCCCGCGGATACCGCCCAACTTCGCGCCGTCAGCCCTGCCGGCGCGTGGCACGGTCAATGCTGCCGGTACCAACGGGCGCGATGGCGCGCCGCATCACCAGGAGAAGAACGCGATGACTGATTCAATCACCCGCATTCTGGTGCCGGTCGACTTCAGCGCCCACTCGGACCGGGCGCTGCGGTATGCCGCGTCGCTGGCGAGCGAGGTGGGCGCGTCGGTGGAGTTGCTGCACGTGGTGGAAGACCCGTTCAGGGCCGGCGCCTTCTCGTCCGAGGTCTACCCGCCCAACCTGCCGGAGGTCCTGGAGGGCCTGACGGCCGAAGCCGGCCGGCGGCTCGCGACGATCAAGGACACGATGTTCCCCCATGGGACCGACGTCGTCTTTACCGTGATCGTCGGACGGCCCGACCGCGATATCGTCGAGCAGGCGAAGGCCGGCGGCTTCGATCTGATCGTGATGGGCACGCACGGACGGACCGGGTTCTCGCACATGCTGATGGGAAGCGTGGCCGAGCGCGTCGTGCGCATGTCGCCATGTGCCGTCCTGACCGTGCGCGGTGCGGAGACGCCCGAGCGTCACTCGGCGGCGCCGTTCAGGGCCGCGTGAGGAACCCATGACCCAGATCCCGACGCAGGTCACCTTTCACGGCATCCGGCACTCCGACGTGCTCGAGGCGGAGATCCTCGAGCGGGTCGCCTGGCTGGAGCAGTTCTACAGCCGCGCGATCGGTTGCCACGTGCTCGTGGACGTGCCGCACCGGCATCAGCGTGGTGCCCGGCACGTCCGGGTGCGGGTCGAGCTGACGGTTCCCGGCGGGCCGCCGATTGTGGCCAGCCACGATCCGTCGCTCCACGCCTCGCTGAAGGACTCCGGAGAGGCGGCCCACCACAAGGAGAGCGAGGTCGAGAGCGTGCACCGGTACGCGCACGTCGCGATCCGGGAGACGTTCGACGCCGCCCGGCGGCGGCTGCAGGACTTCGCGCGCGAGCAGCGCCACGCGACCAAGACCCGTGAGGCAGCCCTATGACGACGGACGAACCCGAGACGCCGAAGATTCGCGAGCCGCTCGCCGAGCTCGAGCGGAAGCTCCTCGAGGCGTACCTGGCGGGCGCGGGCCACAGCCTCGACGCCCTCCTGACCCGCACCGACGCCGAGGCTCGCGCGCTGCTGACGGCGGCATCGCGCTATGCGAGCGACAAGCTGGCAGAGGTCGAGGCGCGGTCGCGTTACCTCCACGCCCTGCACGGATCGCCCTAGAAGTCCAGCCGCTCGGCCTGGACGATGAACCGCTGCGGCGCGCGGCCGACGTATCTGAACGGATAACAGGTCACGAGCGTCAGACGCACGCCCGGCCACTCCTCCAGGACCCAGACATCGTCCGGATCGACAATCAGCACCTGCCGTACGCGGTACCCTGCGAGACCGCTGGTGAGACGCGCATGGTCAGCGTGCCGGCGGCGCCAGAGGGCCAGGCCACCAGCGACAGAACCGTCCCGATCAACAGCCATCTGGTCATTGTCCGTCTCGCGGTTTGTGAAATTGCAACAGGTGTTCCATACTCGGGGTGGAGGGAAGTCCGCCCCGCATCGGGACGGCGATATGGCCTCCCGTCTGCATGCCAAGACATCTGGAGGCTTCATGCAGGAGACCCGCTACGGATTGCGCGTCGAGCTCCCCGTCGGTTACGACGCCGCGGTGGAGCGCGCCACCGCGGCGCTGAAGTCGCAGGGGTTCGGCGTCCTGACGACGATCGACGTGCAGCAGACGCTCAAGCAGAAGCTCGATCGCGACTTCCGCCGATACGTGATCCTCGGGGCGTGCAATCCACCGCTCGCCGACCGCGCCCTCCACGCGGAGCTCGAGGTGGGGCTTCTGCTCCCCTGCAACGTAATCGTGTACGAGACGACGCCAGGCCGAACCGTCGTCGCCGCGATGGCGCCGCTGGCGGCACTTGGCATCGTGGGCGACAACGCGGAGCTGCAACGCGTCGCCGAGGAGGCTGACGCGCGGCTGCGAGCGGCCCTCGCATCACTCGAATCAACGCCCACTGCCTAGAAGCGGTTTCAGAACCGACGTAGTACCCGGCTTTAGCCGGGCTGAAGCCCGGCACTACGTACGTACCCCCAAGTCGGTTATGAACCGGTTCTCGCTAGGCATTGTTCCGTTCATTCGGCCTCGTGAAAGTCGCCCGTGTCGTAGCGCGTGCCGTGCGACGCCACCGCCTGCCACCGGCCGTCGCGCTTCTGCCACACGTTGGTGTAGTGATAGTGGCCGCTCGTGTCGGACCCGTCGTAGCGGCTCCGCTCCTGCTGGCTGGTGAACGCGACCGCCATGTCGCCGTAGTCGTTCACCGAGACCTCGTCCAGGTCCATCATGTCGGCGACGAACTTCGCATCCAGAAGCGGCGTCGGCGTCGCCGCCGCGCCATGGACGAACACCTGCATACCGCTGCCGACAATCGTGACGGCTTCGTCTGCCGTCACTGCGCGGCTCAGGATGTCCACGTGCCGCAGTCCAGTACGTAGTGCCGGGCTTCAGCCCGGCTAAAGCCTTGCACTACATCTGTTGGGAAACCGCCTCTAGGCACCTTGGTTTCTCGGGCTCACGTGCGTGCCGCCGACGACCACGTCGGCCGGGTGCACGATCACCCGCGCCCCCTGGTCCAATCCCGACAGGACCTCGGCCTCGCGGCCGGTCTGCTGGCCGAGCTCCACGCGGGTCAGGCGCGCACGGCCGTCGGCCACGACGTAGACGGCCCAGGCCTCGCCGTCTCGAAAGAGCGCGCTCGTCGGCACCTTCAGCACGTCCGCCGCCTCCCAGAGCACGATCCGCACGTCGACCCGATACGCATCGCCGAGCGCGGCCTCTTCCGCGCTGCCGTTCGCAGGCTCCAGAATCACGTTGACGCGCTGCTCTTCGACGCCGAGCGCCGAGATCTTGGTGAAGCCCCCCGGCTCGATCCGGCGCACTCTGGCCTCGAGCGTCGCCGACGCGCCCGGCTGCTCGATGATGGCCCGCGCGCCTTCCTGCACCCGGACGGCGTCGGTCGAGAGCAGATCGACGACGAACTCGAGATCCGCCGGGTCGCCGATCTCGACGAGCGGCTCGCCGGCCGGCACCAGCGTCTCGCTCTCGCGCAGCCGGCGCAGGATCACGCCGTCGGCCGGCGCTCTCACCGGCACGGCTGCGGCGCCGGACGCCCCCGATGCCGGCATCAACCGCGCGTCCGCCCGGCGCAGGTCGGCGGTCGCGGCTCGCACGGCAAATCCGGCGGCCGACGCGGTCTCGCGCGCGAGCCGCGTCTCCGCCTCGCGCAGATCGAGGTCCTGCGCCGGCACGACGCCGGCCTCTGCCAGCCGCCGCGCGCGGGCGAGCTCGCGCTCGGCCTGTGCGAGCGCGGCGGCCGCGCGCTGCTCGTCCGCCCTGGCGCGGCCGAGCGCTGCCCGCGCGCTTTCCACGGCCGCCTGCGCTTCGGCGCGCGTCCGCGCGTCGAGCAGCGCCGGCGGCTCCGGCTGAATCCGCGCGATCGTGTCGCCCTGCCGCACGCGATCGCCCGGCTCGAGCGCAATCCGCAGCAGCCGACCGGTCACGGGTGCCGCGACCACAAACCGCTCCCGGACGCGCGTGCGGCCTTCTTCATCGACGGTCACGACAAGGGGGCCGCGCGTGACCGGTGCCACGTCCACCTCCACGGGCGTCGGCCAGAATGCGACGGCCAGCAGCACGCCGACCACCGCCACTCCGATCCACAGGCGCCGACGTGCCACCATGCCAGCCACGCTCACTCCTGAGTCTTCAGCACCGCGACCAGATCGAGCCGATCGAGCCGGCGCCGCACGGCCAGCCCGGAAAGCGCCGCCGCGAGGATCACGATCAGCCACGTCCAGGCCACGGTGCCCGGCAGGAACACGAACGTCAGACGGTACATCTCGTTGTTGAACCCGAGCAGAATGAGCTGGCCCAGCAGATAGCCGATCAGCGCGCCGACCGGCAGCGCCGCCGCCGTGAGCACGGCCAGCTCCCCCAGCAGCATGAGGGAGATCTCGGCGCGCGTAAAGCCCATCACGCGCAGGCTGGCCAGCTCGCGGCTCCGCTCGGAGAGCGACACCCGCGCCGCGTTGTACACGACCCCGAACGCGATGACGGCCGCGAAGATCACGTTGATGGAGATCTGCAGGTTCATGTTCTCGGCCATCATCTCGCGGAAGTTCCGGAGCGTCGCCTCGCGGAGGCTGACCCCGCCGACCGCCGGCATCGCCTTGACCTGGTCATAGAAGCGCTCCTGCTCGGCCGGGTCGAGGGTCAGCGCCACCGCCGAGACCGTATCGCCCTCGCGCAGCAATCGCGTCACGTCCTCGATCCGCATGTAGGCATTGAGGCCGAGCGTATCGTCGATCAGCATCGCCACCCGCATCCGCTGCACCGGCCGGCGCCCCTCGAGCACCTCGACCTGCAGCTCGTCGCCGGGCCCGACGGCCAGCACCTCCCCGAGCATGCGCGACAGGACGAGGCCGTCGCGGGGCAGCGTCACGGGGCCGCGCTCCCGATCGATGACGCGGTTCAGGCGCGGCGCGTCCGGCAGGCCCGTGATGGCCAGCGTCCGCGTGCGCGAGCCCGCGCGGAGCCTCGCCGGCACGGTGCGCATCGGCTCGGTCTCCATGACCCCGGGCAGGTGCCGGACGTCGTACACGGCTCGGGCGCTGCGGGGCTCGACGAAGCCGACCGTCGCATCCTGCCGCATCAGGCGCGTGAACTGCTCGTTCATCAGCGCGTCCATCACGTCGATGAACGCCATGCCGACAATCAGCACCGCCACCGCGAACGCGATGCCGACCACCGAGATCAGCGCCCGGCCGGGCTGACGCTCGAGGTTCCGCAGCACCATGCGCGCGGCCAGCGGCAGCGCGACGCCGGTCGAGACCCGCTCAATCGGGCTGCGCCGATGGCGCGCGGGCGCCTCGGGCCGCATCGCCTCGGCCGGCGGCAGGCGGACCGCACGGCGGACCGCCGCCTGCGCGCCGAGCGCCGCAACCACCAGGCTGCCGGCCACCGAGGCCGCCGCCACGCCGGCCGACAGGCGATAGCTGAGGCGCGGGAACCGGAAGAACTCGTTGTAGAGGTCGATGAGCTGCGCGCCCAGCCACGCGCCCAGCACCACGCCGCCGGCCGCTCCCGCCGCCGCGATCACCAGCGCCCACTTGATGTAGTGCCAGGCCAGCGTGCCGTTCGAGTACCCGAGCGCCTTCATGGCCGCGATCTGCGCGCGCTGCAGCGCCAGCGCCCGCGTCAGCGCGATGTGCAGGATGAAGGCGGCGACGCCGAGGAAGATGAGCGGCACGAGGAAGCCGAAGGTCTGCAGCTGCGACAGCTCGTTCTCGAGCGTCCACGCCGACACCTGCAGGCCCTGCGGGATTGCCCCGCGCCCGCCGTACGGCTCGAGCAGCGGGTCGAGGGCGGCAATCGCCTCGCCTACCGAAGCGCCCGGCGCCAGTGCCAGCGAGACGTCGTTGAAGCCGCCTTCCATGTTGAAGGCGGACGCCAGCGCGCGCCGGTTCATCCAGAAGATGCCGAAACGCCGCGTGTCGGGCACGATCTCCCCGGGCCGGATGGCGTAGACGTACTCCGGCGACAGCGCCACGCCGACGATGGTGAGCCGGCGCCGCCGCCCGTTGATGATCGCGGTGAGACTGTCGCCCGGCGCCAGCCCATGCTCCTCGCAGAAGAGCTCGCTCGCGAGCACCTCGTCGGGCCTGGCCGGATCGATCCACCGGCCGCTCCGCAGGTACACGCCGTTCAGCCGCGGCTCTCCGGCGTCGGGCAGGGAGATCAGCCGGCCGACCGCCGGCTCCGTCATGGCCGGCACGTCGAGCGTGACATCGGCGACCACGCGCGTATCCACCGCGGTGACGCCGGGAAGTTCACGGAGCCTCGGCTCGAGCGACAGGGGCGCGCGCGTCAGCGAGGCGAACACGTCGGCAAAGCGGGCTTCTTCGTAATACGCGGCGCGCGTCCGCTGGAGCGAGTCGAAATTCGAGAGATACGTCACGAACATGGTGACGCCGGCACCGACGACCACGGCGATCGCGAGCGCCTGGCCGCGCATGGCCCAGAGATCGCGCACCAGCTTGCGGTCGAGGATGCGGAGGCGGCGCAGCAGCATCACCACTGCAGCTCCGACACCGAAATCTTCTGCGAGTTCGTGTGCACGCCGGCCACGCGGCCGTCCGCCAGCCGGACCACGCGATCGGCCATGCCGGCAATGGCCGCGTTGTGCGTGATCACCGCCGTCGCGGTGCCGAGGTCGCGGTTCACGCGCGCGATCGCCTCGAGCACAAGGCTGCCCGTGGTGATATCGAGCGCGCCGGTCGGCTCGTCGCAGAGGAGCACTTCGGGCCGCTTGGCAATGGCGCGGGCGATGGCGACGCGCTGCTGCTCACCGCCGGAGAGCTGTGCCGGAAAGTGATCCAGGCGGTGGCCGAGGCCCACCAGCTCGAGCGCCGCTTCGGGCTGCATCGGCGCCTCGACGATTTCCGTGACGAGCGCGACGTTCTCCCGCGCCGTCAGGCTCGGAATCAGGTTGTAGAACTGGAACACGAAGCCGACGTGATCCCGGCGATAGAGCGTCAGCGCCGCATCGTCGGCCTGCGTGAGATTGTGATCGCGATAGAGCACTTCCCCGGACGTCGGTACGTCGAGACCGCCAAGGATGTTCAGGAGGGTGGACTTGCCGGACCCCGACGGCCCGAGCAGGACGAGAAACTCGCCTTCAAAGAGGTCGAAATCGACGCCGCGAAGCGCCTGCACGGTCACCTCGCCCATCTCGTAAATCTTGGTCACGCCGCGGGCGGTGAAGATCGCAGGACGCACGGCAGGCGCGCGCAGTCTACCGGATCGCGGGTGAGAGATCGGGCGCCTCGGCGGCGATCTCCGGCTCCAGACGGACGGTCGAGGTCAGCGACGCCGTGACCAGACAGGCCTTCTTGGCCTTCTCGAGCGCCGCCTGCGCACGCTCGCGCCCGGTCTCCGCCGGCAGCACCAGCCTCGGACGGAGCACGATCTCGGTGAACCGCACGATGCCATCCTGCCGGTCGACAACGCCCTCCGTCGCGATCTCGAGGGAGAGGAACTCCACCTTCGACAGACGGGCGACGGCGCGGAACGTCAGCAGGAAGCAGGCCTCGACCGACGCCAGCAGCAGATGCTCAGGGCTCCACGCGTCCCCTGGGCCGTCGTAGGTCGTCGGCGCCTCCATGCGGATCGAGGGCAGCCCATCCGCCGAGACGTCGGCGTACCCCGCGGGCCCGCCGTCAAGGCGCACGTCGTAGCGATGCGGAAACGGCTTCACTGTCCTCTCATCATCCCACGGCCGCCGCCCTGGCCCGGCATGCCCTGGCCGCCCATCATCTGCCCGTGCATCTGCGCCATGTGCTCGTGCATCGTCTTCTGCTGACGCACCATCTCGTTGACCACGGCGGCCATCGAATCGACCTTCGCGGTACCGGATGCCGCGTTCATCTGCGTCACGAGGGCGTCGAGTTTCGCCTCGTTGGCCTTCATCCCGGCCATCATCTGCTCGTGCATCTTCATCATGTCGCCCATGTTCGGTGACGGCTGCTGCGCCGACACGGCGGCAGCGCCGGTCAGGCGGCCGACCCCGCTGCCCAGGGCCAGAAGAACGACGGTTATCGCGAGTGCTGAACGGATCATCATGCGGCCTCCTTGTTGTGACCAGGCGTTCCCGGTGCTGCCTTGCTGCGCTCGATGCCTGCCAGCGCCGTGCCGGACGACAGCTCATCGTCGGTCAGGTCGTATCGGGAACGGATGGCGTTCACGATGCCCGGCAGCACATCCTTTTCGGTCCCCCGGCCGAACCACCCCTCGAACACACGCAGATCCTGGGCGAGCGCGTGATCTCCAAAGACGTCGGCGATCCACCGCGAGAAATCGCCTCGGTGAAGGTACGCCGCGAACGCCGCCGAGGAACCGTGCTCGAGCACATCGACGAACTGACGGAGCGTCCGCGCCCGGCGTGGTGGGCCGCCGTTGACGGCGAACTGGAACGATCGAGCGTCGGTGACCGGCACGTCGACGTACTTCTGGCGGTGCCGCACGTGCGTCGTGAGCCGCTGGCCGATGTTGAACAGCTTCAGCTCCCCGCCCGCCTCGTCGGTGATCGGCAGGGCCACGGCCTGCCCGGTGGCGATCCGGCCGAGCCGCGACCAGTCCGCCGGGGCGACGCCGCCAGGCCCGCAGGCGCCGCACCGCGCGCACAGCGCGTCGATCTCGGCGGGGTTCGATTCGCAGGTCACGATCATGACCTCGGTGGCATCGAGCAGCTCGGCCGGGAGCCGCGACGCGCAGTACGTGACGACGATGTAGCCGTTGCGGTCGAGATCGAGCAGATGCCCGGCCGCCGCGTCGTGCAGGAAGTAATGGGCCTCGTCCAGCAGAATCCGGTGCGGCAGCCCGGTGTGCCGACGCAGGATGTTGATCGCAGGCAGCACCGAGCGGATGTACTCGATCTTCTCGTCGTGCGGCACGTGCGCCAGGTCGATGACGACGCTGCGGTCCGGGTACCGGAGCGCCCGAATCAGATCGCGCGGCGAGGGGGGCGGATCCTCGGCGCCCATGACCGTCACCCCCGGAAGCGCCTCGAGCGATCGATAGTCGCCTTCCGCATCGAGCACGCATACCGAGTAGCCGTGGAGGATCAGCTGCTCGCAGAGCAGGCCCGCCATCCAGGACTTGCCGGATCGGGCATCGCCGGCGATCAGGATGTTCCGGCCGCGGACGGCCAGCGAGAACTCCAGCCCGTCTTCGGTGTGGCCGAGCCGCAGGCGCCGCCGCGCCTTCTCGGGCACCGGCACCCGTCCCGTCGCCGCCACCGAGCGGACGTACTCGGCCACCGCCGCCGGCGAGCTTCCGCGGATCGTGGCGTCAGCGGCCGCCAGGAGGGCCGGGCTCCCCCACTCGACCGCCGCCCCGCTCTCGACCAACTGCAGCAGCGCGTGGTCGTTCTCGGCGTCGCCCACGCCCACAGCGTTCCGCGGCGACAGCCGCAGCATATCGAGCGTCACGTGCAGCCCTGTCGCCTTGCTGACACCCTGCGGCAGGACCATCACGCGGCTGCGGTTGAATGCCAGGACCAGCGGCAGCTCGAGCTCGCGTACGGCCTCCAGGATGCGCGGCGCGTCCGCCGATGCGCAATCCACGAGACACTGCCCGGGCGTAAACGGAATTCCGCGGCGGCCCAGCGCCTCGAGGAGGGCCGGCGCAACCGGCGGCGCCAGCGCGCTGGTGAAGTCGCTGCCCGGAAAGTGCACCACCGCCCCGTTCTCAGCCACCACGCCGTCGACGAAATGAAGGTCGCCGGCCACGCGCCGCAACTGGCTCAGAATCCGCCCCGTGACCAGCAGCACGGTCAGCCCGCGCGTCCGGGCTCTGGCGATCGCATCGCGCACGGCGGGATCCAGCGCATCGCGCTGCGCGATGGTCCCGTCGTAATCGAGCGCGATGACCTTGAGCTTCATCGGACCTCGGTCTGCCGGGTCCAAAAGGACCCGGCCTACTTGGTGAGGGTGAACGAGACGACGACGGTCAGGATGAATTTTTCCGGCTGGCCGTTCAGCAGCACCGGCGAATAGCGCCACTGCCGCACGGCCTCGAGCGCCGCGGCGTCGAACACACCGTTCGAGCGAAGCACCCGCACATCCTCGACCCGCCCGTGCTGGTCGACCAGCGCTTCGAGGATGACGATCCCCTCCAGCTGGCGGGCGACGGCCAGCGCCGGGTAGACCGGCTCGACGCGATGCACGAGCGTCGGCTCCTTCACTTGGCCGCCGATGCGGATCGGCCCGCGCGGCGGCGGCGGAGGGGGCGGCGGCGGTGGAGGCGCTTCCGGGACCAGCCCGCCGACCACCCCGCCCGGGATGCCGCCCGGCACCCCGCCTTCGACCCCTGTCATCTGCGCGAAATCAGCGGACGGCTCCGGCGCGATCTCGTTCGGCGGCTCGATCGGCGCCACGTCGCCCGACGTCGGGACCGGGCGCTCCACCCGGGCGCGCTGCTCGGGTGGCGGGGCCGGCGGCGGGGGCGGCGGGGGCGGCGGCGCCGCCGCCCCCACCACGAACGCCATCATCATCTGCTCGGCCGGAATGGGCGCCACGACGAACATCACCGGGCCGATGAAGACCGCGCCGATCAGGACCACGTGGGCCACGACCGACACCACGATCGGGCCCGCCTGGTGCCTCGGTGTGTGTGCTGTCTTGCCGGTGATCAGGTCAAACATGCCCTCCTCCCTGCCCGACGCACGCGATACAGTGCGTCACGCACGACCTTCGCGCGGGCGGCGCCGCAGGAGCCGCGCTTCCCGGCCCTTCACCACTTCCTCCAGCAGGCAGACGCCGGCAAGACCTGTCACCGCGGGGACGATGCCGATCATCATGAGCACGAGGCCCACGAGCGAGGGGTGCGTGGCCCCGTACGCAATGAGCGCGAGGCCGACGGCCACGCGGCCGATGCGGCCCGTCGTCGATCGGAGGAAGTCGATGTACGCGTCGAGGAACGCCATTGTCTGATTGCCTGCGATCGGCGGTAGTGCAAGGGCACGGCCACACCGGATCCCGTGCAAAACAAATCGCTTACGGTTCGCGCCTGAGATCCGGACGGGAAAAACTCTGTGGAGTGCGAAAAAATCGGAGGGGTCGATCAGTGGAGCGGCGTGCCCGGCGACCGCGATGCGTGCGCGTCGATCACGAGCGATCCGAGGCCGTGCATGTCGAACGGCTTGCTGACCACACGGTAGGCGCCGAGGTCGAGCGCGGCCCGGATCACCTCCGGCGTGCCGAAGGCGGTCATCATCACGACGGCGCTGTCGGGCCGCAGGCGGCGGACGCTCGCCAGCAGTTCGAGATCGTTGGAGTCGGGCAGCCGGTAGTCGAGCAGCACGACGTCAATCGGCTGAAGGCTCCCTTCGAGCGTCTCGACGGCGGCCGTGGCGCTCGCAGCCTCGACGACCGTGTGGCCCATCTGCGCGAGCGTCTCGGCGATCGACCATCGGATCAGCGTTTCATCCTCGACCACGAGCACGCGGAGACGCTGCTCTGTCATGAAAATCTCACACCTATGGGGAAAACCCCGGATCAGGGATCAGGGATGAGGGGGCAGGAACAATGGATCCGTGCCCCTCATCCCGGGCCTTACAAGAATCGCTCCACACCTCTAGGCGCGTGCCGCGCCCGATGTGAATAACGGCAGGTGGATCGTGACGACCGTCCCGCCGCCGGTGGGACACTCGACGCGGATGCTGCCCTGGTGCGCCTCTACCAGCCGCTTCGCGGTCGGAAGGCCCAGGCCCGTGCCGCGCGATTTCGTCGTGAAGAAGGGGACGAAGATGCGTTCGCGAACCTCCGGCGGGATGCCCGGCCCGTCGTCGGCAAAGGCGATGCGGCAGAGGCTGTCGATGGTGGCGATCGACACCTGGATGCGTCCGCGGCCCCGCATCGCCTGCGCACTGTTGACCAGCAGGTTCTGAAAGACGATCTTCAGCAGCTCGGGATCGCCCACCACCGGCAGCGAGCCGCCTTCCACGCGGATGTCGACATCCTTGAGCGCCGGATCGCCGCCGAGCAGGTCCGCCGTCATGGAGATGAGCGGCGGCACCTCCACCGGCACCGGCCTCGGCTGCGGCGGCCGAGCAAAGAGCAGCAGGTCCTGTATCAGGCTGTTGAGCGTGTCGATCCGCGCGACGATCTCGCCGACGATGGCCGCGTCCCGGCTCTCAACGGGCAGGCGGCCGCCGATCACCTGCACGGCGCCGCGGATGCCGGCGAGCGGGTTCTTGATCTCGTGCGCGATCACCGCTGCCATCTCGCCGAGCCGCACGAGTGCCGCCTGCTCGCGGAGCCGCTCCTCCATCTGCACGCGGGCGCTCAGGTCGTGGAGGATTCCGGTGAACCTGCGGCGCCCGCCGCTGGCGATCTCCCCGACCGACAGGTGCAGGGGAAACGTGGTCCCGTCGCGGCGAACCCCGGTGACCTCGCGGCCGATCCCGATGATCTCCGCGTGGCCGGTCGAGAAGTATCGCGCCAGATACCCGTCGTGCTCCTCCCGGTACGGCGACGGCATCAGCATGGCGACGTTGCGCCCGACCACTTCGGACGCGTCGTAGCCGAACAGGCGCTCGGCCGCCGCGTTGAATGCCTCGATGCGGCCCCGCGCGTCGATGACCACGATGCCGTCGACGGCCGACTCGACGATCGACCGCCACTGCTCCTCGCTGGCGCGGAGCCGATCCTCGAGCTGCACGCGGGCGCTCAGGTCGTGCACGATGCCGGTGAACTTGCGCTCCGTGCCGAGTGACATCTCCCCCACCGACAGGTGCAGCGGAAACGTCGTCCCGTCGCGGCGCAGCCCGGTCACCTCGCGGCCGCTGCCGATGATCCGCGCATCGCCGGTCTGCAGATAACGCGCGAGATAGCCGTCGTGCTCCTCTCGATACGGTGAGGGCATGAGCATCGACACATTCCGGCCGAGGATCTCCGCCTCCGGGTAGCCGAAGAGCCGTTCGGCCGCCGGATTGAACGTCTCGATGCGTCCGTGCGCGTCGATGACAATGATGCCGTCGACCGCCGAGTCGATGAGCGCCTGCAGCACCTGCGTGGCGCGGCCGTGTGGGTCGAGAGACTGCATGCCGTGAGCCCCCCATAGCTTACCGTGAAATTTTCCGCATCGTCGGAGGCCCGCAGGCCATGGGGCGGACCGGGCCGCAGCCTTGCATCCTTGGAAGGCCAGAGAGGCGCGCGCATGACACCCGATCTTTCGACGACAAACACGTTCCTTGGCATCATGGCCGCGGTCAGCCTCATCGAGGGGCTCGCGATCGTTGCGCTGCTCGCGGGGGGCTATCTGATGTATCGCCGCGTGATGCAGACCCTGCGCGAGATCGAGGCGCGGCACATCGGACCCACAGCGGTCAGGGTCAACGCCATCCTGGACGATGTGCGAGGGGTGACGTCGGTTGTGAAGGGCGCCGCCGAGACGACGGACGCGGGCGTGCGCGGCGGGCTGGCGTGGCTGCTGAGGCGCGTCCAGTCCACTGGCCGCGCGGCGTAGTCGTTCCTGCTCGGACGCCAGTGCACCCCCACGTGCGCGAACTTTTCCGGCCCCGCCGGAGATAGTGCACCACCACTCCTCGCGGCGACGCACGCGACACCCGCGGCTAACCCGGAAACGACCGCTGCGATGCTGGCACACAAGATGCGGCGGCGCATGAGGAGGCACCTTCATGCCGTCCACGCACGACCGGTCGCACTACGCATGCAGCATCTCGGTTTCGCCGGTTACCGAGGGCGGGTGGACTCTCGTCATCGAGCGCGACGGGCGACTCATCGCGACGGAGCACTTCACGGATTGGCATCGTGTCGAACGACGCCTGGCGTGTCTGGAAATCGAGGCATGCCCGGGTAGAACCCCTCGCTGCTGGGCCCCTCATTCTTCATGCGCGCCATCCAGTTCACAGCGTCGGAGATGCGGGCTGGTTCGGGCAGCAGGGCCGGTTGCGCGTCCTGCGCCAGCGCTGACGGGGCTGCCATCGCCGCGATCAGCACGACCGCGGCGGCGGTAATGTGCGGACGCGACTCGCCGGGCTCACCGATGCGCAGTGGCGGGACGCCGTTCGCGCCGGCGGCTGCGATCCGGCGATCGCCGGGCGGTTCATCGACCGCCGTCGCGTGAAGATTCGCCAGGGACGAACCCTGGAGACCGGGGGAAGGACCCGGATCATGACCGAAGAACTCTCGATCGTTGTGTCGCAGCTCCCATCGGTCGGGCGCGCGCTGGCGGTGCTCGTCGTGGCCGCAGTGCTCGGCGCGGCGCTCGGCATCGTCCGGCCGGTTCGACGCGAAATCGTACCGCGGCCGGCGCACGTCGTCCAGGCGCAGATCCTGCTCGCGATCGTCGGCGCCAGCATCATTGTGGTCGTGCAAGACAGCCTCGCCCGAGCGTTCGCGATCGTCGGCGCTGCCGGCCTCGTGCGGTACCGGTCGCGCGTCGAGGATGTGAAAGACGCCGGCGTCATGCTCATTGCGCTGGCGCTCGGGCTGACGGCCGGCGGCGGCATGTTCCTGTTCGGGTTCGTGGCGTGCGCATTTGTCATCGGTGTGCTCTGGCTCCTCGAATCGCTGGAGCCGCGGGCGCGCGCCCGCTTCGACCTGACGATCGCGTCCAAGGACGCCGCGCGCCTCAGACCCGAGATCGAGCTCGCGCTCGAACAGTACGGAGTGACCTACGAGCTGCACGGATCGTCGCCGACCGAGCTGGTCTACCAGGTCACGGTGCCGTTTGCCGAAACAATCCAGCCGCTGACCAAGCTCATTCGCCAGCTAGATGGGCACGACGGAACGGTGGTCGACTGGGAGATCAAGAAGTTCGAGACGGTGCTTCCCTACCAGGTGGCTCGTGCGCCGGTATTTTGCAGTTGCGCCCACCGTTCTGCTGGTCATGGCGCTTGCGCCGTCGGGCTCTGGATCGCCTCGCCCGCCGGCGGGCGCGCCTGAGGCACAGATCATCACCGCCGCCGCGCGTCCTGAATCGCTCACATTCGCGGTCCTTGGTGATGTCGGCAACGGCGATTCCGTACAGTACGACGTGGGCCGCCAACTCTGGGCGGCTCGGGCGGCGTTCCCCTTCGAGTTCGTCATCCTGCTCGGCGACAACAGGCTCGGCCGGCAGACTTCGGAGGATTTCGTCACGAAGTTTCAGAAGCCCTACGAGCCGCTCCTGCAGAGCGGCGTGCGCTTCTACACCTGCGTGCGCCAGCACGTCCGGTTCGTGGTGCTCGACACCAACTTTCTCGATCCGAAGCAGATCGCGTGGACCGAAGAGACGCTGCGGAACGCGCGGGAGCCCTGGAAGATCGTCTACTTTCACCATCCGCTCTATTCCAACGGCGGCCGCCACGGGTCGGACGTCGAGCTCCGCGTCGTTCTCGAACCGATGTTCGTGAAGTACGGCGTGAGCGTCGTGTTCACCAGCCACGATCACATCTACGAACGCCTCACGCCTCAAAAGGGAATCACGTACTTCGTCGAGGGATCGGGTGGGCCATTGCGAAAGGGCGACTTGCGGCGGTCCGAGACGACGGCCGCCGGCTTCGACCAGGACCAGACGTTCATGCTGGTGGAGATTGCGGGAGACCAGATGTCGTTCAAGGCGATTTCTCGAACGGGCGTGACGGTTGACTCGGGTGTAATCGGCAGGCGCCCGACCACGTAGGACGGCAGGAGACGGCCATGACCACCCACGCGCTTCCACATCCGGCGGCCATCGCCCCGATCCGGTTCCGTGCCGGAGCGCTCTTCCAATTCACAATCGAGCACTTTCTGCTGCTCCCGATCGGCGGTCTGATCGCGCTCGTCTGGGCCAATACCCGGCCCGAGAGCTACTTCACGCTGTCGCATACGCTGGCGTTCACCGTCAACGAAATCGGCATGGCGCTGTTCTTCGCGCTCATTACCCAAGAAGTGGTGGAAGAAGTCATGCCGGGCGGTGCGCTGCACACATGGCGGCGCTGGATGCTCCCGATGGTGGTCGCCGTTGGCGGCACGCTTGGTTCCGCCTTCGTGTACCTCGCCTATGTTGACGTGAAATACGAGGCGGTCCTGGCGCCCGGATGGCCCGTGGCGGGTACCGTCGATCTCGCCTTCGCGTACTTCCTTGTCAAGGCGATCTTCCGGCGGCTATCTTCCGGCGGCACGCCGCGATTCCGTTCCTGCTGCTGCTGGCGATCGTCGCCGATGCCGTCGGCATGCTGGTCGTCGCATCGAGGCCTTCGTTCGTCGAGGTCCGTCCCGGCGGCACCGCGGTCATGGCGGTCGCGATCGGCCTGGCGTTCTTCCTGAGGCGCTCGAAGGTCAGGAGCTTCTGGCCCTATCTCGCGCTGTGCGGCCCGCTCTCATGGTGGGCCCTGTACCCAGACGGGCTGCATCCCGCGTTTGGGCTCATGCCCATCGTCCCGTTTCTGCCGCACGCACCGCGCCACGCTCGACCTCTTCGGCGAAGCGTCGCATGGACCGCATGATTCTCCACGACACTTCGAGCATGTCTGGAAATATCCGATTCAGGGCGTACTCTTCCTGTTCGGGCTCGTCAACGCCGGTGTGCTGCTGAGCAGCTATGGCACAGGGACCTGGGCGCTGCTGACCGCCGCCCTCGTGGGCAAGCCCGCAGGGATGCTCGCGGCCGTCGCGCTGGCCCTTGGCCTCGGGCTGCACTTACCGCTCCGGTTCCACTGGCGCGACCTCGTCGTCGTGGCGCTCGCCACGTCCGGCGGCTTCACGTTCGGGTTGTTCTTCGCCACGGCAGTCTTCCCGATGGGCCCGATCCTCTCGGAGCTGAAGATGGGCGCGGTCGCCACCGGCATCGGCGTACCGGTGACCGTTGGTGCAGCCTGGGTGCTGCGCGCAGGCCGATTCGGATACCACGCCCATCCCCATCGGCACGAATCGCATCGAGCTCATGTGCATCACTCGCATGCGCACCACGCGAGTGTAGAAAAGTGAGGTTGGTCATGCCGCGCGTTCCCGGCACAGTCCGCATTGCCGAACAGGTGGCCGAGCGGCGCCGCCGGTATGTCTTCTTCACCATCTTCGACGATGCAGATGTCGCGGTGAACGACGGAGTCGTCACGCTCACGGGCCGGGTCACTCAGCCCTACAAGGCCGAGGCATTCGCCGATCTCGCGGCGCGGGGCGACTGACCCGGGGTACGC
>MEKU01000079.1:54750-90486 GCA_001767195.1 Acidobacteria bacterium RIFCSPLOWO2_02_FULL_67_21
GCCGGGCTGAAGCCCGGCCTCTACGACCAAATGAAATAGACCCTACGTCTCGAAGAATCGGTCCGCAAGACTGAGCTCCCGCAGCATCGCGCTCTTCTTCCGCTGGTGCGCCTGCATCCGCGTCAGGATGTCGTGGAGCACACGGACCGCATCGACCACATATGGCCCCTTGTTCAACATCACGCATTCGGCCCGCTCGGCCATCGCGGCGTCGGTAATCTCCGCACGCGACGGAATGCCGTCCCGGGCGAGTTGCTCGAGCACCTGCGTGGCCCAGATGACTGGCGTGTGCGACGCTTCGGCCATCCAGAGGATCTCCTCCTGCACTTCGGCCAGCCGCTCGTAACCGCATTCCACCGCGAGGTCGCCCCGCGCGATCATGACCCCCGCCGACGGGCTGCGCATCGCGGCGATCAGCAGCTCCGGCAGACGCTCGAAGGCCCGGCGCGTCTCGATCTTCAACACGATCCCGAGGTTCCCGCCGCCAAGGGTCGCCAGGTGCGATTGAAGCTCGTGCACGTCGGCGTCGGTACGGACGAACGAGTAACCCACGAGATCGGCGCGGCCGTTGATGAAGCGGAGATCCTCGCGATCCTTCGCCGTCAGGGCCGGCAAGCGCAAGTTGCTCTCCGGCAGGTTCACACCCTTGTCCGGGCCAAGCTTCGAGCCGCCCGGCTTGGTCCGGGTAATCTCGACCTCCAGCTTCGCCGCACTGACGGCGCGGATCACCCCGCCGATGCTGCCGTCGTCGAGCCAGATCGGCTCGCCCGCTCTGAGGTCGTCGAAGACCTCGGGGAGGGTCAGACCGATCGACGCCGGCTCAACGACCTCCCCGTGCTTGTCGCGGATCGCGGGAGCCCCCGGCTCGAGGTCGCGCCGGAGGATGAGCGTGTTACCGGCCGCGAGACGAATGGTCTGCGGAGACGGCGACAGGTCGCCAACCTCGGTCGAACCGCGCGATCGCCCGCGCGTCAGGTGGAGCGTCGTGCCCGGCACAATGTACGCCGTCTGCTGGGACTCCGCCCACACGCCGCCGTCTGCCCGGGCGGCGATCTCCAGCTCGCGCATCGACCCGCGCGCGTCGAAGAGCTTGACCAGGTCGCCGACAGCCAAGCCGGCAAGCCACTCGCGCGAGACGGGCAGGACGGCGTCAGCAGGCTGTGGGGGCGGCGCCGGCTGACGCGCGGTCAGCCACACGCGGGCCGGGGCGACGACCTGGCCATGGTCGTCCCGGCGCGGACGCCAGTGGATGACGGGAGGCCCGGACCGAATGGGGCCGGTGCGCAGCTTCGGTCCTGCCACGTCCATCAGCACGCGACACGGTCTGCCGGTCGCCGCTCGCGCCTTCTCGAGATGCCGCAGCATGCGGTCCCACGCATCGGGACCGTCGTGTGCCGCGTTGATGCGCATGCAGTCCATACCGGACGCCAGCAGATCGTGGATGAGCGCACAATCGTCGGCCGCCTCGCTGGGCATCGTCACCATGATGCGGACGGCTCGCCCGGGCGGCGCCGGTCCCAGGAGCGCCCGGGTGTTCGCTTCGAGCAGCGCCCGGCCCGCCACAAAGCCCGGAACCGGCGGGACCTCGTCGCACGACGCAGCTCGGTCTGCGCGAAGACAGCGCACGACTCCGAGCACGGCCGTGACAGCGGCCATCGCCTGCGATTCGGCTCTGCCGAGCGACGACAGGCCGCGCATCGCAAGCTGGGTCTGGAGCGAGCGGAGATCGCGACGACGCATGGCGAGGTAGTGCAGTAGATTGCGTGCGCTGTCGTGCCGCGCCTCCGGCACGCTGTTCCACCGGGCAGACAAATGGCTTTCGGCCGCGCGCATGTCGGCCTCGATCGCGCTCAGCTCCTGTTCGAGGTCGTCGAGCGTGCGATCGACGCCGATGGCCGCCAGCGAAGGACCCATGGCCGATTCGGTCTTTTGCAAGCTGTTCGCCGCGCCGATTGACAGCGCGTGGCGTCCCGCTTCTTGCACTGGATGCCTGCACCCAGTTGGAGGGGACTTTAGGCGAGGAGGCCGACGCCCTGCGGCATTTTCGGACCGCTGTGGAGGCGTCTGCGCGCCTGCACCGCGACGTCGAACAGCAGGTCCCGCCGGTGGACATTTCCTCGGACGCGCGAAAGATTCACCACGCCGTCGACGCCATGGCAGCCGCGATACGCACGGCTCGTCCGGCCGCCCACGAGGGCGACCTGTTCGACGCCGACGCGAGCGAGTGGTTCCGAGCACGGATCCGCGAATCGCTGCTGGAGAACGAGTGTGATGCGATCGCGATTCTGGCCTCGGCTCGAGACGAAGACGCGGTGGCCGCGCCGCGTCCGGTGGTCAACGGCCGGTTTGCCTGGGAGCAAGGGTCGTTCATGCCGCCGTCGCTACTGGCGACGTTTCCCCCGCTGCCGCGCGAACTCGAGTACCGGTTCGTGGAGCGCGACCTCGTGTTAGTCGACGTTCGCGCAAGCCTCGTTGTCGACGTGCTTCCTGGCGCGCTGCCGGTTGCCGAGTCGCAATAGGCAGGAAGGCGGATGACCGACCACCAGCGAACGATCCCTTGGTGTGCGACGGCGGCGCTGGGTGCGACGCTCGTTCTTGTTTCACCAGTGTCGGTCGCAGCGCAGATCGCGCTCGAGTCGGGCGGGATGCTGCGAGCCGAATTCCACGCGCTGGCGCAGGCGGACTGGCGTGACTTCTCGACACCCTGGCGTGATGCGTTTCTCAACGCAGTCGTCGGCCGCACGCTCGAAGTCCGGGGCGGCCGTTTCAAGATTCCGTTCAGCCTGGATCAGCTCACCGGGGCGGCGGAGCTCGATTTCGCCTACCGGTGACGCTGCTGCCCACGGCGACCGTGAGGACGATCTCCACGGTCACCGTACGGTTCGCCACCACCATGAGGCCCGACCGGCCCGCGGCGGCAGACGCCACGCAGGCAAACCACAGGAGGCCGGCCAGCCGGCGTGCCACCTACGCCTTCGCGGAAGTCCGGTGTGCAAGCTCCGCCGCCGCACGTGCGGCGGCCCGTTTGAGCATGCGCTCGCTTGCCGCGCTCATCGTGCGCCACTGCTCTTCCGCTCTCCACTCGAGACGGCGCCTCATCTCCTTCCCGGAAGCCGGCGCGCACAGCGTTCCCACCGCCCATCCCGCCGCCCCGGCCGCAAGTGCGGCACAGCCGGCAATGAAGGCGACCTTTGCACGTGACATGACCTCCTCCTTCCCGTCCCGATTCACCGGGCGGCAAACGCGTCCGGAAGCACGTCGACGACAATCTCGGCGTCCACATCCCAGAGCACGAGGGCGCCGTTGACGAGGCGGTACGCGAGGCCGCCTGCCAGTTCGGGCAGGCGGTCGGCGATCGCCGACGGCACCGGATCCAGCGCCCACACAGGGAGCGGCTCGTTCACGACCACGTCCACCACGGGCTCCCGATCGCGGTCATCCAGCCCTTCGACGTCGACCTCGTAGATGGCCTCGCCAATCCGGCGGCGGAAGACGTCGGCGACCGCCGGCGTGAACACCTCACCGGGCGCCGCGGTGCGTCTCGCGGCGCGGATCGCAGAGGCGAGATACCGTCGCGTCAGCAGCATGGACCAGCTCGATCGACGCGCGTCGGTGGGCGGCAGCGGTTCTGCCAGTCGGGAACGAAGGCTCGCGTAGCGATCGACCCGTTCGGTGAACGCCCGGACCGCGGCTGATTCGTCATCGGCCGCCTGAGGCCAGGCCGCCGCTGCGCCCGATGCAGCCGCTGCAAGGCCTGCACAGAGCACCGACCAGCCGACGATTCTCGAGAGCCTGCGTGCGCGCATCGGCGTTCCTCCGGCGCCTCATGCTTTGCAGGGCAACCGGTGTGCCGCCGGGGCCGTGCTGAATGCCCGGCGAAAACGGCGCTGAAGGGAGCGCACGCCGGCGGCGCCCGCGATCTTTCCCGGCGGGCCCGGATTTTTTACCGTCGGCGTTGTTCTTGTTCCTGGCGGACCTGACCGCCTCCGCCAAGGCTATGGCGGTCCGCCGAAGCTTCATGCGAAGGCGGAAGGTCCGCCTCTACGACCGCGCCCCCTCCGCGGACCGCAGGTTCACCCACCGCCAGCAGCCACGTCGTCGGGACGATCTTCGACCGGGTCTGGCACGAAGGAAACCCACACAACGACTGGCGCGGCATGCAGACGGTCCTGCTCGGCGCGAGCAACGGCGCCGTCGTGGAGTTCCTCGTCCCCGAGAAGCGGGCGAATACCTCCTCGTCGATCACGAGTTCGCCGACGCAGCCAGGGGTGCCGTTGGCCGCATTCGCGTCGTCGCGACCGACGGCCCGTCAGCGCGTGCGACGCCGCCCATGGCGCATTGATCCCGGGCACCGCGGAATTCTCCGCGGCGCGCGGAATTGATCCCGCGCCGGCCGGCGGCGATGCCGGCAATACGCGCCCACATGCGCGCCCGGCGGATCGAATCGCGGCGCCGGACGTTGGCGCGCAATCTGCACACGTCACTGATTCGAGAAACAGCTTCTTGAGAAGTGGGGGACGCGATGGCCGAACGAACTGAACGAGAGGTGCTCCAGCATCTCATCGAGATCTGCCGGGACGGCGAGCGGGGATTCCGCGCGGCCGCGGAGCACGTGAGCCAACCGGAGCTGCAGACGCTCTTCAAGCACCTGGCGGTCCAGCGGAAGCGTTTCGCGGACGACCTGGTGCCCCACCTGCAGCGCATGGGTGCGAACCCCGACGATGGCTCGGGCGCCGCGACGCTCCATCGCGGCTGGATCCACCTGAAAGCTGCCGTGCCGGGCAGTCACGATCACGCCATCGTGACCGAGGCCAAGCGTGGCGAGCACGCCGCGCTGGACACGTACAAGGACGCGCTGAACGGCATGCTGCCGCCGACGGTGAGCGATCTGGTCGAGACGCAGTGCGATGCGATCGAAGCCGCGACCGAGCGCATTCGGACGATCGACATGGGGTACGCGTAGGAGGGGGCAAGGGGGCAGGAGATGCAGACTGCGACCTCCTACCTTGGGTTCCGGCTGCCGCACCCGTTCATCGCGGGTGCGTCGCCGTTTGGCCATCAGCTCGAGACCATCAGGCGCCTGGAAGACTCCGGCTGCGCCGCGATCGTGCTCCACTCGCTGTTCGAAGAGCAGCTCACGAGCACCATGGAAGGCCGCATCCGGCACATGGACCCCGGAGACGCCACGTTCGCGGAGACGCTCGGCGTCTTTCCAGGCGACCGCGACTACCCCTTCGGCCCGGATCGGTATGCCGAGCACCTCCGGCGAGTCAAGGAGGCGGTCGGCATCCCGGTCTTCGGCTCGCTGAACGGCACCTCTCCTGAATCATGGCTGAAGTTCGCGCGGATCATCGAGCAGGCGGGTGCCGATGCGCTCGAGCTGAACCTGTATGAAGTGTTCAGCGACCTCCACACGCCCGCGGCGGCCGTCGAGATGCAGCTCGCCGGCATCGTCCGCGAGATGAAGCACATCGTCGGCATCCCGGTCGCGGTCAAGATCACGCCATTCTTCACGGCGTTCGGCAACATGGCGCGCCAGCTGGACGAAGCGGGCGCCGACGGCCTCGTGCTGTTCAACCGGTTCTATCAGGCGGACCTCGACATCACGACGATGAAGATCAAGCCGCATGTCGAGCTGTCGGATACGGGCGAGCTGCTGCTGAGGCTGCACTGGCTCGCCATTCTGTTCGGCCGGGTCCGGCCATCGCTGGCGGTCACGGGCGGCATCGCGACGCCCGAGGATGGCATCAAGGCCATCCTGTCGGGGGCCGATGCCGTGCAGATGGTCTCGGCGCTGCTGCGCCACGGCTCGGGCTACATCCAGACCATGCGTGAGGGGCTGGAGCGGTGGATGGAGCGGCACCAGTTCCTCACCGTCGACGAGATGCGCGGCGTGGCGAGCTTCGAGCGCGCGCTGGACCCGGCCGCGGCCGAGCGGGCCGGCTACATTCGAACACTTCAAAGCTGGACACGCGAAGGAGAGACTCATGGCTACGACGCTCGCCGGTAGGCGGCCCTCCGTCGACACCGGGACGACCGACGATCCGTTTCACGATCCCGTCCTGCTGGGCATCGGCCTCGCCTTCGTGCTGATGATCGTGGCGATCCTGGCGCTGACCGGGCTGTTCTACTGGGGCGTGCAGCACCACCTGCCGGCGTGGAGCGCGAACAGCTTCCCGCCGCCGGTCGTCCACTGACGCGCGCCATGGAACGCATCCAGCGATGTACTGGTCGTCGCGGACGGCCGGGGCCGGCCTGCTGGGCGCCGCCGCCTACGTGCTGGCGATCGTGAGCTGGTTCACGATTCTCGTCACCGGCGAGCACTACCGCACGATCCGCGGCTTCTGTCTCTTCTACCTGCGGTGGCGCACGCGAGCGCCCGCCTACATGTCGCTGCTCGTCGACGCGTATCCGCCGTGCGCGCTCGACTGAGGCCCGGGAGCAGCGGCGAGCGGTGTCTTGAGAATGATTCTGAGACTGAATCTCCGGTTGGAGCCTCAGTTGGAGACAGTGCTAACGAGGCCCTGCCTCAGACCGTCGAGCATGTGGTGGTGTAGGCCGAAGACGCCGGCCGGTCTGAGGCAGGGCCTAGAAAAAGAGGAGCCCCGGGAGCATGGCAGGGGTTGTACCCTGCGCCTACGTAATAGACCCTGTTCGGGTCGGTGGCCACATGGGCCGCGCTCTCCGGGAGCTCCAGCATCATGGTACGCAAAAACGTCGCTGAGATCCTCACCAATCATGTGACCTTCGAGCTGGAAGCGATCGACCGGATGTATCTCAACGCCTACGTGCCGTCGCTCCAGACCGGCGGTGGGGTCGTCTGGTTCATGCAGACGCAGCTGGGGGCGCGCGTGCCCTCCACGATGATGGTCGCGCCGATGAGTGAGCGGTTCGTCGACGCGATCGACGGCTTCGTTGCGCGCGAAGGGATCGACCTGGTGACGTTCGAAAAGGGGCAACGCAAAGACGACATCGCGCAGCAGTACCTCGCGGCGTTCGAGGGCGAGGAGGGCGTGCTGTTCATCGGGAAGGCGCAGGAGAAAGCCAGTGTCTTCCGCACCGAGAAACGTCGCGACGCGCACGGGAAGACGTCCCCGTGGATCATCCGGTCGACCGCGATGCCCAATCATTACTACGTCTACATTCTGGACCGCGACTTCGGTCCGCTCTTCATCAAGTGCTGCTCCTCCTTCCCCTCTCCCGCCAAGCTCTGTCTGAATGGGCACGAGTGGTTGAAACGGCAGCTGACGCAGCGGGAGATTCCGTTCGAGCCCTTGGACAACGGCATTCGCTCGAGCGACGCGCCGGCCCGCGTGCAGCGGATCGCCGACACCCTGGACGCCGCCAAGATCGACGCGGTCTTTCGCAAATGGCTCCGGCGCATCCCGCATCCGTTCGCGCCCGCGCACCGCGCCGCCGGCTATCGCTATCAGCTCTCGGTCCTGCACGCCGAGTTCGCGCTGACCCAGGTCCTGGATCGTCCCGTCACCGGCCGCTGCTTCTTCGAAGAGGTCATCCGCGAGAATCTCGACCTCGGGCGTCCCGATCAGATGCAACTGATCTTCGATCGACGCGGCACGCGCCGCACCCCGGGATCCTTCCGGACCCGGGTGCTGACGGAGGGCGTCGTGCCCTCGCTCCACGTGCAGTACAAAAAGTCCAAGGTCAAGCAGTACCACAAAGAAGGCCAGGCCCTTCGCACCGAAACCACCATCAACGACACCTACGACTTCGCCATTGGTCGTGCGCTCCACAATCTGCCTGCCCTGCGGGAGATCGGCTTTGCCGCCAACCGACGGTTGTTACACGTCGAATCGCTGAGCCACGACTGCCTGATTGGTGAAGACCGCTTGCGCACCGTCACCGCTCCCGTGGGGGCAACAGCCGGATGATTCACCTTTATGAAACGACACCTGTCCGCCATCACTCTGGCAGCAGGCATGCTGCTGGCCGGTGCCCTCCTCGCTTTCTGATCTCCATCAGGAAGTCACAGAGCAGGTCCTCTCGCAATTCAACGAATCTCAACTCCTGATTGCCCGGCAGGCCGCCAGGCAAATCGAGTCGTATCTCGATGCCCGCTCCCAAGATGTTCGATATCTTTCCTCGCTCACTTCCCTGCGCCGCCTCGACGTCAAGACGATGCCCGCCGACGTTCAGGCAATGTTCACACGTCTGAAAGTGGCATACGTCAACAACATCGTCGTCCTCGAGGCGGTTCTCCACAGGCCGGAGTTCACCGAGGCGCTGCCCGCGCTGCAGAAGAGCGGCCTCGTGACGACCTCCGGTGACAAACTGGACAACGTCCGGCTCTTCCGTGGCAGCGGGTGCACGCGCTGCGGTGGAACTGGCTACAGGGGGCGGATCGCCATCTGCGAACTGTTCGAGGTCGACACCGAAATCCGCCAGATGATTTCCAAACACTCGAACGCGGCCCTCTTCCGAACGACCGCTATCCGTCAGGGCATGCGCACGATGTTCCAGGACGGCCTGGAGAAAGCCCTGCTTGGCGAAACGACGATCGATGAACTGATTCGCACGACCGCCTGAACGGCGACCTCGCACCTGAGGAAGACGCCTGGATTCCTGGAGGTTATCCTGAGCCGAAGAAACCTCCGTCGAGCGGCGCACGCGCGTGAACAGTCTAAAGTAGGCGTACGAGCAGCATGACCGTTCGCGCATTGTCCCACCTGGATGATTAGCCGCGAAGGACGCGTAGATCGTACGTCGCGCTAAGTCGTTGGTAAGATTGGTGCCGGGGGCGGGGATCGAACCCACACGTCCCTTGCGGGACCCGGGATTTTAAGTCCCGTGCGTCTGCCAGTTCCGCCACCCCGGCGTATCTTGTAACCTGCGTATTGTCGCAGGGTTAGCGACATCCTGCAGCCCTGGTTCCCATCATGAAGATCATCCTCTGTGGGCACACCTTTCCGGCGGCACGCGAGGCGCTGTCTACCCTCCTGCCGGACGATGACCTGGTGCCGGTGGACGGGGCTGATCTGCCGCAGGTCGTACGGACCGCCGACGTCCTGGTCCCGCTGATGGCCCGACTCGACGCCGCGCTGATTGCGGCCACGTCGGCTCGATTGATTCAGCAGTGGGGCGCCGGGCTGGACGGCGTCGACCTCGCGGCAGCGACTGCGCGCGGGATTCCCGTCTGCAACGTGCCGAGCGACGCGACGCTGAACGCGGAATCGACCGCCGAGCACGCGCTGCTCCTGATGATGGGCGTCGCGCGGCGGCTGCGATCCTGCCCGCGCATGTTCCAGGAAGGCTCCTGGGGCATTCCCCGGGGTGAGGCGCTCGTTGGCGGCGTGGCGCTGATCGTCGGCTTCGGCCGCATCGGCAAGGCGCTGGCGCGGCGGCTCCGCGCGATGGGAATGCGTATCGACGCCATCCGACGCATCCCCGAGCCGGGCGAAGCCGAGCGCCATGGGCTGCGGCGGCTGGGCACGCCCGACGATCTCGTCCGCTTCGCCGCCGACGCCGACTTCGTCATCTGCACCGCAGCCGCCGATCACGCCGCCCGCGACCTCATCAACGCTCGCGTGCTTCGGGCGATGAAGCCGACGGCCATCCTGGTCAACGTGGCGCGCGGCGCGCTCGTCAACGAGGCCGATCTCCTCGCCGCCCTGGCCGACGGGACCATCGCCGGCGCCGGCCTCGACGTCTTCCAGCAGGAGCCGCTGCAGGCGGACCACCCGCTGCTCGGAATGGAGAACGTCCTGGCCACGCCGCATATCGGCGGCGTCACGCGCCAGAGCTACGAGGGGATTGTCGGAATTGTGGCGGACAACGTCAGGCGGGTAAAGGTCGGCGAGCCGCTGCGCTACTGCGTCAACCTGCCTTCGACCGCGTAGTTACCGATGACCGCCTGTTGAACGGGCATTCCCATCACAACAGCCTGAGCTTCACCGGGCCCCACGCTGGAGAGAGTCAGGACGCCCGGACCGTCCCCGTTCAGGCCGGGCGGTGGTGCTCGGATCGGCGGCCCTTACGGCGCCCGAGCAGGTCGAGCAGCATGATGATAAACGCAACAAGGACAACGCCTCCGAGAAGCACGTACACGCCGGTCATCTGTGCCCTCCCGCAATCACCAACGTAATCACAATCAGTGCCGACCAGGCGGCAATTCCGGCGGCAGCGAGCGCAAGCGAATACGACTCCGACCCCAGAAATTGCCCGAACACCAGCGCGCCGACCGCCAGATTTGCGACATCCGGAAACTTGTCCAGGACAACAGCGCGTTGATCCTGCGTCAAGCGTAGCATCGTCGGCCTCCCCACGTGTGCCGCAGCCGTGTGCTACGATCGTGCCGCACGGAATCTCGGGAAATCCGCGGTCCGGTTGGTCGATCTCGCCGCTTCTGCACCACTGCGCCGGCGATGCGTGGGCAGGAACTGCCATAGCGTCGAGGCGCTGCTCGACCAGGCGCGCGCGCTCGCCGCCCTCAACCACCCGAACAACTGGGCCGCGACGCTCAGGAAGTAGCGCGACGGCCTGGCTGACCGCCTCCGCCAAGGCTACGGCGAGTCAAGAAGCCAAGGCACTACGTGCTACGTACGCGTCGTGAACGAATGGCCCCGGGCGGTCGTATTCAGAACAATGTCCCTTCGTGGTGGAATGCGGCCACTCCTGTTCGTGCTCGCCCTGGCCGCGCCGGCCGAGTCTCTCGCTCAATCAGACGATGCGCGGAGCCCGCAGGACCCGCCGGTCGCCAGCCAGGCCGCACCCGACAACGGCGGCCGCCGGACGATGACGGCAGTGCGTCTTCCCGCCGGCGCGTCGGTCGTGCTCGACGGCCGGCTCGACGAAGCGTTCTGGCAGCAGGCAGCGCCAGCCGCCGACTTCATCCAGATCGATCCCGACAACGGCACGCCCGCCACCGAGCCCACCGAGGTCCGCATCGTCTTCGATGACGACGCCCTCTACATGGGCGTGACCTGCTTCGACTCGGACCCCGAAGGCTGGATCGGCTTCGAACGGCGGCGCGACCAGACGCTCGGCTCCGACGACCGCTTCATGTGGACGATCGACACGTTCCTCGACGGCCGCAGCGGGTACTTCTTCGAGATGAATCCGTCGGGCCTGATGGCCGATGCGCTGATGGGCACCAACGGGCAGAACCGGCAGTGGGACGGTATCTGGAACGCGCGCGTCCACCGGAGCGGCATCGGGTGGACGCTCGAGATCGAGATCCCGTTCCGCACGCTCAACTTCAACCCGAACAGCGACACCTGGGGCATCAACTTCCAGCGCACCGTCCGGCGCAAGAACGAGGACAGCATCTGGATGGGATGGGCGCGTAACCAGGGGCTGCGCCGGATGACCAACGCGGGGCACGTGACCGGCATACGCGAGGTGAGCCAGGGGCACGGGCTCGATATCAAGCCGTACGGGCTCCTCTCGTCGCAGGCGTCTCCCGGACGCGGCCGCCCCGCCATGGACGGATCGGCCGACGCCGGCGTCGACCTCTTCTACAATCCGACTCCCCTGCTCCGCGCCAACCTGACGATCAACACCGACTTCGCGCAGACGGAGGTCGACCAGCGGCAGGTGAACCTGACGCGGTACTCGCTCTTCTTCCCGGAGCGGCGCGACTTCTTTCTCGACGGCGCCACGTTCTTCGACTTTGGCAGTGACAGTGCCCCGCAGACGGGCAACCCCAACGCCGGGCGTCAGGAGCGGATTATTCCGTTCTTCAGCCGTCGGATCGGCCTCACCGATCGGGGCGAGCCGCAGCGCATCGACTTCGGCACCAAGATCACCGGCCAGATGGGCGCGCAGGACGTCGGCGTGCTGCACGTCCGCACCGGCGAGGACGCGGATGCCGATGCCGCCAGCGAGGACTTCACCGTCGTGCGGCTCAAACGACGCCTGCTGCAGCAGTCCTACATCGGGGCGGTGTGGACACGGCGCGACCCCCGGATCGCCGGCGGCGGAACATCGCAGGCGGCCGGGATCGACGCCAAGCTCGCCACGTCAAGCTTTCTCGGCAGCGAGAATCTCGAGGCCGGCGGCTGGTTCCTCCATACAAGCCGGCCCGGCGTGTCGACCGGCACATCGGCCTTCGGCGCGACGCTCGATTACCCGAACGATCTCTGGAACCTGCGCGCCGACGCGCTGGAGGTCCAGGAGCACTTCGACCCGGCCGTCGGGTTCATCACGCGTCAGGCGTACCGCCAGTACACGCAGCTCGTGGACTACGGGCCGCGGCCGCGCAGCCATCGGTACATCCGCCAGTTCACGTTCGGGGGCGCCGGCGATATTCAGACCGACCTGCAGAACCGGCTGCTGACGCGCTACGTCGAGCTCACACCGTTCCAGATACAGTTGCACAGCCAGGAGATGGGTGGCGTCGTGCTGATGCGCCGCTACGAGCGACTCGACGCGCCGTTCGAGATCTCGCGTGACATCACGCTGCCGATCGGCTCGGAGTACACCTTCGATCGGATACGGCTGTGGGGGCAGACCGCCAACCGGCGCATGCTCGCCGTGAACGCCCGCTACGAGACGGGCGACTTCTACAGCGGCACGCGCAGCGAGCGCAACCTGACGCTGAACATGCGGCTGCGGCCCGGACTGATCCTGTACCTGACCGGTCAGTGGAACAGCATCAAGCTCCCCGAGGGGTCCTTCGCCACGCGGCTGTATCGCGTCGTCGGCGAAACGCAGTTCACACCGTTCATCGCGCTCGTCAACAACATCCAGTACGACTCGCAGAGCGCGGTGCTTGGCTGGCAGTCACGCTTCCGCTGGATCGTCACGCCAGGCAACGATCTGTACATCGTCTACACGCACAACTGGCTCGACGACCCGCTGCACAACCGCCTGGCAACGCTCGACAAGCGGATCGCGTCGAAAGTGCTGTACACCTACAGGTTCTAGCCCGACGGGTCCGCCGGTCGATGCGATAGGATCTCCGGCGTAACCCGCCCCACATTCCTCTTGTACGTGGGGCGGGTCCCCGGCACGTTTCAAACCACCGAGCCGTGGACCCGCCGGTCAGTGAATCGAGATGGGGGTCGAACGCTGGGCGGCCGTGACGCGCGCGATGGCGCCGCTGAGAGTGCTCTCGGGCACGTCGAACGGCCCGGCCACCACGGCGCCGAGCGTCAGCTCGAGGGCGATCACCACGCCCCCGCTCTCGAAGGGGCTGACGATCCGCATTGAGCATTAGGCATTGTCCAGAATAGCGTCGAGCTCCTCTGGTGAGGTGGTCGGCGCCTGGCAGGCAAAGTCGTGGCAGACGTACGCCGTCGCACGGCCTTCGCGGGCGCGGAGCGCCCCGGTCCACGGAAGAAGCGCCGCAAGCGCGCGGCGACGGGTCTCTGCCACCGGGACGAGGACGGCAGTCGGCAGGTACCGACGTCTGATCACGGCCGTCAAGGCAGCCGTATCCGCCGCATCCGGCTCGCCCGCGACCACGATCTGAGAGATGCCGGCATGATAGGTGGACAGCGCCGCCAGCAGGAACGGGACGACCCGCCCGTGGATCGTGCCACCGGCGCTGAACAGGCCGATCGCCCGCTCGATCCGTTCGGCCATGGTCTGGTCCGGCGGGGCTGAAGCCCCGCCGCTACGACCGGAGGGGTGGGATCGTAGTGGCGGGCCTTCAGGCCCGCCTGTCAGATGCGACAGCACGAGCAGGTTCAGGACTGCCACCGAGCTGGCCGCCGGCTCCGCGCCGTCGTACTCCTCCTTCAACCGCAGCAACACCGACGTGTCCCTGCCGGTGGTGCTGTACCAGCCGCCGTGCTCGGCGTCCCAGAAGAGCTCGTCCATCCGGCGCTGCAGCGTCAGCGCCCACTCGAGCCATCCTGGATCGCCGCCGGCCTGGAACAGTTCCAGCAGCCCGAAGATCAGGTAGGCGTAGTCTTCGGCATACGCCTCGACGGCCGCATCGCCCTGCCGATAGCGCCTGAGCAGCGTCGCGTCGCTGCTCCGCCACAGGTGCGTCTGAAGAAACGCGGCCGCACGCCTCGCGTCCTCGAGGTACGACCGTCCCCCGTCGAGCGTGCGCGCCGCGCGGGCGAACGCGCCGATCATGAGGCCGTTCCATGCGGTCAGGATCTTGTCGTCCAGGTGCGGGCGAGGCCGAGTGGCGCGGATTCCACGCAGGATTCCCCTCGAGCGTTCGATCGCGGCAGCAGCCGCGTCAGGCGTCCTGCCGGTGATCGACGCCACCTCCTCAAGGGACCGTGCCGTGTACAGCAGGTTCTTGCCCGTGAACTCGTCCTGCGGATCGAACGGCGCATTGCCGTCCGGCAGCACTCCGTACCGCAGCCGAAACAGGTCCGCCTCGTCGCCAAGCGCGTCGCCGATCTCCTCGTCGCGCCAGATATAGAAGGCGCCCTCGCTCTTGGGCGGGACGCTTTGGGATTTGGGATTTGGGGTGTGGGACTTGTCCGCTTCTTCCGGAGGCACGCTGTCGGCGTCCTCAGCCGAATAGAAGCCGCCGCCGGCGTCTGTCAGGTCCCGCCGGATGTACTCGAGGGTATCGGTGGCAACGTCCGCGAAGAAGGGCTCGCCGGTGACCTGCGCGGCCTCGAGATACGCCAGGACGAGCTGCGCCTGATCGTACAGCATCTTCTCGAAATGGGGAACCCGCCAGTCGGCGTCCACGGAATACCGGTGGAACCCGCCGCCGAGGTGATCGCGCATCCCTCCCATGGCCATCGCGCGGAGTGTCGTCACGGCCATCTCGAGCGGGTCGTCTCCCGCCCGGCTCGCCGCCCGGGCACCGCCGGCCCGATGGTGCTCGCGGAGGAGGAACAGCAGTTCGCTCGGCCGCGGGAACTTCGGCGCGCTGCCGAACCCGCCGCGGCGGCTGTCGAAGGCGCCGGCATACTCACGAACCGCCTGCGTGAGGACCCCGGGGCCGGGCACCGCACCGCCACGGAGGCGGCCGCCCAGCGATCGGAGGCGCTCGACCGTGTCGGCGGCCGACTGCAGGATGCGGTCGCGCTCCTCGCGCCAGAGGCGCGCGATCTCCTCGAGCACTTCGACAAAGCCCGGCCTGCCCCATCGGGACGTCGGCGGAAAGTACGTCCCTCCGTAGAACGGCTCGAGCGAAGGCGTCAGCCAGACACTCATCGGCCATCCGCCGGAGCCGGTCGTGACCTGCACGTACGTCATGTACACGCGGTCGACGTCCGGACGCTCTTCCCGATCGACTTTGATCGATACGAAGTGCTCGTTGAGCAGACCGGCCACCGAGCCATTCTCGAAGCTCTCGTGCTCCATGACATGGCACCAGTGACAGGTCGAGTAGCCGACCGAGAGGAAGATCGGCTTGTCCTCGCGGCGCGCGCGCTCGAATGCCGCATCGCCCCAGGGGTACCAATCGACCGGGTTGTCCTTGTGCTGGAGGAGGTAGGGGCTCTGTTCGGTTGCGAGGCGATTGGGCATTCCCCTATTGTCGCGGCATTGCCTTCGGCGGGGCCATGCGCTGCAGGCGCGACTTGATCGACTGGAACTGCGCGGTGTCGCGCGTTCCACCGCGGCCCACCGACTCCCGCAGCCTCGCCATCCGGTCCTGCGGCGATGGATGGCTCGAGAAGAACAGCTCGACGCTGCCCGGGTTGCGGCTCGCCTCGCGTTGGAGAATCTCGAACAACTCGACCATGCCGCGGCCATCCCAACCGGCACGGCGCAGCAGCTGGAGGCCCACCCGATCCGCTTCCCGCTCGTCGTCGCGGCTGAACTTCATGAAGACGCCGTTGGCGAGCAGACCCGCGGCTGCCTGTGCCGTGCTCGCACCGGCGCCGTTGCCGAGCACCGCCCCGAGCAGGCCCAGGCCCAGGTTGGCCATGATGCCCTTCGTGAGCTGATCGGCCGCATGGCGCTGCGCGATGTGGGCGACTTCGTGCGCCAGCACGCCGGCCACCTGCGACTCATTGGTCGCTGCATGGATCGCCCCGCGATGCAGCCAGACGGGGCCGCCCGGCAGCGCAAACGCGTTGATCTCACGGTAATCGGCCACAGAAAAGCTGTACGGGTACTTCGGCCCCTGCGCTTGCCGCACGAGCCGCTCGCCAATCCCGCGCACGTAGGCGGTCACCTGCGCGTCGCGAAGCTCCGGAATCTTTCTGCGGACCTGCGCGTTCGCCTCCTGGCCGATCTCGATCTCCTGTTGAACCGATACCAGTGAGAACTGCCGCGCCTGCAATGTGGCCACGAAGCACACGAAGACGACGATGGCCACAGAGGACACGAAGAACACGCTGGGCCTCATACTCGTGGTGTCGGGGCGGCCGGCATTTCATCCGGCCGCCGGCGTCTGAGGCGGGCGTAGGCCGCCGTGAACTCCACTCCGTACATCAGAATGATCGACGAGACATAAACCCACAGCAAGAACACGACCACCGCGGCAATCGACCCGTGTATGAGCGTGAAGCCTCCGCTCCGGCCGATGTACCACGAAAAGCCATCGAATGCGAACCGCCAGAGGACGCCGGTCAGCACCGCGCCGACCCAGACGTCACGAAACCGCGTCTTCGCGTTCGGAATGAAGTAATAAAGGAGCCCGACGGCGAGGATCAGCAGGATCGTCGCCGAGTAGGTGAAGGTCAGCGTCTGCAGCGCCCGCAGCCATTCGAACCGGGCCAGCATCACGCCGAACCAGGACGCGCCGGCCACCTCGATGGCGCTCACGAGCAGCAGCGCCACAATCAGCACGCCGCCGCTGGCCACGAGCATCAGGAAGGAGACCATGCGGTGCTTGAAGAAGCTGCGCTGCTTCTCGACCCCCCAGGCCTCGTTGACCGCGCTCGTCACCGCGCCGAACACGCCGAGCGACGCCCAGATGAGCGCCAGCCCTCCCGCGACGCCGAGCTGCAGGCGCGTCTGGCGGAACGCCTCGAGTTGCGTGTTGACGAATTCGAACTGGGTCGGAAAGTACCGGAGCACGAAGCCGAGCACCGCGCGGCGGTCGCCTTCGTCCGCGGTAATCGACGCGAAGATCGAGATGACGAGGAGCAGGAACGGAAAGAGCGAGAGCAGCGCGTAATAGGCGATTGCGGCGGCGTGGGTCAGGTCGTTGCCGTTGATCAACCGCACGAAGCCGCGCCACGCGGCGAGGCCCGAAAAGCGAAGCTCCGCCCGGAAGCGCAGCAGGGTCCGGATGAGCGTCACACTGCGATTATGACGGACGGCGGGGCCACGGCTCGACGTCTTGACGAGTCGCCGCGGGACCCGCCCCACTCATGAGGCGTGGGGCGGGTTCCGCCGGAGACTCAATCGCCTCGACCGGCGGACCCGCCGAACCTACGACCTCCCGTAGTCGCTGCCCGAGCCGGGCGGCGTCGGACCAGGGCTGTAGCTGCTGTCGGTAGTGGCGCCGGTCTGGCCGCGCGCTTCCTCGGCGCCCCGTGCCACGGCGTCGCGTGCCTGGTTGACCATGTCGCGGCCGCGCTCCGCCCAGCCGCTTGCCGTCTCGGACGCCCGCCGGTACTGCTCGGATGCCTTCGACCCGACGTTGCGCGCCTGCTCGCCCAGCTGGCCGCGCAGGTCCGCGCCCGCCTTCGGCGCCAGCAGGATGCCGAGCCCCGCGCCGAGCACCGTGCCGGCCAGCAGGCCCATGATGAATCCTCCGCCCCCTTCACCCTCGTACCGATCGTAGTTGTCGGCCATGTTGTCCCCCCTTTAATCCAATAATCCAAATCCCAAAACCCAAAGACTCGAATCTGAAAACGCGCGTTACACGGCGGTCGGCGTCGTGCGACGGCCGTTGCCGGCCCCGCCGATCACCCCACGAAGCCCCCGCACCAGTGCGGCGAGCTGGCTGACGCGCGACGCCACCGACGCGCGCACGCGCCCGGCGGTCTCGTCCACGCGGTGGATGGTCTGGTCAATGGCCGCGTCGACACGTTCGGTCCGGTGGGTCACGAGGGCGGTCACGTTCCTCACGTCGCCGAGGATGTCGTCGACGCGGACGATCAGGGCATTGACTTTCGCGGCGAGCGGCGCGATCTGCCGCTCTTCCAGGCCGCGAATGACCGCCATCGACCGCCGGTACATCCGGTAGCAGACGACCCCTCCCGCAACCAGCAGCAGCGCCTGCAGCACGCTGACCGCCGCCATGATCCCGAGCAGCAGATTGGTGGTGTCCAGATTCGCTTCAATCATGGCGGTCAATGTGACGTGGTCCCGGTCGGGTACTGCATCCGGGCCGCCTTGAATTCCTCGACGACCCGCATGCTGTCGTTGGCCAGGTCCCCCATCTTCTCGAGCGTCTTCTGGAATCGGCCGAACTCACGGCGCAGGTCGTCGATCGCCGGCTCGAGGCGGTCGCGCATGATACGCCCATGTTGAGTAAAGAAGAGGTAACTGACCGCCGCGCCGCACAGCGCGCCCGCTACGGCTCCGACAATGACGCGAGATTGTTCGTTCACACTACCTCCTGCATTGGACCCCAGCGGTATACGCTTCCAAAACGGGTGCCACGCGCAGCCGTTTCCGATCGCAAACCCGGACGTGGCGATGAGCGGGACCGACCGCCAGCCGATCTCGCAGACATGGCGGGTGACTTCCCGGACCTCGTACGGCGGGAGGACCATGTCGCGGAGCGCGCGGGCGCCGAAGAGCGACAGCTCTCCAATCCACCCGAGCGCCGCGAGGATGGCAAGGCCGACGCGCTCGAACACGCCCCAACCGTGGTGCAACGGGTGGGCCAGATGACTTAGAACTTGGGGGGATGAGCTACCGCGTCGTCGCCGCCTGGGCCGCCGCGGCCCGCTGCTGGGCGCGCTGATCCTGGATCTCGTGCTTCTTCATCTTGCTGTAGAGGGTCGGACGATAGAGGCCGAGAATCTGCGCCGCCTCCTGCTTGTTCCAGTTCGTGCGCTGCAGCGTCTGCAGGATGGCCATCTTCTCGATCTCGGCCAGCGTCCGGTGCGGCGGAACCGTGAACTCCTGCGCCGGGCTCCCCTCTTCGCGAATCGACTCGGGCAGATCGCCCGGCTGAATCTCGCCTGTCTTACAGACGAGCACCGCGCGCTCGATCGCGTTCTCCAGTTCCCGCACGTTGCCCGCCCACCGGTTACGGATGAGCAGGTGGTAGGCGGCCGGCGAGATCGAGCGGACGTTCTTCTGGTACCGCTCGTTGAACTTCGAGAGGAAGTGATTGCACAGCAGTGGAATGTCCTCGGTCCGCTCCCGGAGCGGGGCCACCCGCAGCGTGATCGTGTTGATCCGGAAATAGAGGTCCTCGCGAAGCTTCCCCTCGCGGAGCGCCACTTCGAGGTCGATGTTGGTGGCGCAGATCAGCCGGAAGTCGACGTGCACCAGGCGGTCGCTGCCGATGGGTCGGTACTCCCGCTCCTGGAGCACCCGCAGCAGCTTCGTCTGCAGGTACGACGGCATCTCGCCGATCTCGTCGAGGAGGAGCGACCCGCTCTCGGCCATCTCGAACAGGCCGATCTTGTCGGTGTTGGCGCCGGTGAAGGCGCCCTTCTTGTAGCCGAACAGCTCGCTCTCGATGAGGTCCTTCGGGATCGCCGCGCAGTTGATCTTGATGAACGGGCCCTTCACCCGGTTGGAGTTGTAGTGGATCGCGTTCGCGATCAGCTCCTTGCCGGTACCGTTCTCCCCCTGAATCAGGATGTTCGCGTCGCTGGCCGCCACGCTCTCCACCAGCTCGAACAGATCCTTCATCTTCTTGCTCTGTCCGATGATGTTGGCGAAGCTGTACTGGCCGCGGATCTGCTCCTTCATCTGCTTGTGCTCCGCCCGCGCCTGCGTCTGCTCGATCGCGCGGCGGATCAGATCCATCAGGCCGTCCTGGCTGACCGGCTTCTCGAGGAAGAAGAAGGCGCCCGCCTGCCCGGCTTCCACCGCCCGCGCCAGCGTCCCCTGCCCGCTGATGATGATGACTTCGGGTGCCGCGTCGATCTCCTTGAGGCGCCGCAGCAGGGCGATGCCGTCGAGATCGGGCAGCATCAGATCCGTGACGACCACATCCGGCCGCCACTGCTTGAAGATCTCCTCGCCGCGCGTGCCGATGAGCGCGGTGCGGACTTCATACCCGTCGGCTTCGATGACCATCTTCAGCCACTCGGTCATCGCCGGCTCATCGTCGATCGCAAGCACTCGCCTGCGGCGTTTGTTCGAGGGGGTCGGGAGACTGGACATATTCGGCCTGCGTCGGCGAAGGAGGGCTATGCTAGCACAAGACCGTTTCCAAACAATACAGAACCATGAGCAACCAGCGGAAACGGTACATGCTGTATATATTAAATACAGTTATCCACCGTTCGCTAATTCAGCCCTATAATGCCGCCGATGTCGGACTTCAAGGCCCAGTCGGCCTCGGCCAACCGCTCCGACTGCTGGGGATGGTGAGCCCCCGCCTCGAGAGCCACATTCGCCCCGAGTCCGAGGAGTTCCGCGACAACCACGCCCGCATGGCCGGTCTCGTCAAGCAGCTGCGCGACCGGATCACCGTCTGCCGTCAGGGGGGTGGCCCCCGGTACCTCGAGCGCCATCGCCAGCAGGGCAAGCTGCCGGTCCGCGAACGGCTCGACCTGCTGCTCGACCCGGGCTCTCCGTTTCTGGAGCTGTCGCCGCTGGCGGCCTGGGAGATGTACGAGAACGAGGCGCCGGGCGCCGGCCTTGTGACCGGCATCGGCCGTATCTCCGGCCGCGAAGCGATCGTCGTGGCCAACGACGCCACGGTGAAAGGCGGCACGTACTATCCCGTCACGGTCAAGAAGCATCTGCGCGCCCAGCAGGTGGCGCTCGAGAACCGCCTGCCGTGCGTCTATCTGGTCGATTCGGGCGGCGCGTTTCTGCCGATGCAGGCCGAGGTCTTCCCCGACAGGGAGCACTTCGGGCGCATCTTCTTCAATCAGGCACGGATGTCGGCGGAAGGCATCGCGCAGATTGCAGTGGTCATGGGCTCGTGCACGGCCGGCGGCGCGTACGTCCCGGCGATGTCCGACGAGACCGTGATCGTCCGGGGGACCGGAACCATCTTTCTCGGCGGGCCTCCCCTCGTCAAAGCCGCCACCGGCGAAGAAGTGAGCGCCGAGGAGCTCGGCGGCGCCGACGTCCATACGCGCCTGTCGGGCGTGGCCGACTATCTGGCCGACGATGATGCGCACGCACTCCAGGTGACGCGAACGATCGTCTCGACGCTGACCGGCCGCAAGGCGATGCCGGCCGACGTGGCGACGCCCGAGGCTCCCGCGTACGATCCGGAAGAGATCTACGGCATCGTGCAGGCCGATCCGCGCAGGCCGTACGACGTGCGCGAAGTCATCGCGAGGCTCGTGGACGGCTCCCGGCTGGACGAGTTCAAGGCGCGGTACGGGCAGACGCTGGTCACGGGCTTCGCCCGGCTGCACGGATTTCTCGTCGGCATCCTCGCGAACAACGGCGTGCTCTTTTCCGAGTCGGCGCTCAAGGCCACGCACTTCATCGAGCTCTGCAACCAGCGCGGCATCCCCCTCGTCTTTCTCCAGAACATCACCGGCTTCATCGTCGGCCGCCAGTACGAGCGCAGCGGCATTGCCAAAGACGGCGCCAAGATGGTGCATGCCGTCGCCAACTCGGTCGTGCCGAAGTTCACGGTCGTCATCGGCGGCTCCTTCGGCGCGGGCAACTACGGCATGTGCGGCCGCGCCTACGAACCGAGGCTCCTCTGGATGTGGCCCAACGCCCGCATTTCGGTCATGGGTGGCGAGCAGGCGGCAGCCGTGCTCACCACGGTGAAGCGGGATCAGCTCGCGCGCGACGGCGGCACGCTGAGCGATGACGAAGAGCGCGCCATCCGCGAGCCGATTCTCGAGAAGTACGAGACGGAGGGCTCGCCCTACTACTCCACCGCGCGGCTCTGGGACGACGGCATTCTGGACCCGGCGCAGACGCGCGAGGCGCTGGCGCTCGGAATCTCCGCGGCCTTCAATGCGCCGATTCCGCCGGCCAGGTTCGGCGTCTTCCGGATGTAACCACGAAGGCACGAAGATCACGAAGGGCACGAATCAATCGTCTTCTCCTATGCTGAAAGCGCTCCGCGACCTTCGCAGCCTTCGTGATCTCCGTGGTTGACGTCTTATGACGTATCAGTTCATCCAGACGCGTCGCGACGGCCCCGTCGAATACGTCACGCTGAACCGGCCCGACGTCCGGAACGCGTTCAATGAGGTCGTGATCCGGGAGCTGACCGAGTGGGCGGCGCGGACTGCCGCCGATCGCAGCGTGCGCGTGGCGGTGCTGGCCGGGGCCGGGCAGGCGTTCTGCGCCGGAGCGGACCTGACCTGGATGGCGCGGATGGCGTCGTTCACGCTCGGCGAGAACGTGCTGGATGCGACCGCCGCGGCGGCCATGTACGCGGCGCTCAGCCGCCTGCCGATCCCGCTCATCGGCCGCATTCACGGCGCCGCCCTCGGCGGCGGGGCGGGCCTCGCCGCCGTCTGCGACGTGGCGGTCGCCGACGACCGCGCGGTCTTCGGGTTCACCGAGGTGAAGCTGGGGATCGTGCCGGCCGTGGTGTCGCCGTACGTGATCGCCAGGATTGGCGTGTCGGCCGCCGGCGAGCTCTTCCTGACCGGCATGCGCTTCGACGCGGCCCACGCATTGAAGATTGGACTCGTCCACGCGGTGGTGCCCGCCGAGCAGCTCGATGCCCGGGTGAAGGCCTACGTTCAGGAGATGCTCGGCGGCGGCCCCGAGGCGATTGCCACCGCGAAAGAGCTGATCCGGACGGTCTCGGAGCGCCGCACCGAAGAGACGATCGGCCTCACCGCGGAGACGATCGCCGAACGGCGGGCGTCCTCGGAGGGGCAGGAAGGCATTCGGGCGTTCCTGGAGAAGCGCAAGCCAACATGGCACCACGACATTCAGCGCGACAAGCCACAGAGCCACAGAGACACAGAGAAATAGACAAGTCCCGCTCTGTGACTCTGTGCCTCTGTGACCCCGTATCGGTATGTTCAAACGCCTGCTGATTGCCAACCGCGGCGAGATTGCGGTGCGCGTGATTCGCGCGTGCCGCGAGCTCGGGACCGAGTCGGTGGCCGTGTACTCCGACGCCGACGCGCGCGCCCTGCACGTGCTGCTGGCCGACCGCGCCGTACGCCTCGGCCCTGCGTCGCCCGCGGAGAGCTATCTCTCCATTGACGCAGTCCTCGCGGCGGCACGCCAGGTGCAGGCCGAGGCGATTCATCCCGGGTACGGGTTCCTGGCCGAAAGCGCTGCGTTTGCGGCCGCCTGCGCCCGCGCCGGGATAGCCTTTGTTGGCCCGCCGGCTGACGTCATCGCGCGCCTCGGTTCGAAGATCGCCGCCCGCGCTCTCGCCGCCGAGGCCGGAATCCCGGTCGTCCCGGGGAGCGTACCGATCGATCAGCGCGACGAGACGATTGCCGGGGCGGCCCGCCGGGTCGGGTTTCCGCTGCTCGTCAAGCCGTCGGCGGGGGGCGGCGGCATCGGGATGAAGACGGTGCGCGAGGAGGCGTTGCTCCCGCCGGCGATTGCTCAGGCGCGGCGCGAGGCGATCGCGGCATTCGGAGACGGCGCGTTGTATCTGGAGCGCCTCATCGAACGCCCCCGCCATGTCGAAGTGCAGATTCTCGCCGACCACCATGGCGGCGTCGTGCACCTGTTCGAGCGCGAGTGCTCGCTCCAGCGGAGACATCAGAAGGTGGTCGAGGAGACGCCGTCGCCGGCCGTGACGCCGGCGCTCCGCGCACGTCTGGGAGAGGCGGCCGTCAGGCTCGCGCAGCAGGCAGGCTACCGCAACGCCGGGACCGTCGAGTTCCTTCTCGAGGGCACCGGCGACCAGGCACGCTTCTACTTTCTCGAAGTGAACACGCGGCTCCAGGTCGAACATCCGATCACCGAGCAGGTCACCGGCGTCGATCTGGTCCGCGCGCAGATTGCGATCGCCGCTGGCGAGCCGCTCGCCTGGGCCCAGGAGAACCTCCGTCAGCGCGGGCATGCGATTGAGGTCCGCGTGTATGCCGAAGATCCCGCCCGGGACTATCTGCCGCAGGCCGGGAGACTGCTGCTGTATCGCCAGCCGTCGATGCCGGGCGTGCGCATCGACAGCGGCGTGGCAGAAGGTGACGACATCTCCGTGCACTACGATCCGCTGATCGCGAAGCTGGTGGCGCAGGCGGAGACGCGCGAGGCTGCACGGCGGCGCGCACTGGCGGCGCTGCGGGAGTTTCCGGTGCTCGGCATCCGCACCAATGCTTCCTTTCTGATGGCGCTGCTCGAGCATCCACGCGTCGTCGGCGGCGACACCGACACGCGGCTGGTGGACGAAGAACGGGACGCGCTCATCGCCCGGCTTGCCGGGACACCGCCCGCAGAGGCCATGGCGGCCGCGCGAGCCGTACCGGCGGCTGAGACCGGTGCCACAGGTGCCGACTCCCCTGCCGCGGACCCGTGGAGCGCGCTGCGAGGCTGGCGTGGGTGAGGTGACGGATCTCGGTCATGGGCGATATCTCGTCGCCGGCCGGCTTGCGTACGCGGCCGGGCCGCCGCAGGCGCGATGGGTGTTCCTGGACGGCCACGTCTATGTGATCGACGTACGGCCGGCTGCCGGTGACCCGGCCACTGCCCCTGACCGCCGGCATGACGACGAGCTGGCGCTGGCCTCACCCATGCCGGCAACGGTCGCCGCCGTCAACGTGGCGCCGGGCCAGACGGTGGCCAGGGGGGATGTGCTCGTCATGCTCGAAGCGATGAAAATGGAGCTGCCGATCCGCGCGCCGCGTGCCGGCCGCGTCGCGCGCGTGGCATGCAAGCCCGGCCAGCTGGTGCAGCCGGGGATTGCGCTGGTCGAGCTGGAATGAGAGGGTATGCACAACGCAGTTCTGCCGTCGAAAGTCCGGCTGGTTGAAGTCGGCCCGCGCGACGGTCTTCAGAACGAGCCGGTCTTCGTGCCGGCCGCCCACAAGATCGCCTTCGTCAACCGGCTTGCCGACGCGGGGCACTCGACGATCGAGGTCACGGCGTTCGTCACGACGAAGTATCTGCCGCAGATGGCCGATGCCGCGGAGGTGTGTGCCGGTATCACCCGCAAGGCGGGCGTCCGCTACACCGCGCTCATCCCGAACCTCGTCGGCCTGTCGCGCGCGCGCGACGCGGGCGTCGACGAGGTGGCCATCTTCCCCGCCGCGACGGAGGCGTTCAGTCGACGCAACCTGAATCAGACCGTAGAGGAGGCGCTCGCGACCGTGGCGGACGTCTGCCGGGAGGCGCGAAGCTCTGGCCTGCCCGTCCGCGCGTACCTCTCGACGAGCTTCGGGTGCCCGTTCGAGGGGCCGGTCGCGCCTTCACGGGTTCGCGATCTGACCGCGCGCCTGATCGACGCCGGCATCTACGAAGTGGCGCTCAGCGACACGATCGGCGTCGCCCATCCGCGGCTAGTGCTCGACGTCCTCGAACAGGTGACGAGCCGGGTGCCGCTGACGAGCCTGGCGCTGCACTTCCACGACACGCGCGGGACCGCGCTCGTCAACGTGTACACGGGGCTTCAGGCCGGCATCACCAGGTTCGACGCGTCGGCCGGCGGCCTGGGCGGGTGTCCGTATGCGCCCGGCGCGACCGGAAATCTGGCAACCGAGGACCTCGTCTACCTGCTGGATGGGCTCGGGATCGAGTCGGGCGTCCAGCTCGACCGTCTGATCGAGGCCTCGCGGCCGCTCGAGCCGCTCGTCGGCCATCCGCTCCCCTCCCGCGTGTTTCGCGCCGCTCAGGCCACGGCCAACCAGCGGTAGGATCGGGGATCGATGCGGGGTCGTTGCCGATCTCGAACCATCGCCGCACGAGCTCGACGCCGTATTGACGTCCCGCATCCCGCGTCGGACTATGCAATACTCATTGCCTTCATCCCTTACGCACACACTGGAGTAGACGCTATGGCAACGTTCGCGCGGCATGCTGATGTGGACTGGACTGGTACTCTCATGGAAGGCAGCGGCACGGCCAAGGCGGGCACCGGCGCATTCTCGCTGCCGGTCACGTTCCCCAGCCGTATCGCGCCCGAAGGCGACGGCAAGACGACGCCGGAGGAGTTCATGGCCGCGTCACACGCCGTCTGTTACGCGATGGTGCTGACCAATACGATCGGCAAGCAGGGCGGGAAGGCGCGGCGCGTCCGCGTGACAGCCACGATCGCCGGCGACAAGAGCGATGCCGGCCTCAAGGTCGTCAGCTCGCATCTGAAGGCCGTGGTGGAGGGGCTCGAAGGCATCGACCGCGCCACGATTCAGGAGCTGGCGACCGGCGCGGAAAAGGGGTGCCCGATCTCGAACGCCATCCGCGGCTCCGTGAACATCACGGTGGAAGCGTCAGCCACCTAAACCCCTCGATGGATCGGTGGATCGATGATCGATGATCGATGACCAGATCATCGATCATCGATGTTACTCGTTCTTCCCTTCCATCTGCATCGACAGGTACCGCTCGTAGCCCATCTCCTTGATGAGATGCACCTGAGCCTCGAGCCAGTCGACGTGCGCCTCCTCGTCCTTGAGGAGCTGCGAGAAGAGATCGCGCGACTGGTCGTCGCCCTGATCGCGGGCGACCTTGATCGCCTTGTTGTACATCGCCACCGCGTTGATCTCGAGCTTGAGGTCCGCCTCGATCTGCTGGCGCACGTTCTCGCCGACGTTCAGGTCGAGGTATTCCATCTTCGGCGTGCCGTCGAGGAACAGAATCCGCTCGATCAGCCCTTCGGCATGCTTCATCTCGTCGATCGCCTGCTTCCGGATGTACGAGCCGAGACGATGGTATCCCCAGTTGTGGCACATCTCGCCGTGAATGAAGTACTGGTTGATCGCCGTCAGCTCCTCCCGGAGCGCTTCATTGAGCTCAGCTATGACCTTGTCGTTTCCACGCATGCCGCCTCCTTCGCCGCACGGCCGCTGCGGACCTTCGCAGGCCGCCGCGCGTAAAGAAGATCGTACGTGCGGAGCCGCGTACACGCAAGCACGGCGACCGGCGGGCCGCAGCTTGCATCCGAGACTCAGTCTCAGTCGCTCCTTGTGACCGCTGATATTCATATTCACCTCCAGACGCTGGCGCACGACTTCGTATTCGATGCGTGCCAGATCCCGCTCAATTGCTTCGACGCGCCGTTCCGGTCGTTCGAGGCGGAGGTGCTGCCGGTGCTCCTGAGCCGCGGTATCGCGCCGATCGGCATGAAGAGCCTGGGAGGCGACGCGCGGCAGGTGGCTCAGAAGGTGGTCGAAAACGACCCGGCCTACGGTTGCGTTGCCGATGGCGATCAGGCCCCGTCCTGCCGTTCGATCCTCGATGGTGCGAAAACCGGACAGATTCAGCACGGCGGCCTCGTTGTCCCTGTCCCTGCCGTAGCGTTCGAAACGGGTCACGTTGGCACGATAAGCGCAACACGTGCCGTACAATCAGGCACTAGGTGGGCCGGAGCCACGACCATGAAAAGAATTGTCTTCGCTTTCGTTTTGGTTCCGGCGCTCGCCGGCGCCCAGGATGCGGCCGAGGTCAGGAAGCTGTACGAAGCCGGCCGGTATCAGCAGGTCGTCGAAGCCAGCGGCGACACCGACACGCCGGCCGTCGTCTACACCGCTGGCCAGAGCCACCAGAAGCTCGGCGCCACCGATCAGGCGCGTGAGACGTACGGGCAGCTGGCCGCGCGCGCCGAAGACGACCCGTGGCACTTCATCGGCCTCTCCGCACAGCAGCTGCTCGACGAGCAGACGGATGCGGCCCTCGCCTCGGCAACACAGGCGGTCGCCATGGCCGGACGCCTTGCCGAAGCGCACTTCCAGCTGGGGCTGGTGCTGGCGAAACAGGAGGACTGGCGCGCGGCGGCCGACGCCTTCGATCGGGCCGCCGAGATCAATCCCGCGCTGGCGTACGCGCACTACTACGGCGGCCTCATGCACTACCGCGCCGGCCGGCCGGATCGCATGGCCATCCACTTCGAGCAGTTCCTGAAGCTGGCGCCGGAGGCGCCCGAGCGCCCGGAGGTGATGCAGATCATGCGAACCGTGCGCGGCAGGTAGCCTTAGAAGGCCTGTCCGATCCCGAACGTCCAGCGCCCTGACGGTTCGGCCGCACCCCAGGCCGTCCGCCCGTAATCGATCCGCAGCAGCGCGAACGGTGTCGTCAGCCTCAGGCCGAGGCCGAGCGACCCGACGAGATCCCGCAGGCTGGCGTCTCGCGACCGGGCGAAGACGTTGCCGGCATCGACAAACGCGATCCCCCGCAGCCAGCGATAGAGCGGTACCCGGACCTCCTGGTTCAGCACGACCATCAGCCGCCCTCCGGCCGCGCCAAAGAAGTCGCGCGGGCCGAGACCGCCTTCCTGAACACCACGCACGGTGCGCGAGCCCCCAGCAAAGAAGCGCTCCGAGGGGATCAGCTCCTGGCCGCCAATCGGAACGACCGTCCCGAGCCGGGCGGCCGACGCCAGCACAATGCGGCGCCACGGCCTGAAGTAGTACGCCTGCTGGACCTGCCGCACGAAGCGGATGTCCGACCCGACCGCCTCGGGCGCGAACTCGATCGTGGACGACGCGAAGAGGCCGCGGGCCGCGTCGATCGGGTCGTCGCGCGTGTCCCAGGCGGCGGCGCCGTTCAGCCGCGCGATGTTGACGGTGATGTCGAACGCCAGCGGGTCGGACTCGGTGCTCTTCGTATCGAAGGTGTGGTTCCGCTCGAACGTATAGGCGTACGACAGGCTCAGGCGATCCCCGACGCGCGTCCGCTGCTCCCAGGTGACGCCGCTGCGGCTCGTCACCAGCGTCGCCGCTTCGAACGTTTCACGGGACCGCTCGCCGATGAGCGACGATTCCACCGGAAGACCCAGGAATGTCGGGGCGCTCACAAACAGGCGGCCGCGCTGCTCGCGGCGCTGCAGCGCCGCCGAGGAGCCGATCGTGAGGGCCCGGCCGAACAGCGTCCGCCGCGTGATGTCGGCGGAAAACCCCGGCACCAGACCGCGCCCCTCGATGTCGTTCTCGGGCCGCTCCTCTGCCACGACGAACCCGTAGCGCAGCCGGGCGGCCGGCCACTCCTCCACAACGATGCGAAGACGCATCGGGAAAGTCGGCGGATCCGCTCGCGGCTGCTCCGCTTCCCGCTTCGCGGAATCCGCCCCACTGGAAAGCGGCTCGGACGTCACGTCGAGGCGGCGGAAGAGCCTCGTGTCGAACACGCGCGAGCGCGCCCGCAGCACGTCTTCCGCTCTCATGGGCGAGCCGGCCGGAAAGTCGAGCGCACGGGTGATCACGTCCGGGTCGATCGCGCGGTTGCCGCTGATGACGACTTCGGCCAGAACCTGCCGCGCGCCCTCATCGACCGCGAACACGATGTCCACCGCCGGCCGGTCCGGCCGCACCGCCGGACGCGCCGCCACCGTCGCGGCGGCGAACCCTTCGCGCCGGTGAAGGGCGACCAGCCGCTCGCGCGCCGCTTCGAGCGCCGCCGGGGCGTAGGGCTCCCCTTCGGTGAGCGCCATCGCGTCCCGAAGAACGTCGGCGGGCAGGGACTCGGCGCCTTCGAACGCGACACGCGCAATCGTGAACACCTCACCCGCGCTGACGGTCAGCGGTACGACGGCGGTCCCGCCATCGAACAGCGGCGCCCCGGCGGTGGCTCGAGCCTGAAGGTATCCGCGCGCGTGCAGATAGGCGGTGGCCTCGCGCTCCGCCGCGCCCGGATCGACAACGGCGCGCTCGCTCACGCCGAGCGACGCAAGGTGGCCGCCGACATCGGCCGCCAGCGCGTCGGCGATCCCCTCAATCCGGACACGCGTCTCCGTGCTGCGCTCGCCGGCCTGGACGCCGATCTCCAGCGTCGTGCGCGCCTCCTCGCTCCGAATCCGCGCGTCGATGGCGGGCCGGAGGTATCCCGACCGCGCAAGATCGCTCCGGACGATCTGAACGGCCTCGTCCACCAGAAACTCGTCGAAGACCGCTTCCACCCACGCGCTCTCCAGGCGGCCCATGAGTGCGCTGCCGGCGTCGATGCCGATCAGGGTGACGATCGTCAGGGGGCCGGCGGCAATCTCATATGTGAGCGCGACCCCGTCCGCTCCGTCCGATCGGCGCGCCGACACTCGTGCGGCAAGATGGTGCTCGCGCCGGTACAGCGCCTCGAGGCGGTCGCGGTCGTCCTGCCAGGCGCCGAAATTGAACCGATCGCCCGGCTGCAGCCGAAGCAGGTCACGAATCCGCGCCTCGGGAAGCGCCGGATCGCCGGCAATCGTCACCGACGCCACGCGCAGAGACTCCCTCGCTGCCGATGACGGCCGCGCGGCACTCCGTGGCGCTCCGCCAAGCGAGAGATCGTGACGGAACCCGTACGACCGGAAGTCATCGTCATCGGAGACGAGCCGCAGCTCGAGGCCACGCACCGGCAGGTACTCGACGATCCACGTCTGTGCGTCGCTCTCACGCAGGCTCTGCGAAAACGTGATGTCGACCTCCGACCCGAGACTCTTGCCGAACGTCATCCGCGTGGCCGGGTCGAGCTCGATCGCCACTTCGCCCGGGTCCCGGCGGACCGTCTGCCCTTCGACACCGCCCAGCCGGAGCGTATCGAGGCCGACCGCGCGGCTGGCGAAGCCGAGGACTTCGGCCGAGAAATTGCCGAGCACCTGGGTGCCCACAAACGTCGCGTCGCCGGGCGCCAGCTCGTCGAGCGGCCGGCCGGTGAGCAGCAGCGACGCGATCTCCGCCTGTCCAAGATCGGGACTGGTGCTCGAACGCATGGTCACCGAAGGGCTTTCGGCGGGACCGGTGATCGTCACTTCGATGTCTTCGCCGCCGGCCCGCGTGGTGGCCGCCACATTCAGGTTCGGCTCAATCGCAACCGGGTTGGCGAAATCGACAGCGCCGAACGTCACCGCGTAGACGTTGCGGCCGACGAAGAGCTGACCACCTTCGCGCACTTCAGCGCGGCCCGAAAGGGCCGGCGCGGCGGCGGTTCCAATCAGGCGCAGGTCCGCCCCGAGCTGGAACCGCCCGTAGTTGTTGTCGACGATGACGTCCTCGTCGGTGATCACGCGGATATCGAGCGCCAGCGCATCGAGCGCATCCGGGGCGTCGGCGCTCGCCGCCAGCCGCTGCGTGCGCAGCCCGGCAAGCAGCCCCGTGACCACGGCCATCGGCTCGCGGTACGTGCCTCGAAGCACCGTCACCGTTCCCGACACACGCCCTGCGTACGCAGAGCGCAGCGGTGGACGTGGGGCGGGTCCCGCCGGAGACTCGTTCGCATCGACCGGCGGACCCGCCGTCAACGTCAGCTCCGCATCGAGCTCGCTGCGGAGCCCCTGCGGAAACTCGAGCGCCATCCCTCTGACGTCGGCCGTCAGACTCGCGTCCACGCCGGACCCCGCGGTGTATTCGACGGCCCCCTCGCCACGCATCGAGCCGCCATTGATCGAGCCGGCCATCGCCGTCACGCGAGCGGTCGTTCGCGTCAGTACGGTGCGAACGCTCAGATCCGACACCACAACCCGCGGGTCGACCAGCCGGATCTCTCCGTCGGTGATGGTCAGGTCGCCGTCGATACGCGGACTCGTCAGCTCCCCGGTAATCGAGAGCCTCGGCTCGAGCCTCCCGGCCGTCGTCATCCCCGCCGCCCGTACGAAGGGCGTGAGCATCCTCAAGTCGAGCACGCCGTTGGCAAGGATCGCGGTCTGGCGATCGCTCAGCCGCACCTGTCCTCGCACGCCGAGCGTGGCGCCCTGGCCGACCCACTCCCACGCCTCGACACGGGCGAAACCGTCGCGCGCGACGATGCGCGTAGGGATGCGCTGCGTGACGGGAAGGCCGGCAATCCTCAGGTCGAACCGGTCGATGCGAAGCTCGCCCGTGAGCGCGGCCACGTCGGCCGTCACGGCCGCAGCATCGAGCGTTGCATCGAGCGACCCCGTGACCTCGTCCAGCGTGCCCGGCTCGACAAACGGTGCGAGCACGGCCGGCGTGAGGTTCGTGGCGGTCACCCGCAGGACGGCGGGTCCGCCGGTCGATGCGATCGCGCCTCCGGCGGGACCCGCCCCACGTACCGCCACCCCCGCTCCACTGGCCGCCCCAGCGAGAAAAGACAGTGGCGCCTTGCCGACGGCAGACACCTCGGCGCCCTCGTACGACAGCCGGGCCTCGCGCAGCTCGACCCAGCCTTCCTCTGCATGAGCCCTGACCCGAAGCCCCGAGACCGGAGGCAGACCCTCGAGCGCGATCGAGCCGGGGCCGACGTCGAGATCGCCGGCCACGACCGGCGCCCGCAGCGCGCCCGTCACGCGCGCCCGCACGGCAAGCGGGCCCGTGCCGCCCGTCACGGCCAGCCTCGTCAGGCCGGTTGCGGCGACGGCGCGCGCAACGGCATCGACGTCGCCGGTCACGGTGACGGCGAGACCAGGCCCGCCCGGCGCCGGCTCGAATGCCGGAAGAGTCCCAGAGGCCGAGAGCCGCACGTCCCCGGCGGTCATCTCGAGCGAGTCCAGCTGGACCTGCTCCGCCTCGTAGCGGGCGCGCGCCGGCTCAACGAGGCTCAGGCGCAGCTCACCGGTCACTCCGTCGAACGACTCCACGACGACTGCCGCCGATCCGCTGCGCCAGCGCTCGAGCGGCGTCTCCGCGTGCAGACGGACCGTTGCAGTGCCCGTGAGCATCGTGCCGGTGTCCATGTAGTCCCGGAGGAGCGAGAGGTCGAGCCCCGCCGCACGCGCGTCGATCACCGCCCCGTAGGGTGCCTCGAGCTGAACGCGCGCATCGGCCGCCGCGACGAAGCGCGGCGCCTCTGCTTCGATGCGCGCACTTCGGCGATCCAGCGTGACGGACGCGAGCACCGAGCCGACCGGCAGGTCCTGCCAGCGCCCTTCACGAACGGTGATCTCGCCGGTGCCCTGCGGGTCGTCAATCGTGCCGCTGCCGGCAAAACGCAGGCTGACGATTCCCGCAGCCGGTACCTCCGCGGTCGGCATCAGCCGCCAGTCCGTTCCCTCGAGCGACGCCGTATACCGGCCGGCTCGTGTGTCGTAGGTGCCGGCAGCCACGAGCCGGCCCGGCGCAGACGGCTGTCGCGCCGTCAGCTCCTCCACCGTGAGGATCGTGCCGGCGAGACGCCCGGCGGTCCGGACGTCGGCGATGGCCTCGCCCGATACGCTGATCTGAGGTGCCGCCGCCGTGAACTGCAGCTGCGACTGAACGGGCTGACCGGACACCGTCGCCTGCACGTCGGACGCTTCGATCTCCGGCCCGCTCACATCTTGGAGACGCGCCTGGGCATCGATGCGCGGTGCGTCCAGCGTTCCCGCAACCTGAAGATCCACCCGGCCGGTGCCGCTCCTCAGCAGATTCGGCGGGATGTCTGCGAGGCCCGTTGTGCGAAGCACCGCCAGCAGCTGCGGCAGCCCGGTGTCGGCCACACGAACGGTCCCCGCGATCGCATCGTCGCGAAGGACGCCCTCGAGGCGCACCTGAATCGGCGCCACACCGCCGGCCACATGCCGGCCTACGTACCGCCATCGGCCGTTCGTGAGCTCGAGTGTGCCGTCACCCGAGAGCGCAAGCCGGCCCCGCGCGTTGCGGCCCGGCCGCAGCGTCGCCCGCAGCGTGGCCGACCAGCTCTCGACATCCGACCCGAACCCGCGAGCGTTGAGCTCGCCCGACGTGGCGGCTGCCGGCGCCATCGCAGCGTCGGGGGCCATCATCAAGACTGCGGCTGCAGCGTCGACGCCGGTCCACGACGCCCTCCCCTGGCCCGCACCATCGTCGTCCAGTGGCAGGACGCCGCCCGCCGTCACGCGCCCACCGGCAAATGCCAAACGCAGATCGCTCACCTCGACCGCAGCCGTACTGATACCGACGTCTGCGGCGACGTCCGTCATGGACGCGCCCTGCCATCCGATGGCATCACTCGAGAGCCTCATCTGCGCGCCGAGGCTGTCGAGCGCGCCGCTAACGGTCGCGTCGAAGTCGACGTCGCCGCGAGGCAGCTCGCCGTTCGCCACGACCCACCTTGTGAGTCGCGTCAGATCGGTGCGGCCGCGCGCGCGGATGTTCACGGACGGCTCCTGCGCGACGATCGTGACCGAGCCGTCAAGCTTCAGACCGCCTTCGGGCGCTTCGATGTTCACCGCCTCGAGGCCCAGCGTCCGGCCGTCGAAGCTTGCGCCCCCTTCAAGCCGAAAGATCGCGGTGAACTGTGTTTCTGTATTCAGCTCGGCGGGCTGGCGCAGCGCGATATGCCCTTCGTTCCGGGTCAGCAGGAGGTCGACCGAGGGCATCCAGAGATGGCGGATCGCCTGCTCGTCGCGCAGCTCCACGGCCAGCTGCGGCACCGCGAGTCGTGCAATCCGCAACGGCGGCGGCTCCCCTACACGCTCCTCCGTCGTGCGTGGAAGATTCGTGGTCCCGTCGCTCCGTTTGCGGGCGACGACGTGCATCCGGTCGGCCGTGACGTCATCAAAGGCGATCTCGCCGAGCAGCGCCCGCCAGGGCAGCGTCACGGCCACGTAGTCGGCGGTCAGGAACGGGTCGTACGGTGAGTCGACCGCGGCCACACTCAGCCCGGCGACACCGAGCCGGAGCGTCGCGAGGTTGTAGTCGAGGCGGCCGGCGGCGACAATCAGCCCGTACTGTTCCTCGATGACGGGTAGCACGCGACGAAGCACGGTGCGGCGTACGGGCGGCGCGTGCAGCAACAGCACGAAGCCGGCAGCCACGCCCAGAAGGGCCGCCAGCACGCGCACGGAACGAGACCGAAAGACGCCGGACAACATGGGGCCGCTGTGTTACCCTACTGTAACGCCCGCGTGTCTCACCAGAATCTGAAGGCCGCGCAGCCACTCGACGTCACGCTGGAGCTCGTGCCCCGAGCGCGATTCGACGTCCTGGAGCTGCGATCCCATTTCGCGACCGAGCACCAGGCGTTGGCCGCCTACCCGCACTGCCTCTACTGGTCGTCGCATACGACCGCGGGATTTCTCGACCGCAGCCTCGCCACTCGGCTGAAGCCGGAGGCGGTTCCTACGTATCTCGAGGCCTTCCGGGCGCTGTTTCCCGAAGGCGCCGGCTACGAGCACGATCGGCTCGAGCGGCGGAACGACCTCGATGCCGACCAGCGGGCCGTCGAGCCGCGAAACGCCGACTCGCACCTCGCGTTCATCGCCGGCGGCCTGCGGGCGTGCGTCACGCACCCGAACCGGCCGGGCGAGTCGGTGTTCTTCGTCGACCTGGACGGGATGATCGAAGGAAGGCCCCGGCGCCGGCTGACGCGCCTCATCGGCTACAACCGCGAACGGCTCGTGCGCACGACGCGGATCGAAGTGCCGGTCTCGGCGCACCCGATCGACTCGGTGAACCTCAAGGACCCGCGCCTGGGCGTGTACGCGCAGCTCTCGGAGTTTGTCGCCGCGTCGGGCATCGGCAAGGGCCAGCTCCGCGTGGTGCTCGACCCGACGGAGCGGCATTCGGCGCTCACGATCAACGAGTACGAGACGCTACTGATGAAGCACGATCTGGCGGAGGTGATGCGCAACCCGCTTCGGTTCTTTGCCGAGAAGAGCCGCCATGCCTTCGCCAATCCGCGCGCCGTTCCGGCCAAGACGCTCGACTACGCCAAGTACGACTTCGTCCGGCTCCTCAACAAGAGCCTGGACACGCTCGGACTGCGCGGGTCGATGGTTGAACGCCTGCTCGCCCGCACGCTGGCCGTGCCGGCCGCGCGCCTGTTCCGGATGCGCCGCTCGGTCAGCCTGCTCGTCTCGGAGCGCCCCGACGGCACCCACGGCCT
>MEKU01000079.1:90564-90786 GCA_001767195.1 Acidobacteria bacterium RIFCSPLOWO2_02_FULL_67_21
GCTCTCCGAACTGCGGTAAGACTCGCCCCTCACCTCCATCATCGACAAGGAGAACCAGGCAATGACGATTCCGTTCATGACCATTGGTCGAGCGCTTGGCGCCGCATGCCTCGCCGTCGTACTCGCGCCGGCCACCGCCGCAGCCCAGAATCCAGCGCCCGCACCCAACCAGGGCATGGAAGTCATTCACCATCCGGGCTACGACCGGACGGTGAATATGCC
>MEKU01000079.1:90815-93428 GCA_001767195.1 Acidobacteria bacterium RIFCSPLOWO2_02_FULL_67_21
GGGACATTCCCCTCCTGCCCGATGGGCGCGATGTCCGCGCCGCCGCCGCCGGCGACGACCTCCGACATGCCGAGCGGGGCGAGCAGCGACCCGATGTCGCGAATGAGGTTCCGCGCGGCGATGCTGCCCGAGAACCCGAGGCTGGCGGGCTCGAAGACGCCTGAGTCCGACTCGAGCGCAAAGACGTGCTGGCCTGCGTGCGCTGCGTGGCGCGTCGCGTAGGCGGCCGCACCCCGGAGGCCGTTCTCCTCGTTGGTCCAGAGCACCACGCGCACGGTTCGCCGCGGCCGGATCCCGAGCTTCGCCATCAGCCGGGCCGCTTCCCACGTGACGATGCAGCCGACGCCATCGTCGGAGGCGCCGGCACCGACGTCCCAGGAGTCGAGATGGCCTCCGAGCAGGACGATCTCATCGGGCCGCTCGCGGCCGCGGATTTCGCCCACCACGTTGGCCGACTCCACATCCGGCTCCAGACGCGCTTCCATCGCCAGCCGCACGCGCACGCGGGTCCCGCGGGAGGTCAGACGCACGATGCGGTCGACGTCCTCCGCGGCCAGTGATGCAGCGGGGATTGGGGGCACATCGCGGCCGTACTGCACGCTGCCCGTGTGTGGAGTCCGCAGGCCCGTCGGCCCGACAGCCCGCACGAGCGCTGCGATCGCGCCGAACTGGGACGCCGCGCGCGCGCCGTTGGTACGGTAGGCCACCGTGTCCGTGTAGGTCGTGAACGGCGCGTTGAAGAGGACGATGCGCCCTCTGACATCCGCGGACCGCGTCCGCAGCTCGTCAAACGAACCCACGACGACGACCTCGCCCTCGAGGCCGGCCGGCGGCGTACCGACCGACCCGCCCAGCCCGAGCATCGCGAGCGGATGACGCGGAGGGTCGACAATCTCGCCGCTCTCCCGTCCGCGCACCCACCGGGGCACCATGACGGGCTCGGTGCGAACGTTCTCGAGACCATCGCGCCGCATCGTATCGGCGGCCCAGGCCACGGCCCGCTCGAGGTTCTCGGAGCCGCTGAGCCGGTGGCCGTACGTGTCGGTCAGCTCGGCAAGCCGCTGCCATGCGAAATCATCCGCCTGCGCCGCCTTGATCAGCCGCGCCGCGTTCTCCCGATACGGCTCGAGCCAGGCGGCGCCCCGGGCGGGCGCCTGCGTCCGGACGCCGGCCGCCGACAACACGCAGAGACACGCGAGGGCAAGCAGGCGTCGGCCGGGATTGGCGCGGGAGAGGAACAGCATGCGGGACGGCAGTGGAGCGATAGGGCGGGACGGAGCCCGGCCTCGCCGGGTCCGTCCCGCGTGGAACGTCAGTTGGTGTAATTAGGCGTGGACACCGCGCGTGTCGGCGGACCGATCAGCAGCGCGCGATCGACACCCGCTCTCGGACGGAACTTCTGCGGCCGTCCAACGTGCACGTCGGCCGTGTACAGGCTGCCTTCGCTGTCCACGGAGAACTGGTGCACGCCCCAGAACCCTCCGGGCATCGTCCCGAAGGTCCCCCACGCGGAGAGGAGCCGCCCGGTCAGGTCGTACTTGGTGAACTTCGAGGTCTGCCCCGACGCCGAGACCAGGTGCTGATCGTCGGTCATCAGGAACGAGTACGGCAGCGGCACGTTCGGCCACACATCCAGGAACTTCCCGTTCTCGTCGAAGACCTGGACGCGGTGGTTCGCACGGTCGCTCACATAGAGGCGCCGCTGCTTGTCGATCACGATCGCGTGCACGGTGTTCATGTACGAGGGGCGCGTCTCGTTCGGCGGGTTGCCGGGCTGGCCCCACGACGTGATGTACTTGCCGGTGCGGTCGAACTTCACGACGCGGGTGTTGATGTAGCCGTCGCTCACGAAGAACGTGCCGTCCGGCAGCCAGGCGATGTCGGTCGGCCGGGCGAAGTGGGTGGCATCGTCGCCCCGAACGCCGGGCGTGCCGATCGTCTGCACCAGCTTGCCGTCGCGCGTGAACTTGAAGATGGCCTGCGCGCCGTCATCCACCAGCCACACGTGCCGTTCGGCGTCGTACGGGCTGACCAGAATGCGGTGCGGCCGCACGAACAGCTTGTTGTGCTGATCCCACGACTGGATCAGGCGGCCGTTCCGATCGACGATGTTGAAGACATGATCCCAGCGCGGATGCCGCGCGGGGTCCTTCTGCGAGAGGTCAAACCCCGACGCGTTGCGGGTCGGAACCGGGTCGCCCGGCTCCTTGAGGGCCGGGAGGCACCCGCGCGCGAACACATACACGCGGTCCGGCGTCTCGGCCCAGATGCCGGCGGTCGAGCCGATCTGGAAACCTTCACCGCACCAGTTCTGCGGCCAGCCGGCCACCAGTTCGTACGGGCCGGTGATGTCGCCTCCGCCCTTGTCCTGTCGCATCTGGGCGAAGCCGCCGGCCACGATCACGACAACGAAAGCCGCTACAGCGGCGCTGATCTTCCTCATACGATGAATCCCCCTCTTGGGCCACCCGCGTTCGGTGGCCGGTTGCTTAGATGGCACCGGGCACGAAGAATAAGTTCGACGTCGGTCAGGCACGCGATTGTAGATCAACAGACAGGTCCAGGTAAGGACCGCGTACGCATGAGATTAGGAGTCGAATATAGTACGAATAC
>MEKU01000080.1:0-2569 GCA_001767195.1 Acidobacteria bacterium RIFCSPLOWO2_02_FULL_67_21
CATCACCGCGTTTCTGCCCCCGCTGCCCCGACGCGCCTTCCGAGGCCCACTCAAATCCGCGTAGACCCCTTTTTCGTCCTCGTAGTTGCCGAACGCGAACCACTTGTTGCGGATGATCAGGCCCGATGCCCACCCGCCGGTGTTCCGGAACTTGAACGTGCCGGGATTGACCGACCGGCCCGCCGCGTCGGTGCCGACCCAGTCGTCGCTGCGCATACGGTGGTAAAAGGATCCGCTCAGCTCGTTCGCGCCGCTGCGCGTCACCGTATTGACGCCCGCGGCGATGAAGCTGCCCTGCCGGACGTCGAAGGGCGCCACGCTCACCTGAATCTGCTCGATCGATTCCAGCGAGATCGGGGCGACGCCGGTGCGGTCGCCCGGTTGGCTGCTGCTCACGCCGAAGGTCGCGTTGAACGAGGATCCGTCGACCGTGATGTTGTTCATCCTGCCGTCCTGGCCGACGAAGCTGTTGAAGCCGCCGGAGGCCTGTGGCGTCAGACGCGTCACATCGCCGATACGCCCCGAGAGCGTCGGAATCAGCTCGATTTCCTGACGGCCGATGGCGGTCGCCGCGCCTGTGCGGCTCGAGCTGAATACCGGATCGACCTGCGCGGTCACCGTGACGGTTTCCTGAACGGCAATCGGACGCACGACGAAGGTCAAGTCGGTGGCGACGCCCAGGTTCACGGTCACATCGGCCTGCGTCTCCGGCTGAAAGGCGGCGCCGCCGCCCCCTCCGAATGCGACCGTGACGCTGTACGGTCCGCCACCCGCATGCCTGGAATCGAAAACCGGCCGTCCGCGCGCGTGACGGCTTCGTAGCTGGTGCCGGACGGCTCGTGAATCGCGATGACGGTCGCTCCCGCGACCGGCGGCTGCTGATTGGGGTCGCTGACCACGCCGGTGATGCTGCCGGTCGTGACGCCCTGCCCGTAGACGGCGAGAGGCCACGCTGCGGCGCAGAACACGAAAAGCGCGAGCCAACGTCTGATGTGCATCGTCATGTTCTCCAAGGAGTGAGGTGCAGAGGCCACGAGGAAGGTATCAACGCGTCGTGACGGGCGCGTGAAGGAGCTTGAAGAGCGCCAGGCCATGTCGCGTGCCAGGGGCGTGCGCAAAATTGTACATGACACGGGCCACCCCGATTGGGGCGGCCCGGGCATCAACGATCGTGGATCTTATCCGGGGAGGCCGGCGGCTTTGAGCTTCCGTAGCTCTTCGGCGCGATTGCGGAGCTGGTCCGCTTCTTTCAGCAGCGCTTGTTGCCGACCGACGTTCCGTTCGATGGTGGCCTGGACGCGCAGCAGCAGGTTCTTGAAGATGAGCGCCTCCATGTAGTCCTTGTTGATGGCGAGCGCCTTGTCGGTCGCGGCGACCCCCGCCTGCGCGTACTTGCCCTTCTCTGCGTCCGTGAGACTGAAATCCCGAGACGCCTTGTTGAAATAGTACGTGGCGATCGTGTAATGGGCTTCAGGATTGTTCGGCTCCTGCGCGACGCGCGCCTCGAGCGCCTCGACCAGCTTGTCGAAGTTGCCTTGACGGTCGTAGTAGGCCGCCAGGGTCGTGTACACGACCGGGTCGGTTGGCCGCATTTCCCGCGCCTTGACCAGCGCCGCCTCCGCGTTCTCATAATCGCCGGCGTCCTCGTAGAGTCTGGACAGCAAGACGTAATTCGGCGCTTCCATCGGGTCCTGGTCAATCATCTGCTTCAGCAGCGGCTCGGCCTGCGACGGGTCGTTCAGCTTATCGGGGCCGTACGCCGCCACCAGGTATTGGAGCGCGAGCGTCCTGATCTGCGGATTGTCCTGAATCCGCTCGGTCGCGAGTTTGTAGTTGTCGATCGCCTTTGCCAGGAGCGCGTCATTGGCAGGGTCATCGGTACGACCCGGTCGGTACATGTTGTCGTAGCTGTTGCCAAGGAAGAAATAGGCTGTCAAGAGCTGCGGATCCGTCGGATTGGCCGCGATGACCTCTTCATATTTCTGGACTGCCTCCTTCCACTCCTGCCCTTGGTACAGGCCATTCGCCTCTCGGAACGCCATTCTGGCCTGGAGCGTTCTCACTTGGCTGCATCCGGTCACGACAAAGCTGAGGACGACCAATGAGAAGACGGCCTGTGACGAAAACTTCCGCATCCTAATCCCCCTTGCATCTCGGTCGACGCGCCACGGGCCGCGCCACGAATCCTTCATCTTACTGCGTTGACGGCATCGCTCGCGCGCGACCGGGCAGGCGGCACCTGCCATCAGTACTGTAAGCGCGCTAGTATAGTGACCAGTTTTTCGCCGAGTCAAGCGCCTTTCTCGCGCGCCTTGACCCCCCCGAACCCCACTCCTATCATGAGGATGGCGCCATTGTCCCGGCGCGAATCCGTCGCCGTCGGAGTAGTTAGACACCGGGTTTGGGGCACCGGCCGTCGCCGCCGTAGCCGGGCCGGCATCGCGCCCAGCAGGCTTTGCGTCAGGATGATTCGCTTCGAAACGCTCCTCGAAAAAGTGCGGAGCTACAGCCCAGATGCCGACCTGGAGCTGTTGCGGCGGGCGTACGTCTTCTCGGCGCTCGAGCACAA
>MEKU01000080.1:2580-20533 GCA_001767195.1 Acidobacteria bacterium RIFCSPLOWO2_02_FULL_67_21
GGCCGAGCTGCTGGCCGACATGAAGCTCGACGTCGTTGCGGTCGCGGCCGGGCTGCTTCACGACGTGGTCGAAGACACGCTGACGACGCCCGAACGGATTGCCGAGCTGTTCGGGCCCGAGATCGCCCATGTCGTGGAAGGGGTCACGAAGATCGGCGCCATCCCGTTCTCGTCCAGCGAAGAGCGGCAGGCGGAGAACTTCCGCAAGATGCTGCTGGCGATGGTCGACGACATTCGGGTCGTCCTCGTCAAGCTCGCAGACCGCCTTCACAACATGCGGACGCTGCATCACCTGCCCGAGGAGCGGCGGGTGAAGATCGCGCAGGAGACGCTGGACATCTATGCCCCGATCGCGAACCGGCTGGGGATGAGCAAGATCAAGAACGAGCTCGAGGAGCTCGCGTTCCGCTATCTGGAACCGAACGCCTACAACGCGCTCCGGTCGCGGGTGGAGGCCAAGCGGAAGCACGCCGAAAGCGTGATCGAGGATCTGACCCGGACGCTGCGGGTCAAGCTCCAGGAAGCGCAGGTGCCCATCGTTCAGCTCGACGGCCGGACCAAGCGGCTCTACAGCATCCACCAGAAGATCAAGCGCCAGAACGTCGATCTGGAGCGCGTCTACGACTTCGTCGCCGTGCGGGTCGTGACGCAGTCGATCAAGGACTGCTATGCAGCGCTCGGGATCATCCATCAGACGTGGTCGCCCGTGCCAGGCCGCATCAAGGACTTCATCGCGATGCCGCGGCCCAACGGCTATCAGTCGCTTCACACCTCCGTCGTCAGCGAGCAGGGGTTTCCCTTCGAAGTGCAGATCCGTACCGAGGAGATGCACCGGCGCGCCGAAGAGGGCATCGCGGCCCACTGGAAGTACAAGGAGGGCCGGGTCGGCGATCAGCGCGACGAACGCTACTTCCAGTGGATGCGGCAGTTGCTCGAGGTGCAGCAGGAAGTGCGGGACCCGAGGGAGTTCCTTCAGAACCTCAAGATCGATCTCTACCCGGAAGAGGTCTATCTGTTCACGCCGAAGGGCGAAGTGAAGTCGCTGCCGCGCGGCGCCACGGCGGTCGATTTCGCCTACGCGGTGCACACCGACATCGGCGACCAGTGCGTGGGCGCCCGCATCAACGGGAAGATGGTCCCGCTGCGGACGCGTCTGCAGAGCGGCGACATTGTCGAGATCGTCACGCAGTCGGGGCACAAGCCGAGCCGCGACTGGCTGAACTTCGTCGGGACGTCCCGCGCGCGGAGCAAGATCAAGCACGTGCTCCAGTCGGAGGAGCGCGCCCGCAGCATCGATCTGGGACGGCGGCTGTTCGAGAAGGAAGCGCGGCGGTTTGGCTTGAATCCCAAGACGATTCTGGAGAGCGAGGAGCTCGCGAAATTCGCCTCCGAGTACGGGTCTCAGAAGGTCGACGAGCTGCTCACGCACATCGGCTACGGCAAGCTGTCGGCGCGGACGGTGCTGCAGAAGGCGGTCCCGGCCGCAGTGCTCAAGGAGAAGCCCAAGGAATCAGGCGTCGTGTCCGCCGTCAAGCGGGTGCTGCGATCGACGCCGGCTGACGACCGCATCAAGGTGCGGGGCACCGACGAGGTGCTGGTGTTCCGCGCCAAGTGCTGCAACCCGATCCGGGGCGAGCGGATCGTCGGCTACATCACGCGCGGCAAGGGGGTGTCCGTCCACTCGGCCAGCTGTCCGAACGTGCTGAATCTGATGTTCGATCCCGACCGCCGCATCGATGTCGAGTGGGACAGCGCGGGCACGGATCCGTCCCCGTATTCGGTCCGCCTGACGATGCAGGTGGAGGACCGCAAGGGGATGCTCGCCGAGATCAGCGCGCGGGTGTCGGACATCAACACCAACATCACGACGATGGAAGCACGCACGGGCGGCGACCATCAGGCGCGCATCGATATGACCGTCGAGATCAAGGACGTCAAGCACCTGGAAAAGGTGATCAAGTCGATCAAGGCGGTGGACGGCGTGCTGGGGGTGGAACGCGCGGCGAGAGCGTGACGGCGAGAGCGTGACTACGGGAGCACCGCGATGGCGTCAATCTCGATCTTGACGTCCCGCGGCAGCCGGGCGACCTGGACGGTGGCCCGGGCGGGCGGCGGGTCGACCACGAACCTGGCATAGGCGGCATTCATCGCCGCAAACTCACCGAGATCAGCCAGAAACACGGTCGTGCGGACCACGTGCTCGAAGCCGGCGCCGGCGGCCTTCAGCAGCGCGCCGACGTTTCGCATCGCCTGTTCGGTCTGGGCCGTGATGTCGCCGGTGACGAGCGTCCCGGTTGCCGGATCCACCGGGATCTGGCCGGAGATGAAGAGCAGGTGTCCCGCACGGATGGCCGGCGAATACGGACCGATGGCCGCGGGCGCGCCGGGCGCCGTGATCGCCGTCCGCAAATCAGGCAGCCTTCGTGACCTTGCCGCTGCGCAGGCACCGCGTGCAGACGCGGATGCGCCGCGTGGCTCCCTTCACCAGCGCGCGAACGGTCTGGAGGTTCGGCTCGAACCGGCGCGGACCGACGTTGTGGGCGTGCGAAACGGTCCGGCCGACGACCGGTCCCTTCCCACAGATTTCACACCGCTTTGCCATACTGGGCACCTCAGGCCGGCTGACGCCGGCCGCTCCAATCAGGAAACTCGTCGCGCGCGCAAACTCGAATTGTAGCAGTTTCAGGGAACAATCAGCGACGGCGGGGGCGCGTCGCGACGCTCCGCGTCCGGAGCCCTGGTGACCTGGAGGAGTCTCGCCACGAGCTCGAGGTACGCCGCCGGCCCCTCGTCTGCGGTCCGCAGCTTCCGCGCTCCCTCCTCGATCGCCCGCAGCGCGAGCGCGGCCTCTCGATCGTAGATCGTCCCGCCCTGCCCGCGAACGTCGGTCAGCAGCGCCTGGAAGGCGGTCGCGAGCGACTGCGCCGGCCGGCTTTCGGGAACATGTTCATAAATGACGCCGCGCGCCGCCGTCTCCAGCGTCGAGGCCATCGCTGATGCAGCATCGGCGGCGTCCCCGTCTGTGAGGCGCGTGAAGCCCTCCGGTCGATGGCGCGCGATGACCGAATGGAAGAGGAAGAACAGCTGGTACTGCCGCTCCGTCAAGTGCTGAATCGTCGGCAGCAGCCGTGCGACGTCCCGCTGCTGTTGCCGGCGCACGACCGCCGCCGGGTGCTCGCGAGCCGCCGTGAGATACCCGCACTCCGGCGGACAGGCGATCTCGACGATCCGCTTCGTGCCGCAGCAGACCGCGCAGATCGTGCGGCCGAGCGCCGGACACGCGCGCTTGGCTTTCTGGCGGCCGCAGCTCGGACAGAGCATGCCTCAGCTTCGCACACCGGGCCGCTCGGGAAAAGATCTGGCGTTGTGAGGATCCGTCAGAATCCGTATAATCCGGCCAAATCTCCACAGTTTTGCCGGAATAGCCTTTGCACCGGAGGGCCAGCGAGGCGACACTCGTCCAGTGCGGCGGGTGAGGGGTGGGGGACCATGACCGAAGGACTTGTCCGCAGCGAATCGCCGACTGAGTACTTTCGCGAGCTCGTGGAATCTGCGCTGCATCGTCAGCACCTCGCGGCGCACGAGCTCACGTCCTTCTATCTCGTGAATCTGCTCTCCGGATTCGTCAACTTCGATCAGTCGACGGCTGTCGAGACCGATGAAGCGCTCGGCGTGCGCTTCGTCAAGGCGCTCGGCGCCGCGGGCGTGCGGCAGCGCGATGAACTGCGACAGGTGGGCGACCGGTCGCTGTTCATCTCCGGCTTTTTCTCCGACAGCTTGAGCCGCAGCCTTGTGGACGTCGACTACTACATCCAGCTGGGGGAGTCCGCGTACGGATCGCTCGCCAGGCGGGGCGATGCCGCGCTTGGCGACGTGTTCGACGAGCTGTCGGCCAAGTTCCCGGCGTTTGTCGACATCCTGTGCGAGGTCAGCGAGCGCTCGGCGCTGACGTCGAATACGGACCTTCTCCGCCTGTACGAGAAATGGCTGCGGGCCAGGAGCCGGCGAAGCGGAGACCTGCTCGTGGCCCGCGGAATAGTTCCCAATGCCTCGGTCACGCCGGGGTTCATCCAGTAGTCGCCCGCCCATACGCGCGTGGCTGCACGCGGACGCGATGCCTCTGCCTATATCACAGCCTGAAAACAGACATATTGTCGATTTACAGTCACGCTTCGGCCATGCCGGTCGAGGTGCGAGTGCGCAGCCATAGCGAGAAGGCCCTGTCGCAGCCATTCCTGCGGTTGGATTGATACTTATAAAGTGCTGCAGGTAAATTAGTTATAGTCCTACAAGGCAGAGCCTGAATGATCGCACCGGCTTGATCCGGTTGCTGGGGTAATGCTGCAAAACGACCACACTGTGTAATTTATTCTGTCTCTTCAAAGGGACAAAGCCTTAGCCGTCGTTCCGTCGTCTAATGCGTGAGGTCTAGCAGGGTGGACGACCTCAGGCTCTTTGATATATTCGGTAAGTAATAGACTAGTAACTACTTATTGCGAAGGCTGCGCACGGTAAGGTGGCTGGGGATGTGAATAGGTTCTCCCGGCTGGCTGGCCTTGCCGTTAAAGGCATCACAATTGCATATGCGCGCAGCCATAGCGCCATCCCCATGGATGGCATCGGAAGGAGCGGCAGGCATCATGGCGACGACTAAATCGACGAAGGCGCCGGCGAAGAAGAGCCGGTATCACGAACTGAAGCAGATGCTCGAAGACCGCCGCCGCGAGTTGATGACCGAAGTGCAGGGCCGGATTCGCGACGTGCGTGCGGACGGCTCGAAGGACCGCGAGGTGTTCGACCAAGGCGAGAGCTCGGAAGTCGACATCCAGGACGACATCGAGTTTGCGCTCATCCAGATGAAATCGGAGACGCTCAACAAGATCAACGAGGCGCTCCGCCGCCTGGACGAAGGGACCTACGGCAACTGCTTCGAATGCGGCGAGGAGATTGCGGAGGCGCGGCTCCGGGCGCTGCCCTTTGCCGTCCGGTGCAAGGACTGCGAGGAGGCTCGCGAGACGGCGGAGCAGCGCGAGCGGATGCAGGCGCAGAAGCGCGGCTCGTCGCAGCTGTTCTTCGACGTGTCGAACTGACGTCGGGGACGTTCGGATCGTTCGGATCGTTCAGGGCGGCCCTTCCGGGGCCGCCCTTCGTATTTGCGGGCAGACGAGGGAGGTCCCATGAGCGACGCCGAGGAACAGCCCGACCTGCGGGAGGTTGCCGCCGGAGACCGGATGCTCGCCATTCCTGACGAGCTCCCCATCCTGCCGCTCCGCGACACGGTGCTCTTTCCGAACTCCTTCATGCCGCTGGCCGTGGCGCGCGAGAGCTCCGTGCGTCTCATCGACGAGGCGATTTCGGCGGGCAAGCTGATCGGCGTGTTCACGCAGCGCGACGCCACCGTCGAGGAGCCGCAGCAGCAGGACCTGCACGGCGTCGGGACGGCCAGCCACATTCACAAGATGTTCAAGCTGCCCGACGGCAGTCTGCGCCTGATCGTGCAGGGGCTGGCGCGGCTGGCGCTCGACGAGGTGACCGCCGCGCGTCCGTATCTGCGGGCGCGCGTCCGGCTCGTGGCGGAGGGCGCACCGGTCGCCGACAGCCTGGAAATCGACGCCCTCCTGCGCAACATCAAGAGCAATTTTCAGCGGGTCGTCTCGCTCTCTCCGCTGTTGTCCGATGATCTGCAGACCCTGGCCGCCAACATCACCGACGCCGGCCGCCTCACCGACTTCATCGCCTCGAGCCTGACCACCATCGACACGACCGTCAAGCAGGAGGTCCTCGAGACGCTCGACGTCCGGGCCCGGATGGACAGCCTGAATCGGATTCTGATCAAGGAGCTCGAAGTGGTCGAGCTCGGCTCGAAGATCCAGTCGCAGGTCCAGTCGGAGGTCGGCAAGAATCAGCGCGAGTACTTCCTCCGCGAGCAGATGAAAGCGATTCAGAAGGAGCTTGGCGAGGGGGACGACCAGGCCAGGGACATCGAGGAACTGCAGGAGAAGATCGAAGCCGCGGGCATGCCCGACGCCGTGCGGAAGGAGGCTCAGCGCGAGCTCGACCGCCTGGCCAAGATGCCCGTCGCGGCGGCCGAGTACACCGTCTCGCGCACGTACCTCGACTGGCTGGTCATGCTCCCGTGGCAGAAGCGCACCGAAGAGGTCATCGATCTCGCGCGCACCAAGGCGGTACTCGACGCCGATCACACCGGTCTCGCGAAGGCGAAGGACCGGATCCTCGAATACCTCGCCGTGCGCAAGCTGAATCCCGACGTCAAGGGACCGATCCTCTGTTTCGTGGGGCCGCCCGGCGTCGGCAAGACATCGCTGGCCCGCTCGATCGCGCAGTCGCTGGCGCGCACGTTCGTGCGCGTCTCGCTTGGCGGCATGCGGGACGAAGCCGAGATTCGCGGCCACCGGCGCACGTACATCGGGGCGCTGCCCGGACAGATCATCCAGAGCCTTCGGCGCGCCGAATCGAAGAATCCGGTCTTCATCCTCGACGAGATCGACAAGCTCGGGGCCGATTTCAGAGGTGACCCGGCGTCAGCCCTCCTCGAGGTGCTGGACCCGGAGCAGAACTCCACGTTCCGCGATCACTACCTCGACGTGCCGTTCGACCTGTCGGAGGTGCTGTTCATCACCACGGCCAACGTGCTCGACCCGGTGCCGCCGGCCCTGCGCGACCGGATGGAGGTGCTCGAAATCCCCGGGTACACCGAGGAGGAGAAGCTGGCGATCGCGCGCGAGCACCTGATCGCCAAGCAGATCGCCAATCACGGTCTGACCGCCGATCAGATCACGATCACCGACGCGGCGATCGGCACGGTGATTCGCGGCTACACGCGCGAGGCCGGCGTCCGCAACCTCGAGCGCGAAATCGCCGCCCTGTGCCGCAAGGCGGCCCGGCGCCGCGCCGAAGGGCGGCTCGACCCGCTGCAGGTGACGCCCGATGTGGTCGTTGAGCTTCTCGGCGCGCCGACGTTCCTGGACGAGGAGATTCACGAGCGCACCAAGGATCCCGGCGTCGCCATCGGCCTCGCCTGGACGCCGGCGGGCGGCGACGTGCTCTTCGTCGAGGCCTCGAGGATGCCGGGGACCGGCACGCTGACGCTCACCGGCCAGCTCGGCGAGGTGATGAAGGAGTCGGCGCGCGCGGCGCTCTCCTGGTTCCGCGCGCATGCGGCCGCCTACGGCGCCGATCCGGACTTCTTCAAGAATGCGGAAATCCACCTGCACGTGCCGTCGGGCGCCATTCCGAAAGACGGCCCTTCGGCAGGCGTCACCCTGGCCGTTGCGCTCGCTTCGGAGGTCACGCGGCGTCCGGTGCGCGGCGACATCGCCATGACGGGCGAGATCACCCTCTCGGGACGCGTGCTGCCCGTCGGCGGCATCAAGGAAAAGGTGCTGGCCGCCAGGCGGGCGGGCATCCGCGAAGTCATCATGCCGCGGCAGAACGAGAAGAACGTGAACGAGGACCTCACCGAGGAATTGCGCCGGGAGCTGACCATTCATTTCGTGCAGAGCGTCGACGAAGTGCTCCTGCTGGCGTTGCTGCCAGGACCCGCGCCGGCCGGCAAGGCGGCGCGAGAGCGGCGCGTGCAGCCGCGGGTGCAGTAGCGAAATCCCAAATCCCAGATCCCAAAGCGCCACAGGGGTCTTGGGACTTGAGACTTGTCATCCGAGCAGCGTCAACCCGGCCACGGTCTTCAGGTCGATGATGTCGCCGGATGCGATCATGTTCCGGATTGCAGCGACCGGGAATGCCTTCGGCTCGAGGTCTTCGTCGGCATCCCGCTGCGCCTGCGGGTCGGCGCCGGTCGGTGCCCGCAGCCCCGTGGCCCGGTAGATGTGCATCTCCTCGTCGCAGTATCCCGGTGTGGGGAAGAAGCTGCCGAGAAAATCGAGCGCCGACGGGATCAGGCCGATTTCCTCGTGGCACTCGCGCGCCGCGGCCGTCTTCGGATCCTCGCCGGGCTTGAGACTGCCGGCCGGCAGTTCCCACGCCCATCGCCCGATCGCATGGCGATACTGCCGTACCAGGACTACCGCTCCATCGGGGGCGATCGGGATGAGCACGACGGATCCCGGATGCCGGATGATCTCCGCCTCCATGCGCTCACCGCGGGGAAGGGTGATCGATTCGACGGTGACGGTGAAAATCCGCCCTTCGAAGACCTTGCGTATTTCAGAAGGCACAATCGGCTTGTCCATCGGTCTACCTTGACCTTCTCGGCGTCTCCGAGTCTTCGTCTCCCTGCTCACCCCAGCCGGGCAAATCCTCCAGAATGGCGGTCAGATCGTCGGGCAGCGGCGCGGTGAACTCCATCCGCCGGCCGTCGCGCGGATGCGCGAATACCAGCCGCTCCGCGTGAAGAAACGGACGCTCCAGGCGCTGGAGCGCCCGGAGATCTCCGGGGACGCGCCGCCGCACGCCTCCATACAGCGAATCGCCGACGACCGGATGTCCGATGGCGCTCAGATGGACCCGAATCTGGTGCGTGCGGCCGGTGTGGATCGCCACCTGGCACAGCGTGACCCCCGGCAGATGGTGCGCACGCGTAATCCTCGTCACCGCCTGCCGGGCGCGCCGCGCGCGCGCGGACATCTTCTGCCGGTTGACCGGATCCCGGCCGATCGGCTCGTCGATGCGCCGGCCGGCCTGGACGACACCCCAGACGAGCGCGACGTACTCCTTTTCGACCTCGCGATCGTGAAACTGCCGCGACAGCTCCTGGTGGGCCGCGTCGTTCTTGGCGATCACCATCACGCCCGACGTGCCGCGGTCGAGCCGGTGCACGATGCCCGGCCGCATTTCGCCGCCGATCCCGCTGAGGTCGCCGATGTGATGCAGGAGCGCGTTGACCAGGGTGCCGGAGGCATGGCCGGCGCCGGGATGCACGACCATGCCGGCAGGCTTGTTCAGCACGGCCAGATCGGCATCCTGGTAGAGGATCTCCAGGGGAAGTGGTTCGCCGGCGACTTCCGAGGGGAGGGTCTCGGGCAGGTCGATGGTGACGCGGTCGCCCTCCCGTACGGGCGCATTCGCCTTCGTCCCCGGCTTCTCCGGCGCGCCGCCACGGCTGAGCACGACGTGACCGGCGGCGATCAGGTGCTGGATCTGCGAGCGGGATCGCCCCTCCAGTGCGGAGACGATGAAACGATCCAGCCGCTGCCCGTCAGCGTCGGGCGGAACGACGAGGTCGACTAAATGGGGTCCGAGGTCATTTTTCGAGGACACTCGACCTCCCGCCCCATTTCTCACGCCGCCAGCGGGCGGCGCGCCTGCTTCGGCGTCTCCGGCGTGCGGCGCGAGAGCCAGATCAGCATGACGATGCCGAGGGGCCCGAGCAGCAGCGAGATGAACTGCGACGTCGAGAAGCCGAACATCTCGCCGCGCGGGTCGCCTCGATAGATCTCGATGATGAAGCGGGACACGGCGTACAGCAGCATGTAGGCCCAGAACGTACGGCCGGGGAACGGCCGGCCGCGGCGTTCCGTCGCCAGCAGCAGGCCGAGGATGAACAGCTCCGCTCCCGCCTCATACAGCTGCGTCGGATGCAGCGGAATACCGAGCGGCGTGCCGACGTTGGCGGCCGCCAGCGGATTCGTGAACGTGACCGCCCACGGGATGTCAGCGGGCTTGCCGTAGCAGCAGCCGGCCGCCAGGCACCCGAGCCGGCCGGTGACGTGGCCGAGCGCGATCCCCGGTGCAAACACATCGCACGTCGTCCACAGTGGCAGCCCGTGCCGGCCTACGTACCAGAAACCCACGAGGACGGCGACGATGAGCCCCCCGTAGAACACGCCGCCCGATCGCGCCAGCGAGAGCAGGTCCGCGGGTGAGCTGCTGAACTGGTCGAAGTCCACGACGAGCAGGAGAAGCTTCGCCCCGAGCAGCGCGGCGATGATGATGTAGATGCCGAGGTCGAGAATGCGGCTGGGGTCGAGACCCCACCTCCTGGCCCGGCGCATGGCCAGCCACAGGCCCAGCAGGTACGACGCCGCCAGCAGCACGCCGTAGGAGTAGATGGTTACCGGGCCGAGGCTAAACAGCTCTGGATACACGGTGTCGTCCTATCTGCAGCAGATCGAGAATCATAAGCGAGACGCCGACCGTGATGGCCGCGTCCGCCACATTGAACGCCCAGAAATGCCATCCCTGCCAGTACACGTCCACGAAATCCACGACGTACCCGGACCCGAGCCGATCGATGAGGTTGCCGGCCGCGCCGCCAACGATGAGGGTCAGCCCGAGGCGCGCGAGGCGCTGTTCGGCCGGCAGCGTGGCGCCGTACCACGCCAGCGCGAGGAGTGCGACCACCGCCACCGCGGAGAGCACGACCGTTCTGAACGGGAAGTCGGTTGCATTCATCAGCCCGAAGGCGGCGCCGTAGTTGTGAACGCGGGTCAGACTGATGAACCCGGCGACGACCTCCATGCTCTCGTGCAGCTCGAGGCGCGAGCGCACGGCGGCCTTGGCCGCCTGGTCGAGCGCGACGATGATCGCCGCGAGAGCCAGCTCGAGGCGAAGCCGCCCGGCCCGTGTCATCACCGGTTAACCGGTTCGGCCAGCGCTTCGACGCAACGGTCGCAGATGCCTGCCCAGTCGGGCTCCGTGTGCACCGTGGGGACGTACCGCCAGCAGCGTTCGCACTTGATCCCCGGCGCTTTCTCCACCTGAATCGTCAATCGGTCCGGCCCGTCGAACGCCCCGGTCTTCAGCTCGACGCTCGACACGATGAAGAGTGTCGGCAGTCCGGCGCGATGCTCCTCGAGCAGCCGGCCCACCGGCCCCTCCGCCTGCAGGGCGACGTGTGCGCCGAGCGAGTTGCCGATGACCTTGTCCTTGCGCTTCTGCTCGAGCGCGGCGTTGACCGTCTCGCGGATCCCGAGGAGCCGATCCCACGTCGCCAGCAGCCCGGCGTCCGCCAGCCCTTCAAGCGTCGGGAAGTCCTCGAGATGGACCGAGGCCGACCGCCGGCCCGGCGCGTGGCGCCACAGCTCGTCGGCGGTGACCGGCAGGATCGGCGCGAGGAGGCGTGCGAGGCCGTCGCAGATCACATACATTGCCGTCTGCGTCGATCGCCGCTGCGGCGAGCGGGCGCCCAGCGTGTACATGCGATCCTTCGTCACATCGACGTAGAAGGCGCTCAGGTGCACGGTGGCGAGCGCGTTGAGCGTCTTGGACGCGGTTGAAAAGTCGTATTCGTCGTACGCGCGGAGGATGCGCGCCGCCGCCTCGGCATAGCGCGCGACCGCGTACCGATCGACCGCCTCGAGCGCCTCGAGCGGCACCTGATCCGCCGCCGGATCGAAGTCGTAGAGATTGGCGACCAGAATCCGGCAGGTGTTCCTGAGCTTCCGGTACGCATCGACGACGCGCGTGAGGATCTCCTTGCTGACGCGGAGCTCCTCCGTGAATTCCGTCGACGCCACCCAGAGGCGGATGATTTCCGCGCCGCTCTCTTTGATGACGTCCTGCGGGGTGACCACGTTGCCGAGGGACTTGGACATCTTGCGTCCCTCGAGGTCGATCAGAAAGCCGTGCGTCAGGACCTCGCGGAACGGCGGCCGCCCCCGTGTGGCGAGCGCCACCATGAGCGAACTCTGGAACCAGCCGCGATGCTGGTCGCTGCCCTCGAGGTACAGGTCGGCCGGCCACGCCAGCTCCGGCGCACGAGCGAGGACCGCCTCGTGGCTGGAGCCCGAATCGAACCAGACGTCGAGGATGTCGCGCTCCCGTTCGAAGGCCGTGCCACCGCAGGACGGACACGTCAGGCCGGGCGGCACGAACTCCTCGAGCGGCCGATCGTACCACGCATCGGCATTGTGCTGCTCGAATACGCGCGCAGCCTGATCGATGATCCCGGTCGTTAGCAGCGCCTGGCCGCACCCGAGGCAGTCGAGCGCCGGGATCGGCACGCCCCACACGCGCTGCCGCGAGATGCACCAGTCCGGGCGGTTGGCGACCATATTGAAGATCCGGTCGCGTCCCCACGCCGGGATCCATCTCACTTCGTGGTCGATCGCGTGCTGCGCGGCGTCGCGCAGCGTCCGGGTTCGACCGTCGGCGCCGGTGATGGACGGCTCGCCGTCCATCCGCACGAACCACTGCGACGTCGCCAGGAAGACGACCGGGTTGTGGCAGCGCCAGCAGTGGGGATACTGATGGGCGAATGTCTCGCGGTGCCAGAGCCGCCCCCGCGCCTGCAGCGCCTCCTCGACGCGCGGGTTCGCGTCGAAGACCCGCTGGCCGCCGAAGATCTCCACCGACTCCAGGAAGTGCCCGGAGGGACTCACGGGCGCATAGATCTCGAGCCCGTATTTCGCGCCCGTCAGGAAGTCGTCGGCGCCGTGGCCCGGCGCCGTGTGCACGGCGCCGGTGCCCTGTTCGAGCGTCACGTAATCGGCGAGGACGCCGACCGAGTCGCGCTCGTACAGGGGATGCCTGAAGCGGACGCCCTCGAGCAGCGCGCCCTTCATCCGCGCGAGCGGCTGTGTGAACGGGCGTCCGACCGTCGCGCCCACGCGTTCGGCCAGCGCTTCGGCGACGATCACGGCCCGTCCCTCGACCTCGTACGCGGCATAGTCGAACTCGGGATGGAAGGCGATCGCCAGATTGGACGGAATCGTCCACGGGGTCGTCGTCCAGATGAGCACCGAGACCGGGCGCCCGGCAAGCGCCGGCATCCGTGCTGCCAGGTCACCCGCCGCGTCGGGGTTCAGCGGGAACTCGACGTAGATCGACGGCGACGAGTGATCCTCGTACTCCACCTCCGCTTCCGCGAGCGCGGTCCGGCAGTGGATGCACCAGTGGACCGGCTTCTTGCCTTTGTAGACCAGGCCGTGCTCCACGAACGTGCCGAGCGCGCGCGCGATATCGGCCTGGTACTGCGGGTTCATCGTCAGGTAGTAGTGGTCCCAGTCACCGAAGACCATCAGCCGCTTGAACTCCGCAGTCATCACGTCGGTGAAGCGGCCCGCATACGCGCGGCACGCCCGTCGGATCTCGCCGATCGACATGTCGCGCTTCCTGGGGCCGAGCTCGCGATCCACCTTGAGCTCGATGGGGAGGCCGTGGCAGTCGTAGCCGGGGAGGTACGGCACGTCGAACCCCTGCATCGACTTCGCCTTGATCACGAAGTCCTTGAGCACCTTGTTGAGCGCGGTCCCGAGATGGATGCGGGCGTTCGCGTACGGCGGGCCGTCGTGAAAGACGAACTTGCGCGCGCCGCGCCGCCGCCGGCGAATCTCTCCGTACAGATCCATCGCGTCCCAGCGCGCCAGCGCCTCCGGCTCGGCGGTCTGCAGGTTGGCCTTCATCGGAAAACCGGTGCGCGGCAGGTTGACCGTGTCTTTCCACTCGGGCATGTCTCCTGAATTCTATAATGTCAGGATGGCCACGCTCGAACGGGCCCGCGCAGCGGTGCCGCACGTTCACGAACAGCTCCTCGATAACGGCCTCCGCGTGCTGATCCAGGAGATGCGCACGGCCCCGCTGGCGTCGGTCTGGTGCTGGTACCGCGTCGGCTCGAAGGACGAGACCACCGGGTTCACGGGGATCTCGCACTGGGTCGAGCACATGAACTTCAAGGGGACGACGAACATCCCGCGGGACAAGGTCAAGGGCATCATCGAGCAGTTCGGCGGCTACTGGAACGGCTACACCTGGATCGATCAGACCACCTACACCGAGACCGCAAGCCGCGAGGCGCTCGACCGGATGCTCTTCATCGAATCGGAGCGGATGGCACGGTGCCTGTACGATCCGGCCGACTGCGAATCGGAGCGCACGGTCATCATCTCGGAGCTGCAGGGCGGGGAAAACGATCCCGACACCGTGCTCGACCAGGAGCTCACGGCCGTGGCGTTCAAGGCGCATCCCTACCGGCATCCCACCATCGGGTGGCTGTCCGATCTCCAGACGATGACCCGCGAGGATCTCTACGCGTACTACCGTCGGTATTACGTTCCGAACAACGCGACGCTGGTCATTGTCGGAGACGTCGATCGGGACGACGCCATGCAGGCAGTCATCCGACATTTCGGCACGATTCCCTCCGTGGCGGTGGCCCGGCGGCCGCTGACCGCCGAGCCGCCCCAGTTCGGCGAGCGCCGGTTGACCCTGTCGCGCGAGGGCACCACCGCGTATCTCAAGGTCGGGTACCGCGCGCCCGCCCTGGGCGATCCCGATTTCTTCCCGATGCTGGTGCTCGACGCGGTGCTGACCGGCGCCAAAGGGCTCAACCTGTGGGCGAGCTTCCGGACACCCCCGCCGCAGCGAAGCGCCAGGCTGTACCGGGCGCTCGTCAACACCGGGTTGGCCTCGTCGGTGAGCGGGGGCCTGGTGCCCACCGCCGAACCGTTTCTGTATACGCTCTCGCTCACCGCGACGGACGGCACACCGCTCGGCCGGATCGAGGAGGCACTGTTGCGCGAAGTCGATCGGGTCCGCGCCGACGGGGTGACGCCGGCTGAGCTGCAGAAGGCGGTTCACCAGCTGCGCGCGCGCCTCGTGTTCGAGAACGACAGCATCTCGAACATCGCGCACCAGCTCGGATACTTCGCGACGATCGCGGACTGGCGGATCTGCGGGTCGCTGGAAGAGCGTATCGGGGCGGTGACGCTCGATCAGGTGGCTGCGGCCGCCGCGGAGCGTCTGACAGCGGCGAACCGGACGATCGGCTGGTTCGAGCCGCTGCCGCCAGGCTCCAGTGATGGCACCGCGGTGTTGGGATGACCACGGCCCGGCGCGGCCTTGCGCCCGTCCGCGCCGTGCTCGACAACGGCGCGGTGGTCGTCGCCAAGCAGTCCCGGACGACGCCTGCCGTGACCATCAACGCCGCCGTCGCCGCCGGGACGATCTACGAGCCCGCCGGCCTGGACGGCATCGCGCATTTCGTGTCCCGGACGATCGACCGGGGAACCTCGTCGCAATCCGCGGATGCCATTGCCGAGGCGCTCGACGGCCGCGGCGTGTCGCTGTCGGTGGCGGTCAACCGCCACGTGCTGTCCCTGATATGCACGTGCCTGGTCGAGGATGTCGAGCCCGTGCTGTCGCTCGTGGCAGACGTCGTCATGAACGCCACGTGTCCCGACGCGGAGGTGCGCACGCGCCGCGCCGAGATCGTGACGATGATTCGGCAGGACGAGGACAATCCGGCCGTCGTGGCTGTCGAGCACCTCCTGGCGGACCTGTACGGCCAGACGCATGGGTACGGACGGCGAGCGCGCGGATCGGTGGCCAGCGTGGAATCGATCGATCGCGCGGCGCTGGTCCGCTTTCATGCCGCGCGCTTCAGTCCACGGGCGCTGTCGCTCGTGCTGGTGGGTGACGTCGCGCCCGATTCCGCGATCGCGGTGGCCACGAAGGCATTCGGTCGCTGGGACGCGCCGGCGCCGCCGCCCGTCGAGCTGCCACCGCCGCCGTCGGCCTCCGGACGTCGCACTCGCGTCATCCCCATGATGAACAAGGCGCAGGTCGACGTCGCCTACGGGTTCACGAGCCTCCGCCGCTCGGATGCCGCGTATTACGCCTACTGGCTGATGAACAACATTCTCGGCCAGTACTCGCTCGGCGGGCGGCTCGGCGACAGCATCCGCGAGCGGCAGGGGATGGCGTACTACGTGTTCAGCAGCTTCGACGCCAACGTCATACCGGGGCCGCTGATGATTCGCGCGGGCGTCAGCCCCGCGAACGTCGATCGCGCGATCGCGTCGATCGATCGGGAGCTCGAGCGGCTTGCGGCCGATGGCCCCACCGAGGCCGAACTGATGGAGTCGAAGCAGTACCTGATCGGATCGATGCCGCGGGCGCTCGAGACGAATGCCGGGATCGCGGCGTATCTGCAGACCGAGGAATTTTTCGGCCTGGGGCTCGACTACGACCTGCAGGTCCCCGGGTTGCTCAGGGCGGTGACGCGGGAAGACGTGCACGCGGCAGCGCGGCAGGCGCTCCGGCCCTCCGAGGCCACGATCGTCGTCGCGGGCCCGTATGCGGGGCACGCTCGATGAGCGTGCCGGTCCGAGCGGTCTTCTTCGACGTCGACTTCACGCTGATTTATCCCGGGCCGACGTTTCAGGGCGAGGGATACGCCCGCTTCTGCCGCCGCCACGGCATCGAGGTCGACCCGTCGCGGTTTCCCGACGCCGTGCTCGCGGCCTCGTCCATTCTGGACGATCAGCATGACCACACATACGACGCCGCGATCTTCGTCCGGTACACGAGGCGGATCATCGAGGCGATGGGCGGGGTCGGCGAGCACCTCAGCACGTGCGCCTCCGAGATTTACGAGGAGTGGGCCGCCTGTCAGCACTTCTTTCTCTACGATGACGTGCCGCCGGCGCTTCGCGAGCTGGCCGCCAGAGGCATCAAGGTCGGGCTCATCTCCAATTCGCATCGGAGCATGGCGTCGTTCCAGCAGCATTTCGACCTGCACGGACTCATTGCCGGAGCGATCTCCTCATCCGAGCACGGGTTTCTGAAACCGCATCCCAGCATCTTCGAATCGGCGCTGAAGCTGGTCGGGGTGACGGCGCCCGAGTCGGTCATGGTGGGGGACAGTCTCGCGCATGACGTCGAAGGCGCCCGGCGCGTCGGCATGCGCGGTGTGCTCGTCCAGCGATCGGCACAGGCCCCGCCGCCCGTCCCGGACGGGGTATCGGTCATCCGCGGTCTGTCAGAATTGCCAGGGCTCTTGTAGCCGAGGCTTTTATCCCGGCGGCCACGTCAGCGCACGGCCCGCGAGCAGGTGCAGATGGATGTGGAAGACCGACTGCCCTGCTTCGCGGTTCGTGTTGAAGACGGTTCGATAGCCGCGCTCGTGGTAGCCCCCATCTCTGGCCAGCGCCGCCGCCATCCTGATCATCGATCCGACCAGCCCATCGTCGTCTGTCGAGAGGTCGTTCAGAGAGGCGATGTGCTTGCGCGGCACGATCAGCACGTGCAGCGGCGCCTGCGGGTTGACGTCCTTGAACGCGACGAGCGTGTCGTCCTGATGGACGATCGCTGCGGGAATCTCGCCCGCAATCAGCCTGCAGAACAGGCAGTCACTCATGGCCGCTGTCATCCCGGCGCTGAATAATAGCCGTTCGCGGGATCCCCTGCAGATCCTCGCGGATCCTGTCGAGACGCAGGCCCTGCCGCGCGGCGACCATCTCACTCACGTCCTCGTCCTGTCCATAACCGAACTCCATGACCAGCCAGCCGCCCGCACGGAGCCTGGCGGCGGCGGTGTCCAGCACGGCACCGATATCGCGCAGCCCTTCAGCGCCGCCGAACAGCGCCACGTCCGGCTCGTGGCGGACATCGCGCGAGAGAGCGGGCTTGTCACCATCCTTCACGTACGGTGGATTGGCGGTGATGAGATCGAAATTGCCGGCGACGCCGTCGAGGTACGAGGTGCCGACGAAGGTGATCTGCCGGGCGACCGCGTGCCGGGCGGCGTTCCGCCGCGCGACCTCGAGCGCCGGCGTTGAGACGTCCGTCGCGACGACGAGGCACGTGCGGCATTCATGGGCCAGTGACACCGCGACACAGCCGCTCCCGGTCCCGATATCGGCGATGCGAGAGGTCGCCTCCCCCCCGCCGCTCAGAAGCCGTACGGACTCCTCGACGATGAACTCGGTTTCGGGACGCGGGACGAGCACCGCGGGCGTGACGATGAACTCGAGGCCCCAGAATTCGCGAAAGCCGACGATGTAGGCGGAGGGTTCGCGCCGCTCGCGGCGGGCAATCCAGGCCGAGAATTGCGGCTCGAGCGTCTCCGGCACCGGCCCCGGCCGCTCGGCCAGGAGACGGGCGCGGTCCCAGCCGAGAATCGTCCGGGCGTACAGCTCCACATCGAGCGACGCATCGGCTTCCGGGATGCCGGCGGCGATCAGACGGCTCCGCGCGTCTGCCAGGGCCTGAAACAGGGGTCGGCCAGAAAGATGGGGTCGGGAGTCATTTTTCG
>MEKU01000080.1:20565-67084 GCA_001767195.1 Acidobacteria bacterium RIFCSPLOWO2_02_FULL_67_21
CCGCGTTGTAGTAGGCGATCACCTGGTCCAGGATCTCGCCTGTGTCGCCGTCGAGGACGTCGTGGAGGCGATGGGTCGTGAAGTTGATGCGGTGATCCGTGATGCGGCTCTGCGGAAAGTTGTAGGTGCGGATCTTCTCCGAGCGTTCGCCCGTGCCTACCTGCCCGCGCCGCTCCTTCGCGATCGCCTCCTGCTGCTTGCGCATCTCCATCTCGTACAACCGCGCGCGCAGGACCTTCATCGCCTTCGCGCGATTCTTGATCTGCGACTTTTCGTCCTGCTGCGAGACCACGAGACCGGTCGGGATGTGGGTGATCCGCACGGCCGAATAGGTGGTGTTGACGCTCTGGCCCCCGGGGCCGCTGGAGCAGAAGGTGTCGACGCGGAGGTCCTTCTCGTTGATCTGGATGTCGACCTCTTCGGCTTCGGGCAGCACCGCCACGGTCGCGGTGGATGTGTGGATGCGGCCGCTCGCCTCGGTGGCCGGCACCCGCTGGACTCGATGAACGCCGCTCTCGTACTTCAAACGGCTGTACACGCCGCGGCCCTCGATCGAAGCGATCACTTCCTTCAGGCCGCCCCCGGTGCTCTCGCTCGTCGACATTACCTCGAGACGCCAGCCCTGCCGCTCGGCAAACCGGCTGTACATCCGGAACAGGTTGGCCGCAAACAGCGCGGCTTCGTCGCCACCGGTGCCGGCTCGAATTTCGAGGATGACGTTCTTCTCGTCGTTGGGATCGCGCGGAACGAGCAGCAGCTTCAGGTCGGCGAGGATCGCGTCCTGCTTCTGCCGGAGCGACGTGAGCTCCTCTTCGGCGAGCTCCCGCATGTCGTCATCGGCGGTGCGCAGGATTTCCTCGGCGCCCGCGATGTCCTTCTGCACCGACCTGTAGTCGCGGTACGTCTGCACGAGCGGCTCGATCTCGGACAGCTTCTTGGCGGACTTCCGGTACTCGGCGGGGTCGGACTGCACCTCGACCGTTCCGAGCCGCGTCATCAGCTCCTCGTACTGCGACTCCACCGCGATCAGCTTGTCGAACATATACTCCGGACCTGTTCATCCCCCCGACACCGGCGGCAGGAACGCCACCTCGTCGCCGTCGTGCACGGCGGCGGCCATTCGCGCGTACTCCGCATTGACCGCCACCGACATCGTCTGCTCGTACTGGGCGAGCCCCGGAATGTCGGCGGCCAGTGACGCCCACACGGTGCGTACCGTCGCCGGCTCCGGCACGTCGCGCACCAGCTCGCCCGTGCCGGCCAGATCCCGGAGCCGGGCAAACAGGCGGACCGTTACGCGCATGCTGTCCTGTACGCGGCCTGCCGGGCGTCCTGGTCTTCGGGATCGGCCGTCGCGCCTTCGAGCCAGACCTCGCCGCCCTCGAAATGCTCCCGCTTCCAGATGGGGACGATCTGCTTCACGCGTTCGATGGCGTACCGGCACGCGGCAAACGCCGCGGCGCGGTGTGCCGAGACGGCGACAATCACCACGCTCGCGTCGCCAATCTCGAGGCGCCCGATCCGATGGTGAATGCCGAGCCGCGCATCAGGCCATGCCGCCTCCACCTCGCTGACGATCCGCTTCAACGCCTTGATCGCCAGCGGTTCGTAGGCCTCGTACTCGAGGAACCGCACCTGCCGGCCCTGATTGTGCGCGCGCACCAGCCCCGTAAACGTGGCGACCGCACCGTCGCCTGCGGATCCGGCATTCAGCTCGCGCCCCAGCGATGCCGGATCCAGCGGCTCCGAGGTCACGGCGACCTGGACCATGGGATCAGTATAACGTTCGGTTCCAGAAGTGGTTCATGGGACCGTGCCCTTTCCCGAGGGCTGGAGCGGTCCGGATGGCTCCCGCCACATAGGCCTGCGCCAGCGGAATCGCCTCGTCCAGCGAGCGACCGAGTGCAAGATGCGCGGTCACGGCGGAGGCGAACGTGCAGCCCGTGCCGTGCGTGCTCCGCCCCGGCACTCGCGCCGTGCGAAACTCGGTGAAGCGCGCGCCGTCGTACAGCAGATCGACGATGTCGGCCGAGTCGAGATGGCCCCCTGTGATGATGACGGCGGCCGGACCGAGGGACGCGATGCGCCGCGCCGCCTCGTGCCGGTCGGCCTCGGTCCGAATCGGGGTGCCCGAGAGCGCTTCCGCTTCGGGGATGTTCGGCGTCACGACGAACGCGCGCCGCAACAGCTCCGTCTTCATCGTCGCGACCGCTTCATCATCGATGAGCGCGGCGCCGCTCTTGGCGATCATCACGGGATCCACGACGAGCCAGGGAATCTCCAGATCGGCGACGGCTGCCGCCACGGCTTCGACGATCGCGGCTGTGGCGAGCATTCCAGTCTTCGCCGCATCCACGCCGATATCGGAGACGACGGCCTCGATCTGCGCGGCGACGAGATCGGCCGACAGCGCTTCGAAGCTCGTGACGCCGAGCGTGTTCTGCGCGGTGACGGCGGTAATTGCGCTCACGCCGTACACGCCGTGCGCCGCGAACGTCTTCAGGTCGGCCTGGATGCCCGCTCCGCCGCTGGAATCGCTGCCCGCGATGGTGAGAGCGGTGTGCATTGGAAGGTGAGCGGTTGTCCGGAATTCGTCGGTCGTAGTGCCCGGCTTGAGCCGGGCTGAAGCCCGGCACTACGTACGCTGACGGCCCAATATCGCCCAGGTGCCCGGCAGGACGCCCGCTGCCACGAGCAGCTTCATCACATCCGCAATCACGAAGGGATAGACACCTGCCGTGAGCGCGGCCTCGAGTCCCGCCGGCACGCCTGGGACAATGCGCGCTGCGAAGTAGCCGAGCCAGACCGCTCCGCACGCATAGACAATCACCAGGCCCGCGAGCATCGCGAGCACGGAGGTCAGATAGCGGCGATCGAAGCCACGCTCGGCCAGGTACCCCACGACATACGCCGCAAAGGGGTAGGCCATCAGATATCCGCCCGTCGGGCCGAGGAGCCGCAAGATGCCCTGCGGCAGGGCTGCCGAGGCGGCAAATACCGGCAAGCCGGCGCAGCCCGCCACCAGATACAGCAACTGGCTGGCCGCGCCAAGTTTCGGCCCGAGCGCGAGGCCGCCGAGCAGCACCACCATCGGCTGAAACGTGAACGGCACGGCGGTGAACGGCAGCGGGATACTGATCTGCGCGGCGGCGGCGGTCAACGCGGCGATGAACGAGACGGCCGCAACCTTGACTGCGCGCCGGCCGCTCTCGCGGCCGACGAGGACGGTTTCGACAAGCGTGGCGGAAGAGGACATTACTGGCGATTGTAGATCAGCGTCCCAGTACCAGCAGGTACTGGTAGGGCAGCGTCTGCCGGCTGAGCACGCGCAGCCCCGCCGCCCGCGCGTCGTCTTCGACGGCGCTGACCTCGACCCGCGCGCCTTCGGCCGCGGCCGGTCCCGGACCGCCGCTGCCCGGCTTGTAGTTCACGATGCCGACGCGCCCTGTCGGTGTGAGCGCGGCAGCCAGGTTCTGCAGAAAGGCCACGCGACGTTCCACCTCGGGGTAGACGTCCACGACGAGCACGGCATCGAGCGCGCCGCCCGGGAGATTGGGCGTGCTGTCCGAGCCGAGCCGCGTCTCGACATTACGAAGCCCCTCGCGCGCTACCCGCCGGCGAATCGCTTCGAGCATCTGGCGCTGGACGTCCTGCGCGTAGACGATCCCGTTCGGGCCGACGCGCCGCGCCAGGCGGATCGTGAACCATCCCGCGCCGGCCCCGATGTCGGCGACGGCCGAACCGTCGGCAATGCCGAGCGCATCCATGATCTCGTCGGGTTTCTGCCACGCTTCGCGGTCAGGCGCCTCCAGGAGGCCAAGGTCCTGCGGCGGAAACAGCCGGCCGTGGCGGGCGCCGGCTGCTTGGAACTCCCAAGCCCCAAATTCCGCCTCCGCCGAAGGCTGCGGCGAGACCTCGCCGAAGCTACGCGAAGGCGGGCCCAAATCCCCAACCCCGAGGCTCGCGATGAGCACACATGCGAGCACGCTCGTCATCGCTTGACCTCGCCCGCAACGCCCGGGCGCGTCATGTGCTCCACCGACAGGATGCGCGCAAGCTGCCGCTCGTCCATGAGCCCCCGCTCAAGCACGATGTCGCGAATCGGCCGGCCGGTGCGCACCGATTCCTTGGCAATGTCAGCCGTCTGGGCGTACCCGAGATGGGGACTGAGCGCCGTCGCCGTCGCGGTGCTGCGATCCAGCAGCTCGCGGCAGCGCGCGGGGTCGGCTTCGATCCCGTCGACACAGCGCAGCCGCAGCGCATTCATCGATTCCCGCAGGATGGTCGACATGTGAATCGCGTTCCACGCAATCACCGGCATCATCACATTGAGCTCCAGCTGGCCGGCTTCGGCAGCCGCCGCGATCGTCACGTCGCAGCCGATCGCCTGGTAGCAGACCTGGTTCACCATCTCCGGAATCGACGGATTGACCTTTCCCGGCATGATTGACGACCCCGGCTGGACGGCGGGAAGCGCAATCTCGCTGAGACCGGCTCTCGGGCCCATGCTGAGCAGGCGCAAATCGCTGGCGATCTTCCCGAGCTCGACCGACAGACGGCGCATCGCTCCGGCGTAGGCGACGATGTCGCCCATGCTCTGGGTCACGCCGAATCGGTTCGCGGCCGGCTTCAGGGGGAGCCCGGTGTCGCGGCTCAGATGGCGGATGGCGAGCGCGGCATATTCCTCCCCGGCATTCAGCCCGGTGCCGACGGCCGTCGCGCCCAGATTCAGCTCGTGCAGTGCTTTGGCGGCGTGCTGGAGACCGTCGACCGCGCGGGCGAGACAGTCCGCATAGCCGCCGAACTCCTGGCCGAGCGTCATCGGCACGGCGTCCTGCAGGTGCGTGCGGCCCACCTTCAGCACGCCGTCAAACGCCTTCGCCTTCCGCTCGAGTGAGACCGCGAGCGCGCCTGCCGATGCGACGAGCGCGGCATGGATCGTCAGCAGGGCGAGGCGCGTGGCGGTGGGGAAGACGTCGTTGGTCGACTGGCCCATGTTGACGTGATCGTTCGGATGCACGAGCGTGTAGTCGCCGCGCCGCCCGCCGAGGAACTCGGCGCCCCGGTTGGCGAGCACCTCGTTCGTGTTCATGTTGTGCGACGTCCCCGCGCCCGCCTGGTAGACGTCGACGACGAACTGATCGCGCAGACGGCCCGCCAGCACTTCGTCGGCCGCCGCGACGATCGCATCGGCCAGGCGCTTGTCGAGGCGGCCGAGCGCCAGGTTGGCCTGTGCGGCCGCTTTCTTGATCAGGACGGTGGCAGTGACGAGATCCGCCGGCGCATGCAGCCCGCTGATGGGAAAGTTCTCGACGGCGCGCGCGGTCTGAATGCCGTAATACGCGTCGGCCGGAACGGCGAACTCACCGATCGGATCGCGCTCAATCCTCGACTGCATGGTGGTGTCGCGCGCGTAAATTATACTGCTCGAATGGAATCCGGCTTTTTCGACAGTATTCTCGCGCTCGTCGTGCGTACCTCGACGGACCTGCCGCCCGACGTGCGCACGGCCATGAAGGCGGCGATGGCCGCCGAGGCGAGCGGCACGCAGTCTGCGCAGGCCCTGTCGATCATCGCGCAGAACGTGGATCAGGCCGCGGAGGGGGAGGGCGCGATCTGCCAGGACACGGGCATGCCGACCTTCGAGGTCAAGGCGCCGGTCGGCGCCAACCAGATCGTGATGCGCACGCAGATCCGGGAGGCCGTGGCGGAAGCCACGCGCCGCGGCAAGCTGCGCCCCAACTCGGTCGACTCAATCACCGGTGAGAACTCCGGCACGAACCTCGGTCCGGGGACCCCGATCGTTCACTTCGAGCAGTGGGAGCGCGACGACATCGAGGTCCGGCTGATCCTGAAGGGCGGCGGCTGCGAGAACATGAACGCCCAGTACTCGCTGCCGCTGGAGCTGCCGGGGCTGGGCCGGGCGGATCGAACGCTCGAAGGGGTTCGCACGTGCATCCTGCACGCGGTGTGGCAGGCGCAGGGGAAGGGGTGCGCGCCCGGGGCCGTTGGCGTGTGCGTCGGCGGCGATCGCACGTCGGGCTACGTCCAGGCGAAGGAGCAGCTGTTCCGCACGCTCGATGACGTGAACCCCGATCGACGGCTCGCCGACCTCGAGGCGTCGATCATGGGCGAGATCAACAGGCTGGGGATCGGCACGATGGGGTTCGGCGGGCGCACCTCGCTCATCGGCTGCAAGATCGGCGTGCTGAACCGGCTGCCGGCGAGCTTCTTCGTCTCGGTCGCCTACGATTGCTGGGCGTTCCGGCGCCTCGGTGTCGTGCTGGATGGCCGAACCGGAGCGATCAGGCAGTGGCTCTACCGCGATCCCGCCACCCCGGTGGCGGCGATGGCGGATCAGGCCGGCTTCCCGCGGACGGGCCGCGAAGTCGCGCTGCAGACGCCGCTCACCGAAGCTCAGGTACGGACCCTCCGCGTCGGCGACGTCGTCCTCGTCACTGGACGGATGTACACCGGGCGCGACGCCGTGCACGCGCATCTCATGAAGCATGCGCCGCCGGTGGATCTGTCGGGGTCGGTGCTCTATCACTGCGGCCCGGTCGTCTCGAAGGCCGGCGATCGATGGACGGTCACCGCTGCCGGGCCAACCACGAGCATCAGGGAAGAGCCGTATCAGGCTGACATCATCCGCCGATACGGCGTGCGCGCCGTGATTGGGAAAGGCGGTATGGGCGCGAAAACGCTGGCCGCGCTGAAGGATGCGGGGGCCGTCTACCTCAACGCGATCGGCGGCGCTGCGCAGTTCTATGCGAGAACGATCGATCGCGTCGACGGTGTCTCGCTGCTGGAGTTCGGAACCCCCGAGGCGATGTGGCACCTCCAGGTGACCGAATTTCCGGCCATTGTCACGATGGACGCGCACGGGAACAGCCTCCATAAGGACATCGAGGAGAAATCGGCTGCAGAGCTGGCGGCGCTCGGCACGCCGGCGCGGTAGTCCGGGGCGGCGCATATTCATGCAAGTCAAACGATGCCAACGGGTTACGTGTCTCCAGCGGGGCTTGCTGGGGGGTCACCCGGAGCATATAATCAATAAATACCAGGAGCACCCAGACCAATGATCAACGTGTCTCAGACGGCGGCGTCCAAGATCAGCGAGCTGCTTGGCGAAGAAGGCAAGGCGGGCAGCGGCCTGCGCGTGTTCGTGCAGGGCGGCGGCTGCTCGGGTTTTCAGTACGGGCTCATGATCGAGGAAAACGGCGGTGACGCCGATCAGGTGTTCGAGTCCAACGGTGTGAAGCTGTACGTCGACCCGGTCAGCATCAGCTACCTCAAGGGCGCGGAAGTCGACTTCGTGGAGACCGTGACCGGCGGCGGTTTCACCATTCGCAACCCCAACGCCGTGTCCACGTGCGGGTGCGGCCAGTCGTTCACCGTGTGACGTGACGGCCCTTCCAGATCTGACCCGCCTCAAGCCCGAAGGCGGCAAGCGATCCAGCAAGCGGGAGCAGATCGTCAATGTCTTCCTCCGGCAGGAAGGGCATCTCAGCGCCGACGATCTCGTCGACCTGATCCGTCAGGAGGATCACCGGATCAGCCGCGCCACCGTTTACCGGACGCTCCAGTGGATGGTGGATGCTGGCATCGCGCGCAAGGTCGATTTTGGCGAGGGGCGGTTCCGGTTCGAGCATTCGTACCGGCAACCCCGCCACTTCCATCTTATCTGCAAGAGCTGTCACCGATCGTTCGAGTTTCTCAGCTCGGACATCGAAGCGCTGGTCGAAGAAGTGGCGTCGGCGCGCAGCTTTGCGGCGTCGCAGAGCGTGGTCCAGATCTACGGCACGTGCGACGAGTGCCGGACGGGCCGGCAGCCGACACAGGCCGACGGCCACAAGGATCTGCTCTTCGCGCGCGACGCCCTGCGGATCGCGATTGCCACCGAGCGCAGCGGGCTCGAGTTCTACACCCGCGCCGCCCGGCTGACCCGCGATCCCCGCGGGCGCAAGGTCTTCGACGACCTCGCGCTCGAGGAGAAGGAGCATCTCACCAAGCTGGAGGCGCGCTACAACGAGCTGCTGCAGCGCGATCCGCAGCTCGAGTCGCAGCCGACGTTCCTTTTCTTCAAAGGCGCCGCGAACGGCCTCTTCGCGGAAGGCGCCGACCGGCTGCTCAAGGGCGTCAACGATCAGCAGGCGCTGCTCATCGGCATCCGCTGCGAGCGCGGGTCGCACCAGTTCTTCAAGAAGTACGGCGAGCGTTTCGACGACTCAGAGGGAAAGCAGATCTTCCTGGAGTTCGCCGACGAGGAGCGCCAGCACCTCGAGCTCCTCATCCGGGAATACCGTGCGCTCCTGAAGCGCCAGGGCCGCAGACGGCGGGCCGGCCGGCCGGGCTCCCCGGCGGCGCGCGCCGCCCGGTGATCCGCCGATTCTGATCGATCTCCATCTGCATACGACGGCGTCCGACGGGCTGTGCTCGCCGCGCGAGCTCGTCGAGCGGGCGTCGGCCGCTGCCGTGACCGCCATGGCGGTCACCGACCACGACACGACCGCGGCCGTCGACGAGGTGCGCCGTCTCGCGGCCAGCCGCGGTATCGAAGCGGTGCCGGGCATCGAGATCACCGCCATGGACGACGGCCGCGACGTGCACGTGCTCGGCTACTTCTTCGACCCGGCCCACGACGGCCTCCAGGCATTTCTCACCGAACAGCGCCGCGCCCGCCGCGCGCGGATCGAGGAGATGATCAGGCGCCTCGCCGTGCTCGGCATGCCGATCGACGCTGAGGCACTCGCCGAGGTGGAGGCCGGCGGCGCGGCCTCCGGGCGCTCGATAGGGCGTCCGCTGATTGCGCGTGCGCTGGTGCGCGGGGGCCACGTTGCCACGACCGATGAGGCGTTCGATCGATGGCTCGAGCGCGGCCGCCCGGCGCACGTGCCTCGCGCCGGTGCTCCCCCGGAACACGTCATCGACGTCATTCATGCCGCAGGTGGTCTGGCCTCCCTGGCGCATCCCGGCCACGAAGAGGCGGCGCCGCGTATTCGCGCGCTTGCGGAGGCCGGTCTCGACGCCGTCGAGGTCTACCACCCGGACCACGATGCGGCTGCGGTCGCCGGGATCCTCGCGCTGGCGCGTCACCTGGGCCTCTGTGTGACCGGGGGATCCGATTTTCACGGCGATCCAGCGTATGGACTGGGGCCGGGAGTGATGGGGCTGCCGCCGCAGGAGTTCGAACGGCTCAAGTCCGCGTGGCAGCATGCACGCCGGTGAGGTCCTTCTGCGGCTTCGCGCCGTCCGCAAGGATTACGGCGCCCTGCGCCCGCTGCGGGTGGAGGCGTTCGAGCTGCGGGAGGCAGAAACGGTCGGCGTGGTGGGCTTGGATAGTGCGGCGGCCGAGGCCCTCGTCAATCTGATTACGGCTGCAACGCTTCCAGACGAGGGGCAGATCGATATATTCGGCGCACCAACCGTGGAGATCGCCGATGCCGACACGTGGCTTCGTTCGCTCGACCGCTTTGGTCTGGTGAGCGAACGGGTGGCGCTGGTGAATGAACTGTCCATCGAGCAGAACCTGGCGTTGCCGCTGTCGCTCGACGTGGCGGACATGGCCCCGGACCTCCGCGGCCGCGTTCAGCAGCTGGCCGCCGAGGTCGGGATGACGTCGGCCGACGCTGAGCGGCCCTTGTCGGCTGCCACAGCTGACCTGCGACAGCGGATACGTCTTGCGAAAGCTCTGGCGCTGGATCCAAAGATCCTGCTGGCGGAACATCCGAACGCCGCCGTGCCGCGACAGGCCGCCGGACGCCTCGCCTCGGACATGGCGGCGATCGCGGCGCGCCGCCGGATCGCGATGCTTGTGTTGACGGCGGACACGGCATTTGCGCGCGCCGCCTGCGCGCGGGTCATGACCTGGCAGCCTTCAACCGGAAGCGTGACGCTATTGCCGTGGTGGCGCCGGTCGTCGCGCAGGCCGGGGAGCGCAGCTCAACCGTAACGTGGAACAGAACTTGGATTCGCCTTTCCGGGCCGTCAGGGGACGGCTGCGGAGGTTACTCGACGTGGCGAGCGGTACGATTAAGCGGTTGGTCCGCGATCGCGGGTTCGGCTTTATTCGAGACGATGGCGGGCAGGAATGGTTCTTTCACCGGAGTTCGGTGAAGGAACCGTCGTTCGAGGAATTGAACGAGGGACAGCGGGTCGCGTTCGATGAGGAGCCGTCGGCCAAGGGGCCGCGGGCTGGAAATATCCGATCCGACTCAACGGCAGCCTAGACATCCGCCGCACGGCCGGTGTCATACCCACAGGTCTGACCGGGCAGCCCTATGCCCCCAATCCAAGTACGTACGCCACCAGCCTGGGGAGCTCCTGGACGACGCTGCGGACGTCGCTTCGATACCGCCACCAGCGCGCCGGCTCCGCGGTTTCGTACCTGGTGGCGCGCATGACCACGGCGACGGCCGTTCCCTCCAGCTCCCGCCGAAAGGCAAACGCGGAACGTCTGAGGTGGTAGGGCGACGAGACGATGATGACGCGGTCCCAACCGCGCTCCTGCGCCATGGCTCGAAGCGTCTGGGCTTCCGCTGCTGTGCTCCTGTGCTCCCGTAGGGGAACGATCACGGCCTTGGCTGGAATGCCCATCCTTCGAAACACGTCCTGCGCGCGGGCGACATCATCGGGAACGCTGACGCCACGCCTGGTAAGCTCCGCGAAGCCGCCTTCGGTCGACTCGCGCGACAGCACGAGGAACGGGCCGTAGCCGGCCAGGTACAGATCGGCGCCTTCGAGCGCGCGGCGCATCGGAGTTCCGGCGAGCACGAAGATCGCGTCAGCCTTCTGAAGCGGGTCTTCGCGGGCGAGAAACGGACCGAGCTCGATGAAGCCGTACGCAGCAGCCAGAAGAAGGAGCGGCGTGGCAACCAGGAGAGCGCGGCGGGATGTGCCGCCTGGCGCGCGTGCGGCTGGCGGCATCACGTCGGCGGGTGTCCCGGCCCCGGCCGGGGCCGGGCGAAATCGGTATCAGCTTTCAATCAGGCGAACGTCACCCGCCCGCGGACCCTTCGTGGAGTCCTCCGACGTGAATTCCACGCGCTGCCCCTCCCGCAGCAGCTCGAATACCGCGCCGCGCACGGCACTGCGGTGGAAGAAATGTTCGATGCCGCTCTCATCGCGAATGAAGCCGAACCCCTTGTCGATGAGGAGGCGTGCGATTGTCCCGGTTGGCATGGCCCTGTCCTCCGATGCGCTAGCCTAGGCGAAATCCCAGACGCTCCATGGACCGCTGTGAGCGAACTATGAAGCCACACTGCAGTGGCGGTCCCTGTGCGCACCGGCGCGCCGAAGCGCGGCCAGTGTAGGGAGTCCCGACAGGGAAAGTCAAGGAGTGCCCGAACTCCTTGCGAATCTGCAAATTGCGCTCCGTGTACAGTGCCGGTACGATGGGCCCGTGCCGTCCGAGGGCGTCGCCGCCATCATCCTGGCCGCCGGGGCGTCCACCCGCATGGGGCGCACCAAGGCCCTTCTCCCCGATCCCGACGGGTGCCCTTTTGTGGCCCGTCTGGTCCGGACGTTTGCCGACGCGGGGATCCGTCACATCGTTGTGGTCACCGGCGCGGAGTCCTCGTCCATCGCCGGGGCCCTTGCGGCCGACCGCGCTGTCGTCGACCCGATGGTCGTCGTCAACCCCGATCCGGCCCGGGGGCAGCTCTCCTCGTTGTGGGCCGGGCTCGACGCGGTGCGGCCTCTGGACCCGGCCGCCGTACTGGTCATCCCGGTGGATATGCCGCTCGTGCGGGCCGCAACCATCCGTCAGCTCCTCGAGTCGTGGCGCCGATCGCGGGGAACGATCGTGCGGCCGGCTATCGGTGAGCGGCACGGCCATCCCGTACTGTTCGATCGCGCCCTGTTCGATGAGCTGCGGCGCGCCCCGCTCGACGAGGGCGCCCGCGCCGTCGTCCATGCGCACGCGGCCGACATCGTCGATGTGCTGGTAGACGATGAGGGCTGTATCGCCGATATCGATACGCCGGAGGACTACGAGACGCTGATCAGGAAAGGATGAACAACCGATGAAATCCCAAACCCCAAATCCCAAATCCTAAAATCAGTTGAAAGTTGGGATTTGGTCATTGGGATTTGGGATTTGATCGCGCTACTGTCTTTGCACCAGCTCGATGCGGACGCCGTCGGGCCCTTCGATGAATGCCAGCCGCATCGACACCCCGCTCGGCAACGTCAACGGCCGAGGCTCGGTCGCAATCTTCACGTTGCGCCCCTTCAGCTCCGATACCGCGGCATCGACATTCAGCGGGCGAAACCCGATGTGGTCGATGGAGTGACCTTGACTGGGCGTGGCGTCACCCTGACGGGCGAGCAGCCACACGCCGCCGTAGTTGATGCCGTCGATCCGATCCTTGAGCTTGCCGGGGCGTCCGCCGAACGTGCTGGCGTACCACGCTAACGCCGCTGCCGGATCGGGCGCGCGCAGATGCACGTGGTGCAGGCCGAGCTTCTCAGGGTCCTGGGTGACCTCGATGCGAGTCCCCCAGGGGTCCTCGACGAACGCCAGCTTGAACAGGCCCGGGGCATCGCGCACCGGCTCGAGGACCCTGGCGCCGCCGGCCTGTAGCGCCCGCATCGTCGCATCGATGTCGGGCACCGAGAAGCCGATGTGATCGAGGACGCTGCCGGTGCTCGGCTGCGCCTTCTCACTACGCTGGACCAGCAGGCGCGTGTCGCCAAACAGCAGCCGATCCGGGCCCTCCGTCATTGTCTCGCCGCCGAAGTGCTCGTGGTACCAGGCGACTGCCTTTGCCTGATCTGGTGCGGCCAGGTGAATGTGGTCGACGATCGGGCGGAATCCAGTCTGCGCCAACGTGGGAACCTGCAGTGCTGCGATACCGCACGCGCACAGCGCGAGGACGTGCCTACCCATGAGCGCCTCCTCCTGAACGTTCGGGTCGGCCCTGAAGCTACAAGGAAACGGGGCCGCGCGGCAAGCGTGAGCGAAGGATGGTGGACCTATCTTGGTCCGATTCGAACCAGATCATCCTATGGTTGAGGCGGATCGACGGGCTCCGCACCGGAGGCGTCACGAACCTGGCGTAATCGACTTATGCGCTGAGTGCCCGCACGGCCGGGCGGTCCGCTGGCGTCGCACGGCCACCGTATTACCGATCATGTCGAAGAACTCGACTGAGTATCCTTCGTCGGCTAATCCGGTCACGGCGTGTCGTTCCACGACTGTACCAACATCGCCCGCGCGCAGCCACGTTCGGCGATATCGCGTCAGAATCACGTCGCTGTACACCTCGAATGCCATGTGCCGACCGTGGGTACATGGTAATGAATCGGGGCACGTCGCTTCCACCCTCAATCTGCCAGATTAGGCAGAAACGCGCGATCCTTCCGCTCGGCGTCGTCTCGGTCCATCGGGGCGTGCATGGGCACGAGCCGGTGGTACCATCGGCCGAGGCTGATGCCGCTCAACCCAACCCTTCCCGAGTGGTGGAACTGGGAGCTGTCATTCACCGCTCACGCGGAGCTTCGTATGGAGCAACGTGGGGTGACGGAAGTGGACGTCCGAGCTATGCTGGAGCGAGCGACACGATACGAGCCGAGCGTCGTCGAGGGCCGTTTCATGATTCACGCTGCTCATCAACAGCTTCCGTGGATCGTGATCGTTGAGCCCGACGTGGACGCGAGGCTCCTCGTTGTCGTGACGCCATACGAGGTGTCCCAATGACCGAGCGTTCGCTGCAGGTTACGTATCGGAAGGGCCGACCGTTCGCCGCCTACCTACACCTGTCGCACGCAACGGGTGAAAAGAGCGCCAAGACGGTTCCAGCGCCTGACGGCCTGCTCGTAGTGGACTACGCCGGGAGCGGGCGGCCCATTGGTGTGGAGATTACGGCGCCACTGGCCGTACCCCTGGAGCGACTGAACCGCCTGCTTGCCGATCTGGGCGAGCCGCCACTGAGCGAACAGGACTACTTGCCTGTTCGAGCGGCGTGAACACGAGCCATCCGAAGAAATGAAGCAAGCAAACTTTCCGGAAGGCTGGGACGAAGAACGCGTTCGTCGGGTGCTCGAACACTACGACAAACAGTCAGATGAAGAAGCCGTAGCAGAGGACGAGGCGGCCTACCCGAGACGCGACAGATAGCCTTCGCAGTCTTCCCACGTAAGGCCGAATTCGCGCACGTCCGCGAGGCCGAGTCTGGCCGTAATGTCACGGAGCGCGTCGAGATCACGGTCGTCGAACCCTTCGTCCATCAATATGGACTTTACTACATATGCCTCCGCAGCCATAATATCGGTTGTGGCTTGGGCTGTCGACCTGCACGACCAGTTCATGTCGGAGTTCGAAGCGTTGCCGGAGACAGTACAAGACGAGCTGCTGGCCCACATCGAACCAGGAAGGGGAAGCGACGACCATGAAGAACTTGGATCACGTTCGGAAGCAATTGAGCACAGCTCGTCGCAAGAAGGTCGCAGCGCGGGCCGCGGCTCTGATCGCTGAAGAGAGGACGCTTCAAGAACTGCGGCAGGCACACAAACTCACCCAGAAGCGGATGGCGGAAGTCCTCGGCATCGGTCAGGACAGCGTGTCGAGGCTCGAGCAGCGTAGCGATCTTCTCATCTCCACGCTGCGTGGATATGTCGAGGCGATGGGCGGACGTTTGTCGCTAATTGCGGAATTTCCAAATCAGGAGCCCGTCATTCTGGCCGGCCTGAAGGCGATCGAGGCAGAGCAGAGTCGATAGCGCTCAGACCTTGAATTACTGGGGTTGGTGTTCCGTACTCAGGCCAGCGACTCTGGACGCCGGACGAGCGCAAGCGCATCGCGTTTCCCATTCTCGGTGCTTCACCGTGTGAGGGTGTCCCGCAATCGTCTTCGGACGGCGATCTGATTTCTTAGGCTTTCGGAACAGTTAAGACGGTGTGGGGCGTGTCCCGCAAACAGGTGTTTCCGGGACAGACACCACCAGGCCCGGTACCGGGAAGGGCCGCCGCAACCGAAGTCGCGATGCGTCTGCAACACCGTTTGTTCACGTCGTTGACTCACCATTCGGAATTGCGGTGATCAGCCCAGCCGTAGGAGGACGTATGCGGCGAATGTCGAACGTGATCCTGTCAGGTCTCATTCTTTTCGTCGCAGGGTGTGCCGCTCCACCAGCCAGCCGCCAGCGGCGGCACGAAGCGCCACACTATTCGAGGGCGCGCGGCTGATTATCGGTGACGAGGCCCCGCCCATCGAAGATTCCGCGTTCGTAGTGCAGGATGGCAAGTTCACTTCTGTCGGCCGACGCGGTCAGGTGCAGGCCCCGGACGGGGCCGCTCGGGTCGATCTGACGGGCAAGACCGTCATGCCCGGCATCATCGAGGCACACGCACACCTGGGGTACTGGAAAGATCTAAAACCCTCGGGGGAAAACTTCACGCGCGAGCAACTCCTCCAGGATTTGCAGCGCTTCGCGTACCACGGCGTCGTCGCGGTCCACAGCATGGGAGCGGACCGCAGAGAGATCGCGTGGCCGTTGCGCGATGAGCTCCGGGCGAATCCGCGCCCCGATGCGGCGATGTATCTCTCGGCCGGTGGGTTCTCCACGCCGAAGGGCGGACCCGCGCCGCCTCTCGACGCGGCCGTTCGCGTGGTGACGAACGAGGAGGAAGTGCGAAAGGAGATTCAGGAGCTGGTTGCGAAGAAGGCCGACTTCGTCAAAGTGTGGCAGGACATCCGGCGTGAGCTGATGCCCAGGCCTGTGATTGAATTCCTCATCGCCGAGGCCCACAGGAACAACCTCCGCGTCGTGGCCCATACTCACGCGATGTCGGATTTCAAGCACCTGCTGCGAGCCGGGCTCGACGCGTTCGCCCATCCGACGTGGCGCCAGACAGAAGTCGAACCGGTGGACGATGAGCTCATCGCGCTGTTCAAGGCGCATCCGAACGTGCCGGTGATGCCCGGCTTCTGGACACCGCGCCACGAGATCTACGGTGCGCGGCCTTACTGGCTCGACGATCCGCTGCTTGCCGAGACGTTCACGCAGGCCGAGATCAAGGCGTTGGAGAATCCAAAGATACCCAGTGACGCGCCTCAGACGTGGGCGAGCGGCCCCGTGCCCCGGAGTATGAAGAGGCTCAAAGCGGCGGGCGTTCGGTTCGTGCTTGGGACCGACATGGGCGGAGGCTTTTCACTTGAACACGACCCTACACCCGCCTATCTGGGATGGAGCACGCACATCGAGATGGAGAGCATGGTGAAGGCCGGTCTGACGCCGAGCGAGGTCATAACAGCGGCCACGCGCAACTCCGCTCAAATCCTCGGGCTCGATCAACTTGGCACGGTGGCCTCTGGCAAGAACGTCGACTTCCTTGTGCTCGACGCGAATCCGCTGGACAACATCGCCAACACGCGCCGGATCTCGCGCGTGTACCTGCGGGGCGGGCAAGTCGACCGCGCGGCACTGAGAACACAGTTGAAGGGCGGGTCTGCAGCCGCAACGCGTCCGCCGACAACCGATTGACGCCGAGTTTGATGGCGACGTCAGATCATGCGAACACGACAGTCTCCCGGCGCAGCTTTCTTGCGGCCTGCGCGGCGCTTGACACCGTGGCCACCCATGACGGAGATCTCGATGCTGTCTGGCGAGAAGCGTTTGGCGAAGGCCAATTGCTTCCGGTCGGCACTCGCAGTTTGATTGCGCAGGGCGTCCTCGTTTTGCGGGAGTTCTCCAGCGGCCAATGCGAAGTGGTGTCGGGCCCGGAGATTCAAGGTTGTCGTAAAGCCTTGGTTGCAATGGCACTCGTAGAGCCCTTTATTCACGGATTTTCTGGGACTGCGACGCGGCCAAGAACGCAGCCTTCCCTGGTCAATGGTTGGGTGGAGGTCGAGGGCTGCGAGGTTCGACAGGTTGACTACCTGCCAAAAGGGCTTGAGGCGGTAACCCAGTTGCTCCGCACGATGAGCCCGCCTTCCGTAACCTTGGTCGGGGGAGTACACACTCCCGGTGGGTTTCTGCTCGTTCCAAACTTTCTTCCGAGCGTGAGGGCCCCGGACGTCGGATCAATGTACGTGGTATTCGGCGACGGCGGTTCACATCCGTGCATCCAGAGTGTCGATAAACCTGGTGAATGGATCCTTCCCAAGAGCGTGGACCAGCCCGGACTCTTCACGTTGCGCGCGTCCTGGTCCATTCGAACAGAAGCGGGCCCGGTAGAGAGAACTAGCGACAAGGCAGAACCTATCCACCTAGCCGCGTACGGGCCGCGCTGCCGACGTGCTATCCGGCATCCTCGTCGGCTGATTCGATCGCGGAACCTTACCTGAACGGCTCAGCGGTTGAGAACCTGACCACGCGCTCCTTCGAACGGCGTCGTGTGCTGTGGATGTGAATTAGCTCAAAAGGCGACGGTGACGCGCAGAAAGGTTGCACGAATCGAGGTGGCGCCTTTGACCTCGCTCGTGTTCTGGCCCTCGAAGAGAGCCTCGAGCTCCTTTTGAAGATCCGCGGCTTTGCCGCTCTGTTCTGCGGCGGCGAACGCATTCATCGTGGGCCCGTAGTAGTTTCTGAAGTCAGCGACAAACGCAGATGGTGAGCCGGGAGGCCTAAAAGTATATGTGTCTCTGAAGAAGGAGATCTTCTCGGCTGGAACCCCCACCGCCGCAAATCGCTCGATCACGTTGCTCTCGATCCCCCACGTCATTGGACTGACAAAGCCCTCTGGCGGTGGCGGCGAGTAGGAGGAGCTGATTTTCAGAATCTGCGCGACCAGCGTCGGATCGCCAGGAATCCAGTTCCCCATGACGATGCGGCCGCCGGGCCTGGTCACGCGCACCATCTCCTTCGCCACGTCGAACGGTTTGGGCGCGAACATGGCGCCGAAGATGCTCACGACCAAATCGAAACTGTGATCGGCCAGTTCGCTCAAGTTGGTAGCATCGCCTTCCTGGAACCGGCAGTTCGTCAGGCCTTCTTGCTGCGCGCGTTTGTTCCCGGCTTCTACAAGATTGCTCGCGATGTCGACGCCGAGGACGTCGGCGCCCAGCCTGGCCTCGGGCAGGGCCGTCGTTCCGTCGCCGCATCCCAGATCCAGCACCTTCAATCCCGGGGTAATGCCCAGTCCGGCGACGACCGCCTCTCCGCTCTCCCGCATGCTCGCCGCGATCCGCGTGAAGTCACCCTTTTCCCACAATGCCTTGTTCGGATTCATGTGACGTTGTTCCTCCAGCGCAGCGCTTAGTGTAAGGCGATAAAATCTTGATGGCGACGTGACGTGTCGGATTTGCTGTCGGTCGCGCAACGCGACTTAAGAAGCCCTCGACAACGTCGTTAGCACTGCCTAAATCAACCCCGGCTACCATCACGAGTTCTTCGGGCGTTGCCGTGATGCGTTCGACCGGCACGTCGAGGTCTTCTGGTGCTCGCACGGCCAATACATACTCGGCGAGCTTTTGGTTCCACTCACGGTAAATCCAGCGAAGCCAGTCCAAATGTGTTTCGTCTCCGTCCGCGTGGTCTTTCGTAGGTCACGCTAGGGACCCCCGGATTGAGCCTGCAGGCCGGAGTATAGCCGGATGAGCTTCGGTTGAGGCGAGGCCGAAGCATTGATTTGAACGCCTGAGCGCCGCCCAGCCCCGAGGCGTTCTATTTGGGCGAGGGCGCTCGGGCACGGACGATCTGCGTCAGGCAGGGCTGGAGTTCACATCCTACGCAAATTGCGTACTCATGATGTAGGCAAGGCGCCTCTGAATAGAGCGCAGCGCAGTTCGATTCGCGTGACGGTCGCCACGCCGACTCGTCATTGTCGAGATCGATGCGCATGACGCTTTCGGATCGAAACGATGGCGGCGCCCTGCTTCGGTTTTTCGGTCAGGATCGCGGTAAGCGCCCGGTCCCACGCCTTTAGCGCCATCCGCTTTTCTGCATCGTAAGAATGCCGGTCATAGACGCGCGTCGCGCGGGCCCCGCCTTCAACATGGTTGAGTACCTTGGAAATGTGGTCTCGTGGGATTCCCGCCTCGGCCATCCGCGCAGCGCAAATCGTGTCCGCGGAAACATGCCACGCTGATTGACGCGACCGCGGAGTGCTACCCCAGTGCTACCCGAGAAGTTGAAGGATGGTGGACCTGACCGGGATCGAACCGGTGACCTCCTGAATGCCATTCAGGCGCGCTCCCAACTGCGCTACAGGCCCACGTCGGGTAGGAAATTTCATCCTAACATGGCCTGTGTGACCTCGGGTGTCACCGCCCCCGGCTACAGTGCCTACGAGGCCGTCTCTACAGGGGAATGGCGGCGATGGGCCAGCGAGAGCCACTCCGTGAGCAGCTGCGCGGCTTCGTCCGGCGTCGGGCCGTAAAACGGCATCATCGCCGAGGGAACCCCCGGCGCGCGCAACAGCTGCGCCCGCCATCGGTTGCTGACGGGCATCACCTCGATCAGGTACGTACGCCCGCCGATGGTTTGTTCGAAGCGATGAACGGTCACGTCGTGCTGTTTCTGAGTGAATGAGCGAGATGAGTAACGGCGCACGATCTTACCCGTCGAGCGGTACCGATCAAGCGAAGCGCCACACGAAGGCGGCATCCGCAGCGCCTGCGGCGCCGGCCACAGAAGACAGCGCGCCGAAAAAAACTTTCGGCGCGCAGCTTCTCCACAAGTTTTACACGCTTCATCCACAGCTTTTCCACACCTGCGTCCGGTATCGGATCGCGGCGGCCCGCAGAGGAGTAGAATGGGTCACCGCACCAACATCTGTGATCAAGAAGGTCTGCGTCTTCCTGTTCGTGTGGCTTGCGATTCCGTGCACGGCCGCGCCGGCGTCGGATGCCATGCTGCTCCGACTGTACCTCACCGACGGCAGCAGCATCGTCAGCTACGGCGAGTTTGCGCGCGTCGGCGAGCAGGTGATTGTCTCGATGGTGATGAGCGGCGCCGACGAGCCGCGGCTGCACGCGGCCACGCTGCCGGCCAGCGCCATCGATTGGATGCGCACGGACCTTCATGCCGCATCGGCGCGGTATCAGTGGTACGCGCGCACACGCGGCGAGGACGATTTCAGGCGATTGACCGACGACGTGGCGTCCGTGCTCAATACCGTCGTGTCGAGCAAAGACCGTGCCCGGGCCCTCGAGTTTGCCGAGAAGGCGCGCGCCACGCTGGCGGAGTGGCCCCGGCAGCATTACGGATACCGGCAGCGCGACGTCCGCGAAATTCTCGCTGTCCTGGACGAGGCCATCTCGGACCTTCGAGCGGCGACCGGTGCCAGCGCCTTCAATTTGTCGCTGGTCGCCGACCCGCCGGATGTTCCGCTCGAGCCGCTGGCGGTCCTCCCGACGGCTCGCGAGCAGATTGACCAGGCCCTGCGCGTCGCCGGCCTGACGGTCCGTCCGGCCGAGCGCGTCGCGCTGCTGCAGGCCGTCTTGCAGCTGCTCGATGAAGCCGGGGCCACGATTCCGTCGGGCGACGCGGCGGTCTGGCGGCGTTCGGCTGAGGCGGTCATCGCCGAGGAGCAGACCGTCGATGCGCGCTACGCGGAGATGACGCGTCGCCTGATGACGGATGCGACACGCGGCGCGGCGCGTGCGCAGGTCACCTCGGTCGAGCGCGTGCTCAGCCGGATTCCCCGTGAGGACGCGCGGCTCGGACGCCGGCGTCCCGAGGTCATGCAGGCACTGTCCGCATCGGTCCAGGGACAGCTGGACGCGGCCCGGCGTCTCCGCCTTCTGCGGGACCAGTGGGCGATCCGGCGTTCGCTCTACACCGAGTACCAGCGGAAAGTCGGCGCTCAGGTAATCCAGCTCGTCAAAGCCCAGCCGGCGCTCGAATCGATCAGGCGCCTCGACGGTCCGCCGCCCGAAACACTTCTGACCGTTCAAGCGGGGTTGCGCGGCGGCGCTGAACGTCTGGACCGCGTCGATCCGCCCGTCGATCTTCGAACCGCGCACGAGCTGCTCATCGGCGCGTGGCGGTTTGCGGAAAGCGCCGTGGCCGGACGGTTTCAGGCGGCCCGCACCGCCGACGTGCCGGCAGCCTGGGAGGCCTCCTCGTCCGCCGCCGGCGCGCTGCTGCTCCTGTCGCGGTTCCAGCAGGAGCTTCGCACGCTTCTGGAGCCCCCGCAGCTGCAGTGACGCAGGTCACCGCCCGCACGACGCGGCTCGTGCGGGCGCCGGATCTCGCCGCCTTCCGGCACGAGGCGGTGGCGCTGGCCTGCGAGGGGACCGCCGCCGACGTCGGTGACCGACTGGTGGTGGTGCCCACCCGCGCCGCGGCCGCCTACCTGACCCGTGCCATCGAGCGGCGCCTGCTCGGCGAAGACCAGGCGCTTCTCCTGCCGGCGTTCGTCACGCGTGCCGAGCTGCATCGGCGGCTGGCCGAGCGGCTTCCGGGCGAGCTGCGGCAGCTTGGCAATCCGGAAAGGGAGGTGCTGATGGCCGTCGCCTGCCGCCGTGCCATCCGCGACGGCGCGGTCCCGCCGTTTCAGCTGCGGCCAGGACTGGTCGGCGAAATCGTCGACTTCTTCGACACGCTTCATCGCAACCTCAAACCGGTCGACGCATTCGAGCGGCTCGCGCTCGGAGCTCTGGAGCCAGGGGCCGGCGACGATCGGGGCGCCGAACGGCTGATCCACCAGACCCGCTTTCTCGCCGCCGCGTTCCGGCATTTCGAGCGGCTGTGCGAAGAGACGGGGGCGCCCGACGAACACCGGCTTCGCGCCATGCTGATCCGTGAGCCCAGCCCGCGTCCCTGGAGACATGTGGTCCTTGCCGTGGGTGACCGAGCGGGCGACGAGTACGGCCTCTTTGCGGCGGACTGGGACCTGCTGGCGCGGCTTCCGGGCCTCGAACGAATCGACGTGCTGGCGACCGACGCCACGATAGCGGGCGCGTTCCATGAACGCATCCATCACGTGCTTCCAGGCATCGAAGAGACCCGCGCGGACTCGGCCGCCCCATCACCGTCGCCGCGGCTGCTCGTGCCTCCCGGCGGTGCCAGCGTGCACCCGGCGCGGGATCGCGAGGACGAGGTGGCAGGCTTTGCGCGATGGGTGCGGCACGAGCGGTTGCCCTTGGAGGACACCGCGCTGGTCGTCCGGCGCCCGCTCCCCTACGCGTACATCACACGCGAGGTACTCCGTTCCGCCGGGGTGCCGCTGCAGATGTGGGATACGCTTCCGCTGGCCGCCGAGCCCTTTGCGGCGGCAATCGACCTGGTGTTTGCGTGTGTGGTCCGCAATTGTGCGCGTGGACCGGCCGTCGAGCTGCTTCGCTCGCCGCATTTCAACTCTGGGCTGCCGCCGCGCTCGATTGCCCGCCTCGAACGTGCGCTCAGCGAAGCGGGCTATGCCGGAGGGCTGGATGCCCTGGAGGTCCTGCTCCGGACATGGGAACAGGTTGCGCCCGAACGCTCGGACGTCCTGCTCGAGGGCGCGCGAGTGCTGCGTACGGTGGCGGCGGAGCTGGCGCCGCTCCGGGAGCCGGCCCCTTGCCACCTTCATCTCGATCGCGTCCTCGCGTTCATTCAGGCGCGCGAGTGTCTGCCGGCTGCCGGAGACCCGCTGCGGCCACGCCTGCTGCGCGGCCGTGCGGCGATCCTCTCGGTGCTCACGGGCCTTCGGGATGCGCATGCGAGATTCGACGAGGAGGCCGTCGACTTCGAGACGGTAGCCGCCCTGGTCAAACGTTCGATTGAGGCTCGCACGTTTGCACCGCGGACTGGGGAAGGCGGCGTCCATCTCATCGACGCCGGCAGCGCGCGCTTCGGCGACTTCGCGCACGTGCAGCTTGCCGGCCTGGTGGACGGCGAATGGCCGGAGAATCCCAGGCGCAACATCTTCTACCCGCCGTTTCTGCTCCGCGATCTGGGCTGGCCCCCGGAGTCCGAACGGCTCGATGCCGCGCGGGCTGCGTTCACCGATCTGCTGCGCCTGCCGTCCGAGCAGCTCGTGATGTCCACGTTTTCGCTCGAGGGCGACGCGCCGGTCTCGGTCTCGACGCTGGTCGATCTGGCCGCTGCTTCCGGGCTCGATAGCCGCGAATGCACGATCCCGCAGGACCGCATCTTCGAGCAGGAAGCGGTCGCGCTCGATCCGGTCGACATGCGGCCCCTTGGTGCCGCGGCGCGGGCGGCCGTGTGCCGTCGGATCGAGGCGGCCGCCCGTCCGGGTCGCCGCGCAGGCGCCACCAGCGGCCACCGCGCGTCGGCGTACTCGGTCAGCTCTCTCGAACGGTACCAGGATTGCCCCTTCAAGTTTTTCGCAGCCAACGTGCTGCGGATACCCGAGCCCTCCGACGATCGGGCGCGGGCGCCGCGGCTGCGGGGACAGTTCCTGCACCAGCTCTTCCAGCGCTTCTTCGAGGTCTGGGAGGCTCGCGGCGGGGGCACCGTCACCGTGGGCCGGATCGACGAGGCGCGAGCCCTGTTCGAGGAAGTGGCGGCACCGGTGCTGGCGGAGCTGCCCGAAGCGGAAACGGCGCTCGAGCGCGCCGCGCTGTTCGGGTCGGCCGTCTCGCCAGGGACCGTCGACCTGGTCCTCGGGTTGGAGGCATCAGGACCGGAGGCGGTACTCGAGCGGCGGCTCGAATACCCCCTGAAGGGCGAGTTCTCGCTGGGCTCCGACGACGGCCGGCGGGTGGCGCTCAGGGGAGTCGCCGATCGGATCGACCTTCTCGCCGGCCGGCGTCTTCGCGTCATCGATTACAAGTCCGGCGTGGCGCCGAATCCCAAACGGGCGCTGCAGGTGCCGATCTACGCGCTGTGCGCCCTGGAAGATCTCGGCGAGGGCGACGGCAACTGGACCGTGCACGAGGCCATGTATGTCGCGTTCTCGGGCCGGCGCTCGCTCGTGCCCGTCGTGGATGCCGGCGCGGATCCGGATCCGCCGCTTGCGGCCGCACGCGACAGACTGCATGCGGTGCTCGACGGCGTGGAGCGGGGCGAATTTCCGCCGCGCCCCCACGACATCCGCATCTGCAGCTACTGTGCCTATCCATCGGTGTGCCGGAAGGATTACGTCGGCGATGAGTAGCGTGAGTCTGCCCTTTGACGCCGACCCGCGCGACGCCCGCATCGCGGCTCGTGATCAGGAGGCGCGGGCGCGGGCCGTTGACCCGCGCTTCAACGTGGCCCTCGAGGCCTCGGCCGGCACGGGCAAGACGCGAATCCTCGTCGACCGGTATATCAACCTGCTGCGGGCCGGCGTGGCCCCCGCAAACATTCTGGCCATCACCTTCACCCGCAAGGCGGCGGCAGAGATGCGTGACCGCATCATGGCGACGCTCCGCGCCGCGGCGGCGCGTGGAGAGATCGCGCCGGCGCGGTGGCGCGATCTGCGGGATCGCACGGCCGACATCGCCATCTCCACGATCGACGCGTTCTGTCTGTCGCTGCTGCGCGAGTTTCCGCTCGAGGCCGACCTGGAGCCGGGCTTCTCGCTCGCCGACGAATCCGAGCTGCCGAGGCTGCGCGACGAGGCGCTCGATGCCGCGGTGCACATCTGCCGCGCCGCGGCCCGCGCCGATGAGGACCTGACGCTCGTGTTCGCGCAGCTCGGGGAGCGCCGCGTACGGGCGGCGCTGGCGGCGCTGCTCGAACGCCGGCTTGTCGCTCCCCGTGTGCTGTCCGCGTTTCTGGCGCAGGGGCCGCCGCCCGCAGACGGCGCCGCCGCCAGCCTCAACGCGGCAGTGCGGCTCGGCGATGTCTTCGACGCCATGCGCGGCGGACTCGATCGGTTCGTCGACACAGGGCCGCTCCACGCGCGCTTCGACCTGCTCGTCCATGATCTTCGGGGCCTGCGGGGGGGGCGTCCGGGCCGGCCCGGGCTCGTGCAGGCGGTGTTCACCCGGGTTCGCGCGCACTTCCTCACGCACGAGGGCCGTCCGCGCCGCCGGCAGCCGTTTCGCCGCGACCTTTTTGCCAGCGCCGCCGACTGGAACGCGCACACCGCGCTCGTGGTGGAGCATGCGCCGGCCATCGCAGCCATCGACGCGGCCTATCGCCGCGACGTCAACGCGCTGCTCTCGCGGGGGATCCGGCGTATGTTCGCGATCGCGGCCGCGGAGTACCGGCGGACCCTGGATGCGCACGCCGCGCTGGACTTTCCGGATCTGCTGCTCCGTGCGCTCGAGCTCCTGCGCCGGATGGACGAGTTCTCGCGAAGCCGCTACCGTCTCGAGTCGAGGTATCACCACGTGCTCGTCGACGAGTTTCAGGACACGAGCCGCGCACAGTGGGAACTGGTGTCGCTGCTCGTGCAGTCATGGGGTGAAGGCGCCGGGCTTGCCGCCACCGGGCCGCTGCAGCCGTCCATCTTCATCGTCGGCGACCGCAAGCAGTCGATCTACGGCTTCCGCGACGCCGACGTCTCCGTGCTGCGTGAGGCCGCGCGCCACATAGGGACCCTTCGTGGAGACCCGGACGTTCGCCGCGCCATCTCGCGCAGCTTCCGTGCGGCGCCGGCGCTGCTCGCGTTCGTGAATGATGTCTGCGAGGACATGCCGAAAGGCAGCGGCGACGAGGCGTTCCAGTATGAAGAGACGGACCGCTTTCCACTGGAGCCACCGGCGCCGGATCCGGGGACGGCTCGGGCAGATCCCCCGATCGGTCTCGTGGCAGCCCCTGCGGTCGAAGAGTGCGCAGAAATCACCGCCGCGGAAATTGCCCGTCTACTGACCGCGGCGGTCGAGATTCGCGACCGCGACACCGGGCTGCCGCGCCCGATATCGCCCGGCGACATCGCCATCCTGTTTCGCTCGCGGGAGAGCCACCGCGAGTTCGAGGCGGCGCTCGCGCGCCGCCGGATCCGCGCGTCCGTCTACAACGGCCTGGGCTTCTTCGACGCCGACGAAGTCAAGGACGTCCTGGCGCTCATCGGGTATCTGGCGGATTCGGCATCGGATCTGCGCGCCGCGGCGCTGATGCGCTCGCGAGTCGTCGGGCTCTCGGACGAGGCGCTGCGCCTGCTGGCGCCCGCGCTTGCCGGGACGCTGGCGTGCGAGAACCCTCCGGACACCGCGCCGCTCCTCGCGCCGGCGGATCGCGCGGCCCTCACCGAGGCACAGACCGCGACGGCCCGCTGGCGCGCGCTTGCCGATCGGATGCCGCCGGCCGAGCTGGTCGATCTCGTGCTCAGCGAGTCGGCGTATGCATTCGAGTTGCGAGGGCCGCGGGTCGCACAGGCACGCGAGAATCTGAAGAAGCTTCGCGACTGGCTCCGGCGGCTCCAGAATCGCGGCTATGTGACGTGCGCCCGGCTGGCGGCGCAGCTCGGCCGGCTCGCCGTGGGCGGCGAGGCCAATGCAGTCATGGATGCCGGTGACGCCGTCAGTCTGATGACCATTCACGCGGCCAAGGGGCTCGAGTTCCCGGTCGTATTTGTGGTGAACCTGGGCCGCGGAACAGGCGGCCCGCGCGATTCCGTCCGGCTGTGGGGCGACGAGGCGGCGGCGGTCGCCGTGGGCGACTTTCAATCGGACGCCGACGCAGAACAGCCTGCGCGGGAGCGTGAGGAGACGAAGCGGCTTCTCTACGTCGCGTTGACACGTGCGCGAGACCGGCTGTACCTCGGCGCAACGCTGAGAGAAGGTCGGGTTCCCGCATCCCGAGGCAGTCTCGCCGAGGTCCTGCCCTCCGCCCTCGTCGAGCGGCTTGGGGCGGCCGGACAGGACCTGGCGGTGTGGCGTGCCTCATCCGGCGTCGAACACGCGTTCCGTGTGTGTGATGCACGCGAACCGGGCGGCGCGCTGCCGCAGGGCGAGCTTCCCGAGCGTGAAGCTCCGGCGTGCGATTTCGCGGCGCTCCAAGCACCTTCGCCGGCACGCACCGTGGCGGCACTGGCAGAAGAGGGGTCGGAGCCCTTCGACGAGACGTCCCCGACCGATGATTCGGGCCGGCTTCTGGGTCTCATCGTTCATCGCCTCCTGCAGCGATATGGCTTCGATGCGGGCCCGGAGGTCGACGCGGATACGGCACTCAGCATGCTTCGGCCTGACGAAGTGACGAGCGCCGTGTCGCGTTCTCCTCTCGAGCTGGCGGCCGCAGCCGGCAAGGCCTATCGCGCCATCACCGGGCAAGACGACATCCGCGCGCTGTACACCTCGGGCGAGCGGCTGGACGAGGTTCCGTTCACGATGCGCGTCGCCGGCGTCGCCGTGCGCGGCACGATTGATTGTCTGGTGCGCGCGGGATCCGATCGGCTGCTCGTGCTGGAGTTCAAGACGGGGAGTCCGCGCCCGGCGCATCGCGTGCAGCTCGATCTCTATCGCCGTGCCGCCGAACGGCTGTTCCCTGGTATGGCGGTCGACGCGCGCCTGGTGTACGCGCACACCTTCCGGGGCTCGGCGGGCGGCGGTCATGTGCGCTGAGGCCAGATGGCGGCAGTGCCAGCCGGTACGACCGTCCAGTCTCCGGCCCTGGTCTGATCCCTCAAAAAGGCGCTCTTCCGCTGAATTCAACGAATTCCGGGATAGTCCAGCTGGCTTACTTTCTGCATTGCGCTGGCCGGATCGCATCTCCTACAATCGAACTCAAGATGTGCCATAGATGTTCGGATGGAGAGTAAGCCGTTGACGATTAAAGAGGAGACGCGCGTGGCGCTGACCTGCCCGAGCTGCGGGAACGACGGGAACTTCCTCGTCAAGACGCTCCAGATGCATGTGGTGCACCTGGACGACTCACGGGTGGAAGTGTCCGAAGAAGGGCGGCCGGCTGTCCTCGAGCTGCTCTGCGACGAGTGTGAGACCCCGCTCAATCTCGACGATCTGGATGAGGGGCTTCGCAAGGAGCTGCTGCTGACGCTGGGGGCCCGTTAAGGACCCACGGCTTCAGCCTTGCCCGCCTGAGTTTTCTCTACGCAAGGTTGACTTCTCGTCTTCCCGGCCCCTAAGGTATCCACAGGTCATGAGCGGGCACGTCTTCCGGCCGTTTGGCGGAGGCTCTCTCGGTCTTGCGGGAGCTGTCGAGACGGGCGCCGACGCCAGCTGCTTCGCCGATGAGGTTGTGGTCGACTTCCCATCGGTCGCGCCGGCCGTCGAACGCATCCGGCGCGCGTTTCTGGCAGACGAGCGTACCGGCGCGCTGCGCGCGACGATCCAGCTGTCGGCCCGTGAGGCCCGGGAAGGCGCGACCGTGCCGCTCGAGGTGGCGGTCCACTGCACCTGCCGTGGGTGCGGCGGGCGTGGCGAGACATGGACCGAGCCGTGTGGCTGCTGCAACGGCAGCGGCGCGGAGATGCGGCCGCATCAGCTGCACGTCGCCGTGCCGGCCGGCGTGCCCGACGGCGCGCGTTTCAACTTCACGGTCACGCCCCGCCACGATCCGCCTACTCGAGTCGAGCTTCGCGTGCTCGTCGTGTAAGTGGAGCGCCACGTCCGCCTTCTCGGCATCCTTGCAGTTGTCTGGGGCGCGCTCGCCGCGCTCGTCGGGGTCTCGATGCTGCTGCTGGGCGCCGGCGCCTGGAGCCTCGTGGCCAATCCGGACGCTGAGGCCGTGTCGCTGGCCGCCGGCCTGACCGCCGCCGTGTTTGCGTCTGTCGGCGTCTTCTCGCTGGTGTGGGGGGCCGTTCATCTCTGGGTGGCGGTGCAGCTCCGCCGGCGCCAGCCGCTGGGCCGCATCGTGATGCTCGGTCTGGCCGTGATCAATCTGCTCGTCTTTCCCTTCGGCACGGCCCTTGGCGGCTACGCGCTCTGGATTCTGCTTTCCAACGACGGCCGCCACGTGTTCGAGCCGCTGCCCAGCGAGGCGATAAGATAGGTTCATGTCCTCGCTCGATCGCGACGCGGTATTGAACGCCCTCAAGACGGTTGTCGATCCGGATCTTCGCCGCGACATCGTGTCGCTCGGCTTTGTGAAGAGCCTGGCGATTGACGGCGGCGGCCGCGTCTCATTCACGATCGAGCTCACCACTCCCGCGTGTCCGGTGAAGGATCAGCTGCGCGACCAGGCGGTCGCGGCCGTCCGGGCCCTGCCAGGGGTCAGCGATGTCGAGGTGCAGATGACGGCCAGCGTACGCTCCGTCTCGGCGCCCGAGACGGGACGGACGCCACTGCCGGGCGTCAAGAACGTCATCGCCGTCGGCGCGGGAAAAGGCGGCGTCGGGAAGACCACGGTCGCGGTCAATCTCGCACTGGCGCTCGCGAAATGCGGCAGCCGCGTCGGGATTCTGGACGGCGACATGTACGGACCGAATGTGCCGCTCATGATGGGGCTGGAGACGCAGCAGCTCACGACCGATGGACAGCGGATCGTGCCTGCCGAGAAGTACGGCGTGCAGGTGGTGTCCATCGGGTTCATGACCGGCGATGATGCCGCGGTGATCTGGCGCGGTCCAATGCTGCACCAGGCCATCCAGCAGTTCTTCCGGGAGGTGGCGTGGCACGACCTCGACTATCTGATTGTCGACATGCCGCCCGGAACCGGGGACGTCGCCCTGAGTCTGAGCCAGACCGTGCCCGTGGCGGGGGCCGTCCTCGTGACCACGCCGCAGCAGGTCTCGCTGGCGGACACGAGGCGGGCCATCCGCATGTATCAGAAGCTCAACATCAAGCCGATCGGCGTCGTCGAGAACATGAGCTACTACGCCTGTCCGAACTGCCATCACGAATCCGACATCTTCGGATACGGCGGCGGCGAGTCCCTTGCGCAATCGATGGAGGTCCCGTTTCTGGGCCGGCTGCCCGTGTACCAGCCGATCCGGGAGGGGAGCGACACCGGTGTGCCCCTGATTGTGAGCGAGCCAGGGTCACCGGCCGGCCGGGCCTTTATGACTGTGGCGGAGCGGACGGCCGCGCAGCTCTCGATTGAGGCGCTCAAAGTGGCGGAAGCCAACAAGGGGAAAATCCCGCTCATTCCGGTTCGATAGCCCGGGCCTGGCGCCCTTCACGCCGACCCATCCAACGCCGACTCAAGATTCCTAATTGACAAACCCAAGAGGTCGGATATAGCCTGAGGCTGATATTAAGACTCAGTCTCAAAGTTATGGTTCGGAGGGTTCAGGTCATGGCGAAAACGCTTGTGGTGCTGCTGGTGGTGCTCGGGGCGGCATGGCCCGCTGCCGCGCAGGGTGAGCCGACGATTCTGGGGCGGGTCGTATCGCCGGGGGGCGCTGCGGTCGCCGGCGCCGAGATCGTCCTGCGCTCCGCTCTGGGGGAAGAGACCGTCACAACGGCCGGCCCGGAAGGGCAGTTCGAGTTTCAGCGCGTCCCGGCCGGTGTGTACCGGCTGCTTGCCTCAGCGATCGGCATGTCCCCGATCGCGCAGCCGCTGACGGTCGCGGCGGGTCAGCCGCTGTTCGTCACGATCGAGCTGCCCGAGGTGGTGCGGGAGCGCGTCAACGTGGTGGGCCACTCGTCGGCGGCCGGCCGTATTCCGGGTGCCGCGCGGATCATCGAGCCTGACGAGATGCAGAAGCTCCAGATCGCCACCGACGACGTCCATCAGATGCTGCGCCAGATCCCGGGGTTGAATATTCAGGAGGAGGAGGGCTACGGCCTGCGGCCCAACATCGGGATGCGCGGAACCGGCACCGACCGCAGCAGCAAGATCACCCTGATGGAGGACGGCGTGCTCGTCGCGCCCGCGCCCTATTCGGCGCCCGCGGCGTACTACGCACCGGTGCCCGGCCGAATGGAATCCCTCGAGGTGCGCAAGGGATCGAGCCAGGTGAAGTACGGCCCGATTACCACCGGCGGCGTGCTGAATTACGTGTCGACGTCGATACCGTCCGCCTTCCGGGTCCGCGGCAACGTGGCCACGGGCGCGGATCGCACCGGCAAGATTTCGGTCAACGTGGGCGACGAGTACCGGAACTTCGGCTGGCTCGTCGAAACCTTCCAGCTTCGCAACGACGGGTTCAAGACGCTCGACGGCGGCGGCGACACCGGCACCGACCTGCAGGACTACATGGGGAAGCTGCGCTTCAATACGACGCCCTCATCCACGTTGTATCAGGAAGTTGAGTTCAAGATCGGCCGCACCGAGCAGGTCGGCAACGAGACGTATCTCGGGCTGACCGACGAGGACTTTGGCCGCACGCCGCTGCGGCGCTATGCCGCTTCGCAGCACGACGTCATCAACTCGACTCACGAGCAATACCACGTGCGCCATCTGCTCGCGCGCCGCAACTGGGACGTGACGACGGTCGGCTACCGGAATGACTTCCAGCGTGCCTGGTACAAGTTGGAAAGCGTGCTCGGGTCTGGGCTGGGGGGTGTGCTGGCCGCGCCCGATCGCTTCCCGCAGCACCTGGCCGTCCTGAAAGGCGGAGACAGCGCGCCAAACGCGCTCGTCATCCGGAACAACAACCGCGCGTACTTCGGCGCCGGCGTGCAGTCAGTGCTCGGCGTCTCACTCTCCGGTCCGCGGGTGGACCACAAGGTGGAGGCTGGTCTCCGCTACCACCGCGACGAGGAAGACCGGTTCCAGCAGGATGACGCGTATCAGATGACAGCGGGGCGCATGACCCGGACCCGTGCCGGCGCGCCGGGGAGCCAGACGAATCAGGTGGTGGGCGCCTCGGCGGTTGCCGTGTTCCTGTCCGACACGATCACCTGGGGCAGCTGGTCGTTCGCGCCCGGTGTCCGCTACGAGACGATCGATTTCGAGCGGATCGACTACTCGCGCTCGGATCCCACCCGCACCGCCGGGTCTGCCGCCTTGGACACGTCGGTTGACGTCGTCGTCCCTGGCGTCGGCGTCACGTACGAGGTTCGTCCCGGGATGGTGGCGTTCGGTGGAGTGCACAGAGGCTTTGCTCCCCCGGGACCGGGGTTGGCGCCAGAGACGAACTCTGAAGAGAGCGTGAACTACGAGCTCGGCTCGCGGGTCGAGCGGGGCGCGCTCCGTGGAGAGCTGATCGGCTTTTTCAACGACTATTCGAACCTGTTGGGGCGGGACACGCTGTCGACGGGCGGCACGGGCGACGGAGACCTGTTCAACGGCGGCGAAGCGCTGACTGCCGGTCTCGAGGCGGCAGTCGATTGGAATCCGCTGGCCGGACGGCTCGGGGCCTTTGCACTGCCGGTGCGCCTCGCCTACACCTTTACCCGCGCCGAGTTCCGCAACGATTTCCAGAGCGCCTATGGACCATGGGGAACCGTGCGCGTGGGCGACGGTCTTCCGTATGTGCCGCAACACCAGCTGCACGCGAGCGTCGATCTCGATCGAGGCCGCTGGCGGGCCCGCCTGGACTCGACGTACCTGGGCCGGATGCGCACGCGCGCAGGCCAGGGCGCGCACGTCGCCACGGAATCGACCGAGGCGTATCTGGTCGTCGGCCTGTCCGGCGAGTATGCGCTCGGCGGCGGCGCGGGCCTCTTTGCGAGCGTCCAGAACGTCACCGACAACAGCTACATCGTGTCCCGGCATCCCGCGGGGGTTCGTCCCGGCCTGCCGCGGCTGTTTCTCGCCGGCCTGAAGTTCGATGTCGGACGGCGGTAACGGATCGACTATTTAGGGAGAGCCTGGAGTGATGACGTCGCTCGTATCGGTCGTGGATGCTCCGCGTGGAATGCCGGTGAGCCCGGTGGCCATGCCGATGGTGGCGGTCGACCGGGTGACGGTGGCGTTCGGCGACCTGCTGGCGCTCGACGGCGTGTCGCTCGAGGTGGAAACCGGCGAGATCGTGTCGCTCGTGGGGCCTTCGGGATCGGGAAAGTCGACGCTGCTGCGGGTGATTGCCGGAATCACGCGCCCGACCCGGGGGCGCGTGCGCCTCGCGGGGAGCGAAGTCGCGGGTCCGGCCACGTTTGTCGAGCCAGAACACCGCCGGGTCGGCCTGGTCTTTCAGGATTACGCGCTCTTCCCGCATCTCACGATCGCCGCCAACGTGGCGTTCGGTCTCAAGGGGCTGGACCGGCGCGTCGTGCGGCGCACCGTAGGCGAACTGCTCGAGCGGTTCGGCCTCGCGCGCTATGCGGAGAGCTACCCGCACATGCTGTCGGGCGGCGAGCGGCAGCGAGTGGCGCTCGCACGAGCGTTGGCGCCGCAGCCGCGCGTGATCCTCATGGACGAACCGTTTTCCGGCCTCGACAGCCGGCTTCGCGATCGCGTCCGCCAGGAGACGTTGGACGTCCTGCGCGAGACGCACACGACGACCCTCGTCGTGACACACGATCCAAGCGAGGCGATGCGTGCCGCGGATCGTGTGGCCCTGCTCCACGACGGACGGCTGATCCAGTACGGTCCGGTCGAAGAGGTCTACGCGCATCCGGCGACGGCGTTTGCGGCGCGGTTCCTGAGCGAGGTCAACGAGCTTTCAGGTACCTGCTGCTGCGGCCGTGTGGACACTGCGCTTGGATCGTTTGCGGCCCCCCACCTTCCCGAGGCGTCGCCAGTACGGGTGTGCATCAGACCCCATCACGTGCGGGTGACCGATCGGCCGACCGGTATCCCGGCGATGGTGGTCTCCTCGGAGTTTCTTGGGGAGAGCGATCGGATGATGCTCGAGGTGCCGGGCCTGGATCGGCCTCTGTGCCTCAGGACCTTCGGTCGCGCGCACATGGCGCCCGGGCACCGTGTGTTTCTGGATGTCGATCCCGCCGGCGTTGTCGTCGTACCCGACGATGACCGGCCGGCATAGACGGTTTTCTACCGAGGCCTCGTTATGACACTTTCACTTGTGCGGTTCTTGAAGGCGGCCCTGCCGGGCGCCGCCGTGCTTCTGTGTGCCGCGACGGCGTCGGCACAGGAGGTCAATCTCTACACCACCCGTGAGCCCGGCCTCATCCAGCCGCTGATGGACGCCTTTACGAAGGCGACGGGCATCAAGGTGAACAGCATCTTCGTGCGCGACGGACTCGCCGAGCGCGTCGCGGCGGAAGGGACGCGGTCCCCGGCCGACGTCCTGATGGACGTCGACATCGGCGCGCTGATCACGCTGGTGGATCGCGGGCGGACGCAGCCGGTCCGGTCGAGCGTGCTCGAGGCGGCGGTGCCGGCGAACCTTCGCGGGAGCGACGGGTCGTGGTTCGCGCTGTCGCTGCGCGCCCGCGTGCTGTACGTGCAGAAAGACCTGAGCCTGAAGTCGTTCACCTACGAGCAGCTCGCCGATCCGCAGTGGAAGGGCAAGATTTGCACACGCGCTGGCCAGCATGCCTACACCACCGCGCTGATTGCCGCGTACATCGCCCATTACGGCGAAGCGCGCGCGGAGGCATGGCTGAGAGGGCTCAAGAGCGGCCTGGCGCGGGCCGCGGCGGGGGGCGATCGTGACGGCGCCCGCGACATCATGGGCGGCATCTGCGATCTGGCCCTCGGCAATTCCTACTATGTCGGCCTGATGCGGAGCGGCGCCGGCGGCCCGGATCAAGAGAAGTGGGGGTCGGCGATCCGCATCATTCTGCCCACGTTTGAGAACGGCGGGACGCACGTGAACGTGTCGGGCGCCGCAATCGCGAAGAACTCGCCGAACAGGGCGAACGCTCTCCGGTTCCTCGAGTTCCTGGTGTCCGACCAGGCGCAGAAGATGTATGCCGAGGCGAACTTCGAGTACCCGGTGAAGGCCGGCGTTGCCGCGCATCCGATTATTGCCGCCCTTGGACCGCTGAAGGTTGATGGGCTCCCGCTGGTCGAGATTGCGAAACACCGCGCGACCGCCAGCAAGCTCGTGGACAAGGTCGGATACGACCGCTGATCCCCGTGTGATGCTCCGGAGGCCGGGCCGTGGAAGCCCGTGGCTCGCCGCCTCCGGCATCGTCGCTCTCCTCGTTATCGCCCCCATCGCGGCTCTCGCGCTCACGGCATCGCGGGGGTCGGCCGATCTCTGGCAGCACCTGATCGCCTATGTCCTGCCGGTGGCCGTGCGCGACACCTTCGTCCTGCTCCTCGGCGTCGGGCTGCTGACGGCGGCTGTCGGCACGACGATGGCCTGGCTGGTCACCGCGTACGATTTTCCCGGGCGCCGCGTCATCGACTGGGCGCTGTTGCTGCCGCTGGCGGTGCCGACCTACGTGGTCGCGTACGCCTATCTCGATATCCTGCATCCCGTCGGCCCGGTGCAGACCGCGTTGCGCGCGCTGCTCGGCATCGACGACCCGCGCGATTTCCGGCTGCCGGATATCCGATCCATGGCCGGCTGCGTCGTGCTGCTCGGGTTCGTGCTGTATCCGTATGTCTATCTGACGACCCGAGCCATGTTTCTGATGCAGACGGCGAATCTGGTTGAGGTGGCGCGCACGCTGGGCATCAGCCGGCGCGGGGTGTTTCTGCGTGTCGCGTTCCCGCTGGCGAGACCCGCGGTGGCCGTGGGCCTCAGTCTTGTCCTGCTCGAGACGGTCAACGACATCGGCGCGTCGGAATTCCTCGGCATCCGCACGTTGACCGTGTCCATCTATGCGACCTGGATCACGCGGTCGGATCTGGCGGGCGCCGCGCAGATGGCGCTGGCCATGCTCGCTGTGGCGCTTGGAGTCGTGCTTCTGGAGCGGTGGGCCCGGCGGCAGCGCCAGTATGCCAACGATGCGCAGCATGCCCGCCCGCTCGAACCACAGCGGCTTGCGGGCTGGCGCGCGGGCGCGGCGCTGGTCGCCGCCATCACCCCGGTCGCGATCGGATTTGCGATTCCTGCGGCGTATCTGGTCGACGAGGCGCTCGCCCGCGTGCGTTTCGCAGGGGTGTCTCGAGTCATCCTGTCGGAGACAAGCGCGACCATTGGGCTTTCACTCGTGGCGACGGCGCTGACCGTGCTGGCGGGCCTCGGCGTCGCGTACGCCGTACGGGCGACGGGCCGCGCGGCCGCAGGCGTGCTCGCGCGCATCGCATCGCTCGGCTATGCCATCCCGGGCACGGTGCTGGCGATCGGGCTGCTTCCGGTCGTCACCGGCATCGAGGCCTTCGTCGATAGCGGTGCTCGCGCGGTACTTGGGGTGTCCACCGGCCTGCTGCTGCTCGGCAGCGGCGCCGCACTCATCTATGCGTACGTCGTCAGATTCCTGGCGCTCGCCGTTGGCGGCGTCGAGGCCGGCCTCAGCCGCGTCCCGGCATCCCTGGACGAGGCGGCTCGCACGTTGGGGGAGTCGGCAGGCGGCCGCCTGCGGCGTATCCACCTGCCGCTCGTGCGCCCGGCTCTCGCGACGGCAGCGCTGCTGGTGTTTGTCGACTGCATGAAGGAGCTGCCGGCGACGCTGCTCCTCCGGCCGCTCGGCCTCGAGACGCTGGCGACACACTTGTACGGGGAAGCGGTGCGCGGCACGTACGAGGACGCTGCGATTGCCGCACTGTTGATTGTGGCGGCTGGGCTCGTTCCAGTGGTCATCCTCGCGCGTGTCAGTCGCGCGCGCATCCACGCAGGTCCCCTCTTGTAGGGGTCGCCACGCGACGGGGTTTGCCGATGTGCTTCCGGCAGAGCCGCTAAATCGACATAAGATCGCGATGTGTCCGACCTCGAGTTGCCCTTTGCGAAAAAGACACTCCACAACGGCCTGGATGTCATCGTTCATGAGGACCATCACGTCCCGGTCGTGGCCGTAAACATCTGGTACCACGTCGGTTCCAAGGATGAACGGCCCGGGCGTACTGGATTTGCGCATCTCTTCGAGCACCTGATGTTCGAGGGCTCCGAGCATCACAACTCGGGGTACTTCCCGCCACTTCAGCAGGCCGGAGCCCTTCTGAACGGATCCACGAACACCGACCGGACCAATTACTGGGAGGTCGTGCCGACGAGCGCGCTCGACCTGGCGCTCTGGATGGAGTCGGACCGCATGGGGTACCTCCTGCCTGCCCTCACCCCCGACCGTTTCGAGACGCAGCGGGACGTCGTGCTCAACGAGCGGAGGCAGAACTACGAGAATCGCCCGTATGGGTTCGCACTCATGGCGATCGTCGCAGCGCTGTTCCCGCCCGATCACCCGTACCACTGGCTCACGATCGGTGCGGCCGAAGACCTCCGCTCGATGCGCCTGGACGAGGTGCAGGAGTTCTTTCGAACCTACTACCACCCCGGGAATGCGTCGCTGGCGCTCGCCGGTGATATTGATGCGCCGCGCGGCTTCGAGCTGGCCGAACGGTACTTCGGCGACCTGGCCGGAGGCCGTCGCCCCGAGCGCCTTCGCAGCCCGGCCGCGCTCGAACGCGAGGTGCGGCTCGTGCTCGAAGATCGCGTCCAGATGCCGCGCCTCTACATGGCGTGGCATTCGCCGGCCATGTTCGCCGAGGGCGACGCCGAGATGGATCTGCTTGCCGATCTGCTGGCAAGTGGCAAGACGTCGAGGTTGTACCGAAGACTGGTGTACGAGCAGCGCGTGGCCCTCGACGTGTCGGCCTACCAGAACTCACGGGAGCTCGCCGGGTTCTTTCTGCTCGCCGCCACGGTGGCGCCCGGGATCTCCCTGACCGAGATTGCCGCCACGATTGATGCCGAGCTTCAGCAACTGGCGGACGCCGGCCCCACTGCGAGCGAGATGGAGCGCGCCCGCGCGCAGACCGAGGCGCACTTCATGTACCGCATTCAGACGGTGGGAGGGTTCGGCGGCAAGTCCGACCAGCTGAACGCGTACAACGTGTTTCGCGGCGATCCCGGGTTCTTCCAGACAGACCTGTCACGGTACCGGGATGCGACAGGTCCCGCCGTGCGTGCGGCGGCGCGCCGCTGCCTGCCGTTCGATCGCCGTGTGGTGCTGAGCGTGGTGCCTGCCGGACAGCACGCGGCGGCCCTTGCCGGGTCGGTGCCGGTCTCCGTCTCATGATGCGCGTCGATCGCTCGCGGCTTCCCGAGGTCGGCCTAGACCCGATCTTCCGGTTTCCCCGGATTGCCCGTCACACGCTGGAAAACGGGCTCGATGTCCGCACGGTCGAGCACCGGACCGTCCCGGTGTCCACCTTCGTCCTCACGGTCGCTGGAGGGCTTGGAGCCGATGCTCCCGGCCAGGAAGGGCTTGCCGCCGTCACGGCCGACATGGTCGACGAGGGGACGGGCGAGTCGGATGCCATCGAAGTCTCCGAGGCCCTCGCCAGGATTGGTGCCGATTACGATGTCGACGTCGGGGCGGATGCCACGCTCTTCACCATCACGACGCTGTCGCGGTTTGCCGAGCAGGGCGCACGCCTGCTTTCGGCCATCCTCACGCAACCGAGTCTCCGCCAGGCCGATTTCGACCGTGTCCGGCAGCTGAGGCTCGACCGCCTGCGGCAGCTCAACGATCTGCCGCCTGCGGTCGCCGAGCGGGCGTTCCTTCGCCTCCTCTATCCAGAACACCCGTATGGGCACCTCGCGATCGGGACGTCCACGTCGCTGCGCTCGCTGGCGCTGGACGACGTGACGCGATTCCACGCCGGGACGTTTCAGCCGGATCGCTCGACCCTCGTCGTTGCGGGACCCGGCTCCCACGACGAGCTCCGGCAGCTCGCCGAAGCCACATTTGGGGGATGGTCGGCCAGCCGCGCCGTCGCCCCGGCCGCGGCATCCGACGTGGAGCCGGCCGTCTCGCTGCAGCGCCTGGCTATCGTGCCTCGGGAAGGCGCCGCGCAGTCCGAGCTGCGGATCGGCCACCTGTCGGCGCGCCGCAGCACGCCCGACTACGCGGCGCTGCTGGTGATGAATGCGGTCCTCGGAGGCCAGTTCGTCAGCCGTGTCAACCTGCGGCTTCGCGAGGAAAAGGGCTACACCTACGGTGCGCGGACAGGATTCGACTGGCGCAGGGGCCTGTCGCCCTTTTCGCTTCAGGCGAGCGTCCACACGGCCTCGACCGCGGATGCCGTCCGTGACACGCTCGCGGAGTTCGACGCGATCGGAAGGTCGCGGCCGCCTTCGGACTCGGAGCTGGCGCTTGCCAAAGCGTCGCTGACGCGCGGCTATCCGCGCAACTTCGAAACCGTGCAGCAGGTGGCCCGCGCCGCGGCGCAGCTCGCTCTCTACGACCTGCCCGACACCTACTTCGAGGCGTTCATCCCCCGCATCAACGCCGTCGGAACCGACGACGTGGTCAGTGTGGCGGCACGATATGTCGACGCCGCCCGGGCGACGACCTTGATCGTCGGCGACCATGCCGCAATCGGCGAGTCGCTCGCATCGCTCGGGCTCGGAGAGCTCCAGGTGTTGCCGGCGGAGTCCTAGAGGCTCTTCAACAGAAACCGTGTCAGCACGTAGCCGTCCAGATACTTGAACGGCGCCGACCCTGTCGAGTAGTGGCCGCAGGGCAGCACGCGCACGTCGTGCGGCAGCCCGCGATGTGCGAACTCGCGGGCGATCTCCTGCGAGAGGTCCACAGGGAACGTCAGGTCATAGCGGGCATAGACCAGCAGCGTCCGGGCGTGCCCCACGCGATCGAAATACGCAGAGGGGCTGATCGGACGCCACAGCCGGCGAAGCAGGTCCAGGTCGATGTGCCCCTCCAGCCCCTGCCGGACGTGGCGGGTTGAGAGGCCCCGCCACACGACGTCGGCGAAGCGCGGGGAGACGTGGTTGAGCGCCTGCGCTCGCACCAGTGGCTCGTGTGCCGTGGTCAGCATCGCGAGGCACGAGCCGAGGCTCGTGCCGAGAATGCCGATGCGCTCATATCCCTGGCCAGCCAGCCAGGCAATCGCGCGCCGGGCGTCGAGCACCGCCTGCCGGCACACCTGCACCGTCCGGGCGATGTTCGCGCTCACGATGTAGTCGGCGCGGGTGAGCTCGGGCGGCATGCGGACGTCGTGGTAGGGGAGGCTGAGCCGCAGGGCCGAGATGCCGAACCGCGCCAGCAGCCGCGCGAGGCCGACGTGGCCCTCCGCATCCGAGTTCCACTGCGGCAGCACGAGCACCGCGCGGCCGCGAGAGCCGGCCGGAAACCAGCGGGCGGACACGATGTTGTTGGTCTCGTGCGGGGTCGTCAGCACGCTTGGAAACCGCAGCGTGCCCGCCTCGCCGAGGCGCCGGCGCTCGTCCCCGGCCTCTTCGAACTGGTACTCGGCTGTCGGCGGCGCATCGAAGAAGTGAGCCGTGTCTCCCATCGCCTCTCCAATCCAGTGCTGGAGGCGCTCGGCGGGCGTCTGGCTCATGTGTCCGTTCTGCGGAATCCAGTCGAGTCCCCAGTCGAATGGCCGGACGATGCGGTCGGTGCTGATCGAGGCAAGCCGCCGTTCCCACGCGTGGAACAAGGGCGCGATCATCGGCTCATCCTGATGGCGGCCCGAGGGCCGTCGCCGTGCCCGATCGTCCCGAGCCTCAACGGGATGCCCCCGGGCCCAGGTAGCCTTCGACGGCCCGCGCGAGGTCGAGCAGCGCGGCCGTTTCGCCGAGGCGGCCAACAAGCTGCGCCCCAATCGGCAGCCCTTCCGGAGACATTCCGCAGGGGATCGTGATTGCGGGATGCCCGGTGAGGTTGAACAGCTGGGTCAGACGCAGCATCGCGCCGCGCACGGGTTCCTCAGTCCCGCCCACACGCACCGTTTCCACGCCGAGCCGCGGCGCCAGGATTGGCAGGGTCGGCAGGAGCAGCGCGTCACACCCGGTCAGCGCGGAATCCACCTCCGTCCTCAGGACCTCGCGCCCGTGGAGCGCGCGCATGTAGTCCTCGGCCAGGATGTAGCGGCCCATTTCGAGCCGCATCCGGACGTTCGGGGTGTAGGCGTCCGCCGCGCGCTCGAGCGTGGGCGCGTGGTACGCTGCCGCCTCGACCAGCACGATATGCAGGTAGACGGGAGCGATGTCGCCGGCGTGCGGGATGATGGCGTCACACAGCTCGACGCCGGCCTCGCGCAGCCGGGTGCACGCCTGCGCGAAGGCCGAGGCCACCGCCGGGTCGAGCAGTGCCGTGAAGTCGTCGTGCAGCCGTGCGAGCTTCAGGGGCCGGCTGGCGGGCGATCTGGCGGCCGAACCGGCGCCGCCCAGCGCCGCGTGCAGGATCTGCGCATCCTCGACGGAGCGGCAGATCGGCCCCACGTGATCCATCGTGGGGCTCAGAGGCACGACCCCGCCGGTCGGGATCTCGCCGAGTGTCGGCTTGAGGCCGACGAGCCCGCATGCCGCTGACGGAATACGGATCGACCCGCCGGTATCGGTGCCGATTGCCGCATACGCCATTCCAGATGCCACGGCGGCCGCCGAGCCGCCTGACGAGCCGCCGGGCGATCGATTGGCGTCGAGCGGGTGCCGCGCGGCGCCAAAGGCCGAATCCTCGTTCGTGGTCCCGAAGGCGAATTCGTGGAGGTTGTTCTTGCCGATCAGCACTGCACCGGCTGCCTTGAGCCGCGAGACGACCGGCGCGTCCGCCGCCGCGATGTGTCCCTCTCGCACGCGGGAGGCGGCGGTCGTCGCGACGCCGCGCAGGTCGATGATGTCCTTGAGTGAAACGGGGACGCCGTGCAGGGGGCCGCGATACCTGCCGGCCGCGATCTCGGCGTCTGCCTGCCGCGCCTGCGCGCGTGCCTCGTCCGCCAGGACGGTGATGAACGCGTTCAGCGACGCGTTACGCGCCGCGATGGTGCTCAGGCACCGTTCGGTCGTCTCGGCGGCCGTGACGGCGCCAGACCTGAGCGCGTGCGCCAGCTCGGCGAGTGTCCGGGGCTCAGCGTCCATCCGGCCTGTGCGGTTCGAGCTGGCCGCTGGCGTCGGCATTCCAGTCGGCCATTCTGAGCGCCGACGTCGCGCGCGCCAGCGTCTCGAGCAGCGGGCGCAGGGCGGGGAGCCCGCGGCGCTCCGCGTCCTGAACGGCATTCTCCAGCCAGAGCGTGATCGTCATCTGCGGTAGGATCGGCCTCCGTGCGGCGCACCAAGATCATAGCGACAATCGGTCCGGCGTCGAGCGCCGAGCCGACGCTTGACGAGCTCGTCACCGCTGGTGTTGATGTCTTTCGCCTCAACTTCTCGCACGGCACACACGAAAGCCATCGGGACGCGGCGCAGCGAATCAGGGCGGCCGCCGCGCGTCAGGGACGGCCGGTGGCCATCCTGCAGGATCTCGCCGGTCCGAAGATCCGCACAGGCCGCCTGCGAGGCGGTGCGCCCATCGATCTCCGTCAGGGCGATGCGCTGCGGATCGCGGTCGGCGATGAGCTCGGCGGGCCCGGGCGCGTGTCGACCTCGTACGCGGACCTCCCGCGCGTGGTGCGGCCTGGCGATGCGCTCCTGCTCGACGATGGCCGGATCCAGTTGAGGGTCGAGCACGTCGGCGACGACGAGATCGGAACGGTGGTCGTCGACGGCGGCCCTCTCGGCGAGCACAAGGGGATCAATGCGCCAGGTGTGAGCTTTCCGTCGCACGGCATGAGCGAGAAGGACGCCGTCGACCTCGCCTTCGGCGCAGGCATCGGTGTCGATTTCGTCGCGCTCAGCTTTGTTCAGTCCGGCGCGGATCTGCGGCAGGCACGGGAACGGCTGCGCGGCATCGGCGCGCCCGACGTGCCGCTCGTCGCCAAGCTCGAACGTCCCGAAGCCATCGCCCGGCTCGACGAGATCCTGCAGGAGTCGGACGCCGTGATGGTAGCGCGCGGCGATCTCGGGCTGGAGCTTCCGCTCGAGCGTGTTCCCCGCATTCAGCGGGAAGCGACGCGCGGGGCGCGGACGGCGGGCATTCCGGTGATCGTGGCGACGCAGGTGCTCGAATCGATGCGTACGGAGCCGCGCCCGACACGCGCCGAAGTCAGTGATGCCGCAACCGCGGTGGACGAGGGCGTGGACGCCATCATGCTGGCGGGGGAGACCGCCGTGGGGCTGTATCCCGTCCGGACGGTTCAGACGCTCGACCTCATCATTCGGGAGGCCGAGGCGATGCCGCCGGCCGCGGGCGTCGCGCCGCACGGCTCACGGCTGCTGGCCGGCCACGGCCGCGCGATCTGCGAGGCGGCTGTGACGCTGTCGGCGCGGGGCGACGCCATCGCCATCGTGGCAATCACCCGTGGCGGCAAGACGGCCCGGATGCTTGCAGCGCTCCGGCCGCCGGTCCCGGTGTTTGCCGCCACCGACAGTCAGGAGATGGCGCGCCGCCTGGCGCTGGTCTGGGGCGTCGTGCCTGTCGTCGCCGATCTCGCCGGCGACGTCACCGAAGCTGCAGGCCGCATCGGGGCCATGCTGGTGGAGCGCGGATCGATCCCGAGGGGATCGGCGGTGGTCCTGGTCAGCATCACGCCCGACCTCGCGGCCGGGCCGTCGAACTTCCTGAAGCTCCAGCGGGTGTGAGCTACGTCCAGCGTTCTTCCAGGTAGCTCTTCAGGGTCGTGAGCGCCAGCAGCCAGCCGTTCGACATGAAGTCGTAGTAGCGCTCCCACCGCTCGTTCGTCTCGTCGTACCCCGACTGCCGCAGGTGCAGAATCGTCGACTCGCCCTGCAGGCGGCAGCGGGCCTCCAGCGCCATCGGCCCGATCGGCTCCCCGTCTGGCGGATGCCAGTACAAGTCGGCAATGAAGAACTCGCGGCCCGGCGCAAAGTCGACGACCGTCCCATGAAACGCGCCGCCGAGCCGGCCGAGGAGGTCGTCCCGCCATGCGGTCGGCTCCCACTCCACCGCGTAGCTGCCGAACGGCCGGGGCACGCACACCGATCGCGACACCTCCCACCACTCCGAGAGCGCCTCCGGATCGAAGAACGCGTCGAGCACCGCGGCCGGCGGGGCATTGATGAGCAGGCTGTGCGCGAATTCCCGCATCTTGGCGACTCCCGCATTGTGCCCCGATAATCGCCGGATGCAGCCACTTGCCTACATGGACCGCGAGTTTCTCGACAGCGATGAGGCCCGCCCGCTCCGGATCCTGGCCGAATACCTCGAGCCGCTGCGGCGCTTCAAGGCGCAGAACATCCAGGACACCGTCGTCTTCTTCGGCTCGGCCCGGATCCACAGCCGAGAGCACGCGGAGCAGACGCTCCAGCGCCTCATGCGGCGGGTGGTCGGGAAGGACGCGGAGCCGCCGGACGAGCACCTCCTCCGCGGACGCAAGGCGCTCGAGTGGTCGCGGTATTACGAGGACGCGCGCGAGCTCGCGCGCCTGCTGACCGAATGGTCGCTCCCGCTCGCCTCGCCGCACCATCGGTTCGTGGTCACCTCCGGCGGCGGCCCCGGCATCATGGAGGCGGCCAACCGGGGCGCCATGGAGGCCGGCGGCAAGACGATCGGGCTCAACATCAGGCTGCCGTTCGAGCAGGGCGCCAACCGCTACATCACCGACGGCCTGCACTTCGAGTTCCACTACTTCTTCATGCGCAAGTTCTGGTTCGCGTATCTGGCGAAGTCGCTGGTCGTCTTTCCGGGCGGCTTTGGAACGCTTGACGAGATGTTCGAGATCCTGACGCTCATGCAGACCGAGAAGCTCGCCAAGCAGATCCAGATCATCCTGTACGGAACCGACTACTGGAACAAGGTCCTCGACCTCGAGCCGCTGCTGGATTGGGGCGCGATCTCCCCGCCGGACCTCGCGCTCCTGCAGCGGGCCGACAGCCCGCAGCAGGCGTTCGAGTTGTTGAAGGCGCACCTGACCGCGCATCATGTCGAGCCGGCCACGGAGCAGGAAACCAAGGCGCCGGGGATCGCGAAGACGCGCTCCTAGTAGAGCAGGAACGGCTTCCGCACTTCGGCGAACGCCCGCTCGTCGTCGCGCCAGCTGTCGACAATCTCGGCGAGCGGCGCACCCTCTTCGACCTGCCGCCGGAGCCGATCGGACCCGGCCAGGATGTCGATCGGCAGCTTGTCGTGCTCGTATTCGTACGGCGGGAGGCGCCAGGCGAAGTGTGCCGGGTCCAATTGCCGGAAGGTCTGCAGGAGCGCAACGCCGGTCGCCACGGGCCGGAACGCGTCGCGATCGGACACGTGGATCTGGCACCCGCCGCAGGCGCGTTGAGCATGCTTCTGGAACGTCGGCTCGAAGACGGCCGGCCTGAAATACACGCCGGGAAGGTCCAGCGCATTCATCCCGGCCGCGAAGCGGTCGGCGTCGATCCAGGGCGCCCCGACCAGCTCGAACGGCCTCGTCGTCCCGCGGCCTTCCGAGAGCAGCGTGCCTTCGAACAGGACGGTGCCCGGATAGACGACGGCCGTCTCGAGCGTCGGCATGTTCGGCGACGGCATGACCCAGGGCAGGCCGGTCCGGTCCGCGTACATCGACCGCTGCCAGCGCTCCATTCTGGCGATCTCGAGTGACGCGCCGGCGCCGAACCGCTCGTTGAAGAGCGCCGCCAGCTCGCCGATCGTCATCCCGTGCCGCATGGGAATGGGAAACTGCCCGACGAACGATTCGAAGCCTGGCGCGAGCGAGGCGCCTTCGACCCCCCGCCCGCCGATCGGGTTCGGCCGGTCGCAGACGATCACGGGAATACGGTGGCGGGCGGCTGCGCGCAGGCAGTTCGCCATCGTGTAGATGAACGTGTAGATCCGGGCGCCGATGTCCTGCAGGTCGATGACCAGGACCTCGACGTCCCGCAGCATGTCGGCGGTCGGCTCGCGGGTTTCGCTGTAGAGCGAACAGACCGGCACCCGGCGCGAGGCATCCTCGCGGTGCGGCGTTTCGACCATGTTGTCCTGCACGTCGGACCGGAAGCCATGCTGCGGGCCGAAGATGGCTGCCAGCCGGACGTCGCCCGACTCGGCCAGCCGATCGACGATGTGGCGGAAGGCGTGGTCGACCGAGGCGTGATTGCAGACGACGCCGACGCGGGCGCCGCGAAGGCGCCGCGATCCCAGCAGAACATCGGAGCCCAGACGTACAGCGCCGGCCGCGGTCAGGAGCATGCCGACCATTATCAGCGAGCTCGACTGTATCAGCGGCGAACTCAGCCGTATGCGGGATCGAGCGGGCGCGCCGGGATGCTATTGCCGGGCTCGCGTGCGGCCGATACGACCATCAAATGTTTCAACCCAGTCCATCGGTTTCTCGGGTGGCGGCCGCCTGTCTGCTCGTCTGTGTCCTCCCGGCCGCCGCGGCCGCTCAGGAGAAGCGTCTGACGCTTCCGACGTTTGTGGCCAGCAGCGCCGCAGCCGCCGATTGGGTGTCGACCTATCAGGCTCTGAAGTTCTACAAGGTCCGAGAGACCAATCCCATGCTCCGTCCGTTCGAGCGATCGCCGGCATCGCTTGTCGCCGTCGGCGCACTGATCGACGTCGGATCCGTGAGCGCCTGGAACGTCATCGTCGGCCGCCGGCACGAGCGCGTGGCGGTCGCCGGGCTGTGGGCGATGGCCGCCTTCCGGACCTACATCACGCTTCACAACATGCGGAACATGCGCCGCGCCGAGCGCCGGTAAATCGCCGGACGCCCTGATTCTCGCCGAGCCGTTCGACCTGCAGCCGCGCATGCTCGCCCGCGCCGATGCGATTCGCGCCTCGCTCAGACGCCGGGGCTGGCGGGACGCGGGCGAATCCTGACCGGCGTTGGTCTGCCTCCGGCGCGGGTCACACGGTCTGCAGGTACTGATGGATCATGCTGACGGTGGCCGACCCTTCGCCGACGGCGGCGGCGACACGCTTGCTCGAACCGCGGCGGGCGTCGCCGGCGGCGAAGACGCCCGGCACGCTGGTTTCAAACAGGAACGGGTCGCGATCGGCGGTCCACGCCTTCGGCCAGCGGCCGTCCACCAGCAGGTCGCGGCCGGTCAGAATGAATCCCTGGGCATCCCGCTCCACCAGGTCGGCCACCATCCCCGTACGGGGTGCCGATCCGATGAAGAT
>MEKU01000080.1:67101-68686 GCA_001767195.1 Acidobacteria bacterium RIFCSPLOWO2_02_FULL_67_21
GATGTGAACGCACGGGCCCGATCGAGCATCACGTGGACGAGCGCGGCCGTGACGGTGGGGCACTCGCGGGTGAGCTCCGGGAAATGCCGGGCATGGATCGTGAGCAGATCGGCCGGCTCGGCGACCACGGCCTCGCCGGGCGGCGTTGTCATTCGTGAATAGGGGAGGAGCCCGCTGACGTCCCCCTCGCGCCATTCGAATACCTTGCGAGGACCGAGGCCGCGGTCGATGTAGAAGACGTAGTGACCGGACAGCACGATCCAGAGGCTGTCCATCGACTGTCCCTTGCGGACGGCCGTCTCGCCGCGGCCGAAATGCCGCAAGGCGCCGTGGTCCGCCAGCCATTCGAGCTCCTGGCGCGGGGCGCTCCCCAGGGTTCGATGCCGCACGAGGCGCGCCAGCAGGTCGGCGTCGGGCATGGTTCACGCAATTCTATGTTGGTCGCCCGTATCCCGTGGTCTATGCTCGATCCGATGAAGATCGCGTTCGTCGGGGCGGGCGGCGTGGGCGGCGTGTTCGGCGCCCGTCTCGCGCACGCCGGCTGCGATGTCTCCTTCGTCGCGCGCGGCGCGCACCTGGCCGCGATGCAGGCCGGTGGCCTCCGCCTCGAGAGCGACGCCTACGGCCCCCTGCACGTCCCGCGTGTCACGGTGACCGACGACCCGGCCACGATCGGCCTCGTCGACTACGTGTTCCTGGCCGTGAAGCTCTGGGACACGGAAGCGGTGGCGGCTGCGATTGCGCCGCTCGTCGGCCCCGCCACATGCGTGATGTCGCTTCAGAACGGGGTCATGAAGGACGACATCCTGCGGGATCGGTTCGGCAGCGGGTCCGTGATGGGCGCGGTGGTCTATGTCGCGTCGCACATTGCGCGTCCCGGTGTCGTGGCGCAGACCGGCCCGATGCAGCGGTTCGTCTTCGGCGAGCATGACGGACGCCGGTCGCCGCGCGCCGAGCGGCTCCTGGAAGCACTCGTCGGCGCGGGCCTCCAGGGCGAGATCTCGGACGACATCCGCCGGACCATCTGGGAAAAATACGTCTTCGTGGTCGCGCTGTCGGGAGCGACCGCGACGATGCGATCGACGATCGGGCCCATCCGCGCCCACCCGCAGGCGCGGGCGTTTCTGCTCGAGCTGCTGCATGAGACCGTGGCCGTCGGGCGCGCGCATGGCGTCAGGCTGCCGGAGAACTTCGCGGACGAGCGGCTGCCGTTCTTCGACGCGCTGCCGGCCGCGGCGACCTCCTCCATGCACCACGATGTCGAGAAGGGGAACAGGCTCGAGGTCTCCTGGCTGTCTGGCGGCGTCGCCCAGCTCGGCCGCGCGGCGGGCGTGCCCACGCCCGCCAACAGGGTGGTGTGGGACATCCTGGCGCTGCACGCCGAGGGCCCCGGGCCTCTTGATAAGTGATATAAGGGCGGCCATGCGCACGTTGCGCCTGTCGCTCCTGACGGCACTGGCAACGTCGGCCGTCCTCGCCCAGACCCCGACCGACCCGTTCCCGCAACCTATCCAGGCGACCGAAGGCGTCATCGGCGTCCGGGTCGTCGAGTTTGCGACCGTCCCGGATGTCGCCGGCGAAGCGC
>MEKU01000080.1:68715-77048 GCA_001767195.1 Acidobacteria bacterium RIFCSPLOWO2_02_FULL_67_21
CACGGTCAGCTACGACGGGCGTACGGTGACGCCCTACCTCGACATCAATGCGGAGCGGTGGGGCGTGCCGATGCAGGCGATGGGGCGCGAGCGCGGGTTTCAGAGCTTCGCGATCCATCCGCAGTTCAACCGTCCCGGCACGCCCGGCTTCGGCAAGCTGTACACGTGGGGCGACACCAGCAATACCGCGCCCCAGCCCGATTTCAAGCCGGGCGGCGGTACCAACACGCACGCGACCGTGCTGCTCGAATGGACGGCGAAGAATTCTGCGGCCTCCGCGTACGACGGCGGCCCGCCCCGGGAGCTGCTGCGGCTCGAGCAGCCGTTTGCCAACCACAACGGCGGCCATGCCAGCTTCAATCCGTTTGCCCAGCCCGGGAGCCCCGACTACGGGCTGCTGTACGTCGGCGTCGCCGACGGCGGAAGCGGCGGCGATCCCCTCAACCTTGCGCAGAACCTCGCCTCGCCGTTCGGCAAGATCTTCCGCATCGACCCGACCTTGACGGGCGCCAGCCGCAAGTACGGGATCCCGCGCGCCAACCCGTTCGCCGGCAAGCAGGGCGCGCTCGGCGAGATCTACGTCTACGGCGTCCGCAACCCGCAGCGGTTCGGCTGGGATCCGCGCAACGGCAACTTCTTCGTCGCCGACATCGGACAGAACATCGTTGAAGAGCTCAGCCTCGCGCCCGCGGGAGCCAATCTGGGATGGAACAGGTGGGAAGGCAGCTTCGGGTTCATCAGCCGCGAAGCAGTGGATCTGAAGCGACGGCGGACCGACCCGGCCGTCACGTATCCGATTGTCGAGTACGGGCAGCTTGATCCCCTGCTGCAGGCCCAGTCTGCCGTGACCGGCGTGCACGTCTATCGCAGCCGCGCGATCCCGCAGCTGACCAATCTCCTGCTCTTTGGAGATTTTCCAAGCGGCGAGATCTTCTACGTCAACGCCGACAGACTCCCGGCCGGCGGTCAGGACGCCATCCGGCGGATTCTGCTGACCGACGGCGGCGAGCCGAAGACGTTCCTCAAAGTCATCCAGGAAAAGAACGCGAAGCAGGGGCGGACCCCGACCACCCGCGCCGATCTCCGGTTTGGCGCCGGCCCTGAGGGCCGGGTATTCCTCCTGAACAAGCACGATGGGACCGTTCGTCTTCTGGTCCCCGGTACAGCCTCGTCGCGCTGACGACGGTCCGAGGACGCATTGATGAAGTCATTCGCGAAGCCGTGCGCGATGCTGCTGGCCGTCCTGGGTCTCAGCCTCGCAGCGGCAGCAGAGTACGAGGCGATGGATCTGGGCGGTCCGGCGCCCGCACAGGCGTTCGATGTGAGCCCGTCGGGCCGCATCGTCGGCTCGGTGACCGTCGCCGCCCTGGCGCGCGCCGTCGTCTGGAACCGTACGGGCGACGCGCCGCTGGGGTTGCCGCTGCCGTCGGGCACGAACTGGTCGCGCGCGTTCGGCATCAACGGAGACGGCCAGATCGTCGGGCAGGCCCAGGATCGAACCGTCAGCCCGGTGCAGGTGTTTGCGGTCTTCTGGCCGGGTGTCAATGGCAGCCCCGTGCTGCTGGCAGACGGCACCGTGGCGGTTGCGGTGAACAGCCTGGGCGGGATAGCCGGGAATCTGCGAACGGCCGGAGGCAGCATCCACGCGGCGCTGTGGCCGGATGCCGCAACGGCGCCCGTTGATCTCGGCACGCTCGGCGGCGTCTCCAGCAGCGCCGCCGGCCTGAACAGCGCGGCCCAGGTGGTTGGACAATCGCGCGATTTGGCAGGACAATCGCGGGCCACCTTCTGGAACGGGCCAGCTGCGCCCCCAATCGACCTGGGCGCCCCTGCGGGTGCGGTCCGGGCGGCGGCGTCCGGGATCAACGACCGCGGTGAGATTGTGGGCGACTTCGGCACGACCCTGGCGGAACGCCGCGCGTTGTACTGGCCGGCGCCGGGGGCGGTGCCGGTCGAGCTGCAGACGCTGGGGGGCGTCCAGAGTCAGGCGGTGGCCGTGAACGAGCGTGGCTGGATCGTCGGATGGGCGGCGACGGCGGCGGCCGAGCAGCATCCCTGCATCTGGATGAGCCCGACGGCGGCTCCGCTGGACCTCGCATCGCCGGTCGGCAGCGGCGGCTTTGCCCGGGCCATCAGTGCGCGTGCGCAGATCGTCGGCGACGAGACGCGCAGTACGGGTGTGCGGCTGATCTCGTGGAGACGGTCGCCGTAGACATGAAAGCGGAGGCTTCAATGCGTGTACGAATGCAGCAAGGTCCGGGAGCCGCCGTCGCGCTGACGGCGGCAGTTCTTCTCGGTGGCGCAGCCTGTTCGCAGTCCACGGCGCCGTCGCCGGAGGCGGCAGGCGTCACCGTCTTCGAGGGTGCCAGGGTCATCGTCGGCGACGGCAGCGCGCCGATCGAGAACGGCACGATTGTCGTTCGCGATGCCCGGATCGTGCAGGTGGCCCCGGCGGGGCAGGTGCAGGCGCCGGAGGGCGCGGCGCGCGTCGATCTGGCCGGCAAGACGGTCATTCCGGCTCTCATCGACACGCACACGCACCTCCGGTCGCAGATGCGCGAGACGCTCGTCGAGGATCTGCAGCGGCGCGCGTACTACGGCGTGGTCGCCACGGCGAGCCTGGGACAGGACGTCGGCGACGTCGCCTATCAGGTTCGCGGCGAGACCATCCCGAACGCGTCGCGCTTGCTCACGGCCGGCCGCGGTCTCACCGCCCCCGAGCCGGGCCGGTCGGAGGCGCCCTACTGGGTGACGACGGAAGCCGAGGCCCGGCAGGCGGTGCAGGAGAACGTCCAGCGGAAGGTCGACATCATCAAGATCTGGGTGGACGATCGTGACGGTAAGTACAAGAAGCTCACGCCGGAGCTGTACACCGCGGTGATTGACGAGGCGCACCGGAATGGCCTGCGCGTCACCGCGCACATCTTCAGCCTCGAGGATGCGAAAGGGCTGCTGAAGGCTGGCCTCGACGCGTTCGCCCATGGCGTGCGCGACCGCGACGTCGACGAGGATCTCATCGCCATGTGGAAGGAACGGTCGAACGTGGTGCTCGTGCCCAACCTGCCGAGCCCCGGCGTGGCCACCGACCTGAGCTGGGTGAGCGAGACGGTTCCGGCCGGCGAGCTGCAGAAGCTGCAGGCCGCGGCGACCGACAATCCGGAGGCCCAGAAGACGTTCGGCATCCAGGCGCGCAACCTCGCCAAGCTGACCGCCGCGGGCGTCACGGTCGGCCTGGGCACGGACGGCAACACGCCGTACGGCGCGCACCTGGAGATGGCCGACATGGTCCGGGCGGGCATGACGCCGGCTCAGGTGCTGGTCGCCGCCACGCGGAACTCGGCGGCGCTCCTGCGGCTCGACGATCTCGGCGCGCTGGAGGCCGGCAAGAGCGCCGACTTCGTCGTGCTCGACGCGAATCCGCTCGACGACATCACGAACACGCGGCGCATCAACGCCGTCTACATCCGCGGCGCCGCCGTGGACCGCCCGGGACTGCGGGCGCGCTGGAGCGGCCAGACGACAGAATGACAACCTACTGAGGTCACATCATGGCGAAACGCGCTGCAAGGAAACGGACCGCGAAGAAGAAGACCGCGAAGAAGCGCCCGGCCGCCCGGCGTCCAGCACGCAAGCGTGCGGCCGCGACGCGCAAGACGAAGAAGCCGGCGCGCCGCAAAGCCGCCGGCAGCCGCGCGCGGAAGACCGTGGCGCGGAAGACGGTGGCGCGGAAGGCCGCGGGCGGCCGCAAGGCGGCGGCGCCGCGCAAGGCCGCTCGCCGGCCGCGGCCGATGGCGATGCCGGCGCCGATGGCCGCGCCGGCCGCCGAGCCGTGGGGCGCGGAGCTCTCCGAGCCGCAGTCCTCGTCGGGCGGCTGGGGCATGGAAGGCGGACAGGAGTCACTGGTCCCGGACGACGATCAGGACACGAGCGACGAGCCCTGATCCCGCGGGCCGCCGGAACCGAGTCATGATGCTGCGCGCAGGCGTGGCGGCGGCGCTGCTGCTCATCAGCGCCGCGCCCGCCGCGGCTCAGAAGGTCACGTGGAAGGCCGGCGCCGACGTGCGCCAGGGCGTGGTCTACGCGCCGGCCGCGCCGCCCGCCGGCCGCAAGCTCCCGGTGGTCCTGGCATTCCACGGCCGCGGCAGCAATACCACGCAGTTCCAGTACACCTTTTTCGACCGGGCGTTCCGCGACGGCATTGTCGTGTACCTGCAGGGCCTGCCCGACAACGAGTCCCTTTTTGGATGGCAGGTCGAGCGCGGCCAGCAGAACGACCGCGACCTGGCCCTGGTCGACACGGTGCTGGCGTGGGTGCGCCAGCAGTACAACGTGGATGACGACCGCGTATACGCCATGGGCTTCTCGAACGGTGCGGCGTTCGCGTACCTGCTCTGGGCGGAGCGGCCCGACGTCTTTGCGGCCTACGCCATCGTGTCGGGCCGTGCGCGAACCATCCGGCCGAAGGAGCCGAGGCCCGTGCTCCACATCAACGGCGAGCAGGACGAGGCGTTTGCCGAGCAGCAGGCGACGGTGGACGTCTCGGTGGCCGTCAACGGCGTCGCCGGCGCGCCCGGCCGCTGCGGCGCCGGCTGTACGATCCTGGGCGCCGGCACGCCCGCGCCCGTGATGTCGGTCGTGCACTCCGAAGGGCACGTGTTCCCGCAGCCGATCTCACCGATCATCGCGGCGTTCTTCCGGGACCACCTTCGCCACCGCTGAGATAGCTTTCATTCCACGAGCCACAGAGTCACAGAGACACAGAGAGAGATTAAATTAGGGCCTCACCGGTCTGCGACCGATCCACGTCGGCATGAAACGGGGTACAGTTTCGCGCGGCGCGGGCACCGAGGTCGGCTGTGCATTGGTGCGGCAAGCCCGTAAATTAGTGTGACCCGGAGTCCCACGAGCACCCCGTATTGCGACGCCAGCTTGCTGGAGAGCGCACCTTTTAGATTTCGCATCCGGGGACTCCACGCCCGTGCCGCTCATGATGGGAGGCGGCTGATGGAGGTCCTGTATCCGCGTTGTGCCGGCTTGGATGTGCATGCCAAGACCGTCGTGGCCTGTGTCCGCATCGCGTCGGGCGCAACCGTGAGCTATGAACATCGCACGGTCTCGACGAACACCCGTGGGCTCCTGGAACTCGCCGACTGGCTGACGGCGCATGGGGTCACGCATGTCGCGATGGAAGCGACCGGCGTCTACTGGAAGCCGGTGTGGCATGTGCTCGAGGACCACGTCACCCTCGTCCTCGCGAATGCGATGCACATCCGGAACATCCCCGGTCGGAAGAGTGACAAGAACGATGCGACATGGATCGCCGATCTCCTGGCGCTGGGGCTGATCCGCAGCAGCTTCGTCCCCCCGGCCCCGATCCAAGACCTGCGCGATCTCACCCGCACGCGCAAGCACCTGGTGCGCGAGAATGCGCGGCACAAGCAGCGCATCCAAAAGACGCTCGAGGACGCCAATGTGAAGCTGACGGAAGTGATCAGCGACATCCTCGGGACGAGTGGGCGCGCCATTCTGCAGGCGCTGGTGGCCGGTGAAACCGATCCGGAGCGCCTGGCGGACCTCACCGCGGGGCGACTGAAGGCCACCCGCGCGGAGCTGGTCGAGGCACTCCACGGCCGCGTAACCGCTCATCATCGCTTCATGCTCACGCCGCATCTGACGCAGATCGCCGCGCTCGACACGGCCGTCGCCGACGTCGAAGCTCGGATCCGCGACGCGCTCGCCCCCTTTCGTGCCGCCGTCAGTCTCCTGAAGACCATGCCGGGTGTGAGTGACACAGCGGCGGCGGTGATCGTGGCCGAGATCGGCGACGACATGTCGAAGTTTCCGAGCGCGGGCCATCTCCTCTCCTGGGCGGGATTGTGCCCCCGGTTGGACGAGAGCGCCGGCAAGCGCCGGTCCACCCGTATCCGACAGGGCGCACCCTGGCTGAAGACGACGCTGGTCCAGATCGCGTGGCCGGCCGCCCGCAAGAAGCACAGCTATTTCCAAGCCCAGTTTCTGCGATTGAAAAGTCGCCGCGGGCCCAAGAAGGCCATCGTCGCCGTCGCCGCCTCGATGCTCACCGATGTGTACTACATGCTGCGAGACGGGGTGGAATTCCACGACCTTGGCGACCAGCATTTCGTGCAACGCGACAAGACGCGGCTGACCAACCGGCTCCTCCAACGGCTTCGCGACCTCGGTGTCGAGGTGGAGGTGAAAGCCGCATGAGGAACCGGGTGAACCGAACAGTTTCTTTTTAGCTTTAGATCCTCTGTGCCTCTGTGTCTCTGTGGCTTCTACTTGGCCAACAGGTCGAGCAGCGCAGCGATCTCGGCGCGCACCGCACCCTTGAGCGTTGGTTCGAGCTCTGGCAGCCATTCCGGCGAGTGCGGCGCCGGCACCGCCGTGCCCGTGCGCCTGGCGTCGGCCAGCTTCGCCGGGTTGACCGCGCCGATGTGCAGCAGCACCGCCGGGACCCCGGCGCGCCCGTACTCCGAGAAGTCCTCCGACGTCATCTTGGGTGACATCTCGACCACCCGGTCCGCGCCGAGTGCCCGGCCGATGGCGGCCGACACACGGGTGGTCAGCGCGGGATCGTTGAAGACGGGACCGATGCCGGCGTTGGCGAACTCGATGAGCGGCTCACGCGGTGCGCCGGCCGCCGCCGCTTCGGCCGCCGCAATACGCTGGATCGCGGCCAGCGTTCGCTTCCGCACGTCCTCGCTGAACGTCCGGACGCTCAGCTCCATCCTGACCTGGTCGGGGATGATGTTGCCCTGCGTGCCGCCGTGAATCGACCCGATCGTGACCACCAGCGGGTCCAGAGGGTTGTTCTCGCGCGCCGCAATCGTCTGCAGACCGAGCACGGTACGGGCCGCGATGACGATGGGATCGACCGTGTTGTGCGGTGCCGCGCCGTGGCCGCCGCGCCCGACGATCGTGATGATGGGCGCCATCATCGACGCCCTGAAGGATCCGGCCCGATACCCCACCGTGCCCGCGGGCATCGTATCGTCGTCATGCAGCCCGATCGCGAAGTCAGGCTTGGGGAACTTTTCGAAGAGCCCGTCCTTGAGCATGGCGGCCGCGCCGCCGACGATCTCCTCCGCCGGCTGGCCGACCAGCATCAGCGTGCCGCGCCACTCGTCGCGGTGGGCGGCCATCCACGCCGCCGTTCCGACCCACGCCGCCATGTGCAGGTCGTGGCCGCAGGCGTGCATCACCGGAATCGGCTGGCCGGACGCATTCCTGGCCGTCGCGCGGCTCGCAAACGGGACGCCGGTCTTCTCTTCCACCGGCAGCGCGTCCAGCTCCGTGCGCAGCATGGCCGTGGGCCCCTGTCCGTTGCGCAGCAGGGCGACGACGCCAGTGCGTCCGACGCCGGTGGCCACCTCGTAGCCGAGCGCCTTCAGGCGCGCTGCAAGCGTGGCTGCCGTGCGGGTCTCCTGAAACGCCAGCTCGGGGTTCCTGTGGAGGTCCTCGTACAGCCCCGTCAGGTCGCCGTACAGAGCATCAACGTCGCCCGCGATGGTCCCCTGGCCGCGAAGCGCGTCTCCCTGGATCGCGATGGCGGCGAACAGGACGACAATGGGCGTGACGAATCGTGGCATAGGGCCGATCATAACGCCCGGGTGGGGAGGGGCCATGAATCTTCACGAGCTGCAGACGCTGGTCGATTATCACTACTGGGCGCGCGACCGCCTGCTCGACGCCGTCGAACGGCTCTCGCCGGAGCAGCTGACCCGGGATCTCGGCAACAGCTTTCCCTCCATTCGCGACACGCTGGTTCACCTCTATGGAGCCGAGCGGATCTGGTGCGCGCGCTGGGAGGCGGTTGAGGCGCCCCCGAGGCCCGACCCCGGTGCGTTCGCCGATCTCGCCGCGATCCGGCGCGCGTGGAGCGATCTGGAGGGCAAGGTGCGCGCCGTGCTCGACCGTCTGGGCGAGGGAGGCCTCACGCGCTCAATTGCCTACCGGACGATGGATGGGACACCGGCCTCGCAGCCGTTCTGGCAGATGCTCCAGCATGTGGTCAATCATGGCTCCTACCATCGGGGCCAGGTCACGACGATGCTGCGCCAGCTCGGCGCGGCGCCGGCAAGGAGCATGGACCTGATCGCCTTTTATCGCGAGCGCGCGGCTTAACCGTCGTAGCGCCCGGCTTTAGCCGGGCTGAAGCCCGGCACTACGTACGCTTACAGGAGGTCCGTATGAAAGGTCACGTGAAGTCGGTCGTCGGCGGGAGTGTGCTGGTACTCATCGGCGTCGTCGGCGGTTTCCATCTGCAGGCGCACGCCCCCGCTGTGCCGCAGGCTTCGGCGCCGGCCGCGCCC
>MEKU01000080.1:77064-81322 GCA_001767195.1 Acidobacteria bacterium RIFCSPLOWO2_02_FULL_67_21
GGGCAGCGACGACACGAAAGGCGCCGCGAACCTTATCACGCCTGCCAAAGTCCGCAACGCCGCCGCCCTGGTCAGGAACGGCATCGTCGTCTCGCTGGCGCATGCGGTGCCGCAGGTTCCGGCGGCCGATGTCAACCAGAACGGCGTCTTCCGCCGGACGACGAACAACATCACCGAAGGCGGCACCACCGACAACTACCAGGTGAACTACCACGGTCAGACGATTGCGCACATGGACACGTGGTGTCACTTCTTCGAGAACGGCCAGATGTACAACGGCGTGCCGGTGAAGGGAAATCTCGCGGCGGAAACGGGATGTGCGAAGGGGAGCGTGATGAACTGGAAGGACGGTGTCTTCACCCGCGCCGTGCTGTACGATATCGCCCAGCTCAAGGGCGTCGACTGGGTGGAGCCCGGAACGCCGATCCGGCGCGCCGACCTGGAGGCGTGGGAGCAGAAGGCGGGCGTGAAGGCCGGCCCGGGCGATGTGGTGCTCCTGTACGTCGGGCGCTGGAAGCGGCGCGCGGCGGTCGGCCCCTGGACCGGCGAGGTGGCGGGGTATTATGCCGACACGCTTCCGTGGATGCACGAGCGCATGCCGGCGTTCATCGGCCACGACGTCAACATCGATTGGAACCCGCGGCCGGGCTGGGAAGGGATGCGCAACCCGATCCACGTCGCGGTCCTCAACTGGATGGGCATCAACATCGTCGAATGCCTCGATCTCGAGCAGGCGGTGGCGACGGCGCGAAAGCTGAACCGGTACGAGTTCCTCATCTCGTTCGCGCCGCTGCCCGTGGAAGGCGGCACCGGCTCGCCGCTCAACCCGCTGGCGATCTTCTGAGGGAGTTCAGGAAGCAGGCCCTACGATGAGAAAACAGATTCGCACGTTCCTGGTGGTCGCCGTGGCGGTCCTGTTGCCGGCGCTGGAGCGGACCGGCGCGCAGGGGCAGGGCGTGCCGAATTTCGACTGGGATCCGCTGTTCTTCCAGGATCTTCCGAACCGCTGGACAACAGGGCAGGTCGGCGGGATCAGCGTCGACAGCCAGGATCACATCTGGATTGCCCATCGTCCGGCGACGGTGTCGCCCGGCGAGCGATCCGCCTCGCTCAATCCGCCGGCGGCGCGCTGCTGCACGCCCGCGCCCCCGATCGTCGAGTTCGACCAGAACGGCCGGTTCGTCAAGGCGTTCGGCGGCCCCGCCGACGGATACGAGTGGCCGACCACCGAGCATGGCGTCTACGCGGACCACAAGGGCAACATCTGGGTGGCGGGCAACGGCAAGGGCGACAACCAGATCCTGAAGTTCACCAATGCCGGGAAGTTCCTGCTGCAGATCGGCAAGCGGAACCAGAGCAAGGGGAGCAACGACACCGCCAACGTCTACGGCGCGGCCGGCATGGTCGTGTATCCGAAGACGAACGAGCTGTTCGTGGCCGACGGCTACACCAACCGGCGCGTCGTCGTGTTCGATGCCGATACCGGCGCGTACAAGCGGCACTGGGGCGCGTACGGCAAGGTGCCGGACGACACGTTCAAGTTCCCGCCGCGCGCCCAGATGATTGTCGGACCGCCAGCCCCGTCGTTCAGCACGCCCGTGCACGCGGTCATCGTCTCGAACGACGATCTCGTGTACGTCGGAGATCGGTCGAACAACCGGATTCAGGTGTTCAGGATCGACGGGACCTTCGTCAGGGAAGTGTTCGTCAACCGCGACACGCTGCAGAGCGAAGGGACGGTGCACAACTTCTCGCTCTCCCGCGATCCGCAGCAGCGCTATCTGTTCGTCGCCGACGGCTCGAACAAGGTGCTGCTCACGCTGGAGCGTTCCACCCTCACGCTGCTGTCGTCGTTCGGCGGACAGGGCGGGCACAACGCGCGGCAGTTCTTTCACCTGCACAGCCTTGCCTCGCAGCCCGACACGAAGGGGAACCTGTACATCGGCGAGGTGAACGAAGGGCAGCGCTATTACCGGCTGCGGTACACGGGGCTCGGCAAGCCGCAGAACCCGGGCTACTCGGCGATCACGGCGCCATGATTTGGTCGTAGTGCCCGGCTTTAGCCGGGCTGAAGCCGAGGCCGGGCTGAAGCCCGGCACTACGTACGAAAGGGGAGGCTTCGACGTGGATGCGATGCAGACGATGAGTGCGGCGGGGTTGTGTATGCTCGCGGTGGCGATTGCGGCGGCGCAGCCTCCGGCCTCGCTCTACGATCTGAAGACCGTAACGTCTCCGATGTTCGAGAAGGTCGTGACGAAGAACGGGGCGGGGCAGTCGCCGGTGTATGCGTTTCTCGGCCGGTCGGGCCGCCTGCCGGCCTGGAACTTCAGCAAGTACGTCATCGACAAGACCGGCCGTGTGGCGGCGTTCTTCCCGAGCGACGTGACTCCGGAGGATCCGAAACTGCGGGCAGCCATTACGCGCGCCCTCGCGAACTAGATCGAGAATTCGGACGTAGTGCCGGGCTTCAGCCCGGCTAAAGCCGGGCACTACGTCGGGCATCCACCCGCGTCAGTAGTAGCCTTCAGCCTTCTCCGCCTTCGCCCCGGCCCAGAGGACGCGCCGGTCTTCCGGCATGCGCGCGAGCAGCTCGGCGATGGCGCGGTTGGTCGGCCCCAGCCGGAACTGGTACAGGTAGCGCTCGAGGTCCGGCGGCTGCGCGTCGGCGGGAATCGACGCGCCATGCGCGCCCGACGAGTTCAGGAAGATCAGCATCGAGTTGGCGCGGAACGGCACCGACTTCACCAGCTCGCACCGCGCGTCTTCCACGTAGTACGGCTTGCCCGACGGCGCCTCCTCGTCGTTCTTGACCCGGTAGAGCTGAGTTCCGTACGCCTCGTTGTCGCCCGGCCGCACCAGATAGACCAGGCACGTCAGGAACCCCCATTTCGGATCCCGGTGCGGCGTGATCACGTATCCCGGCCGCCGCAGCATGATGCGGCCCTGCGAGGCATGCAGCGACAGGTCGACCTCCGGTGGCATGCCCGGGCAGAAGCTGCGGACGTAGTCGCGGATGAGCGGCCGGAACGTGTCGGTGAGCGCCGCCTCGAGCATGCTCGAGACGATGTCTCGCGCCACGAACCGCCAGACGCGCTGCGAGTAGTCGGGCGCGACGCTGAACGGTACCAGCAGGCGCTGGCGGCTCACGTCACGATCGGCGAAAAAGACCGACGGCGGAAGCGCGCGGACGATCGTGTCGTACACGTCGCGCGGCAGCCACCGGTCGACGACGATGTGCGGAAACGGATCCAGGTCGATCGAGGCATCCGCGACGGCGCGCTGGACGTGCGTCCGGATCCGGCCGACGTCGAGGTGCTCCGGCAGCGCGTCGAGATCGGCGCGGAGCTCCCAGTTCATGCGCTCGATGGCCAGCAGCTGCTCGGTATGCACGCGCAGGGCGTCGATCGACTTGGCCAGATCGCGCGTGGCGCGCGACAGCTGATCGACCCGGTCGAGCGTCCGCACGAGCGTGTACGGGCTGAACAGATGCGCGGCCTTCGAAATCCGGCGGAGCGTCGTCTCCAGCATCGCCAGCTATTATCACCCGACCGCCGACCCAGCCGCGCCACGCAGAAATCGGTATCATCCCCGACTGAAAAGGAGGAAGGCGGATTGCTTACTCCTCGTGATCATGGCCAACGCATCCCTCTCCCCAAAGCAGTTGGCCACGCTGCTCGCGTGGCTGGATGAGGCGCAACGGCTCATCCGTGCAATGCGCGAAGAGCTGATCGGCGCGATGGCGGATCGCCGGAGCGCAGGCGCTCCGAAGCGCCGGGCCCGGCCTCGCCGGGCGACACGCTGAGCCGCGCGCCTATTTCGATCCGGTCGCCCTGGGCCGGGCGCGCAGCACCAGCTTCTGTGCGCGCCAGTTCGACGTTTCGGCCGTGTAGAGCTCGTTTTCCGACGGACACGCGAGCCCGTGCACGCCCGAGAACCGCCCGAGCTGCCGGCCGGAGCGGCCGATGACCCCGAGCACCGTGCCGTCGAGCGCGACCTTGAACAGCCGCCCCGGGAAGGTGCTCTCGCCCACGAACATCACCTGGTTGAGTCCCGGCGTGATGCAGATCGAGTTGGGCGCGCCGATCGTCGCCTGGAGCCTCGCGCCCGTCGGAGCGTTGCCGTACACCGGCCGCGTGCCCGGAGGCGGCGGGACGTCGATCGTGAACATCCGCAGGAATGTGCCGTCGGCGTCGAACACCTGGATGCGGCGGTTCGATCGATCGCCGACGTAGATGCGATCCTGGTTGTCGACCGCGAT
>MEKU01000081.1 GCA_001767195.1 Acidobacteria bacterium RIFCSPLOWO2_02_FULL_67_21
GAGAGCTGCCTCGAGCGCTTCCGCGCCGATCCGGAAGCGTTCGTCGGCGAGACGCGCGCGACTCCGGCGCAGGCGGCTCCCGGCACTACCTACGTCTGCCCGATGGATCCCGAGGTTCGGCAGCTCGAGCCGGGCGCGTGTCCGAAATGCGGCATGGCGCTCGAGCCCGAGATGCCCACGGCGCCGCTCACAAAGACCGAATGGACCTGCCCGATGCATCCCGAGATCGTCCGGGATGCGCCCGGGTCGTGCCCGATCTGCGGGATGGCGCTCGAGCCTCGGACGGTCACGCTCGAGGAGCCGCCGAACCCCGAGCTCGTCGACATGACGCGCCGCTTCCGGACGAGCGCCGCGCTGGCGTTGCCGCTCCTCGTCGTCGCGATGGGCGACTACATTCCGGGACGGCCGCTCGAGCGCATGCTGCCCGCTCAGGGCATGGGGTGGATCGAGCTGGCGCTCGCCTCGCCGGTGTGCCTCTGGGGCGCCTGGCCGTTCTTCGTGCGCGGCTGGCGATCGATTGTCACCCTGAACTTCAATATGTTCACGCTCATCGCCCTCGGCGTGGCCGTCGCCTACGGCTACAGCGTGGTCGCGGTGCTGTTACCCGGCCTGTTTCCGCCGGGGTTCCGCGACGAGATGGGCGAGGTCGGGGTGTACTTCGAGGTCGCGGCGGTGATTGTCACGCTGATCCTGCTCGGCCAGGTTCTCGAGCTGCGCGCGCGCAGCCAGACCGGCGCCGCCATCAAGAAGCTGCTCGGGCTGGCCGCGAAGTCGGCGCGGCGGATCCGCGATGACGGCAGCGAGGAGGACGTGCCGCTCGAAGACGTACGGGTCGGCGATCGGCTTCGGATCCGTCCAGGCGAAAAGGTTCCGGTCGACGGCGTCGTCATCGAAGGGTCGAGCCCGGTGGATGAGTCGATGGTCACCGGCGAGCCGATTCCGGTGGAGAAGCGCGCCGGCGATCGCGTGGTCGGCGCCACGATCAACGGCACCGGCGCGCTCGTCATGCGCGCGGAGAAGGTTGGCAGCGACACGCTGCTGGCCCGCATCGTGGCGATGGTGGCCGAGGCGCAGCGGAGCCGCGCGCCGATTCAGAAGCTGGCCGACGTCGTGTCCGGCTATTTCGTGCCCACGGTCGTCGCGGTCGCGGTGGCGACCTTCATCATCTGGGCTGCGGCAGGGCCTGAGCCGAGACTCGCGCATGCGCTGGTCAATGCCGTGGCGGTGCTTATCATCGCCTGCCCCTGCGCGCTCGGCCTCGCCACGCCGCTCTCGATCATGGTGGCCACCGGGCGGGGCGCCAGCATGGGCGTGCTGTTTCGGAATGCCGAGGCGATCGAGGTGCTGCGCAAGGTGGACACGCTGGTCGTCGACAAGACCGGCACGCTGACCGAGGGCAAGCCGCGGCTCGTGTCCATCGTCCCGGCCGCCGGCGTCGGCGAGGGAGACCTTCTCCGCCTGGCGGCCAGCCTCGAGCGCGGCAGCGAACACCCGCTGGCGGCAGCCATCGTCAAGGGAGCGGAGGATCGCGCGGCGACGCTCGTCCAGGCAGAGGGATTCACGAGCATCACGGGGAAAGGCGTCAGGGGCACGGTCGCCGGCCAGCCGGTCGCGCTCGGCAATCGCGCGCTGATGACCGACCTTGGTATCGACCTCGGAGTGCTGGATGCCCGCGCGGAGGCGCTCCGTGGCGACGGGCAGACGGTGATGTTCGTCGCCGTGGGGCAGACGCTCGCCGGGCTCATCGGCGTGGCAGACCCCATCAAGGACAGCACCCCTGAAGCGATCCGGACGCTGCACGAGGAAGGCATCCGCATCGTGATGCTGACGGGAGACAGCAAGACCACTGCCGAGGCTGTCGCGCGCCGGCTGGCCATCGATGAGGTCATCGCCGAAGTGCTCCCGGATCAGAAGGTCGACGTCGTCAAGCGGCTGCAGCGAGAAGGGCGGTTCGTGGCGATGGCGGGGGACGGGATCAACGACGCGCCGGCGCTCGCGCAGGCGAACGTGGGAATCGCAATGGGCACCGGTACAGATATCGCCATGGAGAGCGCCGCCGTGACGCTGGTCAAGGGTGACCTGCGGGGCATCGCCCGGGCGCACCTGCTGAGCCACGCGACCATGAAGAACATCAAGCAGAACCTGTTCTTCGCATTCGTCTACAACGCGGCCGGGATCCCGCTCGCCGCAGGTGTGCTGTATCCCTTCTTCGGCCTGCTGCTCTCGCCGATCATTGCCGCCGCCGCGATGAGCTTCAGCTCGGTCTCGGTCATCGGCAACGCGCTGAGGCTGAGTCGCTCGGCCGTGTGACCGGGCGTTATACTCGTGGGAATGGGTCGACGTCTGGCGGCGCTCGTGCTTGCGCTGGTGGTGACCGGCGCGCCTTCGGCACTGGCGGCCTGTGAGATCGCCTGCGTTCTCACTGACGGTCGGCCATTGAGCGGTTCGCACACGTCGGCGCATACCTGTCACGGAACCGCGCGGTCGGAATCGCCCACGATCAGAGGGGCGTTTCATATCTGCGGGCACGATGACGAATTGCCGGCAGCCGCATCTCAGACCCCGTTCCTGCTCGCACCCTGTCCGCCCGCAGCCGTCCCGGCGCAGACATTGAGCCTGCACGAAAACGGCACCGCTCTGCGCGCTCACGGCATCACGCTGTTTGCGACCGGTTCATCGACGTTCCTTCCTCCACTCCGAATCTGATCGTCACGTTCCGGCGGGTCCAAAAGGACCCGCCCTACGTGTACGTAGGCCGGGTCCTTTGGGACCCGGCGGCGTTCGATTGGAGTGGTTCATGTTGAAACGGAGAGGTTCGCACCTGTTGCGCGCGATCGTCGTGGGCTCCATAGCGACAGCGCTGCCCGTGTCGGCGCAGACGCCGGCGCCTGCGCCTGCGCCTCCCCCGCACGAGCATCCTGCGGACGTGCCGCGGCCCGAGACAACGGCGGCGCAACACGAGCACACGGTGGCCGCGTCAACGCTCTTTCCAGCGCGGGAGGCGTCGGGCACGGCCTGGCTCCCCGACAGGACGCCGATGTACGGCTTTCATCGCCAACACGGCCCGTGGGAGGTCATGCTGCATGGCAACACGTTCGTGCAGTATCTCAACGAGGGCGGCGAAGAACATCGACGCGGCCATCAGGCGGGCAGCATCAACTGGTTCATGGGCATGGCGCGGCGTCCTCTCGGGCGGGGACAGGTCGGCGTTCGCGGCATGGCCAGCCTCGAACCGTGGACGATTTCCGGGTGTGGTTACCCCGTGCTGCTGGCAACGGGCGAGGTGTGCGACGGCGACAGTATTCACGATCGTCAGCATCCGCACGACTTGTTCATGGAAGCCGCTGTTGAGTACGACCGGCCGCTGATCTCGTCGCTCCGCTGGCGGCTGTATGGCGGCCCGGTAGGCGAACCCGCGCTGGGCCCCGCGGCGTTTCCTCACCGGTTGTCCGCGATGCCGAATCTGGTCGCGCCGATTGCCCATCACTGGCTCGACGCCACGCACATCACCTTTGGCGTGGTCACGGCCAGCCTGTACGGCTCTCGGTGGAAAGGGGAGGCCTCCGTTTTCAACGGGCGCGAACCCGACGAGCGTCGCACCGACTTCGATCTGGCGCCGCTCGATTCGTATTCCGGCCGCATCTGGTTGCTTCCGACGGATCGCCTCGCCCTGCAGGTGTCTGCCGGCCGCCTTGAAGAGGCCGAGGGGCGTCCCGGCGGCGGCCCCCGAGAAGACGTGGTCCGCATCACGTCGTCCGCCACGTACCACGCGGCCTTCGGACCGGGCGGCTTCTGGGCGACAACCGTCGCCTGGGGAGCAAACCGCGAGACGCACGAGGTGACGCATGCCATGACTGCGGAAACCATGGCGACGGCCGACGGCGCGAATACATGGTTCGGCCGGCTGGAAATCGCGGGCAAGACCGCGCACGACCTGCACGTGCACGAGTCGGACGATGTGTTTACCGTTGGCAGAGTGCAGGGTGGATACGTTCGATATCTGAGTGCTCGCCGTGGGGTTCAGCCGGGTGTCGGCCTCAGTGTGTCGGCGAGCCTGGTCCCCGCGGCGCTCGAAGCCCGATACGGCGGTCGCGTCGTCCCCGGCTTTGGAATCTTCATGACGGTGCGACCCGCCGCGCACGACATGCGGTCCGCCGCCGCGCCGGCGATACCAGATCCGCACGCGGGCCATGTGATGCCCTCGACGCCAGTATCGCCCGCGGCACCATGATGGATACTATTTCTGCTCGACAGCCGATCGGGACGAATTCGTGAAGGACCCCGAGGCCTATCTGAAAACGCGGGCCCAATGAAGACCGTGCTGAAAGCTCTTGTGCTGCTCGTCGTGGTCGTCGCCGTGCTCGCGGTGCTGGTCTTCACCTGGATCGGCTCCCGTGGCATCAGCGCGCGAGACGACCCCAGCGGCCTCGAAACGGTTGTGGCGAGGACGATGCGGCGACTCGCCATCCCGCGCGGAGACCGCAACCGCCAGAACCCGGTTCCCGCGACGGAAGAAGTGCTCGCCGCCGGAAGGGCACATTACGCGGACCATTGCGCGGCGTGTCACGCCAATGACGGGAGTGGAGAAACCCAGATCGGTCTCGGCCTGTACCCGAAACCGCCTGACATGCGGTTGTCTGCGACGCAGTCGCTGACCGACGGTGAGCTGTTCTACCTCATCGAGAATGGGGTTCGCCTGACGGGCATGCCCGGCTGGAGCACTGGCACGCCCGAGGGCGAAGAGGCAAGCTGGCATCTGGTACACTTCATCCGCCATCTTCCGGAGATCACGCAGGCCGAACTCGAGCTGATGCAGGAGATGAACCCACGGCCTCCCGCCGAGATCCGGCAGCAGATCGAGGCCGAACGGTTTCTCCAGGGCGGGGATCCGCCGCCATCGGCGCCGCACGCACATTGAGGGAGAGCCAGGCATGAGGAAATACACCGCATTCGTGCTGATCGCGCTAGTCGTGCTCGCGTGGGCCGGGCCCCTCGGGGCGCACGACGGCCATGCGCACATCATCGTGGGGACCGTTACGGCGCGCGGCGCGAAAGACGTCAAGGTGAAGACCCCGAGCGGCGAGGTGCTGGCGATTGCGATCACCGACAAGACGACCGTCGTGAACGGAAAACAGAAGGCCAAGGTGGCCGATATTCAGGTGGGCCGGCGCGTCGTCGTCGACATCGGCAACGGCGAGGATCCGCTCATCGCACGCGAGATTCAGCTGGGGGTGATGGCGCCCGCAGCACCGGCAGGCGATCACTGATGCGGCCGCCGGTCTTCGCCCGTGCGGCGGTAGTCACGGCGGGCATCCTGCTGGCGCCTTCGGTCGCGCCGGCGCATGTGACGGTCTGGCCCCGCGAGTCGCAGGCGGGGGCCTCGGAGCGCTACGTCGTGCGGGTGCCGACCGAGGGGCAGGTGACGACCATCGCGGTCGAGCTCGAGATCCCGCCGGATGTCACCGTGAGCGGCGTCCTGGCCGGCGCCGGATTCGTGTACGAGGCGCGTCGCGATGGAAATCGCATCACGGCCATCACGTGGAAGCAGGCGATCAAGCCGAGCGAGGTTGGCGAGTTCGTGTTCTTCGCCCGCAACCCGAAGGCCGGGCAGATCGCCTGGAAGGCGCGGCAACGGTTTGCCGACGGCACCAGTGCGGACTGGGTCGGCGTCGAGGGGGATCGCCGGCCGGCATCAGTGACGCACTTGAAGGCCCCATAACTGAGGAGACCGCAAGGATGCACCGAATGACGCTCGTCGGCCTGATAGGGATCCTGAGCCTCGTGTCCGGCTCTGTGCTCTCGGCGCGTCACGACGGCCCGCATGGCGGCCCCGATGATGAGGTCTGGAGCATCAACAAGAACGGTGAGGTGAAGATGGCCCTCGACGTGGTCATCGGAGGTGTCGTCGTCCGGAAAGGGAAGTATGCCGCCGAGCATCGCGTGGACGGCGATGTCCATACGCTCGTGCTCACGAGCCTGGATCGCAGATCCGGCGAAAGCCGCATGATCCTCGAGATTCCCATGCGGCTCATCCCGTCGCAGGATCCTGTGAAGAAGTCGGCGCTGTTCGTGAACCGGCAGCCCAACCGATCGTGGCGAGTCGACATCGTGCAGATCGCCGGCGAGCCGGGCGATCACGTTCCCGGCCTCGCGTCCCAGATCGGGCGCGGGCTCTGACACGGCGTTCAGAAAATCTTCAGGATCCGCCTGGCCGGCGGAAGAGGTATCTTTACACCATGCATATGAGATGGATTCTGGCCGCCGCGCTGCTGGCCGCCGTCATCCTGCCGTTCAAGGCCGCGGCCCATGAGGACCACGCCCACAAGTTCATGGGGACGGTGTCGGTGGTGGAAGAGGCGCAGCTCGAGCTGAAGACGACCGACGGCAAGACCGTTCTCTTCCTGCTCGACGCAAAGACCACGTTTCAGCGTGGCAAAGCGAAGGTCGACGGCAAGGACCTGAAAGTCGGCGAGCGGATCGTCGTGTCGGCGCTGGAAGTGACTACCGGCAAGACGATGACGGCGCAGATCGTCCAGTTGCCGGCCCGCTAATCCACGTAGAGGCGGGTCTTCAGACCCGCCTAATTCATCGAGCAGGCGCCCGGGCCGCGCGGGTCGCCGCACGAGCCGCACGGGCCCGGCACGGCCGCCTTCGGCGCGCCGCCGGTGTGCGCCGCGAACACCGAGAACCGGCGCTCGAGGGTGGTCCCGTGGCACGACGGGCACTCGGGCGTCTCCCCCGTCCGCACCAGCACTTCAAAGCGAGTCGCGCAGGTCTTACAGGCGTATTCGTACAGCGGCATGGATCTAGATTACCGCGCTTTTTCCAACGTAGCCACAGAGGCCACAGAGATCTGAACTGTTTGGCTCTGTGTCTCTGTGTCTCTGTGACTCTGTGGCGCTTTTCGCAGGACCGGGCGCTAGGCCTCGGTGGTGTCGGCGAAGACTTCTCCCAGCGCCTCGGCGATCTGCGGATCGAACTGCGATCCGCTGCACCGTTCGATCTCGCCGACGGCGAGCGCCGGCCGCAGCGGCGGGCGCTGCGTATGCGGGTGGGTCATCGAGTCGTACGCGTCGGCGACGGCCAGGATCCGTGCGCCGAGCGGAATCTCCTCGCCTTTCAGCCCGCGCGGATACCCGCTCCCGTCGAACGCTTCGTGATGCGCCAGCACCAGATCCACCGAGCGCTCGAACGTCGGCAGCCGCCTGAGCAGATCGTAGCCAAGCTGGGGGTGGGTGCGCATGACCTCCCACTCGCTGTGGTCGAGCGGCGCGGACTTGTTCAGGATCGTCGAGGGAACGTCCAGCTTGCCGATGTCGTGGAGCAGCGCGCCGTGCTCCAGCTCGAGCATCTCGCCGTTCACGCGGCCGAGCGCGTCGGCCAGCGCCACGGTCAGCCGCGCCACCCGCGTGGCGTGTCCGCGGCCGTCGCGCTCGTGGAGCTGCAGCATGGAGATCAGGCCGTCGAGGGCGGCGACATGCGTGGTCTGCGCCTCGGCGAGCGCCGCCGCCAGCTCGGTGCGCCGCTTCCGCAGCCGATCCTGCAGCGCCTGATGGAGCGCCTCGTCGCCGGCCGCCGACGCGTGCCAGTCGCGCGCCAGCGAGAGCGCTTCGGCCAGCCTGCCGCGGTCGAACGGCTTCAGCAGGTAGTCGACGACGTCGTTGCGCAGCGTCGAGACGGCGGTTTCGGAGTCCCGCAGCGCCGTCGCCATGATGATGGCCGTATGGGGATGGCGCTCGCGCAGCTGCCACGCGAGCCAGACGCCGTCGCGGTTCGCCATGCTGACGTCGCAGAGCGCGATGTCGCTCGGCGCCTCATCCATCGACTCCAGCGCCTCTTCGACGTCGCCCGCCTCATGGACGACGTAGCCGAGCGCATCTATCCAGGATGAGATCGTGCAGAGCACCGACGGATCGTCATCGACGACGAGGACGGAATGCATCCCGGGGGCTCGCATGTCCTTCGATCGTAGAGAGGCTTGGGTGCGTCCGCAATGAAAAACGCCCGTATGGATGGGCTGAGCACGCTCCCGCCGGCGGGAACGGCCCATCGGCAGGCGCCGCGATCGCTATACTGCAGAGATGCCCTCACAGACGCGACTCGTGGCCAACCCGCTCCGCCGCAACGTGGCCATCGTGGCGCACGTCGATCACGGCAAGACGACGCTCGTCGATGCGCTGCTCCGCCAGAGCGGCGCCTTTCGCGCTCATCAGCAGGTCGCCGACCGCGTGATGGACAACACCGACCTCGAGCGGGAGCGAGGGATCACCATCCTCGCCAAGAACACCGCCGTCCATTACCGCGACTACCTGATCAACATCGTCGACACGCCGGGCCATGCCGATTTCGGCGGAGAAGTCGAGCGCACGCTGTCGATGGTCGACGGCGTGATGCTGCTGGTCGACGCGTCGGAAGGGCCGCTGCCGCAGACGCGGTTCGTCCTGCGGAAGGCGCTCGAGCGCGGGCTCCCGCCCATCGTGGTGCTGAACAAGATCGACCGGCCGGACGCGCGGCCGAAGGAGGTCCTCAACGAGGTGTACGACCTGTTCATCGATCTCGATGCCACCGAGGCGCAGATCGAGTTTCCGGTCCTGTACACCAACGCGCGAACCGGAGTGGCCACACTCGAACCGGGAGCGGCGGGAGCGGATCTGGCCCCGCTCTTTGCCGCCATCGTCGACCACGTGCCGCCCCCGCGCGGCGACGCCGCCGCCCCGCTGCAGATGCTGGTGGCCAACCTCGATGCCAGCGATTACCTCGGACGGATCGCGATCGGCCGGATCTTCAACGGAACCGTCCGCCTGGGCGATCCGGTCGCGGTGCTCAAGCTCGACGGGGATGCGCAGGAGACGCGCGTCACCAAGCTGTTCGCGTTCGACGGCCTGAAGCGCATGGAAATCGAGCAGGCCGCGGCCGGGGACATCGTCTGCCTCGCCGGCATCGAGAACATCATGATCGGCGAGACGATTGCGAGCCTCGAACACCCGCAGCGGATCCCGCCCCCCGCGATCGACGAGCCGACGGTCTCGATGATCTTCGGCGTCAACACGTCGCCGATGGCGGGCCGCGACGGGGAGTACGTCACCTCCCGCAACCTGCGCGACCGCCTTGCCCGCGAGCTCGTCGGCAACGTGTCGCTCCGCGTGGAGGACACCGAGACGCCGGAGCACGTGAAGGTGATCGGCCGGGGCGAGCTGCAGCTGTCGATCCTGATCGAGATGATGCGTCGCGAGCGGTACGAGGTGCAGGTCTCGCGCCCCGACATCGTCACACGCGAGGTGAAGGGCGTGAAGATGGAGCCGGTCGAGGATCTGGTGATTGACGTGCCGGAGGAATTTCAGGGCATCGTCATCGCACAGGCCGGTACGCGCCGCGGCGTGCTGACCCGGATGGTGAACCACGGTAGCGGTCGGGTGCGTCTCGAGTTCAGGATTCCGGCCCGCGGCCTCATCGGCTTCCGCTCGCAGTTCCTGACCGACACCAAGGGGACCGGCATCATGAACCACCTGTTCGCCGGGTGGGAGCCGTGGCACGGCGCGATGGCCGCGCGCCCGACCGGTGCGCTGGTCGCCGACCGGTCGGGCGCCGCGACCGCCTATGCCATCTTCAACCTGCAGGAGCGCGGCGAGATCTTCATCGACCCGGGCACCCAGGTGTACGAAGGCATGGTGATTGGCGAGAACGCGCGGCAGAACGACATGGACGTCAACGTCACCAAGGAGAAGAAGCAGACGAACATGCGCGCCTCGACGGCAGACGAGGCGATTCGCCTGGTCCCTCCCCGCAGGCTGAGCCTCGAACAGGCCATCGAGTTCATCAACGACGATGAGCTGGTGGAAGTGACGCCGAAGAGCATCCGGCTGCGGAAGCGGATACTCCCCGGCAACATGAGGCCGAAGCGCGATCTATCGTGACGTCTTGATCCCGTGCCCGTCGCCGCCGGCGCCCATGTCGATCAGGGGGACAGGCTCCCGGGCAATCCCGAACGGATCTTCCATATGCACGCTTACGCGGCTGCAATCCCCGTGTGCCGTTTTGCCTCATGGGCCTGGCGCCTCGGCGTGCAGCCGTGTGACGCGGCGCGCAGCTCAGCGGGAGCCAGCCGGGCATGGCAGTTGCCCAGGCGGTCCCGCATGCTGCTTGGAACGTTTGCGATCTTCGCCAGCGACCTGGCGATCGACCTTGGCACGGCCAACACCTGCGTCTTTGCCCGCGGGCAGGGGATCGTCCTGAGCGAGCCGTCGATTGTCGCCTTCAACACGGTGAACGACCGGATCGAGGCGGTCGGCACCGACGCCAAGGCGATGGTAGGCCGTACGCCCGGCTCGATTGCCGCCATCAAGCCGATGCGCGACGGGGTGATTGCCGACTTCGAAGCCGCCGAGCGGATGCTCGGGTACTTCATCAGGAAGGCTCACGGCCGCCACCGGTTCGTGCGCCCGCGGGTAGTGATCGGCGTGCCGTCGCAGATCACGCAGGTCGAGCGGCGCGCGGTCAAGGACAGCGCGTATCGAGCCCGCGCGGGCGAGGTGTTTCTGGTTGAAGAGGGGATGGCGGCCGCAATCGGTGCAGGCCTGCCGATCACCGAGGCCTGCGGAAACATGATCGTCGACATCGGCGGCGGAACAACGGATATTGCGGTGATCTCGCTCGCGGGGGTCGTGTACAGCCGGTCGGTGCGCGTGGCCGGCAACGCCATGGACGAGGCGATCGCGCAGTACGTGAAGCGCGAGAAGGATCTGCTGATCGGCGAGCGGACGGCGGAGCAGGTGAAGATCGCGCTCGGTTCGGCGGCGCCCCTTGCAGCCCCTCTGGAGATGGAAGTCAAGGGTCGGCACGTCGCCGAAGGCAGGCCGGTGACCGTGGTGCTCAGCGATCGGGAGGTGCGCGTGGCGCTCGAGGACCCGATTCGCCAGATCGTGCAGGCGGTCCGCAACGGGCTCGAGCAGACGCCGCCGGAGCTCGCCGCCGACATCTGCGACCGTGGCATCGTCCTGAGCGGAGGCGGCGCGCTGCTGCGGAATCTCGACCAGCGCCTGCACGACGAAACCGGCGTGCCCATCCAGATTGCCGAAAATCCGCTCTCGTCGGTCGTGCTCGGCGCCGGCCGGATGCTCTCGGACTTCGGTCTGTTGCGAAAGACCTGTCTCGCGTAGGCCGGCTACGGGCTACGGGCTACCGGCTACCACCTATTTCGTCGTCCATTCCGGCGGCGGCTGGATCGTGGGCAGCGGCGTCTTCCCCGGATCGGGGCGCCCGCTGCCGGTGAGCCGGCTGATCGCCCGGACGGTCATGTCATGGTCGCAGACGATCTGACACGACAGCCGGACGCCGCTCAGGCCGCGCTCGGCCAGCCGGGTCTTCTCGGCCTGCGTCATCTGTGACGGTTCGCCGGCCACGAACTCCACGCGGCAGGTCGTGCAGCGCGCGTTGCCGCCGCAGGCGTGCAGGACGTCCACGCCGGCATCCTGCTCGATGGCCAGCACGAGCCGCTTGCCGTTCTCGACCTCGGCAGGAGGAAACCCTTCAACGGTCAGCCTGGGCATTGGGCTATGTTATACGCGATGACCGACCTCTCGACCGCCCTCCGCCCCTCGCAGCTCTGGAAACAGCTTCCACCCGATCGCCGCCTGCTGGCGGCCGACGCGTTCTGGCGCGACGACAACGCGCTCGCCGAGCAGGCCGAGGCGGTTGCGCTCATCGCCCAGCGCATCAAGTTCCGTCTGAAGAGCGTTCAGGCGATGCCCGTGGAGAAGAAGGCGCGGCAGCTGGTCGCGCTGCCCGCCGCCTCCGAGCTCGTGGCGGCACGGCTGCTCGTCGCGTATCACCTGGTTCACCAGCGGCCGATGATGGCCCGCTTTCTGGATGCGCTGGGGATTCGGCACGAAGATGGTCTCATTGCCGAGGAAGAGGTCACCGCGCCGCCGGCGGATCGCCTGCGCGCCGCCGCGCGGACGCTTGCCGAGGCGTGTCCCGCAGACGACGTGTCGCTCTACTTTTCGACGCTCCTGTGGCAGGACCCGGAGACGTGGGGCGGCCTCGCCGACCTTCCGCAGCCGTCGGGCACATCGCCGGCCGTCCCGCCGCAGCGCGCCTGAGCGCCAGCCGCCATGGACTGGATGACGACGGCCGAGGGGTGGATTGCGCTCCTGACGCTCACGGTGCTGGAGATCGTGCTCGGCATCGACAACATCGTGTTCATCTCCATTCTGGCCGGGAAGCTCCGGCGCGAAGTGCGCGCGCGGGCGCGCCGTATCGGGCTGATGCTGGCGATGGTCATGCGCGTGGCGCTGCTGCTGTCGATCACCTGGGTCATGCGCCTGACGGCGCCGCTCTTCGCGGCGATGGGCCAGGAGATCTCCGGCCGCGATCTGATCCTGATCGTCGGCGGCCTGTTTCTGCTCGCGAAGAGCACGCATGAGATTCACGACAAGCTCGAAGGCGAAGAAGGGCACGCCTCCGCGCGCGTGGCGGCGTCGTTCGGCGCCGTCATCGTGCAGATCATGCTGCTCGACATCGTGTTCTCGCTCGATTCGGTGATCACGGCGGTCGGCATGGCCGAAGATGTGGCCGTGATGATTGTCGCCGTCGTCGTGGCCGTTGGTGTGATGCTCGTGTCGGCGACGGCGATCAGCGAGTTCGTCGAGCGGCATCCCACGGTCAAGATGCTGGCCCTGAGCTTCCTCCTGCTCATCGGCGTCTCGCTCGTCGCCGAGGGGCTCGATCAGCACATTCCGAAGGGCTACATCTACTTCGCGATGGGCTTCTCGATTTTCGTCGAGATGATCAACCTCCGCGTGCGCGCGAGAACGGCGCCGATTCACCTGCGCCAGCCGTATGCGGAATAGCCGGTAGCTGGTAGCTGGTAGCTGGTAGCCGGTAGGCGTGTTCGTAGTGCCCGGCTTCAGCCGGGCTGAAGCCGGGCGCTACTCGAGCGCGTCGAGGTACCGGCGAATGCGGCGCGCGTTCGCGCCGACGTCGCCCTGTCCAACCCGGGAGACCGATCGCACGTCGACGCGGGTGCCGGCGCCCCACGGCGTCAGCCGGATCACGATATCGTCCTCGAATCCGAACCAGCGTGAGGTATCGGTCGCTTCGATGTGTCCGGAGGCGCTGTCGGCGGTCACGATCGTCCATCCCGATTCCTGCGCGACCGCCAGCGCGCGGTTGAATGCCTGGTCGAGCGGCATCGGCACCGTGATCGGCCCCAGGTCCGGGTAGGCCTGGCGCTGCAGTTCTCCGAGGTCCGGCGGCCGCTCCAGGCTGTTGGGCGCGTCGCGGCGGAGTGGGACCACCGCTCTGAAGGCCGGCGGGTTTTCCAGGTCTGTGGTGATGTCGTGAATGGGAGGAGCGGCGCGGTCGCGGCGCTGCCACTCAAAGGGAACGGCAAAGGCGCTCAGGCCGGCTGCCATGCCGATGAGGCCTGCCGCAAGCCGCAGCTTCGCGCCGCGGCGATACGCCAGCACGGCGGCCAACGCACCCGTGGCCGCGGCGCCGACACCGACGTAACCGCCCCATTGCAGCAGGGTGAAGGCGTTCGAGAGCGACAGGAGCCCGATGCGGTACGCCGGTCCCGCGAGCGCCAGCAGGACGAATGCGAACCCGGCAATTCCGCAGGCGAGCAGGGAAAAGAGCATCAGGAGATCAGGTCGTATTGTAGGCTGTCCGCGTGCGGCTGACCGGGTTGGGGTGGGACGAAACGTTTGCCCGCGCGTTCGCGGCGCTTGGCGCCGGCGCCGACGTGGCACCCGGCCGTGTCGTCATCGCCTTCAACTACCTCTGCCGCGTCTGGATGGAGCAGGGCGAGCTCGAAGCGTCGATTGCAGGCCGATTGAAGCACCGCGCCGGCAGCCGCAGCGAGCTGCCCGCGGCTGGCGACTGGGTGGCCGTGCGCGTGCCGGCCGGCCAGGACCAGGGAACGATCGTTGCGGTGTTGCCACGCCGCAGCGCCTTCTCACGACGCATGGCGGGCGCCGTCACCGGCGAGCAGGTCGTCGCCGCCAACGTCGACGTCGTCTTTCTCGTCATGGCGCTCGACGCTGATTTCAGCGTCCGGCGGCTCGAGCGCTATCTGCTCCTGGCGCGAGACAGCGGAGCCACGCCCGTCATCGTGCTCACCAAGCCGGACCTCTCGAAGACCGTCGACCAGCAGATCGCCGAGGTCGCGGCTGTGGCAGGGCCCGCCCCCACGCACGTCGTCAGCCCGAAGCTGAACATGGGACTCGAGCAGGTGGCGGCGCATCTGGCGCCGGGGCGGACGGGCGCCCTGCTGGGGTCGTCTGGCGTGGGGAAGAGCACGATCATCAACCGCCTCGTCGGCGGCGACGTCATGAAGACGCGCGAGGTCCGCGAGTCCGACTCGAAGGGGCGCCACACGACGTCGCACCGCGAGCTGGTCGTCCTGCCGAACGGCGGCCTGATCATCGACACGCCCGGGATGCGCGAGCTGCAGCTCTGGGATGTGGGCGACGCCGTCCGGGAGACGTTCAACGATATCGAGAGGCTGGCCGCCGTGTGCCACTTCACCGATTGCCGGCATCGCGACGAGCCGCGGTGCGCGGTCAAGGCGGCGGTGGACGACGGACGGCTGGCGGCCGCGCGTCTGGAGAGCTACCAGAAGCTTCAAGCGGAGCTGCTGGCGCTGGCGCGCCAGCAGGAGGAGCGCGCGCTGCTCGAGCAGAAGCGCCGATCGAAGCGCGGGAGGGACGTATGACAATGCTGATTGCGTTCATGCTGTTCGGCCTCTCACAGGCACCGACGTTCTTCACCTCGACGCTGCCGCCGGCGGAGCTGCAGAACAAGCAGGCGGTGATCGAGACTTCCTACGGCACGATCGTGCTGGATCTGCTGGCCGACGCCGCGCCGAACCACGTGGCGCACTTCATCACGCGGGCGCGTGAGGGGGCCTACGACGGCACCACGTTCCATCGCGTCATCAAGATGGGGATCATTCAGGGCGGCGATCCCATTTCCAGGGACCCGTCGCAGCAGGCCAGGTACGGGACGGGCGGGCTCGGCGTCCTCCGCTTCGAGCCGAACGCCGAGACGCACACCCGCGGCGCCGTGTCGGCCGTGCTCGTGCCGGGAGGGCGCGACAGCGCCGGGTCCCAGTTCTTCATCTGCATCACCGATCAGCCGGCGCTCGACGGCCAGTACACGATCTTTGCCCGGGTGGTGGACGGGATCGGTGTCGCCCAGAAGATCTCGCTCGTGGCGGCCGATGCGTCCAACGTGCCGGCCGAACGGATCGAGATCCGCCGCGTCACGATCCGCGAGCGGCCGGCGCCCGAGCCGGAGCCGTTTGCCGACGCCGCCATCGACCAGCTCGTCAAGACGCGCGCCGTGATCGAGACGTCGATGGGCAGCATGACCGTGGAGTTCTTTCCGGATCGCGCGCCGACGCATGTGCGCGCGTTCCTGCGGATGGCGGTCGGGGGCGTGTACGACGGCACGGCCATCCATCGCATCGCCAAAGGGTTCGTCGTGCAGGGTGGCTATCTGCCGCTGCGCCGCGAGCCGCTCGAGCCGAAGCAGCAGGCCTACGTGCGGCCGCTGCCGCCCGAGTTCAGCCCGACGCCGCACGACCGCGGCATCCTCTCGATGGCGCGCGGCGACGATCCGGGCAGCGCCACTTCCTCGTTCTTCATCGTCCTCGCGCGGACGCCGGCGCTCGACACCCAGTACACCGTGTTCGGACGTCTGGTCGACGGCCTCGACGTGCTCGACAGGATTGAGGCTGCGCCGGTAAATGGTGAGATGCCGGTGGACCGCATCGAGGTCATCCGCGTCCGCGTCCTCCCGTAGGGCGGGTCCTTTTGGACCCGCCGCCTGACGCCGGGTCCCAAAGGACCCGGCCTACAAGTCATCGAACGGGAGCCGC
>MEKU01000082.1:0-18138 GCA_001767195.1 Acidobacteria bacterium RIFCSPLOWO2_02_FULL_67_21
AACAGGCCGGATATACGACTGCATCCGATTTGATCAATGCGACGATCGTGATTCCCTTGCTGACATCCGGGAGGAGTCCATATACGCGTGTTAGGCCTCGCCCACCTACTCCACTGTGATTCCCGCTACCTGCGCCACACCCTCGAGCGTGTTGTAGATGTAGAACTGACCAATAATCTGACCGACCCTGTACTCGAGGCTGTTTCTCTCGTAGCTGAAAGATAGCTGCTGGTCTCCCATCGGAGTCGCCACAGGCCTCGGCACGAAGATTCTCCCGCCGTCGCAGGAAATGAACACCAACTGTTTGATCTCGACCCCCTGGACTTTCAACAACACTGGGTACGTGGACGATCCATCTGCGTCGGGGAAGCGACGCGTCCATTCTTCACTGAACGCGCGGTCCCGGCGGCCAACCTCGATTTGAAACAGGTTGTCGACCTCGGAAATCCAGACCTCACGGTCGCCGATCATCTCACGGACCCACGAATGCCCCAGGAGCGACTCAAAGCCGGTGATGTTCCGATCGACGGTCGTAATGATGAGTGGCTCGGAGTGCACATCGGGACCCTTCAGAATCAATTGGCATCGGAGGAGAAGGAAGTCAGGCGTTCGGAACTCGCGGACATTATCGAGCCCGAGGTTCCATTCGTGCCCCATGCGGTCGTTTCGAACCGTGGCAGCGGTGTCGGACACATCAACAACCGTCCACGTGTCGTCGTGCTGCTGCAAGCGCTCGCCAAGTGTGGTCATCTGAATTGCGATCGGGCGAAACCGAAAGGCCCGACCTTTCCATTTGACTACCTGGCTCTTGTTCATCGAACCCCCGACGAGGCCCTCTCGCAGCCAAGTATGCTACTCGAAGTAGTGTGCTCACGAGGTGGGTCATGGCCTATCGTCGCGGCCGATCCGAGCGCAGACAAACTGGAACCCGACACCCCACGTCGTCCCGAGTACGATCAGGAACCGACTTGGCCGCATCGACGCGATCGACCTGACATGGCTAGAAATCGTCAGCAGACTGGCGAGCGCGTCGGCTGGCTACATCGCGTCTGGTGGGGAACCGTTCGAGTTCACCCGGAATACCGTCGCGACGTTGCGACTTTCCTTCGGCGGCTGCGAACGCAAGCGGGACTGCGGCGTGCTCCGAGGCGGTTTCAGCGGACAGTCTTGCCACCCACTGCTGCCAAGGACGATGAAGCCTGGAGGGAAACGACTGCACCAACGCCGTTTGTGTTTCCTCTCTCCCCGGCGGAGATGCGTCGGCAAGCTTCTCCGGAGAACACCGCCTATGAAGGCATCAGAGCGTATCGTGCGCTGCTGAAGTCAGCCCGCGCCGACCATTGGCCGACCCTCGCCAGACCGGTCGCCGAGCTTCGCGAGCTGGCGCGAGACTTCGAGGCAAAGTGGGGACTCTGGTTTCCGATTCCGCCGAGAGTAGGCGGACGTCTTCGACGAATCGTTCCGTATCCGGACCGCTTGGAGGTCCTGCGGGCCGCCGCCAAAGATGCCGTGGAAGCAGTCCCCAACAAGTACCCGCGCCAGTTCATGACCGCGAAGGTGAGCGTGCCGGTTCGCGAACATGAATCGAGCGCATCACTGCTCGTACTCGACGTCTGGTTGCCTGCCGGCAAGCGGGTGTTCGCTCATATCTCGGGCCACCTAGATCTCGTTCAGGAGCATCGATGGCCCAAGCGCCCGTTGCTGGACCCCGCAACTGGACGAGAACGGATGTCGCCGCGGAAGGCTTTGAAAAGGGCGCCACCACCAGCAACACCACACCTCCGGCTAATGTCTCCCGAATGGATGCGCGTCTCAATCGCGAACCCATCCTCGGCGAATGGATCGGAAATCCAGAAGCTGTTAAAGCCGCACCTCATGCGTGCAACCTTTACCCTGAGGACGGAAAAGGAACACTACGGCCAGATGTTCCTCGCCTGTCGCGAGCTGACCCACTGTGCCTCCGTTCGTCAGCGGAATCCTGATAGCAAAGCGGAAGTTCCGACGGACAAGCCGCGCACTGGACCACGGAGGCTGACTCGAGCGGAAGTCGCGCGCGCGTTGGCCTTAACGGGCGATCCCCTGGAGCAGATGGAGACGCTTGCACATCTTCGACGAGCCTATCGCCACGCTTGTAGGATCCTCGGGCTTCCTCGGATAAGGGGCAACCCGGATCACTAACCGAGCCGGCCTGCCCGGGCTGTGTTCGGGCCGTCGTTATCTTCCCTTTTCGCGCCACTCCCTTTCTCCTGCCGAAATCTTCAAAGATGCTCGTGCGCGCTGGTGCATACGCATCGAAGGAGGTCGCAACAAATGCAACGGGCACCTGGCCGGGTTCCGCTGGCCTATTCCCCACGGGGAGCCGCTGAAGCGTCGAGCTTCTCGCTCCGGGAAGTTATGAAGGCGATCGCGGACGGCGAGCTGCGCTCATTCAAGAGAGGGCGGCGTCGGATCATCCTTCGCGAAGACCTCGAACAGTTCCTGAATCGACAAACGGCCTGAGCAGGGTCTTCAACAAAGAAAAAAGCCGGCCCCCGCGCCAACGGGTACCGGCCTTGGTGAGAGTGAACTATGCCAGAGCGTACCAGAAAAAGCCGCACTTCTGCAAGGTCCCGACAACGCTCGGGTTCCTCAGAACAGACTCTCCGCGACCTGATTCGACGTGAGCGAAGCGTCGATAAGCCGCTGTTACTCGAGCTCACCCAAACATCAAATGCGAACCTCCTTGTGGCGATGTACGGGTCTCAGATTCACTACTGCTACCCCGCAAAGAAATGGTACGTCTGGGATGCAGTGCGCTGGTGTGAGGACAACGGCGGCGTCATGGGGCGCGCCGCCAAACAGGTCGTGCACGAACTGCGCGACCGGGCGGGCGAAGCAGGTGACGAAGAACGCACAAAACAGATCTTGAAGTGGGCACATAAATGCCAGAGCGCCGCTCAACAAGAGGCGATGCTCAAGCTGGCGTGCAGCGAACCTGGCATTTCGATTCTGCCCGAGGACTTCGACCGCGATTCCTGGCTGCTCGGGCTTCCAAATGGCACCTTGGAACTCCGGACACGGACATTTCGATCGTCTCGGCCGGAGGATCTCATCACGAAGATCTGCGGCGTTCCCTAATGATCCCGCCGCGACCTGTCCAAACTGGCAGGCCTTCTTGGAGACGGTGCTGCCTTCACCAGAAGTCCGCCGGTACGTGCAGAAACTGTTCGGCGTCAGTCTCACCGGGGACACGAGCGACCAGAGCTTCTACATCCTCCATGGGACTGGGGCGAATGGAAAAACGACGCTCGTGCAGGCGTATGCCGCACTATTGGGCGATTACGCTCTCTCAACGCCCACGTCGACCTTTCTGAGCCGGCGCGACAGCGGGGTGCCGAATGATCTTGCGCGCCTCCGAGGTGCCCGGTTTGTTTACGCGGCCGAACCGGATGTCTCGCTACATCTGGCCGAAGCGTTGCTGAAGCTCCTCACCGGCGGCGAGCCGATCACGGCGCGGTTTCTGTTCGCCGAGTTCTTTTCCTTTTACCCCGAATTCAAGCTGCTCATTCTTGCGAATCACCTACCCGACATCGAGAGTGGGGATGACGCGACTTGGCGACGCATTCATTTGATCCCCTTCACCCAAACGATTCCTGTCCAAGAGCGCGAGAAGCACTTCAAGGAAAAGAAGCTCTTGCCAGAGCTGGCGGGCATTCTCAATTGGGGTCTCGAGGGTCTGGCGATGTGGCAGGCGGAGGGCCTGGATGAGCCGGAAGCGATCCGGATCGCGACCGCAGAATACCGCCGGGAGTGCGATGACCTGGAGGGCTTCTTCCAGGAGTGTGTCGTTGTGGATCCGGACGCGATGGTCTCGAAGCAGGACCTTTACGCGGCGTACGGCAAGTACCAGTTCTACGCCCGGGACTCCCCGCGGCTCAGCATTCAGCTGTTTGGGCGACTGGTAAAAGGGCGGGGGATTCGCGACGGGAACACCGGCCAGGCGCGCGTCTGGAAGGGAATTCGACTCAAGGATCCCGGCGGCGGAGATCTGACCACCCTGACCGATCTGACAGCCCCTGTGGGATCTAAGTCCAATTTGGGATGAGTGAAATTGCGGACGCATGCGGAAGAACCGTCAAGTTTGGTCAGCACGGTCAGACCGTCGGCCTAAAACCGACCCAGCCGCTCCAGGGCCGTATGACAGTTACCGTCCCGTGGCGTGGTTGTGCGTGGTGGTTCAGGGCCTGATTTCGCGTTGTTAACGTCCGGCTGACCTCAGAGGAAGCAGGAATAAAGATGGCGAACGAAGGGGAGATTCGGGGTGCACGAAGGCGTCTATGTGGCGGGTTTTGGCTCAGGCGCCCCTCGCATTGAAACGCCCGGTTCAGACGAACCTGACGACCGAGGAGGACCGCCCCGCGGCGGAGGACGACGACGCGGAGTAGGGGGGCTGAGCCGCCCATCGGCATCGTTCGTCTAGTTGTTGGCCGCGATCGACACCGCGAGGAGGCGAACGCGGAGGGGGTCATCGCCGCGTGTCTGACGGGCGCCTGTACTGAGCGAGCGGAGCGAGCGAACAGTACACGTACGCGTTCGGGTGCGTACGTACGAGAGCGGGGGCAGGAATGATCGATCACCACACGCCGGGCTGTGTCGCAGTGGACCAGGGGGACGTGCCGCCAGGGCCGGCATCGAGTCCGTGGCTGACCGTTGCGGGCGCAGCCGGATACGCCACTCTTAGCCGCGACACGATCTACACTGCGTGTGAACGCGGGGAGCTCCGGCACGTGCGCGTGGGTGGCCGCCGCGCCATCCGGCTGCGATCGGAATGGATCGATGCCTGGCTGGAACGGTACGCGCGCGGCTGTCGGACTGACGATGTGGCTCGATAAAGGCGTTCACACGAGGGAAGCCGGGCAACACTGATGGGGCTGTACAAGCGCTGTGAACACAAGGGGCGAAACCGCGACCGGTGCGCCGATCCGTGGTGGGGTCGGTTTCAGCATCGTGGCCGACTCTATCGCGCTAGCCTGAATCGGTGGGCGAACGCGGATATCTGCACCAAGCAGGAAGCGCAGATCGCGTACGACCGGATGCGGCAGGCCATCCGTGAAGGCCGCTTTGATACTCCGGAGGAACCGACTGGCGTAGGCCTGACGTTCAACAAGCTCGCGGACCTCTACATCGAGAAGTACGTACAGGCGAACAGCCTCCGATCGGCCGACACCATCGACTACAGCATGGCACCCCTGCGCGTGCAGTTCGGTCCGCGCTTGATCGTGGACATCAAGAGCGCCGATATCGACGACTTTGTGTCCTACCTGAAGCAGCCCGCGAAGTTTGCGAAGTGGCACAAGGCACTCCGGGTGCGGAGACCGGCCACGATCAACCGGTACCTGTCGCTCCTGCGGCACATGTTCAACTGGGCCATCGGACGCGAGTATCTGGAGCGGACGCCCTTCCGCCGTGGTAACCAAACCCTGATCAAGCAGGAGCACGAAGACAACCGGCGTCATCGGCGTGTCAGTCCGGAGGAGGAGGCTCGCTTGCTCGCCGCCGCGTCCGAGCACTTGAAGCCGTTGATCATCGCCGCGCTGGACACGGGAATGCGTCGGGGCGAGATGCTGTCGCTCACGTGGGCCGACGTGGATGCCCGGCCGGGGTGGCTACGGCTTCGTGGGGAAACGACGAAGTCGGGAAAGACAAGATTCGTTCCCATCGGAACAGAACGTCTACGTGCGCAGCTCGCGTTCCTTCGCTTGGACGCGGCCGGCGAGAACAAGCCCGTTGATGCTCCGGTGTTCAGTAACGCGGTGGGGGAGCCGATCCGATTCTTTCAGGCGGCATGGCACAACACGAAGCTGCGCGCGCATGGCATCCCGCCGCGCCGGGGCCGGGGTGCGAGTGGGCACGGGGCCCTGACGGCCGAGAGCGCCGAGGCGTTACGTGGGATCAATTTGCGGTGGCACGACCTCAGACACGAGTACGCCTCCCGCCTCGCTGAGCGAGGAGTGCCGCTGTCTCAGATTCGTGACCTTCTTGGCCATGCGTCGATCGTCACGACCGAGCGCTACGACAACCAGCGGCCCGAGGCGCTGATGGCTGCCGCGAGATTGCTCGAATCGACGGCCGAAGTAGACACAAAAACTGACACAGCGCCGAACCTCGATACAGAGAGGGAAACCGAGGGCGACGCTAACACATTGACAGACGGGGTGTTGAATGGGGTGGGTGACGGGTCTCGAACCCGCGACTTCCTGAGCCACAGTCAGGCGCTCTACCCCTGAGCTACACCCACCACACAGGCGGACCAAAACTCAAGTGTAGCATCGTCAGTCCCGCCGATTCCTCTGGCCGAGGGCAACCAACTCGGCCCCACCCTCTCGCTGCGCGGCGGCGACAACGCGACATACTATCGGCTGGTGCCGGAGGACCGGCGCCATTATCTGGACGTCGCCGGCTGCGGCAATACGCTGAACATGCAGAGCCCGCAGGTGCTGCAGCTCATCATGGACAGCCTGCGGTGTGGACGGGCCGACGACCGACCCGGCGGTGCTCACGCTGCGCGAGCAGCAGAAGCGCAACCTCATGGCGTCGTTGATCCTGTCGGTGGGCGTGCCTATGATCAGCGGTAGCGACGAGATGGGCCGCACGCAGCAGGGGAATAACAACGCGTATTGCCACGACAGCGACCTGAGCTGGACGCCGTGGCAGCTGTCGCTGGCTCCTGGAGGGACGACGTACCCGCTGCAGGGCCGCACGCTGGCGCTCTTCGTGCTCAGCGCCGAACGGCCCGAGCGCCCCCCCGCCGTCGCGGATCCCCGGACATGAGGCGGACGCCGCACGACGAGCACGGGCCGGAGACGCTGCCGGCACAGCCGCCGGCGATTCCGGCGGATGAGGGACGAGACGCCCGGCGCGTGGTCATCGAGCGGATTCAGCCGCAGATCGACGGCGGCCGCTTTCCGATCAAGCGCACCCCGGGCGAGGCCGTGTTCGTCACGGCCGACGTCCTGGCCGACGGCCACGATCAGCTCGCCGGAGTCGTCAAGTATCGCCACGTACGTAGGGCGGGTGCCGCCGAGCACCAGCGCATGGACGCGCAGGCGGACCCGCCATGGACGGAAGTCCCGCTCGCCCCGCTCGGAAACGATTCCTGGGGCGCGTCCTTCATCGTCGCCGCGCCCGGCGAATACGAGTACGTCGTCGAGGCGTGGGTGGATCGCTTCGAGTCGTGGCGCGCAACGCTCGTGAAGAAGACGGAGGCAGGCCAGGACGTGGAGACCGAGCTGGCCGAAGGCGCCGGGATCATCCAGCGAGCGGTCACGGCCGGGCTAAAGCCCGGCGCTACGTCTGGTTCGTACGTAGTGCCCGGCTTCAGCCGGGCCGGTGAAATGTCCGGCTTTAGCCGGACCGGTGAAGTGCCCGGCTTCAGCCGGGCCGACGAGCGCGCCGGCCGGAGCGACGAAGATCTCCGGCTGCTCGAGATCGCCGACGCGCTGCGCGGCACGCGCTCGCAGGCGTCACGCGTGATGGCCGCCCGCGACCCCGGGCTGCGCCAGCTCATGGCGGCACGGCCGGATCGCACGGCCTCCACCAGCAGCGCGCCGGCGCTCCGGGTGCTGGTCGACCGGGAGCGCGCCCGCTTCGGCGCCTGGTACGAGATGTTCCCGCGCTCGTGTACCGATGATCCGGCGCGAAGCGGCACGCTGCGCGATGCCGAGGCGCGGCTCCCGGCCCTCGCCGATCTCGGCTTCGACATCGTGTACCTGCCGCCGGTCCATCCCATCGGCCGGACCCATCGCAAAGGGCGCAACAACACGCTCGCGGAGGGCCCCGGCGATCCGGGCAGCCCGTGGGCGATCGGGGCGGAGGCGGGCGGACACACGGCCGTCGACCCAGGGCTCGGCACGCTCGACGACTTCGACCGCTTCGTGGCGGCGGCGGACCGCCTGGGCCTGGAGGTGGCGCTCGACATCGCCTTTCAGACGTCGCCCGACCACCCGTGGGTCCGGGAGCACCCCCAGTGGTTCCGGCATCGGCCGGACGGCTCGATCCGGCACGCGGAGAATCCCCCGAAGCAGTACCAGGACATCTATCCGTTCGACTTCGACACCGCCGACTGGCGCGCGCTGTGGGACGCGCTGCGTGACGTCTTCCTGTTCTGGGTCTCGCACGGCGTGCGGATCTTCCGCGTCGACAACCCTCACACGAAGTCGTTCGCGTTCTGGGAGTGGGTCATCCGCGACGTGCGACGGCGGCACGCCGAGGTGATCTTCCTGGCCGAAGCGTTCACCAGGCCGAAGGTCATGCGGTACCTGGCGAAAGCCGGCTTCAACCAGTCGTACACCTATTTCACGTGGCGCAACAGTGCCCACGAGCTGCGCGAATACCTGACCGAGCTCACGCGCACCGAGCTGCAGGAGTACATGCGGCCGAACTTCTTTGCCAACACGCCCGACATCCTGCACGAGTACCTGCAGACCGGCGGCCGGCCGGCCTTCGAGGTGCGGCTCATCCTGGCTGCGACGCTGTCGGCCAGCTACGGGATCTACAGCGGCTTCGAGCTGTGCGAGAACGTGCCGCTCGGTCCGGGCTCGGAGGAGTATCTCCATTCGGAGAAATACGAGGTCCGGCCGCGCGACTGGCAGCAGCCGGGCAATCTCAACGAGCTCATCGCACGAGTCAACGAGATCCGGCGCCAGCACCGCGCGCTGCAGTTCAACGGCACGCTCGCCTTCCACGCGACCGACAACCCGGCGTTCCTCTGGTTCAGCAAAAGCGCCCCCTTGTCCCCTCGCCTCCTGGCCCCCTCGCCCCCTGGCCCCCTCGCCGCCTCGCCCCCTTCACCCCGTGTCTTCGTGGTCGCCAACACCGACCCGCACCACAGGCAGCACGGCTTCGTGCAGGTGCCGATCGGCGAGCTCGGCCTGCCGGCGGGCGAGCCGTATACAGTCGAGGATCTGCTCGACGGTGCACGCTATGAGTGGCGCGGCGAGTGGAACTACGTGAAGCTCGACCCGTCAGAGCGCATGGCGCACATCCTGGTCGTACGGTGATGCCCTCCGATCCGCTCTGGTACCAGGACGCCATCATCTACGAGATTCATGTTCGCGCCTTTGCCGACAGCAATGCGGACGGCATCGGAGACTTTCCCGGCCTCACCGACCGGCTCCCCTACCTGCACGATCTCGGCGTCACTTGTCTCTGGCTTCTGCCGTTCTACCCGTCTCCGCTGCGGGATGACGGGTACGACATTGCGGATTACACGGCGATCCATCCAATCTACGGGACGCTGGATGACTTCCGGCGGTTCGTGGATGCCGCGCATGCGCTCGACATCAAGGTGCTGACCGAGCTCGTCATCAATCACACCTCCGATCAGCACCCCTGGTTCCAGCGCGCGAGGCAGGCGCCCCGCGGATCGCGCGAGCGCGATTACTACGTCTGGAGCGACACGGACACGAAGTATGCGGGGACCCGGATCATCTTCACCGATACCGAGAAGTCGAACTGGACGTTCGACACGGTGGCCGGCCAGTACTACTGGCACCGGTTCTTCTCCCATCAGCCCGACCTGAACCTCGACAACCCCGAGGTGCTCGAAGCGGTCATCGACGTGATGCGGTTCTGGCTGGACCTGGGCGTCGATGCGATGCGGCTCGACGCCATTCCGTACCTGATCGAGCGCGAGGGGACGATCAACGAGAACCTGCCGGAGACGCACGCCATCCTGAAGCACATCCGCCGGGTCCTCGACGCGCAGTACAGCGGCCGGGCGCTGCTGGCCGAGGCCAACCAGTGGCCGTCCGACGCGCAGGCGTACTTCGGCGACGGCGACGAGTGCCACATCGCGTTCCACTTTCCGCTGATGCCCCGGATGTTCATGGCGCTCCGGCAGGAGGAGCGGCACCCGATCGTCGAGATCATGAACCAGACGCCGGAGATCCCATCGGCGTGCCAGTGGGCTCTCTTTCTGCGCAACCACGACGAGCTGACGCTCGAGATGGTGACCGACGAAGAGCGCGATTACATGTACGCCCAGTACGCCACCGATCCGCAAATGCGGGTGAACGTCGGAATCCGCCGGCGCCTCGCGCCGCTGATGGAGAACAGCAGACCCCGCATCGAGCTCATGAACAGTCTGCTGTTCTCGCTGCCCGGCACGCCGATCCTCTACTACGGCGACGAGATCGGGATGGGCGACAACGTGTACCTCGGGGATCGCAACGGCGTGCGCACGCCGATGCAGTGGAGCAGCGACCGCAACGCCGGATTCTCGCGCGCGGATCCCGCGCGGCTGTACGCCCCCGTGATCATGGACTCGGTCCACGGGTACGAGGCGATCAACGTCGAGGCGCAGGAGCGGTCCCCCTATTCCCTGCTCCACTGGATGAAGCGGATGATCGCGCTGCGGAAGCAGCACCAGGTGTTCGGGCGCGGCACCCTGCAGTTCATTCAGACGTGGAACCGCAAGGTGTTCGTGTACGTGCGGCGATACGAACAGGACATCGTCCTGTGCGTCGCGAACCTTTCTCGAACCGTGCAGCCTGCCGAAATCCCGCTCGAGGCGTTTGCGGGGCTCACGCCGGTGGAGCTGCTCGGCCAGACCGAGTTCCCGCGCATCGGCGATCACCCCTATTTCGTGACGCTGGCGCCCTACGGGTTCTACTGGTTCCAGCTGCAGGAGACGGTCACGTCGGTCACCGCGCGCACGGCCCCGGCGCCGGACGAGCCCGCGGCGCTTCCGGCCCTCGTCTCGGGCGTCGTCTGGGAGTCGCTCCTGGACGGCGGGGGCCGCACGATCATCGAACGGCAGGCGCTGGTGCCGTTCCTGCAGCGGCAGCGCTGGTTCGGCGGCAAGGCGCGGGCGATCGCGGGCGCGCGGTTTCTCGACTGGGTGCCGCTCCGGCGCGGCCTTCACCCCTCCTTCTTCACCATCGTGGAGGTCGAATACCGCGACGGGGGCCGGGAACAGTACGCGGTGCCGCTGGCGATGACGCACGGGAGCGCCGCCGACGCGATCGGGCAGGAGTTCCGCACGAATGCGCTCGCGCGGATCACCGGCGCCCGCAAAGGCCTGCTCGTCGACGGGCTCCTCGACGATGAGACGTGTGCGCTGCTGGCGGACCTGCTGCAGGACGATCGCGCGGTGCCGACGCGAGCGGGCCGTCTGCACGGAACGCCGGGGCACGTGCCCGAGCGGACGCCGCCCGATCCGATCGCGCCGATCACCCGCAACGCCGGCGATCAGAGCAATACGTCGATCCTCTTCGGCAAGCGGTCCATCATGAAGCTGTTCCGCCGGATCGAGCCGGGCCCACACCCGGACGTCGAGGTGAGCGAGTTCCTCGCAGCACACGGCTTCACGCGCGTGCCGCCACTTGCCGGCGCCCTCTCGTACGTGCGCGGCGAACAGCCGCCGGCCGCGGTGGCCCTGCTGCAGCAGTACATCTACAACCAGGGAACCGGCTGGCACGTGACCATCGAGGAGCTCGGCCGCTATTTCGAGCGTGCCCTGACCCTGCCGCCGCGTCAGGCGCACGAAGGTGAGACGGTCTGGACGCTCGAAACCGGCGCGCCTCCCGACGATGTGGCGGAGGCGATCGGGGCGTACCTCACGATCGCGGAAGTTCTGGGCCGGCGCACGGGCGAGCTGCACGCGCACCTGGCGGGCGCGGCGGGCGAACCGGCCTTCGCGCCGGAACCGTACACGGCCGACGACGTCGGCGCCACAACGGCGGCCATGCGCCGGCACGCCGAGGATCGCCTCTCGCTGCTCGGCGCGTCGCTCGACCGGCTCGACGACCGCCGCCGTGAGCTGGCGGCGGCGGTCCTGGCCCGCCGCGAGGATGTCGTGCGGCTCCTGGACGAGGGGCGCGATCTCCACGGCGCCGGACGGCGCATCCGCTGCCACGGCGACTATCACCTCGGGCAGGTGCTCGTCACTGAAGGCGACGTGATGATCATCGACTTCGAGGGAGAGCCGGCGCGGCCTCTGGCCGAGCGCCGCAACAAGTGTTCGCCGCTGCGCGACGTGGCCGGCATGCTGCGATCCTTCGGCTACGCGGCGCTGACGGCCCTCGGTGCGGCCACGCTGACCCGCCCTGCGGACGTCGAGCGTCTGGCGCCGTGGGCGGATCTGTGGGAGCGATGGGTGTCGGGCCGGTTTCTCCGCGCGTATGTCGCGGCCGCGCGCGACTCGAGGATCCTGCCGCCGCGCGTTGACGACCTCGAAAGGCTCCTGATGGTCTTCCTCGTCGACAAAGCCTGCTACGAGCTCGGATACGAACTGAACAATCGTCCGGATTGGGTCCACGTGCCCCTCGCGGGACTGCTGCGTCTTTCCTCGACAGGCAAACCACTGACGCAGATTTCACGTTGATGTGCGTGGTCCCCATCTTGCACCGCCTCCACCACCACAAGAGGCACCCGGCATGGCGATGCGCAGCATTCAGGAATTGTTCGAGCACGAGCTGACGGACATCTATTCCGCCGAGCAGTCGCTGCTCGACGCGCTCGAGCAGATGGCCGAGCAGAGCTCCGATCGCGAGATCGAGAAGGCCTTCACGCAGCACCGGCGTGAGACACAGGGGCAGATCAAGCGGATCGAGAAGATCATGAAATCGATCGGCCGCAGGCCCGAGACCAAATCCTGTCCAGGCATCGAGGGCCTGATCAAGGAGAAGAAGGCGTTCATGCGCGAGCGACCGTCGGCTGAGCTGGTGGAGTTCTTCAACGTCGGCGCCGGCCAGAAGGTGGAGCGCTACGAAATCACCGCGTACGAAAGCCTCATCGATATGGCCGACAAGCTCGGCATGATGGACGCCGTGGAGCTGCTCGAGCAGTCCCTGCACGAGGAAGAGACGGCGCTCAACACGCTGAAGACGATCGCCTCCGAGTTCGACGTCGAGGAGGCTACAATAGCCTCCTGAGAGTTGAGCACTATGGCCAAGAAGAATGCTGACACGCCGGCGCCGGCCCGCGCGCGCCGGCCGGCCGTGGCCCCGGCGCGGCCGCGGCGGGCCGTCGCCGACCACCGGTCGGCGCCCGGTCCGACGTACGACGAGATTGCCCGCGCCGCCTATCTGCGCTACCTGAGCCGGGGCGCCGGGTCCGGCCGCGATTTCGACGACTGGGTCGAGGCGGAACGCGACCTGCGGTCGCGCTCAAATCCCAAATCCCAATGAGCAGATCCCAAACCGCACCGCGAGGTTCGGTTGGGATTTGGGATTTGGGATTTGGGATTTCGTTTTGCAACCCCCGGTTCATCCGCGAGGGAAAACCGGTGGCCTGGGACGATCTGGTCAAGGGGTACGAGTACGAGAAGGGCCGGTTCGTCGTGCTCACCAGGGGAGCGAGCGCGCGTACGCGCTGCGATGAAGATCGTCAAGGCGCGCCTCAAGGGCAAAGAGCCGACGCTCGCTGCGCCCGGCGAGCGCCCGCAGGGCGAGGTCGTGGACCTCATGGAGCGGCTCCGCCGGTCGCTCGAGGCGGCCGGAGGCGGCTCGTGGAAGCCGGCCCGCGCGCGCAAGACGACGACGCGGGCCCGGAAGCGGCGCGCGGCCTAGGTGGAGCCTTCACGCTGGCGAGACGACCCGGCGACCGTGCGGCCGATGCTGGCCACCACCGCGCCGGCGCCGCTCGACGCGGCCGATCTCGTCTACGAGCCCAAGTACGACGGCATCCGCGCCATCGCGTCCATCGAGCCTGCCTCGCCGGGTCCGCTGCGCTCCGCTGCTCGTGCTCGCGGGACCCGGCCCACTTCTGCGCACGTGCGTTTCTGGTCCCGCCTCGGCAACGAGAAGACCGCGCAGTTTCCCGAAATCGCGGACGCGCTCGCGAAGTGGTCGAGGAATCTCGACCGGCCGATCGTGCTCGACGGCGAGATCGTGGCGCTCGACGAACGGGCTGAGCCGCTCGGGTTCCAGAACCTCCAGGGCCGTATCCACCTGAAGAGCACCGCGGCGCCCGCGCCGGTGGCGTACTTCGTGTTCGATCTGCTGCGCGACGGCGATGCCGATCTGCGTTCGCTCCCGCTCAGGGAGCGGCGTGCGCGGCTCGAATCGCTGCTGCGCGGCGTGCGCGACGCGCGGCTCCGCATCAGCGAGCAGGCCGCGGGGGACGGCCGGGAGCTGCACGCACGGGCGCGCGCAGGCGGATGGGAGGGGCTGATTGCCAAGCGACGTGAGTCGGTCTACACCTCCGGCCGTCGATCGCCGGAGTGGCGCAAGCTGAAGCTGGTCCGCCGCCAGGCGTGCCTGATTGGCGGATGGACCGAGCCGCGCGGGTCGCGGCCGTTCTTCGGCGCGCTGCTGCTCGGCGTCCATGACGAGGGAGGGCGGCTGCAGTACGTCGGGCATACCGGCGCGGGGTTCACCGACGCCGAGCTCGGCCGTGTGTGGAAGCGTCTTCGCGCGATCGAGACGAAAGCGGCGCCGTTCGCCAGGACGCCGCGTACGAACGCTCCGCCCCACTGGGTCCGGCCGGCGCTCGTGGCGGAGGTGACGTTCACGGAGTGGACGGCGGACGGCCGGCTGCGGCATCCCAGCTATATCGCGCTCCGCGACGACATCAACGCGGAGCGCGTCCGCCGCGAACCCGACACGGTGATGACCCCGGTCGAGGCCCTGGCGCCGGCGCGTGCGCGTGCGGCCGCCGCCGTGAAGCCGCGCGGTCCGTCACGGAGGGCCGAGCCTGTGGGGGATCGGCGCCGCACGCCCCGGCTGACGCCGGCGGCGCTCGATCGGCTGCTCGAGCAGATCGACGCCATCGAGCACGGCGCCGGCAACGGCGTGCTCGACCTTCCCGACGACACGCGCCTCGACGTGACGAACCTTCGCAAAGTGTTCTGGCCTCGCCCGAAGCTCACCAAGGGCGATCTCTTCCGCCACTACATCCGCATGGCGCCCTGCATCCTCCCCGTCCTGGCCGATCGGCCGCTCGTGATGAAGCGGTACCCGAACGGCGTCGAGGCCAGGCCCTTCTATCAGCATCGCGCACCCGAGAAGCGCCCGGCCGGGGTTCGCGTGGCGCATGCCACCAGCGAAACCGAGACCCGGCCGCATCTCGTCGGGGGAACGCTCGCCACGCTGCTCTACTCGGCCCAGCTCGCGGCCGTCTCGCAGGACCCATGGTTCTCGCGGATTCAATCGGAAGCGGCCGTCGACTACGTCGCGTTCGACCTCGATCCGCCGGATGACCTGCCCTTCGGGCGCGTGCTCGACGTGGCGCGATGGGTGCGCGAGGAGCTGCTGACGCTCAAGGCGCCAGGCTTTGCCAAGACGTCCGGCGCCGGCGGCCTCCATGTCTGCGTGCCGATGCCGCCCGACACGCCGTATCAGGCCGGACTGCTCTTCTGCCAGATCGTCGCGACCGTCGTCGCCCGCAAGCACCCGAGGGCGGCGACGGTCGAGCGCTCGCTCGCGGCGCGCGGTCGGCGCGTGTACGTGGATTACCTGCAGAACGTCCGCGGGAAGACCCTCGCCAGCGCCTACAGCGCCCGGGGCAGCGAGTTTGCGGGCGTGTCGATGCCGGTCACGTGGGACGAGATCGATGACGGCGTCTCGCCGCGGGACTTCACGATCCGGAACGCCGCGGCGCGGCTGCAGGCGGTCGGCGACCTGTGGGCGCCCCTTCGCCGATCGAGAGGCGCCGACCTGCGGGCCGTCATGACCTACGCCGAACCGTAAGGGCCGGGCTGAAGCCCGGCACTACGTACGCGCTACGTACGCTCTACGTACCCGCTACGTACGCTCCGTACGTAGTGCCCGGCTTCAGCCGGGCCCCTCAAAACGTGAGCCGCACTTCCCCGACCACCTGCCGCTTGAGCACGTCGCCGAAGATGTGCTGCATGACTTCTTCGTTCGCGAGATTCGTGACCTTGATGCTCGTCACCGCCCGCTCGCCGCCCCACCGCACGCCGAAGCCGGCGTTGATGAGGGTGAACGGCTCGGTCGTCCCTGCGTAGCGCGCATCGAGCACGTCCTGCCAGTACGCCTCGTCTGTGTAGTTCACGTTCATGTTGCCCAGGAATCGCCGGTAGCTGAAGTTGAACCCCGCGTTGAAGCGGTTCTTCGGCGGCCAGTTGATGTCGTTGATCGTCGTGCCGGCCGGCAGGTCTTCCGCCACGGGCATCGCCTGGTACGAGTAGTTGGTGAAGACATTCACGTAGCGATTCACGGACGCCTCGACGCCGAGCTCGACGCCTTTGTCCTTGATGGTGCCGAGGTTCAGGTAGGTGAACCGCGACGGCAGGACGACCGGCGGCCTGAGCCCCGCGAGCACCGACAGGATCGCCGGCGGCAGCGGCCACCCGGGCGGCGGCGCCGCCGCCGAATAGAACCGATCGGGCGTGAAGTAGATCCCGTCGTCGGTGACGTTGTAATAGAACGCGGCGGTCACCGTGGCCCGGCCGCCGAGGACGCCCGTGTACCCCACCTCGTACGCCGTCATCGTTTCCTGCTCGAGATCCGGGTTGCCGACGGCGCCGATCGGAAAGATATACCTGGCCAGCGCCGGCGAGAGGGCGCTCAGGTTCACCTCGTTGAGCACGGTCGTGCTGATGTGGTTGTTGATGAACGACGGCGCCCGGAACGCGCGGTTGAACGAGAGGCGGAACGTCTGCGCCGCGTCCGGCTTCACCATGAACGTCGTGCGCGGCGAGAACACGGCCGAATCGATCGACGAGAACTTGTCGACGCGGCCGCCGACGACCCAGCGGAAGTGGTCGCCGAGGAAGATCTCGTCCTGAATGTAGCCACCGCCCTCGTTGCGGTCGTCGCCGGCGGGCGCCAGCGAAATATCGAACGTGTTGTGGCGGTAGTTGCCGCCGAAGGTGATCACGTGCGCGGCGGCGATCGTCCGGGAATCGGCCGCCTCGATATCGAAGGTCTTGGTGTCGAAGACGAGCGGCAGCGGCTGCCCTGTGGGACCGCGGGCCAGCAGGTTCGACGCGTGGCCGTCGAGCAGATTGGTGAAGAAGGCGACCCGGCGGCTGCCGTTCTGGTACTTTGTCGTCACGTACGTCATGCGCGACTCGCTCGAGACGTCGAACGGCCCGATGCCGCTGTAGATCAGGCCCTCGGTCCCGGCGACGCCGCCGCTGATCGTGACCGTCCCGCCGCTGGCGATGTCATAGTCGACCCGGCCGTCGAACTTCGGCTGCGACGTGCCCTGGTTCTGAAACGTGGGATACGGCGTCCGGAAGGCGTTCGGGATCGCTCCGGCCGGCCGTGGCAGCGGATCCTGGGTGAAGTACCCGGCGGAGAGCTTGTACGCCCACCGGTCGTTGACGGCTTCGGCGTGTGAGCCGTTCACGTAGAACATGGCGCCGCTGTCCTGGTCGGCCGCGCCGGTCACGGTCCGATTGAACGCCCCGGCGCCGATCGTGAGCGACGTGCCGCCCTGCGCGGCCAGCTCGCGCGGCGTCTTCGTGATCACGTTGACGACCCCCGACATCGCGTTGGCGCCCCACACGGCCGACGCGGGTCCGCGAATGACCTCGATCTGGCGGATGTCGTTCGGGTTGGTCGGCACGAGATCCCACATGACCATCCCGAAGAAGTCGAGATACACGCTGCGCCCGTCCACGAGCGCCAGCTGGGAGGTCGACAGCGTGGAGGTGGCGCCGCGCGTGGTCAGATTGACGTCGCGCGCCGAGATCTGGGACACGTTGATCCCCGGCACGGTCCGCAGCAGGTCGCCGATATTGGTGGCCGGTGAGTTCTGAATCGTCTCGGTCGTGATCAGGCTCACGGCGGCCGGCGCGTTCACGAGCTGCTGTTCGGTACGCGACGCGGTCACGACGACCTGCTCTTCGAATGAGATCGGCTGTTCCTCGTCCTGGGGCGCGGGCGGAGGTTGTTGCGCCTCCTGCGCCAGGGCGGGAACTGCCAGCATCAGCGCGGCCACAACACACACAGAGCGGACCAACATGACTGTCTCCTTGGTGCGGGGGATGAGCGCCCCATTGTCGGCTGACGACCGAAAGGGCGCAAGTGCGCGTGATATGATGACTTTCCGTGCGCCCGTAGCTCAGTTGGATAGAGCGCCGGACTTCGAATCCGTAGGCCGCAGGTTCGAGTCCTGCCGGGCGCGCCAGCCTTCGCTTGCCTGCGGCGAGCTTCGGCTGGGCAAGCGAGTCGGTTCCAGGCGAAG
>MEKU01000082.1:18177-24921 GCA_001767195.1 Acidobacteria bacterium RIFCSPLOWO2_02_FULL_67_21
CCTCCGGAGCTGGGGGCCACAGGTTCGAATCCTGTCGGGCGCGCCAGCCTTCGCTCGGCTTCGCCGAGCTTCGGCTGGGCAAGCGAGTCGCTGAGAGGCGAAGGCTGTCTCGCCGAAGCTGCGAAGGCGGACACACCCGCGGCTTATCCGGTCGTCTGATACGCGCCGACTTCGGCGTGACCCGTGCCGCCGCAGGCGGTCGCGCCATATCGCAGGAACTTCTGCACGTTCCCGTTGCCGTCCACCTCGCCGGCGTACACGTTCCCTTCCGAGTCCACACTCACCTTGTGCGGCCAGTGGAACTGGCCGAGCCCCCGCCCACCACTGCCGAACCGAGCGACCTCTTGCAGTGTCTTTCGATTGATTTCATAGATCGTGAAGTTCGTGAGATCCGCGACGTAGAGGCAACTCTGTTCGGGATCGGCGGAAAAGGCGAGACTCCCCGACGTCCCCCCCGCGGTCTGGGGCGCGACGTGGACCTCGCCGACGAATCCGCACGTGCCGGCCTCGCCGTCCGGATTCTGACAGGGCTTCCCTACGTCAGACGCCTTGAAGACCTGGATGCGGTTGTTGCCGCGGTCGCACAAGTACAAGAAACCGTCCTTGCTCAGCTCCGCACAGTGCAGCGGGCTGCGGAAGAACTTCGGCTTCATCTCCCCGCGCCTGAAATCCGCCGCCCAGGCGCCGCCATACGCGGGGTCGGTACTCTCGCCAATCACTGGGTTCTGCCCGTAGGCGCCGAAATGACCAAGGTGCTTGCCGGTTGCGGCGTCGACGAGGAGGACCCGCCGGTTCCCGTAGCCATCGGCGATGTACATGACGTTGGTCTTTGGATCAACCGTGAAGTCCGCTGGCAGATACGGCTGCGGCGTACCGTTGAGTCCGCCATTCGTATCGTTGCTGTTCGGCTTCCTCATCCCTGGCGTCCCGATCGCAAAGACGAAGGTGCCATCCGACGTGAATTTCAGAATCTGGGAGTCGTCGCCGCCGAAGTTCGCCGCCCACGGATACGCGCCGGAGTTCGTCCCCCGGTCGATTTCTCCGTTGCCGCTGATCCACACGAAGTCGTTGTGGTCGACGAAGATGCCGTGCTCCCGTCCCGGCCAGGAGCATCCGTCTTCTGTCCGGCATCGCTTGTCGAGAAAGCCGGGATCGCCCGGGCCACCCCAGGCCTGCAGGAGGTTCCCCTCTTTGTCGAACTGCAGCACTGACGGCGCCGGAACGCAGCAGCCCGACAGCTGGCCGTACGGCCGCGGATGACCGATGGGGCTGATCGGCTGGCCCTTGGCGTTCTTCCCTGCTTCGCCCTGGGCGCCTGAATCGGTCGAATTGAGGGAGCGCGGCCGGTGGTACACCCAGATGTGGTCATGCGCATCGACGGTGAGACCACCAACCTCACCAATGATCCAGTTGTTCGGCAGGGGTTTCGGCCATCCCGGATCGGGAACGAAACTCGGCGCCGTCCCTCCGGGGGCCGGCTTCGGCGGCGTCCGCTCGAGCACGCGCTGCAATGCTTGCGATCCGGACAGCACCTCAATGCCCGGATTGCCGCCGTCAGTCGTCGAGGCCGCCGGTTCCCGCGGGCTGGAACACGCTCCGCCCATCAGCAACAGTGCACCTGCCGCGAAGCTCGCCGTCCATCTGTGATTCCCTTTTCGCATGTCCTCTCCTTCTGGCCCAAACGCCGCGCGCTGTATGATGACACCAAGGCGACGCCCATTGAAGACGCTGATTCGCTGCGTAGTCGCGGTCATCGCGTTCGTGGCGCCGGTCACCGCCGCCCAGCAGGCCGGCAAGCCGACGCCGCCGAGGCGCGTGACCACCGATCACCTCCAGATCGCCACCTATGCGAGCCACGACGCGGTCGCGCCGGGCGAGCCCTTCTCCATCGTCTTCGACATCAGGCCGCGCGAGCGGATGCACGTCTACGCGCCGGGCGCCGACGGCTACCGGATCATCACCGTCGCGTTGGCGCGCAATCCCGTGCTCGTGACACAGCCGCTGCAGTATCCGGCCTCGGAGATCTACTTCTTCGAGCCGCTCAACGAGCGCGTGCCGGTCTTCCAGAAGCCGTTCCGGCTCACGCAGCCGCTTGCGGTGAGCGCCGCGCCCGCGCAGCGGGACGCCGTGGCGGCGCTCGACGCGGTGACGATCAAGGGCACGCTCGAGTACCAGGCGTGTGACGATCGCATCTGTTTTGCCCCGACATCGGTGCCCGTCTCGTATACGATCAGGATCCGGCCGCCCGACGCCGCCCGCGCGGGAGGGGCCTGACAGGAGCATGCGCATGCGCCGCATCATCATCGGACTGGCGATCGCCGCGGCTGCGGCCGTTGGCGCTCACGCCCAGCAGCCCAGGACCATCATCACGGAGGTGCGCGCGGCCATCGCCGCGAAGGACTTCGCGAAGGGAGAGGCGCTCGCCGAGGCCGACCGGGCGGCGCGCGGCGTCACCTCCGAGCTCATCGAAGCGATGTCCTGGCTCGCGCGCGGCACGTACGCCGCAGGCCAGCTCGACGAGGCCGCGCGGTTCTCCGCCGACACCTACGAGCTCGCCGTGGATGCGCTCAAGACGCGGCGCATGGAAGACGACCGGAACCTGGAGATCGGGCTCGGTGCGGCCATCGAGGTCGAGGCGCTCGTGCGCGCCGCGCGCGGCGATCGGTCGTCCGCCGTCTACTTCCTCCAGCGGGAGATCGAGAAGTACGGGAACAGCTCCGTTCACAAGCGGCTGCAGAAGAACCTCAATCTGCTGACGCTCGAGGGGCAGCCGGCTCCGGCGCTCGACGCCGGCGAGCACCTCGGGCCGGCAGTGCCCGCGCTGGAAGATCTAAAAGGGAACGTCGTCCTGCTCTTCTTCTGGGCCCACTGGTGCCCGGACTGCAAGACGCAGGCGCCGGTCATCGACGCGCTGCTCCAGAAGTACCGCGCGCAGGGGCTGCGCGTGGTCGCCCCGACCCAGCGCTTCGGCTACATCGTCCGGGGAACGAACGCCGATCCCGACGCCGAGCTGCGCCACATCGCCAAGGTCCGGGACCAGTCCTACCCGTTTCTTCGGGACGAGGCGATCCCGGTCGGCGAGGCCAACCACCTGCGCTACGGCGTCAGCACGACGCCGACGCTCGCGCTGGTGGATCGCCAGGGCATCGTGCGCCTGTACCGGCCCGGAAATATGACCGAGGCCGATCTCGACGCCGCGATTCGCAAGCTGCTCTAGACGCGGGACGCGGTCAGCGTCCCGCCTTGATCCCATTGATGACAGCAGCGGCGCACGCGCTGTCCTGCTCGCCGGTGCCGCCCGACAGGCCCACGGCTCCGACGATGCGTCCGCTGACGTCGATCGGAACGCCTCCTTCAGCCACGATGGCGCCCTGAAGTCCCAGAATCCGGAGGTTCTCGCCGCCCTTGGCGATGGCATCCTGAAACGCCCTGCAGCAACTGAGCTGCCATACGACGTCGTGATGATCTGAGCCGATCTGTTAGCGTGCCGCGCCTTCCCCGACCGTTTTGACGGATTCCAACCCGATTCGCGGGCACGAGGATGGGCAAGACAATTGCTGGGGCATCCGCAGCGACGCCCTCCCCGCGCCCAATTACGAGTGTGTACTCCCGAATGCAGTCCTTCATCGGCGGCGACGCACGAGTGCCGTTTGCCTACGCCGCCGGCCTCGCGCTCCCTGGCGTCGCGTGGCTGCTCTCCTCTCAATTCCCGACCACCGGCGCACCCCACGTCGCGTTTGTCATCTTCTCGCTGGCGGTAGCCGGCAGCGCGGCGATCGGCGGTTACGGGCCGGCGCTGTTGGCAGCGGCCGCATCGCTGCTCGCCCTCGACTACTTCTTCGTACTGCCCGCGGGCGCGTTCAAGCTTCCAACAACGCCTTCGGAGCTCGCCGCGTGCGCCGCATTCGGCGGAGTCGCCCTGCTCGCGGCATGGATGTCGCGCGTGGGACGACGGGGCGCACGCGCGGAGGAGCGCGCCCGCGCGGCCGATGCAGCGCTCGACGCGGACATGCGCCGACGGGACGCGCTGCTCGAGCTCAGCTCCCGCGCGCTGGCGGGCGGCAGCATCGAGGCGCTGCGGCGCGACGCCGTCACGATGACGATCGAGGCGCTCGCGCTGGAGCATTGCGCGGTACTGGAGCTGACGCGCGAGGGCGGCCCGCTCACGGTCGCCGCCGCAGCGGGCTGGAACGGGGCGACGCTCGACGGCATGACGGTGCCGGCCGACATCGACACGCAGACGGGCTACGCCCTGTACGCCAGAGAGCCGGTCGTCGGCGGCGAAGCAGACCGCGACGCTCGATTCAGCGTGCCCGCGGTGCTCCGGGCCGCTGGCGCTCGAAGTGGAATCGCCATGCGGATGGCGGGCGTCCGCCGGACGTTCGGCGTCGTCGCCGCCTACTCCACCTCCCCGCGCGCGTTCGGGGCCGGCGACGTCCAGTTCGTGGCGGCTGTGACCGCAATCCTGTCAGGCCTGTACGAGCGCAAGCGGCTCGAGGCCGAGTGTGGAGCGCTGGCCGGCCGGGAACAGGCCAATCGCGCCGCGGCCGAACTGGCGGCGAGCCGCGCCGCCTTCCTCGCGCAGACCGCGACGGTCTTCGACGCCGCGCTCGAGCCGGAAGCGACGCTCGTCAGCCTGGCCCGGCTCGCCGTCCCCGCACTTGCCGAATGCGCCATTGTCGACCTCGTCCACGAGGACGGCTACGTCCGCCGCATCGAGGTGGTAGACGTGGATCCGGGCCGTCGCGAGGCCGCGGCCACGATACGGCGGCAGGCGCCGAACCTGAGAGGCGAGACATCTTGCTCGCGCGCCATCCGCACCGGCCAGCCGGCGCTGCTCTCGCGCCTGCCCGAACGGGACCCGGACTCCGGCGCCAACCCCGAGCACGAGTATCTGATGACCCTGCTCGAGTCGCAGTCGCTGCTGCTGGTGCCGCTGGTCGCGAGAGGACAAACACTGGGCCTGCTCACGCTGGCAGCACGGCGGCGCACCCACGATCCCGCCGACCTCGCGCTGGCGCAGGAGCTGGCGGGACGCGCCGCCATCGCACTCGACAACGCGCGGCTGTACCGCGAGGCGCAGGCCGCCAGCCGCGCCAAGGACGACTTCCTCGCCGTCGTCTCGCACGAGCTGCGCACCCCGATCAATGCCGTGCTTGGCTGGGCCGCGATCCTCCGCCAGCACCGCCTGGACGAGGCGCGCGCCGAGTACGCCTGCGAAGCGATCGAGCGCAGCGCGCGCGCGCAGGCGCATCTGCTCGAGCAGCTGCTCGACGTGTCACGCGCCATTTCGGGAAAGCTGGAGCTGCACCTCGCGCCTGCCCACCTCGGCGGCATCGTCGAAGCGGCGGTCGACGCGGTGCGGCCCGATGCGGACGACAAGAAGATCCGGGTCGCCGCGCGGCTCGATCGCAGCCTCCCGCTCCTGATGCTCGACCCTGAACGCCTGCAGCAGGTCGTGGTCAACATGCTCTCCAACGCGGTGAAGTTCTCGCCGGAGGACGGCGTGGTGCAGGTCGAGCTCCGCCGCGACGACAAGTCGGTCGAGATCGTCGTGCAGGACCATGGCATCGGCATCAGGCGCGAGTTCCTCCCGTATGTCTTCGATCGCTTCCGGCAGGGCGTCCACCGGCCCGGAGGCAACCGTGGCCTGGGCCTCGGCATGTCGATCGCCCGCGACATCGTCGAACGCCACGGCGGTACGATCACGGCGGAAAGCACCGGTGAAGGCAGCGGGGCGCGGTTCACGGTGAAACTGCCCCTCAACACATCCACGCCCGAATCCCCCGTGCTCACTCGCCAGGTGGGCGCGCAGCGCGAGGGCTAGGCAGTTTCCTGCCGACATCTGTCCGCAACGCATACGGTATCGTTCGCCGGCCAGGCCTCCGGCCAGGAAACTTGACCGATGCCAACTCATTGAATATCAATGCCTTAGAGCTATTTCAGGTGGCATGGATCGCAACTTGCCTTTGAGTGGAGGAGAGGAGCGACTATGCGACTGATAATGGCATTCACACTGGCGTGTCTCGGCGCCGTCGCCTGCAGCGATTCACCGACGGGACCGTCCGGCAGCGCCGGCACGCTGACCGTGATGTTGAAGGACACGCCCTTCTCCGACGCCAGGGCCGTCCTTGTCACCTTCTCGGAGGTCACCGCGCACCGTAGCACCGAGGCCGACTTCACGCGCGTCCCGTTTGCCGGCGGCGCGACGAGCCGGACCTGCGATCTGAAGAAGCTGCAGACGGCTCAGGACGTCCTCGGCACGGGGCCGCTGGCCGCGGGGCACTACACGCAGATTCGACTGGTCGTCTCGAGCGCCGCGCTCTACTTCGACAACGCGGCGGGCGGAGATGCGTGCGCAGCCAGCATCACCCCGCCGGCCGGCCAAAGCGCTCCGCTCGAGATCCCCTCGGGCGAGGTCAAGCTGAACCGGCAGTTCGAGGTCTCGGCCAGCGGCGCCACGACGATGCTGCTCGATTTCGACGGCGACCGCTCGATTCGTGAAACGGGCAACGGCCGCTACATGATGACGCCGGTAATTACGGTCGTCAGCGTGCAGTAGTTGCGCAGCTTCCAACCGGCCCGATAGAATGGGTGCTCCCCTATCGGGCCGGTAGCTCAATTGGCAGAGCAGCAGACTCTTAATCTGCGGGTTGGGGGTTCGATTCCCCCCCGGCTCACCACTCTTTCATCAGGACTCTCAGACGGCGCCAAGTACTTGAAAAGTGGTGCCGTTGCGGCGGT
>MEKU01000083.1:0-182 GCA_001767195.1 Acidobacteria bacterium RIFCSPLOWO2_02_FULL_67_21
AAGTAGTACGTCTGCCCCTGGTACTCGTGCTGTCCCGCCGCGTCCTCCGGCGAGATCGTCATCCCGCAGACCGGGTCGACGACCTCGTGCGTCAACGTCATTTCGCGTACTGGGCGGGATTGGCGTCGAACTTCGTCTTACAGACCTTCGCGCAGAAGTAATACGTCTTGCCGTTGTACTGG
>MEKU01000083.1:204-15415 GCA_001767195.1 Acidobacteria bacterium RIFCSPLOWO2_02_FULL_67_21
GATCGACCTGCATGCCGCACACGACGTCTTTTTCCATGGTGCCCTCCCCCAACACTCTAAACGCGTTCGGCCCAGAGCGGCATCACCGCCCATGTGGCCACGCGGGACAATCCGCAGCGGGCGGGAAATTCCGCGGGAACAGCCGACCTCGGCGGCCCGGACCTGACGGAAACGCCCACATCGGCGAACGGAAACGCGTGGCGCAATCCTTGCGCAACAAAGCCGTGACATGGTGGGGACAGCCGGTCTGTTGATCGTGCTCACGCTGGCCGGCGCACCTGGTCACGTGCTGTGCATCGCCTGGTGCGATGCCGGGTGGCCGGTGGCGCCGACACCCACCTGCCACCACGGCTCCGCGGCGGACCGGACGCCGGCTGTCGCAGGCATTGACGAATGCGACGAGATTCCGGCAACGGTCCTGTTTGTCCGGGAGAACCTGCCGCAGCCCGGCGCCGGGGCTGCATCTGCCCATCCGGTGTCGTCGCTGCGCTGTCAGGTAAGCGATATGGGCATGCGCGTCGCGCTCGACTCACAGACGGTCGCGCACGCCGTCCCCCCTGCCCTCAGCTCCGTGCAGCTTCGCCTGTAATACCCGCCCCTCTCGCCCGCTGATGCGGGTCATCCTCTAACCGGATTCGACAGAGAGGCGGTTCATCATGAGATCGACATTCGTCCGGACGCTCGCAGGCGCCGCCGCGACCGTCCTCGTTGCCTCAGTCGCCTCGGCGCAAGCGCCGTCGACGGCTGTCCTGAACGTGCTGGAGGTGCGGCAGCTCGTCGCACGCGCCGAGCCGGCCGACCACGCCCGGCTCGAGCGGCACTTCTCGGCGCTGGCGTTCGAGCATGGGAGAGAGGCCAGCCGGCACGCGGCGATGGCCACGGCCATCGGTGGGAACCCGAACCACCCGGCACCGACCGCCTCAGCGCACTGCGCACGTCTGGCGGAGATCAACACGCAATCGGCGGTCACGCTCCGCGAGCTCGCGAGGCACCATGCAGCCCTGGCGGGCGGCATGCCGTCGACGACGCCAGACAATGCCGGGCGTTTTGAGAACGGCGAGGGAGCGCCTGCGCCCACCGATGACGAGCTCCGGGTCATGGCGGCGCGGGCGAAAACGCCCTCCGACCATCGCGCACTCCAGGAGTACTTCGTGACGCTCGCGCTGCGGTACGAGGCTGAAGCCGCCGACCATGGCACGATGGCAGGCGCCTATCGCGGAAACGCCAACCGCCGCGGAGGCGATCCGGCGGTTCACTGCGACCGCCTCGTGAAACTGCTGCGCGAAGCCGCTGACGAGGCCCGGGCGGCTGCCGCCCGGCACGACGACTGACACGCGCGGTGGAATTCCCCGGCAGCCGTGGAATAGTGCCCGCGCCCCATCCGGGCGCGGGCCGTTCCGCGGTATCAACACCCGAAAACCAAACGGCCTTTACTGGCCTTGTCCTTGCTCGGGGTGACAACAGGCAACGGCGCGAATCGGACAGCAACCCTGCCGATCGTGCTCACGAAACAGGAACGCCTCCCGCCAGCTCAATGGGCATTGCCGTGGTGCGATGCCGAGTGGCCCGGAGGCGCCGGCAACCGGTGGCGACGAGACGTCGGCCACGCATCGAGCGCCGGACCCTGGAACGGGGGCAGACGAGCGCGACCGAAGTAGTGGCAGCCAGGCCTCTCGCGAGAGAGGATCTGCCGCGGGTCGGCTCCGGGGACGCACCGGGTCGCGCCGTTGTTTTGTTATGGCATCATTGAGCGCGTGAGATTCCCATCCATGTCCGCGCTGGCGGTTGCGGCCGGCGCCGTGGCCGTCTTCGCCGCAGGTGCGCACGCACAGGGCCCGCCTGCTCCCGTGCTGAACGCGCTGCAGGTGCGCGACCTCGTGGAAAACGCGGACCCGGCCGCGCACGCGCGGCTGGAGATGCACTTCGCCACGCTGGCGAACCAGTACGTCATCGAGGCCGCCCGTCAGGCGGCGGTGCGCGCCGCGCTGGCCGGCAATCCAAACCGTCGCATGGGGCCCGATTCGCACGCGGCGCGTCTCGCCCGCAACAACGCCCGGACGGCGGCCACCCTCCGGCAGCTTGCAGCGCACCATGCGCGCCTGGCCGGTGGGCACGCGTCGCGGCCGCCGATCGACGCCGAGCGTTTCGAGGACGGCGACGGGGCGACGCAGCCGACCCCCGGTGAGCTGACCGCCCTGACGGCCGGCAGACGCCCACGCTACGAGCGCCGGACCGTGCGGCAGTACTTCCTGACGCTGGCCAGAACCTATGACGCCGGCGTCCAGACGCATCGGGCGATGGCCAGCGCGTACCGCGGCATGGCCAACCACCGTGGCGGCAACAATCTCCCGCACTGCGAGCGGCTGATTCGGGAGCTGAGCGACGCGGCGCAGCAGGCGCGCGCGGCCGCCACCGCCTACGAATAACGTTGGCGGGTCCAGGGCTCGATGGACTCCCACTCGCCCTGGCACCCGCCCCACGTGCGTGGGTTCGATGGAGTCGCGCCTCGCCGCGGCATCCGGCCCACGTACGGGGGCTCGAAGGGCGCCCACTCGCCCTACGTACGTGGGCCGGGTGCCGCGGACAACATGTGCGTTCCGCGGACCCGGCGGGTAGATCAACCCAGTAGCCCGCGCAGGAGCATGGCCGCGCCGAGCGCGCCGAGCAGGATCGCCACGATGCGCCGGAACGACCGCTCCGGCAGGCGCGCCAGCGCACGGTTGCCGATGACGGTGCCGATCAGCACGCCGGCCGTGGCAAGCCCCACCCAGTAGCCGACGCCTGCGATCCGCCCGCCGAGGTGCCAGACGTACACGGGCACACGCGCCGCATCCACCATCAAGCCGACGGCGGTCGCCGTCGCCACGAATGCCTGCTTGGGGAGCTCGACCCCGAGGAGCGCCGCCGATCGAATCCCGCCCTGGTTGCCGACGAGGCCGCCCAGCAGCCCTGACAGTGCGCCCGCCAGCCAGGCCAGGACACCGCCGAACCGCATCCGGCGCCCGAAGCCGGTCAGCTCGGCGCTCGCGCTGAACAGGAGCAGGCTGCCGAAGATCACGAGCAGCGCGGGCGTGCTCGCCTCCGCCTGCAGCAGCGCGCCGGCAAGACCGCCCGCAGCACTCATCACCCCGAAGCTCCAGAGCACCCGGCTGTCGACACGCCCTCCGAGCAGCCAGAACCGGAAGGCCGTGCCGATGACATGCGGAATCGAGACCGCGGCAACCGCGAGCCTCGCATCCAGCTGCCACGCCAGCGCCGGCGTCACGAGGCTGCCGATGCCGAATCCGGTCACCGCAGCCACCGCGCCCCCTGCGGCGGCCGACACAAAGATGAGCAGGTCGAACCCCATCGCGCCCACGATGGTATGCTGTACGAACACAACCATGCCAATCTCGAGACTGGCAGCAGCAATCGCCTGCGGCGCGATGGCCCTGCTCACCTTGTCGTGCGGCCGCAGCACGCCCGCCGAATGGACCATGACGGTGGCGCGCGTGGCGCCCCCATCGGCAGCCAACAGCAGCGAGCCCCAGTTCACGTCCTCGCCGCGGGGGCCGATCCTCAGCTGGATCGAGCGGACCGCGACGACCACCGTGCTCAAGTTTGCCGAGCGCACCGGGTCGGGCTGGAGCGCGCCGATCGCCGCCGCCTCGGGTGACGACTGGTTCCTGAGCTATGCGGACGTGCCGTCGGTCACGCGCCTCGGCGACGGGACGCTCGTGGCGCAGTGGCTGCAGACGATCGACCCCGTCACCGAAGCCTACAATCTGCGGCTGTCGTACTCGAAGGACGGCGGCAAGACGTGGGCGCCGTCGTTCCTGCCGCACAACGACGGCACCCGGTCGCAGCACGGGTTCGCGTCGGTCATCGAGCTGCCGGGGGGCTCGGTCGGGGTCGTCTGGCTGGACGGCCGCAACAGCGAGTACTTCGAGAACGACCCCACCAGCGGCACCATGACGCTGCGGTACGCCGCGTACGACGCGAGCTGGAAGCAGACGTCGGATGTCGAGATCGACCACAACGTGTGCGAGTGCTGCCCGACGAGCGTCGCGGTCACCCCCGACGGCCTGCTCACCGCGTACCGCGACCGCACCCCCGACGAGATCCGCGACATCGTCGTCTCGCGGCTCGAGGGCAGCAAGTGGACACCCTCGACGATCGTGGGCAAGGACGACTGGATGATTGAATTCTGCCCGGTCAACGGCCCCTCGATCGCCGCGAGCGGACGCAACGTCGTGGCCGCATGGTTCACGGTGAAGAACGATCTGGGACAGTCGTACGCGGCCTTCTCCAGCGATTCCGGCCGCACGTGGGGCATGCCGATCCGTCTGGACGACGGCGGATCGCTCGGCCGGGTGGATATCGATCTGCTGGACGATGGATCGGCGGTGGCGTCGTGGGTGGAGTATGCCGGCGGCCGTTCGGAGCTGCGGTTCCGGCGGATTGACGCCTCGGGCGCCCGCTCCGGGCCGATCGTCGTGGCGCCGGTGAGCGGCGGCCGCGCCAGCGGCTACCCGCGCATGGCGCGGCGCGACAACGAGCTGATCTTCGCGTGGACCGATACCGGCACGGAGGAAGGCGGCCAGCTGCAGCTGCAGACGGCGGTCGGAGAGCTACCCTAGCGGATCATCCGCCCGGCTGGCATGTGCCAGTCGAAGCCGTCCTTCGGGCGGCGGAGGCTGAGCATCCGCACGCGGTGATCGGATGCATTGCGGCCCGGCGTGCCGCTGATCACGACGCGATCGCCGTGCTTCAGGGTGGTGGGCGTCACGCCCTGGCCGGTGAGCTCCGACGCGCCGACCCACTCGACGGCATACTTCACGAGCGAGCCGTCCTCCTCTTTCACCATCACGTGCACGAACGAGTGTGGGTTCCTGAAGAGGATCTGGATCAGCTCACCTTCAATGGTGACGGTCTGATTGTCGATATAGGTGCCGGGAAACGAATGATGGGCGTCCGCCTGCGCGGCCGCCGCGCACGCTCCGGCCGCCACGAGCAGCGCAGCCAGAAAACGCTTCATGCAGAACATGGTAGCCGACTCGTGCGGGAGAGCGGCCTGAAGAGTCTCTGAATTCTTCGTCAGGCGCTTCCCCCGACACGGTGGATGGGTCAATATCTCTTTATTTTGATATTTGTGGAAATATGATATAAATCTTTCCGATGGCTGTCGTATCGCCCGATCCTGTGCCCCGCTACGCGGACATGCTCGCGGCCATGGGCTCCGAGCCCCGCCTGCGGATCGTCCGGCTGCTGCTGACCGCGCACCCCGCCGGCATGGTGGCCGGCGAGATTGGCAGCCACCTGCAGATTGCCGCGCCGACCCTGTCCCACCATCTCGAGCGCCTGCGGCGTGAGGGGGTCGTCAAGGTCCGGCGTGACGGCACCTACCTCTGGTACACGGCCCATGCCGAGGCGCTCGAGGAACTGCTGCAGTTCCTGTTTGCGGAATGCTGCACCCGGAGCTGCGCGTGCGACCCGGGGAGGATCATTCACCCAGGCTTGTGACTTGTGACTTGTGACTTGTGACTTGAAGAGGACCCCATGACCAACCTGACCGATACGATTCGCGAGAAATACGGCGAGGCCGCGCGGCGCGTCCGGCGCGGCGAGGCTGCCGGCTGCGGCTGCGGGACGTCGGCCGACCCGTGCTGCGATCCGATTACGTCCAATCTCTACGAGGCCGGCGAGGAGGCCGCGGTGCCGGACACCGCGCTGAAGGCGTCGCTCGGCTGCGGCAACCCGACCGCGCTCGCGCAGCTTCACCTCGGCGAAACCGTCCTGGATCTCGGCAGCGGCGGCGGCATCGACGTGATTCTCAGCGCCAGGCGCGTCGGCCCCTCGGGCAAGGCCTACGGCCTCGACATGACCGACGAGATGCTCGCCCTCGCGGAAGAGAACACGCGCAAGGCCGGCGTCGCCAACGTCGAGTTCCTCAAGGGGCAGATCGAGCAGGTGCCGCTGCCGGAGGCCTCCGTCGACGTCATCATCTCCAACTGCGTGATCAATCTGGCCGCCGACAAGGACCGCGTGCTCCGCGAGGCGTTCCGCGTGCTGAAGCCGAACGGCCGCCTGGCCGTCTCGGACGTTGTCGTCCGGGGCGAGCTGCCGGCGGACGTGCGCACGTCGATGGAGCTCTGGGTGGGCTGCGTCGCGGGGGCGCTCACCGAAGACGAATACCGCCGGAAGCTGCAGGCGGCCGGCTTCACCGATATCGAGGTGGAGACGACGCGCGTGTACGAGCTGGAGGACGCGCGGGCGTTCCTCGCGCAGGCGGGGCTCGATGTCGATGCGATTGCGCCGCGGGTCAGCGGCCGGGTGACGAGCGCGTTTGTCCGGGCGAAAAAGCCGGCCGCGGCGCGGAGCTGCTGCGGCCCGACCTGCTGCAACTGATCGCCGACGTAGCGGCGGGCCTTTCAGGGGCCCCCACCGCGCACGCCTGCGCGGTGGGGTGCAAGATCCGCCGAGGCCGGGCTGAAGCCCGGCCTCTACGATCAAGTGGAAGGCTTACGACGTGGGCCAGAGGGCGCCGCGGTGCCGCGGGACGTTCCCGATCCCGCGATAGACGAACTTCTGCACGCGCTTGCCCTCGTAGGTCTCGGTCGTATACAGGTTCCCCTTCGAGTCGATGGCAATGCTGTGCACGGCGTAGAAGAGGCCCGGCTGCCGGCCCCCGTCGCCGAACGTCGCCAGCTCTTCGAGCGTATCCCGGCGCAGGATGCGGACCTTGTGGTTCCGGCCATCGGCCAGGAACAGGTACGTCTGCTGCGGGTCGCGTGAGAACGCCACATCCCAGACCGATCCCTCACCCAGGCTGTTCTTGGCGAAGAACGCTTCCTTGACGAACTTGCCTTCCCTCGTGAAGACCTGAATCCGGTCATTGACCCGGTCGCAGACGTACACCAGGTTGTCGACCGAGAGGTCGGCGCAGTGCACCGGGTTCCGGAACTGCTGCGCGGGCGGCGCATTCGGGTCGTAGGGCCCGGGGTTCCGGTCGTCCGGCTTGTTGCCGTACGCGCCCCAGTAGCGCTTCATCTTGCCGGTGTCGCCGTCGAGCACGGCCACGCGCTTGTTCAGATACCCGTCGGCGATGTAGGCCTCGTTCTCCCGCGGGTCGACGAAGATCTTCGCGACGCGGCCGAAATTCTGCGGGTCGTTGCTGTCGCCGCCATACGTCGACAGCCCTTCGGCGTTGGCCGGGCCCTTGTGCACGCCCGCCTTGCCGTACTGCGCCAGGAACTTGCCGTTGCGCGTGAACTTGAGGATGTGCGAATCGCCGGCGCCGTTGCCGCCGATCCAGACGTTCCCCTTGTGGTCGAGGAAGATGCCGTGGTTGGACTGCGGCCACTCGTAGCCCTGCCCCGGACCGCCCCACGACTGCACCAGGTTGCCGTTGGGGTCGAACTCGAGCACCGGAGGCGCGCCCGCGCAGCACTCGCCGGTCGGCGGCTTCAGCTCGGCGCCCTTCTCCATGTTGCTCAGCGTGGCGGAGGAGCGATGGATGATCCAGACGTGATCGCGCTCGTCCACCCACACGCCGATCGTCGACCCGAGGACCCAGTGGTTCGGCAGCGGCTTCGGCCAGAACGGGTCGACCTCGAACCGCGGCGCCCGTACGGTGCCTGCGGCGCCCTGCGCCTCGGCCACCTGCTGCAGCGTCATATTCGCCACCGCCAGCGCGCCGAAGACCCCCACGAAGATCGCCCCGATGAGCATTCCACGTCTCGCCATAGGCCTCCACCTCCTCACGTCGCGCTAGAGCCTAGCACCGCCCCGACCATTCTCAACGACGCCTAGGTCCCGGGACGGATGGTCCCCTGCTGCCGCGGCACCGTGCCGATGCCCCGAAAGACGAACTTCTGCAGGCGCTTCCCTTCCCAGGTTTCGGTCGTGTACAGATTGCCCTTCGAATCGATCGCGACGCTGTGCACGCCGAAGAACTGCCCCGGCTGCCGGCCGCCGTCGCCGAAGCTCGTGAGCAGCTCCAGCGAATCGCGCAGCAGGATGTGCACGCGGTTGTTCATGCCGTCGAGCACGAAGATGTAGGTCTGCTTCGGGTCGCGCGAGAACGCGACGTCCCAGACCGAGCCCGACGCCTTGGTCTGCTTCATGATGAACGACTCTTTGACGAACTTGCCGTCCTTCGTGAAGACCTGGAGCCTGTCGTTCACACGGTCGCAGACATACACGAGGTTGTCGACCGACACGTCGGCGCAGTGCACCGGGTTGCGGAACTGCTGCGCGGGCGGCGCGTTCGGATCGTAGGGACCCGCGTTCCGGTCATCCGGCTTGTTGCCGTACGCGCCCCAGTAGCGCTTCATCTTGCCGGTGTCGGCGTCGAGCACGGCCACGCGCTTGTTCAGATAGCCGTCGGCGACGTAGGCCTCGTTGTCGCGCGGGTCGACGAAGATCTTCGCGACGCGCCCGAAGTTCTGCTGGTCGTTGCTGTCGCCCGCGAACGTCGAGACCCCTTCGGCGTTGGTCGGGCCCTTGCCCTTGTGCACGCCCGCCTTGCCGTACTGCGCGAGGAACTTCCCGTTGCGCGTGAACTTCAGGATGTGCGAGTCGCCGGCGCCGTTGCCGCCGATCCAGACGTTGCCCTTGTGGTCGAGGAAGATGCCGTGGTTGGACTGCGGCCATTCATAGCCCTGCCCCGGGCCGCCCCACGACTGCACCAGCGTGCCGTTGGCGTCGAACTCCAGGACCGGCGGCGCGCCGGCGCAGCACTCGGCATTCTTGAGCTCCGCGGCCTTCTCGTTGTTGTCGAGCGTCGCCGAGCTGCGGTGGATGATCCAGACGTGGTCGCGCTCGTCCACCCAGACGCCGATCGCCGAGCCGAGGATCCAGTGGTTCGGGAGCGGCTTCGGCCAGAACGGGTCGACCTCGAACCGGGGCGCGCGCACCGTGCCGCCGCCCTGCGCCTCCACCCGCTGCTGCAGAACGCGGTCGGTCGCCGCCAGCAGTCCGAACCCGATCACCAGAATTGCGCCGATCAGTGCGTTCCGCTTCCTCATAGGCCTCCTCGCATCGGGCTAGAGCCTAGCACCTCCGCCCGCGATCTCAAACCTCCGCCTCCGCCCGGGGCTTGGCGCCCTGGCGCAGCGACCGCACGAGCAGGCGGCCCACCCAGACGGCGGCGGCCAGCGCCAGCATCACCATCGCCCACCGTACCAGCGACAGCACGAACAGCAGGTCGAACGCCGGCCACGGGAACTGCAGGAGCTGCGCCCCGCGGTCGGTCATCCAGTGCCAGGCGGTGTGGGCCACCAGCGCCGACAGGATGATCGTGCCCATGCGCTCGGCGACGACGTACCGGAACATCAGGTTCAGCGCCGGCACCACGATCACGAGCACGAGCAGTTGGCCGAGCTCGACACCGACGTTGAACGAGAGCAGCGCCGTCAGCAGGTGCGATCCCGCAAACTGCAGCGTGTCGCGCAGCGCGAACGAGAAGCCGAACCCGTGGACGAGACCGAAGGCAAAAGTGATCACCCATCGCCGTACCACGCGCGCGCCCACGATGTTCTCGAGCGCCATGTAGACGATCGAGGTGGCAATCAGCGTCTCGACGAGCGGCGGAAACCAGAGCGCGCCGGGCGCCAGGTCGTACGCGGACGCGATCAGCGTGACCGAATGCGCCACCGTGAAGGACGTGATGACCGCGATGAGCGTCCGCATGCGCCGGATCGGGATGACCAGGCACAGCAGGAAGAGCAGGTGATCGATGCCGTCCAGGATGTGGTTGAAGCCCGACCGGACGAAGTCGGCCGCCGCCTGATGCCACCGGGGATCGAGCTGCACCAGGCCCGGGTCGTCATGCAGCTGAAATGCGCGCTCGCGGCCGTCGGGGAACAGCAACTGGAGCCCGATCGTCACCCGCTGCGCCAGCGGGCGCAGCCCCGGGTTGATCGCCAGGCGCGATTGGTCCGACTGGATGCCGTACTCCAGCCAGATGTCGAGCAGCCCCTGCTCCCAGTAGAGATCGATGTCGTCCGGCAGCCGCGGATCGGCGAAGTGTGCGCGCGCGGTCTCGTACGACTGGAAGGATCGGTCGGAGGGAAGTGACGCCCGCGCCGCGACGAGCCGCGGGTCGGCGAGGCGGCGCCCCTCCTCGTAGAGCGCGACCTCGCGCGCAATCCAGACGATGGCGCCGGTCCGCAGCGCGTCGTCGGCGCGCGACAGATCAAGGTAGCCCGGCCCCCGCTGCGGCACGTCGACGTCGCGGATGGCCGACAGCGGCACCCGGACGAGAAACGTCAGCGTCTGCCCGTCGGGCTTGAGAAACGACTGCACGACGATGGCATTCGGGATCTCGTGCGCCATCGTACGGGCGGGCGCCGCGATGAGCAGGCCGATCGCGAAGGCCGTGGCAAAAAGTGCCTTCATGGCATTTACGGACTTACGAATCTACGGATTTACAAATTGTGAGGAATCTGCAGCCCAAGTTCAAATTCGTCAATTCGTCAATTCGTAAATCCGTCAATTCGACGTGGTCGTCGATTCCTGCGGCAACCTGAACGCGAGCAGCTCGCCGCTGTAGTTGCCGCCGCTGATCGCCACCACCAGATACTGGCGGCCGTTCAGCTGGTACGTCATCGGCGATCCGGTCTGCGGTGCCGGCATGTAGACCGCGCCGACCTCCGCGCCGGTCGCCTTGTCATAGGCGCGCAGCATCGCGCCCCGCTGGCCCCCGGGCGTCGTGAAGAAGCCGGCCTCGCCGGCAATCACCAGCGTCTTCGTGACGAGCGGCCCGATGCGGCCGATACGCCCGGTCCGGGGGATGGTGAGCCCCTTGAGCGCCGGGTGATTGCGGATGTTGTCGGGCGTCTCGCCGTGCGCGATCTGCCAGACGAGGTCGCCCTTGTTCAGATCGAGGGCCGTGATGCGTCCGTACGGCGGTTTGACGATCGGCAGGCCCTGCACCGCCAGCGCCGGCGGCCCGGCCTCCTCGCCTGCGGCTCCCGCAGGCGCCGCCGGCCGCGAGGGCGCGGCAGGATCCTGCGCCGTGCCGCGCACATATCGCATGTCGGAGCGCTTGGCATCGGACTCGACGAGGCCGAGCTGCGCGATCTGCGTGATCGAATACACGTACAGATAGTTCGTCTCCGGATCCAGCGCACCGCCAGGCCAGTTCACGCCGCCCGTCGTCGACGGGAGCATCAGCGTCGCGAGCGGACCCGGCCACGTGCTCACCACGGGCGGCGTGAAGAGCGGCCCCATCTTGTAGCGCGACACCAGCTTGACCGCCTCGGCGCGCAGCTCGGGCGTGAAGTCGATCAGATCGTCCACCGACACGCCCTGGCGATCGAAGGGCGGCGGCTTGACCACGAACGGCTGCGTGCGGCTCGTCTTCTCGCCCGGCACCGTCGACTGCTCGACCTCGCGCTCCTCGAGCGGCCACACCGGCTCCCCGGTGGTGCGATCGAGCACGTACACCCACCCCTGCTTGGTCGGCTGCGCGAGCGCCTTGATCTGACGGCCGTTGACCACGATGTCGGCGAGCACCGGGGCGCACGGAATATCGAAATCCCAGACCCCGTGATGCACCAGCTGGTAGTGCCACCGCTTCTTGCCGGTCCTGAAGTCGACCGCGACGAGGCTCTCGCCATACAGGCCGTTGCCAGGCCGGTGGCCGCCGTAGTAGTCGCCGGTCGGGATCTCGACCGGCAGGTACACGAGGCCGAGCTCCTCGTCCACGCTCATCTGCGCCCAGACGCCCGTGTTGCCGTTGACCGCGGCCGATTCGTCCTCCCAGGTCTCGTAGCCAGCCTCGTTGAGGCGCGGAATCGTATGGAAGATCCAGAGCCGCCTGCCGGTCCGCACGTCGTAGCCCCGGATGTACCCCTTCACGTTGTTGTGCGTGCGGGGGATGCTTCCCGGCAGGTGCGCGGCGCCGACGATGACGACGTCGCCGGCAATGACGGGCGCGGCATGCAGGCCGATCTCGCCGGTCACCAGATCGATGTCCTGGTCGGCGCCCAGCTTCAGATCGACGATGCCGCCGCGGCCGAACCCCTGGACCGGACGTCCCGTCTTCGCATCGAGCGCGATCAGCTGATAGCCGGGGGTGACGTAGACGACCCGCTCGTCACGGCCGTCGGTCCAGTGCGCGAGGCCGCGGCCCGACAGGCGCCGAGGCGCGCCCTCGCCGCGCTTGCCCTCGTTGAGGCTGTACATCCAGAGCATCTCGCCGCTCTCGGCGTCGAGCGCGGTGACCGCGCGGCGCGTCCCCGCGGTGGTGTAGAGCTTGCCCCCGACCATCAGCGGCGTGGACTGGAGGTTGAACTCGGGCCGCGGGCCGAGCGAATCGGTCTTGAAGCGCCAGGCGACCTCCAGCGTCGAGAAGTTCGTCCTGTTGATCTGGTCGAGCAACGAATACCGCGTGCTGCGCAGATCGCCGCCGTAGGTCCGCCACTCGCCGCTGGCGGTGGTGATGCGCGCGGGGCGCTGCTGCGCCACGGCCCCGGCGGCGGCCATGACGGCGGCGGCCGCAATCAGCGCGGCGCGGATCCGGGTCTTCCTCATGAACGTCCCTCCTGGCGCGGTAGCGGATGATTCTATACCGTCCAGGAGGGTCAGGACGCACGCGCAGGCCTACATCTTCCTGATGCGGACCCGGCCGACCTTATTGACCCCGCTGTAGGCGAGCAGCAGCTCGCCGTTCGGGGCGGTCACCATGTGCCGCACGACGCCGCCGCCGTTCGGGATGTTCCACGTCTGAAACGCCCGGGTGGCCGGATCGAAGCGGACCAGCGTGTTCGGCCGCACGCCGGATTCGCTGTACCAGATCGCCCCGTCGGCCGTGGTCGTCATGCCGTACGGCATGGAGCTCCGTCCACCCGGCGACGGGAACTCCTGCACCTGTTTCGTCTTGAGGTCGACCCGTCCCAGGTAGCCGCGCGGGTAGTCCGTGTACCACACGACGTCGTTGCGGTCGACCGCGATGCGCCGCGGCCGCGCGCCCTCCGTGACCGTGTACTCGGTAATCTCCATCGTCGCAGGATCGATCGCCCCGATCTTGTTCGTCCCCGAGAGATCGAACACCGGCGTCCCGTTCGACAGGGTGACGATGCCGTACGGGCGCGAGCCGGCCGGCGCTTCCTTGAGCGCGACGGCGCCGCTCTTCGGATCGAGCCGGCCGATGAAATTCCCGCCCTGCACCGTGAACCAGAGCATGCCGTTGCGGTCGAAGATCGGCGTATGCGGATCGCGCGCCGCCGGATTCGGCATCTTGTACTCGGTGACCCGGCCCGTTTTCGAGTCCAGCTTGCCGATGAGCCCCGCCGCCTGCGCCGTGTACCAGATGTGGCCGTCGCGATCGGAGACCAGGCCGTGCGGGCCGTGCCGCCCCGGCAGCGGGAACTCGCGGACGTCGCCGGTCGTCATATCGACGCGCCCCAGCACGTCGGCCCGCTGGCCCGTGTACCAGAGGCTCCGGCCGTCGATGCCGAAGGCCGGGTCGTGGGGATGGGCGTTCGGCGTGACCGTGCTCCATTCGGAGAACTCCACGTCGACCTTGCCGCCCTGGCTCTGGAGCTGCGCGGGCAGCCATGCCATCACCATGAGTACCACCGCCGCCGACATGAATGCGCGCAAAAGGGTCATCGTCCCCTCCTCTGCACGGCGGGTCCGCGGCTCGATGGAGTCGCGCCTCGCCGCGGAATCCGCCCTACATACTGTGTGTATACGTCGCGCCGGGCTTGGGCGTTGCTTCAACGCTCTGCCCTCGACTCGGCGAGCAGCTGCTCGGCCGTCGCGAACCGGGGCTCGATATCGACCGGCACCTCGATCAGCCGGTCGAGCACGGCCTGGACCGGCAGGCGGACCACCGCGAGCTTCTCGATCATCTGAACCGCGTCAGCATAGCCGCCGACCGCCTCCAGCGTCATGATGTCGCGGGTCAGATCGACGACGTTCTGCCGGATCCGCGCCGCGTCGACCGCAAACGTGCCGTCCGCGGCGACCCTGACGCCACCGTTGTCGAGGAAGTAATTGAGCTGGATCGCGACGCCGCGGCCGTGCGCTTCGTTGATGCCGAAGCGGATCGACCGGAACATCGACGCCAGATAGGTCGTGTACATCGTCTGGCCCAGGGTCTTGTCCAGTTTCCCGCGGTCGACTAGAAACTGGAGGGCGAAAAGCCCCGACACGTCGGCCTTCGCCTCCTCGATCGCACTGTAGGTCTCCTTCAGCTCCTGCCGGACGGTCGTCGCCCTGCCGCTGACGGTGATGTTGTGCGGGCCGAGCCCGTGCATCAGCTCGTGCATCAGGATGTGCGTGAAGAACGCGTCGAAGGAGACGTGGGCCTGGTCCGGTGCCGCGAGCGCCACGTTCGCGATCGGCTGCAGCACCATCCAGAACTTGGCCTCCTGGTTGTTCTTCAGCATCACGCGCTTGCTGCCCTTTTCGGCCACCACGCGCTCGTCGTTCGGGAGGTTGAAGGCGGCCGTCTGCACGCCGCGGTTCGCGTCGCCCGACGAGAACACGGTGTTGACGACGCGAATGGGCGCCAGGGCGCCAAGCTTCGGGTTGCGGTACTTCGGGTCGATGGGAAGGTTGTTCTCGATCTCCTGCAGCTCGGAGCTGAAGCGCGCGAGCCTCGAGGTCTCGGCATCGTCGCGGATCGTGATGAACGCCTCGAAGGCCGCCTTGTAATTGAACCATTCGTCCTCGTACACCTCGTACGGGCCGATGGTCGGCTCAATCGTCGCATCGAGCTCCATCCAGGCGACATCGCTCGCGTAATAGTCGTTGGAGAGCAGCGCGTCGGCACGCGCGGTGAGAAACGCCCTGAGCGACGGCTGCGCGGTGAGCGCGGCCGCCTCCCGCAGCAGGGCCGCGACCCGCCCCACCTCGCCCTGATATTCGACGCTGTAGGGAACGGCCGTCAGCCGGCCGGCGGGATCACGGCGGATGGTCGTGAAGAAGCCGGTGGCGCGCGCCCGCTCCGCGGGGCCGAGGCCCTTCAGCCACGCCTCGATATCCGCCCTGGTGACGTCCGGCGGATAGAAGTTCGCCTGCGGCGGCTTTGGCGGCGCACCCGGCACGAACGGCTCGTTTTCGTCGAGCCGGGACCAGGGCCCCTTGTTGAGGAGAAAGTACTGGAGCCGCGCCGTCCCCAGCTCCGAGCCGTCCTGCAGGAGCGAGAGGAGCATCGGCTCGTTGCCGGCCCAGACCTGACGCAGGAAGAGCGCATCGCACACGCGCGCCGCCTCGA
>MEKU01000084.1:0-15413 GCA_001767195.1 Acidobacteria bacterium RIFCSPLOWO2_02_FULL_67_21
TCGTCGCGAGCGTGCGGCAAGCAGGTCGGATTCGCCGGGGTCGGATGAAGGCCGGACGAATCACGGTGTTCCGTCCGACGGACATTCAGGCGGTCCGAGCCACACTCGGCGCATCGCAGAGCGAGTTTGCGCTCATGATCGGCGTGAGCGTGGCGACGCTGCGCAACTGGGAGCAAGGGCGGCGCACACCCGATGGTCCGGCGCTCGCGTTACTGCGGGTCGCGGCCAAGAATCCCGAAGCGGTCGCCGAAGCACTCCATGGTTCGCGAGGTGCGGCATAACACTGCAGGCACCAGACGGCGCTCGTCGAATCGTGGAGCGCCGCTGGTGATGCATTGACTAGGCTGCGCGAGTTCGTGACTTCTGGCCTACCAAACGAGCGACGTCGCTCGGACTTGCACCCAATCGAAATAGCGACTTGAGTAGCAGGTCGGTGCTCACCGAGCGGTGGGCGGCTTCCATCTTGGCGACCCTCGACTGGCTCGAGCCGAAGCGCTCCGCTACCTGGGTCTGGGTGAGCCCGAGCCGCTCGCGCCGCCGCCGCAGGCCATCGGCCAGCGCCAACTTCACGTCGATGAAACGCCGCTCTTCGGCGGACACCCCGAGGAAATCACCGGCATCACCCACCGACCACCCGGCCCGTTCGAGCCGGCGTCGCTTATCAGCGCGCATCGCGAATCCCTTTCTGGCGAGCGCTGGCCTGCTGGAACGCCGCAAGCCGCTCCCGGCATTTAGCGATCACCCGCCTGGGCGTCGCCCGCGTCTTCTTCGCGAAGACTTCGAGTACGACAATCGCGTCAGTCGCGATGTGGTACACAATCCGCCAGTTCACTGGGCCATCCACGATCCGCAACTCGTGACAGGCCGATCCGATGTCCGGCATGGGCCTGGAAGCGGGCAACCCCAACATCTCTCCGCGTTGCAGTCGGCGGAGCAGGAATCCGGCTTCAAGGCGAGCGCCCGAACCGAAAGGCGGCGTCTTGACCTGCCCTCGAAGCCAGACGAGCGGCTTATCACGAGGGTTCATCAGATTGATGATATGTCATATCTGACATTGCCTGCAAGCGCCGCCTAACACGTATCTGGACTCCTCCGTCAAGTAGAAAGCGTCGAGTAAAGCGGCCTGCTAAGTCCTCCCGTTGAGAAGGGCGACGAAGGTCCTGCCTTCGTCGCATAGCTGTACTCAGGCCACGGCGGGAGCACGGGTCAAGGCGGCGCGCAGCGCACCGCCGAAGGCGGCCGCAGGGCCTTGACACGCGCGGAGCGCCGTGGCTATTCGCCGTACCCGGATGGCTGCCCGAAGAGTCGGACTGCAGTCGTATCTTCGGCCTCATCCGTGGAGCCGTCTCGGCTCCGGGCCATCATGGAAATCCGCGCGCGGGGCGCCAATCGCTTGCACGGCCCCTCACGGCCAGCCGAGTTATCGGCGTGACCCCGCGCCGGTCCGACCGGGGCGCCATGGTGCGATGCGCTCGGTGCAGTCCTCCAGGTGAGCGACAGGCGAATCCGCAGTTGCCCAGACCGGTGGTCAGCCGCGAACGGGCGCTGCTGCGCCCAGACGGCCCACACGATCCGGGCGAGCTTATTGGCCACGGCCACGGCCGCGACGTTACGCCCGCGTCGCCGTTCCGTGTGCACGGCCCACCGTTGCAGCGCCGTAGCCTGTGCGGCGGCCTTCGCGTGCCAGACGACGGAGCGCGCGCCGTGGGTCAAGAGCATGCGCACAGACACGTCGCCCTGCTTGCTAATCGCGCCGAGGCGGCGCCGTCCGGCACTGGAGTCTTCCTTCGGCGTCAGGCCCAGGAAGCTGGCGAAGTGACGGCCGGAGCGAAACCGCCGGATGTCGCCCACGAGCGCGACGAGCGCCGTGGCGGTCAGCACGCCCACGCCGGGGATCGTCTGCAGTAGCGTCACGTCCGGCAGTTGCCGGGCCAGCGCCGCGAGTTGCCGTTCGACGTCGTGCATGTTCGCCTCGAGCCCATCGAGTTCCGCACACGCGGCGGCCAAGGTGCCACGCACCGCCAGAGGGACCGTGTCGGTCGGCTCTCCCAGCAGCTCGTGCAGGCGTGGCACGACATGGTGAGCGCCGACGGGAATGAAGACGCCGAACTCCCGGAGCAGCCCGCGAAGCGTGTTCAAGCGTGCCGTGCGGGTCGCGAGCCACGTGGAGCGCAGCCGATGCAACGAGGCGATCGCCTGTTGCTCGATGGTCTTCACGGGGACCGGGTGAATCTCCTCGTTCCGGTTCGCCTCCAGCATGCCCTTGGTGTCCGTGCGATCGGTCTTGTTGCGGCGGACGTAGCGCCGCACGTCGTGGGCGGGCAAGAGCCGCACGGTGTGGCCGAACGGCTGGAGCTGGCGCCCCCAGTAGTGCGCCGATCCGCAGGCCTCGAAGACGAGGGTCGCCGGCGGCTGTTGCGCGAAGAATGTGAGGAAGCGATCGCGGGAAAGGCGCCGTTCTTCATCGACGCGACCGGCGTGATGCGAGATCGCGACTTGAAATACCGACTTTGCGAGATCGACAGCGATGGTCGTATGCTCCATGTGGACTCCTCCTGTCCGTGGCCCTCAAAGAGGCCGCTTCAACCTGGCACGATGATGCCGCATCGGCAGGAGGAGTCCATTCCATCGCTTGCAGCCGGCGGCGGAACTTCCCTCGATAAAGTAGACACACCCTAACCACAGGAGGTGTCCGATGCCCCGAGCGGGCCTTCCACTCATCGGCCGACTACAATTCACGCGTGCTGGTTCCCAATGCCGAGCGCGCCAGGATCGACCGGGCCAAGTTGCGGGACTACTTGCTGTCAACGACGCATCCGATCGGTCGATTCAAGGCGCGGTTCTTCCTGAGCCTCGGCTTTGCCTCGGAGCGCTGGGAAGAGTTGGCCGAGGCGCTTCGCATTCAGCACTTGACGCAAGACGCCGAAGCCGGCCCGCCCACGGTTCACGGCCGGAAATACACAATCCGCGCTATTCTGGTGGGACCAACCGGTCAATCGGCTCCAGTCGTCAGCGTCTGGTTCGTTCCAACCGGTGGCGACGCGCCGCGCTTTGTCACTGCTTATCCGGGAGGCGCACGGTGAGCGTTCATCCTCTCGACGTAGTCGTACTAAACATCGACCTGCCTGCGCATGGATTGAAGCGCGGTGATTTGGGCGCGGTCGTCGAACTGTATGCTCCCGACGCTATCGAGGTGGAGTTCGTGGCGGCTTCCGGTCGGACAAAGGCCCTGGTCACGCTGAAGCCCAATGACATCCGAGAGGTCGGGGATGACGACCTCGTCGCCGTTCGTCCAACCGGCCGCGATGCTTAACACCAATGGTCTGGCGCCGCATCCACGTTCCTGAGCACTATTCCTTCTGGGATCTTCACGTGGCCATTCAAGACGCGATGGGGTGGCAAGATTGCCACCTTCACGTCCCTGGGACTCGTCGCTGGCGACAGGTCGGCGCGCGACCCGCGCTGCGCCAAAGGTGCAACCCGAAGCACCCGGATCACAAAGAGATGCGAGAGTGGTTCGCCGGGCTGTTCAATCCGGAGGCGTTCGAAACAGTCTCAGGCTGACATCCGCTTCCGCAATTCGGCGTCGATCGCCGCCATGAACTCCTCGGTCGTCAGATACGGATGATCCGGCCGGATCAGTGTCGCAAGGTCCTTCGTCATGCGGCCTGACTCGACGACATCCACGCAGGCCTTCTCCAGCGTTTCGGCGAACTGCACGACATCCGGCGTATTGTCGAATTTGCCTCGGTACTGCAGCCCGCGCGTCCAGGCGTAGATCGACGCAATCGGGTTCGTGGACGTCGGCTTGCCCTGCTGGTGGAGCCGGAAGTGCCGCGTGACGGTGCCGTGCGCCGCCTCGGCCTCCACCGCCTTGCCGTCGGGCGACATGAGCACCGACGTCATCAGCCCGAGCGAGCCGTACCCCTGGGCGACCGTGTCCGACTGAACGTCGCCGTCGTAGTTCTTGCACGCCCACAAGTACCCGCCGTTCCATTTCAGGTTCGAGGCCACCATGTCGTCGATGAGGCGGTGCTCGTAGGTGAGGCCCTTGGCCGCGAATGCCGTCTTGAAGTCGGCGTCGAACACGCGCTGAAACGTGTCCTTGAAGCGGCCGTCGTAGGCCTTCAGGATCGTGTTCTTCGTCGACAGATAGACGGGGTAGTTGCGGCCGAGCGCATAGGTGAAGCAGGCGCGGGCGAAGCCTTCGATGGACGAGTCGAGGTTGAACATGCCGAGCGCGACGCCGCCCCCCTTCGTCTTGATGATCTCCCGTTCGATCGCCTCGCCGCCGCCCTCGGGCGTCCAGCTGATCCTGATCGTGCCGGCGCCGGGAAACCGGAAGTCCTGGGCGCGGTACTGATCGCCGAACCCGTGGCGCGCGACCACCACCGGCTTGTTCCAGTGGGACACGATGCGCGGGACGTTGCGGCAGACGATCGGCTCGCGGAAGATCGTCCCGTCGAGAATGTTCCGGATCGTGCCGTTCGGCGATCGCCACATCTGCTTGAGGTTGAACTCCTTGACGCGCGCTTCATCCGGGGTGATCGTGGCGCACTTCACGCCAACGCCGTACGTCCTGGTCGCCTCCGCCGCCTCGACCGTGATCCTGTCGTCGGTCCGGTCGCGTGACTCCACCGACAGGTCGTAGTACTTCAGGTCGATATCGAGGTACGGCAGGACCAGCGTCTCGCGGATCTTCTGCCAGATGATACGCGTCATTTCGTCCCCGTCCATCTCGACGACAGGGTTCTTCACCGTGATCTTTTTCATTCAGTCTCCTGCGATGCCCGTGGGGCCGTCTTCTGAACTTTATCGCACTCGGACGGCGCTCACCGCCGATCCCACAATCACCACGGCCACCGCGCCGATGACGTTGTGCCAGAGGAACGCGATGTCGGTGAAGCGCGCCACCCATGCAACCGATGCCATGCCGGCAATCAGGCCGATGAAGGCGCCCGTGCCGGTGGCGCGCGGGACACCGACGGCCAGCATGAAGACGCCGAGAATCGAGCCGTAGAAGAACGACCCGAAGCGGTTGACCACCTCGATGAGCGACCCGAGCTCCGCGGCCCAGACCGCCACGGCGCTCGCAAACAGCCCCCAGAACCCGGTGGCCAGCTTCGACACGCGCAGGTAGTGGCGATCGTCGGCGTCGCGCCGCATGAAGCGCCGGTAGAAGTCGATGACCGTCGCCGCCGACAGCGACGCGAGCTCGGCCGAAATCGTCGACATGGCCGCGGCGAAGATGGCGGCAAACAGCAGCCCGACCAAGCCGATCGGCATGTGCCGCATGATGAAGGTCGGGAACACGTAGTTCACGTCGTTGTACGTGCGGTCGCCGGTGGCGTCGCGCACGAGCGTCAGCGCCTCGCTCCGGATCGCCCTGACGTCGACCTCGCGCGCCTTGAACGCCTGGCCCGCGGCGTCCAGCCGGAGGGCATCGTCAGCTCCCTGCGCCTCCGCCAGGGCGAGCGCGGCCTCGCGGCGGGCGGCCGCAGCCGCCTCGAATCGCTCCTCCAGTGCGGCGTACTCGCCCGCCCGGGATCCCTCCCGCACCGCCCGTTCGTGCACCGGGTTGAACAGCATGGGGCCGGGGGTGAAGAGATAGAACAGAAACACGAACACGCCGACCAGCAGCACCAGCGCCTGGAGCGGAATCTTCCAGTAGCCGCTCATGAGCAGCGACCCGCGCGCCTCATCCACCGACCGGGCGGTGAGGTACCGCTGGACCTGGCTCTGGTCCGTGCCGAAGTACGAGCAGAAGAGAAACAGTGCCGCGATCGTCCCCGACCAGAAGGTGTACTGGTTCGACAGATCGAACGTGAAGTCGAAGGTCTGCAGCCGCCCGGTTGCGCCCGCGATGTGCAGCGCCTGTACGATGCCGACCTCCGGGGGCAGTGCGAGGACGAGCACCACGATGCTCGCCGTGAGACCGCCCACGATGAGCACCATCTGCTTCACGTCGGTCCAGGTCACCGCCTGTACGCCGCCGAACATCGTGTAGACCGCGGTCGGAAGGGCAATCAGCAGGACGGTGCTGGTCACGCTGATGCCGAGCACCACGGCCAGCACGACCGCAGGCGCCGAGATCACCACGCCGAGCGACATGCTCCGCGAGAGGAGAAACAGCAGGCTCGTGAACGCGCGCGTCTTCGCATCGAAGCGCCGCTCGAGGTACTCATACGCCGTGTAAACCCTTGCCTTGTGGAAGAACGGGACGAGCGTCACCGACAGGATGATCATCGCCAGCGGCAGCGCGTAGTAGAACTGCAGGAACCGCATGCCGTCGGCATACCCCTGCCCCGTGGTCCCGATCATCGTGATGGCGCTGAGCTGCGTGGCCATCACCGACAGGCCGACGGCCCACCAGGGCAGGCTGCGGCCCGCGAGGAAGTACCCCTCGATCTCGTGGCTGCGCGTGGTCAGGCGCAGGCCGTCCCAGACGATCCAGACCAGGTAGATCGCGATGATCGACCAGTCGATCGGATGCATCTAGGAGAAGTACGCCTGGAAGGCGAAAAGGGCCGCCAGCACCGCGGCCCAGATGACGATGACGCGGACGTAGCTGCGGGCGGCGTCGGTCACAACGCCTCCGCGCGGCGGCGAAGCTGCTGCCGCGCCGCCGTGAGGCGTTCGCCGGTCTCCGCCAGCCACGACCGGTCCCGCGCGAGCGCCTCGTGCGACTCGACGAGCGCCCGGGCCGTCTCGACCGGCGCGGGCCCGCCCAGCGTCCGCCGCACCTCGACGAAATGGCGCGGGCTGAGGATCTCCGCAATCTGCGCGTCCGTGTACTGCAGCGGCACGCCGAGAAGGTCGCCGGACACGGCCGCCAGCGTCTCGCCGAGCCCGCCTTCGCGCACGCGCTTCTGCGAAGTCTCGCCGGAGCCTTTGTCACAGGCGGACAGCACCCGGCCGGCAATGGCGTGCGCCGTCATGAACGGGATCCGGTGCTCGCGCACCAGATGATCGGCCAGCTCGGTCGATGTCGTTCCACCCTCCGCCGCCCGCGATTCCAGGCGTGCCGCATCGAACTCTGCCGCGCGGAGCGCCGCGTCCACCACGGCCACCGCCCGCCGGGCGTCGTGGAACGTCGACGCCACGAGCGGCTGCAGGTCGTCCTCGGTATCGACCACGTCGCCAAACGGCGTGTTATGGACCGCCAGCATCACGGCGCCCGCCTCCCCGACCGCCTTGCTGGCAATCGCACGCGCGTGCTCGAGCGCCACCGGGTTGCGCTTCTGCGGCATGATGCTGCTCGCCTGGACGAAGCCGTCGGCCAGGCGCAGATAGCCGAACTCCCTCGTGCCCCAGAGGAGCAGGTCCTGCACGACGCGGCCGAGGCCCGCGAGCAGGATCGCCGCCGCCGAGACGCTCTCGAGCAGATAGTCGACGGTCGCGATGCTGCCGTACGTGTTCCCGGTCGGGGCGTGAAAGCCGAGCAGATCGCTCGTGAGCTGACGGTCGATCGGAAAGCCGGTGCCGGTGATCGCGCACGCGCCGAGCGGGCATCGGTTCGTGGAGTCGAACGCCGCGCGCAGCCGCGCGGCATCGCGCTCGAGCTGCTCGATGATGGCGAGCAGATAGTGCGCCAGCGTCGACGGCTGCGCCGGCTGGGTATGCGTCAGCGCCGCGAACAGCGTCGTCCGGTGCCGCTCCGCCTGCGCAATCAGCCCGTCGCGGAGGCCGAGCGAGGCGTCCAGCAGCGCGAGGATGTACTCGCGGACCCGCAGCCGGTACATCGTCATGTCGATGTCGTTGCGGCTGCGGGCGGTATGCAGCCGGCCGGCCATTTCCTCGCCGCACCCCTGCTGGATCAGCCGATCGAGATGGAAGAACAGATCTTCGCAGGCGTGGTCGTAGGGCGTGGCCCGGACGTCGCCGATCGAGATCGCGTCGAGCGCGGCCCGCAGCGCGTGCGCTTCCCCGGCGCTGACGATGCCGCGGTCGGCCAGCATGACGAGATGCGCGTAGTGGATCGCCATGAGCGGCGGGAGAAACAGCGCCTTGGCGTCCTCGAAGTTCTCGCTGAGGACGTGATCGGCGTATTCCGGGTCGAACGTCATGCCGGCGGCTGCAGCCAGCGGGATCGCTGCTGTTCCCGGGCGCCCGCGGCGGACGGATCGGCTTCCACGCGCCACTGCCGCGGCGGCTCCGCCCCGAGCTCGACGTCGAGCTTCGTGAGCTGGTCGCGCCGCGCCACCAGCAGGGCGATCCGGTCGCCCGGTTTGTACTGATCCAGCCGCGGCGCCAGCTGGTCGGCGCGCACCCTGAACTCGTCGATCGCCAGGATCTCGTCGTCCACGTTCAGACCCGCCGCGTGCGCGGGGCCTCCGCGGCGGACCTGCGTGACGACGAGCCGGCCGGCGTCGTTCCTGGTGGACGTCCCGAGCCACGCGCGTCCGGGCGACGGCGCCGGCGCCGGCCTGAAGCGCAGCCCGAGCGTGTCCAGCGCCTCGGAATACTCAAGCTCCGCCGTGCCATCGATCGCGCTCGCCCAGAACGGGCGGAGGTCCACCCCTGCGACCTGTTCCGCGACCGCGCGAAATTCGTCCGGCGTGAAGCCGCGGTTTCCGGAGAAGCGCTGGTATGCGGCGCGCATCACGTCGTCCAGGCTCCTGGCGCCCGCGGACGCTCTGCGGATCTTCACGTCGAGGAGAAAGCCGGCCACCGCGCCTTTCGTGTAGTAGCTGACGGCCGCATTCGAGAAGTTCTCATCGGGCCGGTAGAACTTGATCCAGGCGTCGAACGACGCCTGGTCCACCGGCTGCACGAGTCGGCCCGGCGTCGTCTGCAGGTCCTCGATCTTGTTGGAGAGCGCTTCGAGGTATTCGGCGTCCGAAGACAGTCCTCCCCGGCGCACGAGCAGCTCCGCGTAGTAGTCGGTGATCCCCTCGACCACCCACAGGCTCCGGGTGAACACCTCTTCGTCGTAGTTGAACGGTCCGAGCTCGACGGGGCGCAGCCGCTTCCCGTTCCACGCGTGGAAGAACTCGTGGCTGGCGAGCTCCAGCCACGCGAGGTAGCTCTGCCGCGTACGGGTGGCCCAGCGCCCCGCAATCAACATCGTGGAGTTCCGGTGCTCGAGGCCGCCGCCGGGAATCTGCCCGGGCACCGCCGTGAGGACGTTCATGAAGAGATACCGGTCGTACGGCAGCGAGCCCCACGTCCGGAGGTGGGCGCCGACCAGCGTGGCGAGATCCCTGGCGGCACGGGCGCCGTCGAAGACGCCGGCCTCGCCGATGTTCACGAGCGCATGCCGCGTGCCGTCGACCGTGAACTCATGCACGGCGGGGTTGCCGATCAGAATCGGCGAATCGACCAGCGTGTCGTAGTCGGGCGCGCGGTAGCGGTGCGGGCCGCCGCTCATCTCGGGAAGCGCCGTCATCGACCGGCGCCAGCCGCGAGCGGGCTCGATGACCACCTCGTGAGGGCGCGACATCCCGTCGGGCAGCGTCATGAACGTCGGCGCGCCGTTCAGCATGGCGAACTCGGATTCGACCCAGTTGGTGCGGACGGTCATTTCGCGGGCGTACACGCGGTAGGTCACGGTCACGGTGGGTGCGCCGCCCGTGGAGACCCGCCAGCGGTTCTTGTCGGTCTTCTCGACCTGCGCGCCACGGCTGCCGGCCTGCGTCGCCGCGACCGCTTCGACGTTCCGGGAGTACTCGCGCACCATGTACGACCCGGGCGTCCAGACGGCCATCATCAGCTCGACGGCCGGCTGGCCCGACGTCGGCACGACGGCGGTCACCTCGAGGTAATGCGTCTGCGGCTCCGGAAAGCGAAGCGTGTACCGGATGGGATCGGCTGTCGTTTGTGCGGAGGTCTGCACGGCGTTGAGCATGACAATAGCGGCCGCCAGCAGCGCACCTAATCTTGCGACCATGCGCTGCATTCTATAGAATCCAGCCAAGGCACTGACAATAAAGGCCTTGGCGCCCCTCAAATACCTCTATTCGACCGATCACAAGGTCATCGGCCTGCTGTACGGATTCACCAGCCTCTGTTTTCTGCTGGTCGGCTTCGTCCTGGTGATCGTCATCCGGTGGCAGCTCGCGTTCCCGGGGCAGCCGGTCCCGTACGTCGCGGGGCTGCTCGGCGCGGCCAACGCGCCGGGCGGCATCGTGCTGCCCGAGTTCTACAACCAGCTCGGCGCCATGCACGGCACGATCATGGTGTTTCTCGGCGTCGTGCCGCTGGCGGTCGGCGCGTTCGGCAATTACCTCGTGCCGCTCCAGATCGGCGCGCCCGACATGGCCTTTCCGCGCCTGAACCTGGCCAGCTACTGGTTCTACGCCGCGGGCGGGGCGATCATGCTCGCCAGCTTCTTCCTTCCGGGCGGCGCGGCCAACAACGGGTGGACGTCGTACGCGCCGCTCTCCGACCTCGCGCCCGGCCACGGGCAGACGTTCTGGCTGCTCGGCATGCTCTTCATCATCTTCTCGTCGCTGCTCGGCGCGCTGAACTTCATCACGACGATCGTGCAGCTCCGCGCGCCGGGCCTGACCTGGTTCCGCCTGCCGTTCTTCGTCTGGGCGCAGTTCGTCACGGCCTTTCTGCTGCTGCTGGCGTTTCCGGCGCTCCAGGCGGCGGCGCTGCTCCAGGGCATGGATCGGCTGGCCGGCAGCAGCTTCTTCCTGCCGTCGGGCCTGGCCGTGAGCGGCCAGGCGCTCGACGTGGCCGGCGGCGGCAACGCGCTGCTCTGGCAGCACCTGTTCTGGTTTCTCGGCCATCCGGAGGTCTACGTCCTGATCCTCCCGGCCATGGGGATCGCGGCGGAAGTCATCGCCAACAACACGCGCAAGCCACTGTGGGGCTACCGCGTAATGGTGTATTCGGTCTTCGTGCTCGGCTTTCTCTCGTTCGTCGTCTGGGCGCATCACATGTTCCTCACGGGCATGGGCACCGCGATCAGCGCCTTCTTCCAGACGACGACGATGATCATCTCGATCCCGTCGGTCGTGATTCTGAGCTCGCTCATCCTCTCGCTGTACGGCGGATCGATCCGGTTCACGACGCCGATGCTCTTCGCGCTGGCCTTCCTGCCGATGTTCGGGATTGGCGGGCTGACGGGGCTGCCGCTCGGCCTCGCCACCACCGACATCCCGCTCCACGACACCAATTACGTGGTCGGCCACTTTCACTACCTCGTGGCGCCGGGGACGATCTTCGCGCTGTTTGCGGGCATCTATCACTGGTTTCCGCGCATCACGGGCCGGATGATGAATGACGTGCTGGGCCGCATCCACTTCGCCGGCTCGCTCATCTGCATGAACGTCATCTTCCTGCCGATGTTCGTGCAGGGGCTCGCCGGCGTGAACCGGCGGCTGTGGGACGGCGGGGCGGAGTACGCCCACGCGCAGGGCGTGCTCCACTTCAACGTGCCGATGTCGATCGCGGCATTCGGCCTCGCCTTCTTTCAGCTGTTTTTCATCGTCAACCTGTTCATGAGCATCCGGTACGGACGGCGGGTGGATACGAACCCGTGGGAGGCCACCACGCTCGAGTGGAATACGGGGACGGCCCCGGTGCGCGTGTACCGGGATCCGTACGACTACAGCGTCCCGGGGGCGAAGGCTGACTTCACTCCGCAGTACGAGCGCGCGGAAGCATAGCGATGCACACGCTGCCCTACACGACCGAGATCAGGCCCGACACCGGCCTCACCAACCCGAAGCTGGGGATCTGGCTGTTTCTGGCGTCGGAGGTGATGCTGTTCGGGTCGCTCTTCTCGGCGTATGCGCTGCTGAGGTCCGGCGCCGCGTCGTGGCCCGATCAGTCGGCCGTCCTGAGCGTGCCGCTCGCCACGCTCAATACCGTCATTCTGATCTCCTCGTCGGTGACGATGGTGCTGGCCTGGAGCGGTGCCAGAGCGGGCCGCATGGATCGCTTCAGGATCTACATGGGACTGACGCTGCTCTGCGGCGCCGGCTTCCTGGCGGTCAAGGCTGTCGAGTACGGGGACAAGTTCGCCCACGGCCTCCTGCCGTCAACCGACAACTTTCTTGCGCTGTATTTCACGATGACCGGCGTGCACGCGGTGCACGTGCTTGCGGGGATGGTGGTGAACGCCTTCCTGCTCGGGCCCGGCGCCCGGATGTGGCGCTCGGAGCCCGAACGGTTCACCAACCGCGTGGAGGTCGCCGGGATCTACTGGCACTTCGTCGACGTCGTCTGGATCTTTCTGTTTCCGGTGTTGTATTTGCTGTAGGACAGGCGGACCTCAAGGTCCGCCTCTACGACGGAGCGAGGAACTCACGCATGACCGCCAGGGGCTACCTGGGTGTGTTCGGAGCGCTGCTGGCGCTGACGGCCGCGACCGTTCTGGCCGCATCGCTGCAGCTGCCCTCGAGCTCGACGATGGCGCTGGGGCTGACGATCGCGACGGCCAAAGCCACGCTCGTCGCGCTGTTCTTCATGCATCTGAAGAGCGAGAAGCCGATGGTCTACTGGCCGCTGGCGCTGGCGGCGGTGCTCTTCGCCGCGCTCTTTGCGTTCATTCTCTGGACCGAAGCCGATCACATCGCGATCGGCGGATAGGATTGAGCCATGGCATGTCCGGTCTGTTTTGGCGCGGTTGAACCGGCGGTGCGCGAAAGCATGAACCTCGGCATCCTCGTCCTGCTCGGCGTGACCGCCGGCGTGCTGGCCTGCTTCGCGCGATTCTTCCTGGCGCTGGCGCGCCGCGCGCGTCTCGCCACCGCTCCGCCGCTGGTCCCGACGACCGACGAACAATGATCCCCGACCCGATGCTGGAGTGGCTCGGACTGCCGGTGGCCGGCTCGGCGCATGCCGCTGACGTCGACCGCGTGATGGCGCTGGTGCACTGGCTGATGCTCGTGCTGTTCGTTGGATGGAGCCTGTTCTTCGCCTATGTGCTCGTCCGGTTCCGCCGCAAGGCGCATCCGGCCGCCAGCCACCACGGGCTCCGGGGCCGCTGGTCGAGCTGGATCGAAGGCGGCGTGCTCGCCGCCGAGGTGGTGCTGCTCGCCTTTTTCTCGATCCCGGTCTGGAGCTCGCGCGTGGACGCGTTTCCATCCGAGCGCGCCAGCACGGTGGTGCGCGTGGTGGCGGAGCAGTTCGCCTGGAACGTGCATTACCCGGGCCCCGACGGCCGCTTCGGACGGACCGATATCACGCTGATCGGCCCCGCGAATCCGCTCGGTCTCGATCGCAGCGACCCGGCGGCCAGGGACGACATCACGACCATCAACCAGCTCAATGTGCCGGTCAACCGGCCGGTGATCGTGCACTTGTCGAGCAAAGACATGGTGCACAGCTTCACGCTGCCGCAGATGCGCGTGAAGCAGGATGCCATCCCCGGCGTTCCGCAGCCGGTCTGGTTCACGCCGACCGAGACGGGCGAGTGGGAGATCGCCTGCTCGCAGCTGTGCGGCCTCGGGCACTACCGGATGCGCGGCTTCTACGCCGTGCAGCGCCAGGCCGACTTCGACGCCTGGCTGGTCAGCGAAGCTGCGCTGCTCGCGGAGCCGTAGGTTTCGATCCAAAGGCGAAGTTTTCTGGCCCGCCCTTTGCTCCCTCCGGTATGGAGGCATTGTGGATGGCGAGAAGTCGTCGAAAAGTACTCCCTGCACGAAAATCCGGCACGACACCTGCTGATGGCGAGCCTCTGTTCATTCGCTCCGCCGAGTCGCTCGGGCGCGTCATCGGCCAGCTGCAGCGCGAGCTCGCCGGCATGACGCGCACAGCCAAGCGGGCTCCCGCCGCTCGCCGCCGGAAGACGACGGGCCGCAAGAAGCGGTAAGCGCCGACCTGTCCGTATAATCGGCGGTCAGGAGGCTTCGACGTCACACCGCCTTGCCGTGCGGCCGCCGCCCACGGCGCATCCCCCAGTCATCGAACGCCACGAGGAGCTCCTCGACGCCTTCCTGAGCGACGCCGCACACGTCGGCGGAGGGTTTGCCGACGGCGTCATCTTCCCGCGTGATGCCGGAGAGGTCGCCGCGAGCGTGGCGGCCGCCCGGCGCGTGCTCCCGATCGGCGCGCAGTCGTCACTGACCGGCGGCGCGACGCCCCGCGGCGAGCTGCTCCTCAGCACGCGTCGTCTCGCGGCGATCGCTATCCTGCCCGATGGGCTCGTGCGCGCCGGGGCCGGCGTGCCTCTCAAAGAGCTGCAGCTCACGCTCGCCGCGGAGGGGCGCTACTACCCGCCGGCACCCACCTTCGATGGCGCATTCATCGGCGGCACCATCGCCACCAACGCCGCCGGCGCGGCCACGTTCAAGTACGGCAGCACACGGCGCTGGGTGCAGGCGCTGACAATCGTACTGGCGGACGGCGGGATTCTCGAGCTCACCCGGGGCCAGGCCGCGGCGTCAGCCGATCGGCGTTTCGAGCTGCAATACGCCTCGGGCGCGCTCGTGCCGATTCCCCTCCCGACGTATGCGATGCCCGATGTGCCCAAGCTCTCGGCAGGCTACTTCGCGCGACCGGGAATGGACGCCATCGACCTGTTCGTCGGATCCGAAGGGACGCTCGGGGTCATCGTCGAAGCGACCGTGCGCACCGTCGCGCTGCCGCGCCGGGCCGTCGTCCTGGTCGTCTGTACATCGGATGAACAGGCGATCGCCGTGACCGGCGCCCTGCGGGAAGAAGCGCGGGCGAGCTGGCGGGGCGCAGGCCCACTGGACGTATCGGCGGTCGAGTTCATGGACGCGCGATCGCTCTCGGTGCTGCCGTCGGAGGCGTTCTCACGCGCCGGCATTGGCGTGCCACAACGCGCGGCCCTTCTTGTCGTGCAGGTCGAAATGCCGTCGGAGGAGTCGCCCGCCCTGCAGCGGCTGGGCGATCTGCTCGGGCGGTGCGGCGTGGAGCACGACCCGCTCATCGCACTGCCGGGCGACGACCGGACGGCATCGCGCTTCTTCGAGCTCCGTGAAGCGGTGCCGGCGGCCGTCAACCAGCGCATCGCGGCGGCGCAGGCGTCGGTCGACCGGCGCATCGAGAAGACGGCCGGGGACTTCATTGTGCCGTTCGACCGCATCGGTGACGCGCTGAGACTCTATCGCGAGGTCTTTGAGCGATACCGCCTGCGCTACGCGATATGGGGCCATCTGTCTGACGGGAACCTGCATCCCAACGTCATTCCGGAATCGGCGGACGAGATGGAGCGGGGACGGGAGGCCCTGCGGGAGCTCGGGCGGGCCGTCGTCGAGCTTGGAGGCGCGCCGCTGGCCGAACATGGCGTCGGCCGCAGCGCCCTCAAGCAGCAGATGCTGCGCGACCTTTACGGGGATTGCGGGATCGACGAGATGCGCGCGGTCAAGCGCGCGCTCGATCCCGCCTGGAAGCTCTCGCCGGGCGTGCTCTTCCCGGAGCCGTCATCGTTTGGTCGTAGAGGCCGGGCTTCAGCCCGGCCTCTACGACCAAACGATGACGGCTCCGGGAAG
>MEKU01000084.1:15453-23381 GCA_001767195.1 Acidobacteria bacterium RIFCSPLOWO2_02_FULL_67_21
ATCGCAAGGCCCGCAATCAGAAGCCACAGCGCCACGTTGCCCGCGGCGCCGGAGCGGGCGGCGCCGCCATCGTCGGCGGCGGGTACGGCCAGATTGCGTTGACCGGCGACGGCGAAGCCGAGGGAGGCGAGGAGCAGCGACCATGCCGCCAGGAGCACCGAGCGGCCCGCCCAGCCGCCGGCGACGAGGCCGCCCGCCAGCAGGACGATGGATGCGATCCAGCCGAGCATCGCGCCGGAGGCAATCAGCCGCAGGCTGCCGAGCTCACGCTCGATCGACTGCCGGCGCAGCTCCGCGCGGAGCGCCCCCTCGGCCCGCCGGCGTTCCTCCTCGAGATGCGAGCGCTCGAGCTCGAGCCGCGCGTGATCGCGATCGAAGGCTTCCTTCAACGCGGCCACCACGACATTGGTCAGGCGGGTCTCGATCTGCCCGGACAGGCCCTGGACCGCGGGCGGCGGCACAGCCGGCTCGTCCGTTTCGGGGCGCTTGAAGCGTCTGGTCGCGTCACGCAGCGCGACCAGAGCGTCGACCGCTTTGAACAGACCAACGAAGTTCATAGTCAGCTCCAGTTCAAAAGCTGTTCCGTGCGCCCGAGCTCAGCCACGCGTCTCGAAGCCGCCGCTGGACCGCGGTGAGCGGACGCCCGGCACTTTCGGCCGGCATCACTTCGAGGCGCGGCTCCTGCGCCAGTCGCAGCACCGCCGACACCCGTATACCGCGACGCTCGAACACGATTGGCACTTCGTCGCCCGGCTTGCGCTCGCGAACGGCCCGGTCGAACGCCGCGGGGCTCTCGACCGCCCCGCCGGCCATCGACACAATCAGATCGTCCCGCTCGAGTCCGGCGGCGTACGCCGGCGAGCCGTACGGAACGGCGGCAACCACCCTCACGCCGTCGCCGGAGTCCTGCAGCCGCAGCTGGCCGGCGGAGGCGACGCCCGGAGCGGCTGGACGCAGCACAAAGCCGACGCTGTCGAGCAGCCGCTCGTAGTCGGGAACGTCGCGGCCCTGAATGAACCGCGCAAAGAAATCGGCGGCGAACGCCGCATCGCCGGAGACGGACGCGAGCGTCTGCTGCAGGTCAGCCATCGTGTACGGCCGGTCGACCGTGCCCGGCAGCGCGCCGCCCGGCCGGCCGTGCCGCTCCCAGAGCGCCCGCATGTAGCGATCGAGGGTCACGGCGCCGCCGCTGCGCTGCCGCAGCGTCAGGTCCAGACCAAGGCCGATGGCGGCGCCCCACGTGTAGTAGGAGATGAACGTGTTCTCGAAGTTGGTGCGATCGATCGAGGTGGCGGCGTCGACAAACGGCGCGAGCCGGCTCATCTCCTCGGCGCTCCGCAGCGCTCGTCCCGGACTATGAAGCACCGTGTTGATCACGCCGGCCATCTCAGCCGCAAAGTCGGCCGCCTGCGTGAGGCCGGCGCGCACCATGACCAGCGGTCCGTAATAGCTCGTGAACCCTTCGGCCAGCCAGAGCTCGCCAGAGATGTTGACATCCTCGAGATTGAAGGGCTCGAGCGACTGCGGGCGGATGCGCTCGACGTTCCAGGCATGAAAGAACTCGTGCGACGCCGTGTCGAGCAGCCCGAGCCGGTTCGATCGCAGCGAGCTCGTGCCGGTCAGAATCGTGCTGTTGCGGTGCTCCATGCCGTCGCCGTCGGCCCAGGGCAGGTAATCGGCAATGAACGTGTACGTGTTCCCTTCAAAGCGCGGGTATTCGCTGAACACATGCCGCGCCTCGCGCACAACCTTCTCGACGTCTGCCGCGAACGCGCCGACTTCTGCGTCGGTGCCGGTGTGATGGACCGCCACGCGGAACATCGGCGTGCCGGGCGCATCGGGGATCGTGAACGTGCGAAGGCTGTACGCGCTCAGCTCGGTCGGGCTGTCCATGAGATAGAAGAGGTTCGGCGCCGTGTAGGTGAACGCATCCGCGCCCGGGAAGAGCTGCGTGGCGACGCGCCATCCCGAGCCGGTGGGCGGCGCAAACCGGACGATGACCGGACGCCGCTCGAGCCCGCGCGCCCACATCAGCGCGGCCGGCATGTTGATGTGCGCGTGGGTGCTGTCCACGGCCAGGTACGTACCGTCGGTCCGATCGCCGAAGATGCGGTAGCTGACGCGGACGCGACCGCGGTGGCCCCGGACGGTCCACTGGTGCGGGGTCGGCCGGGACACCTCCAGCGCGGCGCCGCCGGCGTCCGTAACACGGACGTCGAACACGTTCTTCGCAAAATCGTGCGCCGCATAGCGCCCGGGAGACGAGCGGCTCATCCGCAGCTCCAGCGCGCCGGCGGCGGGAAGATCGTCGAAGTGCGCCTCGACGAGCATCCAGCGATGCTCGGGTTCGGGAAACGAGACCTGATAGGCCACCGGCGCCTGGGCGAGCGCAGGCCGCGGCGCTGAGGCGACGAGAACAAGAACCAAGACATTTTGAAGCCGGCGTGTCATATTCTCAGCTTGTCATCCGGCACGTCGGCGGACCGCAAGGTCGCCGTGCTGCCCCGTTCGGTTCATACCCCGCCCCGTCGTCATTCGTCAGTTCATCGATCCTTTGCATGTCTGTCCTGGTGGCCCTGGACGTCGCCATTCTGCCACCCTCGGACGTCGGCCGGCGAGCCCTCGAGCTGAGCGCCGCGCTGCCGGAGGAGGAGTCGCTGGGGCTCTGCCTTGGCGCGGAGAGCCTGCCTCACGTGACGCTCGTGCAGCAATACGTGGCGGCCGGCGACCTCGACCTTCTGTACGCGGCCCTTGACGCGGCGCTGACGAATCAGCCGCCCCTCACGCTGACCGTGACCGGGGGCGGACGCAGCGGCGGCACAGTATGGATGGCGATCGACCCGGCTCCCGGCCTCGTCCGGTTACACGAGCGGCTGATGGGCTCGTTGCACCGGTTCGAGCGCAGCGACGGGAATGGGGAGGCGTTCTTCGGCGGAAACGCGCGTGCCGGCGATGTCGCGTGGGTGAGCACCTACCGGCGGAAAGCGAGCCTCCTCACCTACAGGCCGCACATCACGCTGGGCCACGCGCGGCAGCCGCCGCACGTCGACCCGTTTACGTTCGAGGCCACCGTCGTGGCGGCCTGCCACCTGGGCCGCTCATGCACATGCCGCAGGGTGCTCAGAGCGTGGGATCTTCGCTAAGGGGCCACGATTGGCAGCGGCCGGCCGTGCTCGTGCCGGTGTAGGGTCCGCAGCACCACGTCGGCCATCATGTCGAGAAACAGCGGGTCGGCGTTGACGGCATCGGCGCGGACCATCGGGAGGCCTGCCTCGCGGCAGACGTCTGCCGCCTCGCGGTCGAGGTCGTAGAGCACTTCGATGTGGTCGCAGACAAAGCCGATCGGGCACAGGATGGCCGCCTGCAACCCACGCGCGCGCTCGGCGCGCAGGTAGTCGCAGACGTCGGGCTCGAGCCAGGGGTCTTCCGGGCGTCCGCTGCGGCTCTGATAGACGAGGGCCCAGTCGTTGAGGCCGGCCTCGGCGGCGACACGCCGTGCCGACTCGAGCAGCTGCTCGCAGTAGCGCGAGCCTTCAGCCATCGCCAGCGGAACGCTATGCGCGGTGAAAATGAGCCGGGCCGACGCCCGAAGGTCGTCCGCCAGCCCGGCCTGGGCGTCGCGCACGTGCCTGGCGTTCACCTCGACGAAAAGCGGGTGGTCGAACCAGCTGTCGACGTACGTCACTTCGATATCGGCGCCGGTGCCGGCCCTCAGATCCCGGCGGGCATCGGCGACGTTCTCCCGGTACTGCTGGCAGCTCGAGTACGAGTGGTGCGGCGCCGCGACAAACGTCACGGCGCGGCGAATGCCGCGCGCGTGCATGGCCTCGAGCGTGTCCGCGAGCAGCGGATGCCAGTTGCGCATGCCGACAAACACCGGCAGCGGATGCCCGGCCGATGCCAGCCGCTGCTCGAGGCCGCGCGCCTGCTCCATCGTGAGCGCCGTGATCGGCGACACCCCGCCGAAAAGCTCGTAGTGATGGGCGACCTCCTCGACCCGCTGCGGCGTGACCCGCCGGCCGCGCAGCACCCGCTCGAGAAACGGCCGCACGTCGGCCGGCCCCCCGGGGCCGCCGAAGGCCACGATCAGGACCGCGTCAAACCGCACGTGCGCCGGCCAGCCGCGCCGCCAGTCTGAGCGCGGCCTCGAGCCCGCCCGCATCGGCGGTGCCGCGGCCGACGATGTCGAACGCGGTGCCGTGGGCGGGTGTGGTGAACACGGTGGGGAGCCCGGCGGTGACGGTGACGCCCTTGTTGAAGCCGAGCAGCTTGGTCGCAATCTGCCCCTGGTCGTGGTACATCATTACCACCGCATCGAACTCGCCGCGCCTGGCGCGGAGAAAGATTGTGTCCGACGAGAGCGGACCGGACGCGTCGAGGCCCGACGCGCGAAGCCGCTCGACCGTTGGACGGATCACCCGAATCTCCTCATCTCCGAAGAGCCCCCCTTCGCCGCAGTGCGGGTTCAGGGCCGCAACGCCGATCCGCGGCCGCTCGTGCCCCATGCGGCGGAGCGTCGCATCGGCCAGACGCACGGCCGACTCGATCCGCTCGGGGGTGATCAGGTCGAGCGCCTCCCTCAGCGACACGTGCGAGGTCACGCGAAACGTGGCGAACTCGGGGATGACGTTCATCTCGCCGAAGAAGCCTACGTGGCCGGTCAGCGCGGCAAACATCTGGTGCTCGTCCGGAAAGCGCCAGCCGCCCGCATGCAGCGCCGCCTTGTTCAGGGGTGCGAAACAGATGGCATCCAGGCGCCCCGCGACCGAGAGGCCGACCATGTGCTCGAGCGTCTCGCCGCACGCGCGGCCCGACTCCGCGGAGACGGCGCCTCGGGCGATCGAGGCGGGATCCAGGTTCGCAAGGTCGATCATGTCGGGCACGTTCACGCGGACGCCGGCGTCGCGCATCCCGAGATCCAGCACGCGCCGGTCCCCAACCACGATGACACGTGCGGAGTCGCCAACAGCACCGGACGCAAGCACCCTGGCAGAGATCTCCGGCCCAATCCCGGTGGGATCGCCGAGCATGAGACCGACGACCGGACGCGAATTCACGGTCTTTCATCTTCCCACGCTTGCGGCGCGGTCGCGATTGGAGGTAGCCTTCCCGGTCACATATCGACAAGACCCAACTCCCAAGTACACCAACTCCCAATTGGGAGTTGCGGAGTTGGGCGTTGGGAGTTTCCAGCATCCATGACCACGGATACTCGCGCGACCGCCGCCGTCATCGATTTCGTCACCCGCACCACCCTCGACCGCTTCCCCCGTGAGGCCATCTCCATCGCCAGACAGTGCATCGTCGATGGGCTCGGCGTGATCCTGGCCGGATCCGCGGCGCGCGGCACGGCGATCGTCCGCGACTACGTGCGCGCCGGCCGCGAGACCGGCGAGGCGAGCGTGCTGGGCGCCGAGACCTTCTCCTGCCGGGCCGCGTCGGCGGCGCTCGTCAACGCGACCGCCGGCCACGCGCTGGACTTCGACGACACGCAGCTGTCCTCGTCGCCCGACCGCATCTTCGGATTGCTGACGCATCCCACGATTCCGCCGCTTGCCGCGAGCCTGGCGCTCGGGGAGCGCCTGGGTGTGTCAGGCCACGAGCTTCTCGAGGCGTACCTCATCGGCTTCGAGGTCGAGTGCAAGATGGCCGAGGCGATCCACCCGACGCACTACCAGAACGGCTTCCATTCGTCGGGCACCTTCGGGACGTTCGGAGCCGCGATCAGCGCGGCCCGGCTGCTCGGGCTGACCGGCGAGCAGCTCGGCCACGCGCTCGCCATGGCGTCGAGCATGAGCTCGGGGATCCGGCTCAATTTCGGAACGATGACCAAGCCGCTGCATGTGGGCCGCGCGGCGCAGAACGGCATCATCGCCGCCGAACTCGCGGCGGCGGGCCACACGGGCGGCAAGGATGCGCTCGAAAGCCCCTGGGGCTTCTTCCGGGTGTTCACGCTCGGCGCCGGGTTCGACGCGTCGCAACTGGTCGGCACGCTTGGCAACCCGCCGAGCATCGTGTCGCCCGGCGTGTCGCTCAAGCCCTACCCGTGCGGCAGCCTCGGGCATCCCAGCATGGACGCGATGCTGAAGCTGGTGATGACGCACGACGTGAAGCCCGAACAGGTGCGGGCCGTCCGCTTCAGGGCCGGGTCGAACATCCTCAATCCGCTGCGCTATCCGATCGCGCGCACCGAGCTCGAGGCCAAGTTCTGCCCCGCCTTCATGATGACCAGCCTTATCCTGCGCCGGCGCGCGGGCATCCACGAGTTCACCGACGAGTTCGTGCAAAGCGCGCCCGTGCAGGAGATGATGCGCAAGGTGACGACGGTCCGCGACGCGGAGATCGAGGCGCGGGGCTTCGAGAAGATGCGCAGCATCATCGAGGTGGATCTGGCCGACGGCAGGACGCTGGTTCAGGAGGCCGACGAGCGGTATCGCGGCGGGCCGGAGAAGCCCTTCACGCGCGAGGAACTGCACGGCAAGTTCACCGACTGCGCCAGCCTGGTGCTGCGTCCGCAGGCCATCGCCGATCTGCTCGGCCGGCTCGAATCGATCGAAACCGAGCGGAACATCCGCGACGTCATCGGACTCGTCACGTCCGGCGCCAGGGCCGTCGCCTAGGGCCGGATGGATCTGGCCTGGATCTCCGTCGGCGCCCTCATCATCGCCGTCACGCTGAGCATGGTGACCACGATCAACGTGGGCGTGGTCTGCCTCGCCTTCGCGTGGATCGTCGGCGTGCTGCTCGGCGGCATGTCGAGCGGAGACGTGCTCGAGGGCTTCCCCATCCAGCTCTTCGTCACGCTCGTCGGCGTCACGCTCCTCTTCAGCATGGCGCGCGGCAACGGCACCCTCGAACGCGTCACGGAGCGGGCGGTCCGTCTCTGCCGCGGGCATACCGGCGTGCTGCCGGTGATGTTCTTCTTCCTGGCTCTCGGCCTGTCGACAATCGGGCCCGGCAGCATCGGAGCCACCGCGCTCCTGGCGCCGCCCGCGATGGCGGTGGCGCACCGGACCGGAATCCCCTTCCTGCTGATGGCGATCATGATCGGCAACGGGGCGCTCGCCGGCAGCCTGTCGCCGTTCTCGCCGACCGGCGTCGTCGCCAACAGCGTCATGGCGCGCATGGGCTTCCCGGGGCTCGAGTGGCAGACGTTCATCAACAACATCCTGGGACACTCACTTGTCGCGTTCGGCGGCTATGCCCTGCTTGGAGGGCTCCGCCTCTTCGGGAAGAACCGGCCTGCGAATTCCGGGGCCGCGGACATGCCCGTCAAGCCGCTCGAGCCGCGCCACTGGCTGACGGTGGTGCTCATCGGCCTGCTGCTCGTCGCCGTCATCGGGTTCGAGTTCGAGGTCGGGCTGACCGCGCTCACCGCCGCCACGATCCTGACGTTCTCGCGAGCCGCCGACGAGAAGGACGCGATCCACGGCATGCCGTGGGGCGTCATCCTCATGGTGACCGGCGTCACCGTGCTCATTACCTTGATGGAGAAGACGCAGGGGCTGGCGCTCTTCACCGATCTCCTTGTGCGCATGTCAACGACGGAGACGGTGACGGCGGTGGTGGCGTTCGTGACCGGGGTCGTGTCGGTCTACAGCAGCACGTCCGGCGTGGTGCTCCCGGCGTTCCTGCCGACGGTGCCGGGACTCGTGGAGCGGCTCGGCGGTCTCAATCCGATTGCCGTGGCGTCGGCCATGAACGTCGGGTCGCACCTGGTGGACCTGTCGCCGCTGTCGACGACCGGCGCTCTGTGCCTGGCCGGCCTCCCGGCCGGCGTTGACTCCCAGAATCTCTTCAACAAGCTTCTGGCCTGGGGGCTCTCCATGACCGTCGTCGGCGCCATCGTCTGCTGGCTGATGTTCGGCCAGACGACCTGGTTCGTGTGACGTTCCGCTAAATTAGCTATAACGGCGTGATGGGTTCGG
>MEKU01000085.1 GCA_001767195.1 Acidobacteria bacterium RIFCSPLOWO2_02_FULL_67_21
CTCCGCGTCTGGGCCGATCAGGGCGTCGTTTCCGTACGCCTCGAAATGGACGACGGCCCGTCCTCCGGGGTGGAGGCTGCCGGCGTCCGTGCCGCACGTTCGCCCAAGGGGCCCAGCGCAGAACGCGTCGCCGATTCGCTGGCGGCGTTTTCCGACCTGGCCCATCGGCCCCGCCTGCTCGGCGAGGAAATGGTGTCTGCGATCCGGGAGCTCCGATGCAGCCCGGACGTCAAGATCGTGGAAACGCGAGGCAACGGCGAGCCTCCGCAATCTGCGGACGATATCATCGCCGTGCCGCTGGGCAGCGCTCAGAAGGCGCAGATCACGCTCGTCTGCCGCGTTCCCGACGAGCCCGTCAAGGCGATCCTGCTGGCGGACGTCCTCCGCATCGGCCGCGCGGCGCTCGCACTCGAACGCGCCCGCGAAGAAGAGCGCAGCAGGGCCGCGCTGTGGCCTGCCCCGCCCGTGGAAGAACAGGCCGGAGCACTGTTCCTGACTGAGGAGATGCAGACGCTCCTGGCGACGGCCCGGCGCATCGCGCCGACGACCGTGCCGGTCCTGATCACCGGAGAGACCGGCACCGGCAAGGAGGTCCTGGCGCGCACGATTCACGCGTACTCGAGCCGGGCCGCGAAGACGTTCCTCCCCTTCAACTGCAGCAGCGTGCCAAAGGACATGCTCGACTCGCAGCTCTTCGGCCATCGGCGCGGATCGTTTACCGGCGCCACCGATCACTTTCCGGGCGTCATCCGCGCAGCCGCCGGCGGCACGCTGTTCCTCGACGAAATCGGCGAAACGACGCTCGACGTGCAGCCGAAGCTGCTGCGGTTCCTCGAATCGAACGAGGTCCACCCGATCGGCGAGGTGCAGCCGGTTCGCACCGACGTGCGCGTCATCGCCGCCACCAATGCCGATCTCGATGCGCTGGTGGCAGCCGGCCGCTTCCGCGAGGACCTCTTTTACCGGCTGAACATCGTGCGCCTGCACGTGCCGCCTCTGCGCGAGCGCCGCGTCGAGATTGCCGCACTCGCCCATCACTATCTTCAGAAGCATGCGCAGGAATACCGGAAGGGCCAGCTCCGCCTGGCAGAAGAAACCATGGAGTACCTGGTGCTGTACCGATGGCCCGGCAACGTCCGGCAGCTGGCGAATGAGATGCGCCGGATGGCGGCGCTGGCCGAAGCCGATGCCGTCCTCATGCCTGAGCATCTGGCCCCGGACATTGCGGCATCCCGCCGCACGATCCCGCCGTCCGAACGCACGCTCGACCCGACCGAGATCGCCGTGCGCATCGATCAGCCCCTTCCGGCCGCCGTGCAGCACCTCGAACGGGCGATGATCCAGCACGCGATCCGAGTGACCGGAGGCCGCATGGAGGAGACAGCCGCACTCCTGGGTGTGTCTCGAAAGGGTCTGTACCTGAAGCGGCTGCGCTACGGCCTCGAGCCGCCGGAATCGGCGGCCGCCTCCGGCGTGGCCTGACTCGATTGCCTCGGGCCCTCGCGGATCCGACGCGCCGCCTCAGACGGCGCGCCCGGCGAGCTCCAGATCCGACAGGAATACATTCCGCTCATCGACCGCGATCATCCGCGGCGTGACCGGCTCGTCGGTCAGGCAGAAGGCGACGATGATGATGCGGTCGCCCGGGTGAAAGTGCCGCGCCGCCGCGCCGTTCGCGACAATCTGGCCGCTGTGCTCCGGCAGCTCGATCGCATAGGTCTCGATCCGCTGGCCGTTGTTGACGTTCCAGACCGACACCTGCTCGCCCTCGAGAATGTCGACCCGGCGCAGCAGCGCCCGGTCGATCCCGATGCTGCCCTCGTAATGCAGGTCGGCGCCTGTCACAACCGCGTGGTGAATCTTGGACTTGCAGACCGTACGAAGTTTCATGTGGGCTCCGGCGAGCCGCCCCGCTTCGAGCAGGACCGCCCCGCCGAGATCCGCTTCGTCGCGCCCTCCCTCTCGCAGCCCGCCGGCGGCGCCGGCGTCACGCTCTGGCTCCGCGTGACCAACCCGAACCCGTTCGGCTTCACGCTCAGCACGCTCGACTCCACGCTCTTCCTCGAGGGGCAGCGCGCCGCCACCGGCCGCTTCCCGCTCGGCCGGCCTCCTCGGGCGGCCGGCGTTCGGACCGATGCGGCTCGTCACCGGCGAGGTGCGGGCGCGATGAGTACCAGGCGGACCTGCCGCCGTCGCGCCTTCGGCGCTTTGGCGAGCCGCCTCTACGACAGCACCTCAGAACGGCGTTTGAACGAAGCCGCTGGCGCGGCGGTGAAGCTGAGTTACTGGTTTGCGCCTTGACGCGAACGGCCTAGACATACAATCGAAGCCGCGATGAAGATCTTCCACGCCTCCGCCGCGCCTTCCGGCCCCGCCGACCCGGTCCACTTCACCGGCGAGGCCACCATGGCGCACATCGACGGGCTTGCCGAACGGCCGCTCGTCAACATGTACCGCGTGACGTTCGAGCCGTCCGCGCGCACCGCGTGGCATACACACAGCGGCGTGCAGCTGCTGCTCGTCATCGGCGGACGCTGCCGCGTGCAGAAGGCGGGAGAGCCGGCGCACGACGTTGCGGCCGGCGGCGCCATCCGGATCGAGCCGGGCGAGCGCCACTGGCACGGCGCCACACCGGACGGCCCGATGACGCACCTGGCGCTCAACATCGAGACGACGACCGAGTGGTTCGAGAAGGTGAGCGATGGGGAGTATGCGGGATCAGCGGCCGCCAAAGAATGACGGCAGCCGCACGTCGCGCATGGTGCGGAGTCCGGGCGGCGCCGACGCCACCGCGGGGATCGAGTTGACCACCATCGAGGCGGTGGCCACGTCGCCGTGCACGCCCCCCTCGATCTTCGAGTAGATGCGCGGCGCCCCCTCGATGAGCACCGCGTCGTACGACTCCGGCGCGCCGAGGTACGCCTCCAGGTGCAGCGTGATGCGCGGCTCCCCTTTCACGTACCCCGCGGCGTTCTGCACCAGCCCGCACACGTAGCCCGGGTCCACCGCGAGCAGCTCGCTCTCGACCACCGCCTGCGCCACCTTCGGCAGGATCTGTTCCGTCGTCCTGTCGAGCCGCCACCCCATCGCGTCGGCAATCATCTGGATCGACTCGGCAAAGCCGACGTGCCCGATGGTCCCCTGCTCCACGCCGCGCAGGAACTGCGCCGGCGTGAGCCCGGCGCCGATCTTCTGCTGAAACGGGAGCCGCCGCACGCGCGCGTCCTGCACGCGCTGCACCTCGATGCGATCGACCCGCTCGCAGACCGCCGTGAGCGCAATCGGCAGCGCGTCCATGACGAACCCGGGGTTCACGCCGGTGGCCAGTACCGCCACCTTGGCCTTGCGGGCGGCCCGGTCGAGCCGGCCGGCGAGCCGCCGGTTCTTCGCCGCCGCATACGCCGCCTCCTCGGTGGTGGTCACAATCGGCACGCGGTGCTTCAGCACCTCCTCGAACTGCGGCAGCGCCGCCTCGAGCGACGAGCTCGTGCAGAGCACGGCCACGTCGGGCTTCGCCGCCTTCACGGTGCGGCCGATGCTGCCGCTCACGGTGAGGCGCAGCGGCCGGCCCAGCCCGAGCACGTCGCCGGCATCCTGCCCCACCTTCAGCGGATCGATGTCGACCGCGCCGACGATCCGGAAGCCCCTGCGCATGTCGAGCTGACGCGCCACGGCGGCGCCAATCGGACCGAGGCCCACGAGCACGATTCGGAACGCCATGACCCGCGATTATAGAATGCGGGCATCATGCGGAGATGCGCGGCCCGGCTGACCACCTTCGCCAAGGCCACGGTGGTCCACCGAAGCTTTGAGCGACGGTGGAAGCCGGGCACTACGTACGTGCTGCTCGTGTCGCTTTTCGCGCTTTCGTGTCTCGTAACCGTCGATGCGAGGCAGGAGGGCGCACGCTCGCCGCGCAATGCCAATTACACGATTGACGCGCGGCTCGACCACGCCGCCCGCCGCCTGGCCGGACGCGAGACGATCCGCTGGCGCAACATCAGCGCCGCGGCCACCTCGGAGCTCCAGTTCCATCTCTACTGGAACGCCTGGCGCAATCTCGAGTCGACCTGGCTGCGCGAGCGCCGCCTTGCCCCCGGCTTCACGCCGCCTCGAGCCGATGCCTGGGGATCGACCGATGTCACACGGTTGCGCGTCCGGCGACCGGGCGACGCCGACTGGCTGGATCTCACGGCGCAACAACGCTTCCTTGCCCCGGACGACGGGAATGCGGAAGACCGGACGGTGATGGGCGTGCCGCTGCCGTTCGCGGTGCTGCCCGAAGAGACGATCGAGATTGAGGTCGAGTGGGCGTCGACGGTGCCGCGCCCCTTCGCGCGCACCGGCTACATCGGCGACTACTACTTCGTCGCACAGTGGTTCCCGAAGCTCGGCGTGCTCGAGGACGCCGGCTGGAACACACACCAGTTCCACGCCGCCACCGAGTTCTACGCGGACTATGGCGTCTACGACGTGCGCCTCACGGTGCCGGCGGAGTTCGTCGTCGGCGCGTCCGGACGCGAGATGATGCGGACCACCAACGCCGGCGGCACAGTCACGCACCACTATCGCGGCGAGGACATCCACGACTTCGCCTGGACGGCGAGCCCCGACTTCATCGACGTCAGGACACTATTCAGGCACCCGGCGCTTCCCGCGGTGGAGATGCGGCTGCTGCTGCAGCCGGAGCACGCGGGGCAGGAGGAGCGGCACTTCGCCGCCACCGCTGCCGCGCTCCGCCATTACGGCGAATGGTTCGGTCCCTACCCCTACGGCTACATCACCATCGTCGACCCCGCCTTCCAGAGCGGCAGCGGCGGCATGGAGTACCCGACGCTCTTCACCGCCGGCGCCCGCTGGCTCGCGCCGGCGGTTGTCCCGCAGCCCGAGCGCGTCACGATCCACGAGGCCGGCCACCAGTTCTGGTACGGCATCGTCGGCAGCAACGAGTTCGAGCATGCGTGGATGGACGAGGGGATCAACACCTTCTCCGAGGCGCGGACGACGGAGGCGGCGGGGCTCTCGAACCGGATCGCGCTCCGCTTCTTCGGCGGCTTCGTGCCGTGGACGATCGACGGCATCACGCTCTCGCGGGCGACCGACGGCAACCGGCTGCCCGGCTACCGCGAGAACGCCGAGGCCGACGCGCAGGCGACGCCGACGTTCCGCTTCTGGCCCGGCACGGCAACGTTCATCACCTACAACAAGACCGCGCTCTGGCTGCACACGCTCGAGCGGCACCTGGGCTGGCCCGTGCTGCAGCGAGCGATGTCCACGTACTTCGAGCGATGGAAGTTCCGCCACCCGCGCCCCGAGGACTTCTTTGCGGTGGTCGAGGAGGTGGCCGGGCGCGACATGGGCTGGTTCTTCGACGAGGTCTATCGGGGGTCGAACGAGTTCGATTACGGCGTGCAGGCGTTTACGAGCGTTCCGGCTGCTCGGCTAAAGCCGAGCACTACATACGATGAGGCTCGGCTAAAGCCGAGCACTACGGGCGATGAGGCCCGGCTGAAGCCGGGCACTACGGGCGAGGACGGGTACCGGACGATCGTTGTCGTGCGCCGGTTCGGCGAGGCGATCTTTCCCGTCGACATCGTCACCACCTTCCGCGACGGTCAGACGGTCCGCGAGCGGTGGGACGGCCGCGACCGGCGCGTGATGTACACGTACGAGCGGCCGTCGGAGGCGCGGTCGGTGCAGGTGGATCCCGACCGCGTGCTGCTGCTCGACGTGAACTACACCAACAACAGCATGACGCTCCAGCCACGCGCGGCGGAAGCCAGCCTAAAGTGGAGCCTCACGTGGCTCGTCTGGCTGCAGGAGTTGCTCCTGACGTACGCGTTCTTTGTCTAGCTGGTAGGTAGTAGCCGGTAGCCATTTTGGGATTTGGGATTTGGGATTTGCCTGGGGGTTTGGGATTTGGGACTTGTCTTTTCAAGCTGGCGTGACGGGTTCGGACGGGTGCTGAAAGCGCCGGCCGTTCTGGCCGGCGTGGTTGCGCTGACGTTCGTCGCGGCGGCGCCGCTGGCGCTGGCGATGCGCGGCGCGATGCAGGCGCACCTCGGGCGGAGCCTGATGGCCGATGCCGCGGCCGACGGGGTGAACTTCGACTGGTGGCAGGAGTTCGCGTCGCAGTCTCCGGGGCTCGGCGCCACGTTCACGCCCGCGGTGATCGGCTTCGCGTCGACGCTCGACGGCCTCAGCGGCCTTCTCGACGCGCAGCCGCGCCCGCTCCCGGTGCTCGGGGCCGCCGCCGCGTACCTGCTCGCCTGGACGTTCCTCTCGGGCGGGATCCTCGACCGCTACGCGCGCCGGCGCCCGACGCGCGCCGACGGGTTCTTCGCGGCGGCCGGCGTCTTCTTCTGGCGCTTGCTGCGGCTCGGCGTCGTAGCGGCGCTCGCGTACTGGTGCCTGTTCACGTACGTACATGCGTGGCTGCTGGACGATGCGTATGGGAGGCTGACGAGGGATCTGGCGGCCGAGCGCCAGGCGTTTGCGTGGCGGCTGCTCCTCTACGCCGTCTTCGGGCTCCTGCTGGCCGGCGTCAACGTGACGCTCGAGTACGCGCGCATCCGGCTGGTGGTCGAGGACCGCCGCAGCGCGCTTGGCGCGCTCAAGGCGGCGCTCGGCTTCATCGGGCGCCACACGCCGCGCGTCATCGGCCTCTACGCCCTCAACGGGCTCACGTTCGTGGCGCTCACGGCGGGATGGTCGGTGGCGGCGCCGGGAGCGGGCGGCGCCGGATGGTCGATGTGGGCCGGCCTGCTGGCGGCGCAGGTCTGGCTGCTCGCGCGGCTGGCGCTCAAGCTGCAGTTCATGGCGTCACAGACGGCGCTCTTCCAGGCGTCGCTGGCGCACGCGGGGTACACGGCGGCGCCGCGGGCGGTCTGGCCGGAGTCGGCGGCGGCGGAGATGCTTGGGCCCGGCTGAAGCCGGGCACTACGTACGGTCGGTGCGTCGCCCCACGACGCGTCAATGGGTGGTCGTGCCCGCGAGCACGGCCGGCGGCGGGACGACCGTCCCCGCCAGCAGTTCCTTCAGGCGGTCGGCGTCCACTGACTCGATCTCGAGCAGCTCTTTCGCCAGCGCCTCCACGGCGGTGCGCTGCCGCTCGACGATCTGCCTGGCGGTCTCGAAGCCGCGCATCACGAGCGTCCGGATCTCCTCGTCCACCCGCCGCGCCGTCTCCTCGCTGAAGCCGGTCGCCCGCGCGTCGGAGTCCCAGGCGCCCGACGGCCGGCGGAAGTGGAGCGGGCCGAGCGGCGACATGCCGAGCTCGCACACCATCTTCCGCGCCAGGTCGGTGGCGCGCTCGATGTCGTTGGCGGCGCCGCTGGTCACCTGGCGCAGGAAGAGCTCCTCGGCCACGCGGCCGCCCATCAGGATGGCCAGCTGCGCCTCGATGAACGGCTTCGAGTGCGTATACCGGTCCGCCTCGGGCAGCTGCATCGTCACGCCAAGCGCGCGGCCGCGCGGGATGATGGTCACCTTGTGCAGCGGGTCGGCGTCGGGCAGCAGCGCCGCCACCACCGCGTGGCCCGCCTCGTGGTACGCGCAGGTAGTGCGCTCCTGCTCGCTCATCGCCACCGACTTGCGCTCCACGCCCATGAGCACCTTGTCGCGCGCCGCGTCCAGATCCAGGCCGCCCACGGCCGCGCGGCCGGCGCGCGCCGCAATCAGCGCCGCCTCGTTGACGAGGTTGGCGAGGTCGGCGCCGGAGAACCCTGGCGTGCCGCGCGCGATCGACCGGAGGTCCACGTCGGGGCCGAGCGCCACCTTGCGCGCGTGCACGCGCAGGATCTGCTCGCGCCCGCGGAGGTCCGGGTTGCCCACGGTCACCTGCCGGTCGAACCGGCCGGGCCGCAGGAGCGCCGGATCGAGAATGTCGGGCCGGTTCGTGGCGGCCACCACGATGGTGCTCTCGGTCCGGGCGAAGCCGTCCATCTCGACGAGCAGCTGGTTGAGCGTCTGCTCGCGCTCCTCGTGGCTGAGCGAGTTGCCGCCGCGGCTGCGGCCCACCGCGTCGAGCTCGTCGATGAAGACGATGCACGACGTGTGGCGGCGGGCGGCGCGGAAGAGGCGGCGCACGCGCGAGGCGCCGACGCCCGCGTACATCTCCACGAAGTCGGAGCCGCTGGCCGAGATGAAGGGAACGCCGGCCTCGCCCGCCATCGAGCGCGCCAGGAGCGTCTTGCCGGTGCCGGGCGGGCCGACGAGCAGGATGCCGCGCGGGATGCGGCCGCCGATCGTGGCAAACCGCGCCGGGTCCTTCAGGAAGTCGACGATCTCGCGCACCTCGTCTTTCGCCTCGTCCACGCCGGCGACGTCGGCAAACGTGACGGGCACCTGCTCGAGATCGACCGTGCGCGTCCGCTCGAGCGTCGGCACGCGGCCGGTCATCATCCGCATCAGGGCCAGGCCGATCATGGCGAAGAACAGGAGCCCGACCGCGATCGCCGCGTACCGGCCCGCGTTCGACGTGACCGGCTGCGTCACCTCGAGCCGCACGCCACGCGTGGTGAGGTCGGTCACGAAGGTCGGGTTCGAGGCGATGTAGCCGTGCGGCGCCATCGTCTGGAACCTCGCGCCGTCGCGCCGCTCGAACAGCACGCTGTCGCTCGCCACCGTGACGGCGGCCACGCGTCCGTCCCGCACGTCCTGCAGGAAGTCGGAGAACGCCACCGGCGTGGGCGCCACGGCGCCGCGCGAGCGCAGCGTCAGGACGACGGCCAGGACGGACAGCGCGACGATGAGGACGGCGGCGCCTGCCCAGACGAGGCGCTTGCGGGCGAACGTTCCTTTGAACACGCGGACACTCCCGTCACGGTCGCGGTAGCCGGCGCCTCGCAGCGCCGGAGAGCCGACCACACCGGTAAACCCGGGTGCGAACACGGCCCGATTTTTGTGGGGAGCATGATCAGCGGGGCGGCCGCTGCGACCATGCGCATAGAGATTCTAACGGACCCCCGCTTCGGTGTAAATAGCCTTCCGGCAAAGATTTACGGAGCCCAGCGGTAATGCCGGCGGGCGGCGCGGTCAGGATAGGCTGCTCAGGCAGGCAATACCGGCACTGGCGTGGCGTCTTCTATCCTGCTGAGCTGCCGGCGAGCCGCTGGTTCGCCTCGGCGGGCACGCGCCCAGGGATGCCGTGCGCCTTCGCGAGCGGATCGAGCGGCGCCTCGCGGCCTGGCAGGCGGACCTGACCACCTCCGCCAAGGCTACGGTGGTCCGCCGAAGCTTCACGCGAAGGCGGAAGGTCCGCCTCTACGAGGCTCATGCGGAGGCGCCGATAAGATCGATCACTCATGGCCCCTCCGGATCCGCTGGCGCTCGCCCCTGAGATCGACCTGTTCCGCCAGGAACTCGAGCGGATCTCGGCCGAAGCGGACGTCCTGGTGTCGCCGCTCGGCGAGATCGAGTTTGCGTGGAAGCCCGCGCCCCAGTCGTGGTCGGTGGCCGAGTGCCTCGACCACCTCAACGCCGCGGCGCGCGTGTATCTGCCGGTCGTCGACGAAGGGATCGCCGACGCCATCCGGCGCGGCCTGTACGGGCCGGGGCCTTACCACTACAACGCCATCGGACGGCTGCACGTGTATCTCGCGCAGCCGCCGGCCCGTATTCGCGCGCGGGCGGCGGCCCGGCTGCAGCCGCCGGCCGGGCGGCCGCGCCACGAGATCATGGCGGCCTTTCGCGCGTATCAGGTGCAGTACATCGACCGGCTGCGGCAGGCCAACGGCCTCGACCTCGCCCGCGCCCGGGTCGCCTCACCGGCCATCGCCTGGCTGCCGATCCCGCTCGGGTCGGCGTTTGCGCTGACGATCGCCCACGAACATCGCCACCTCGCCCAGGCAAGGCGCGTCATCGAGAAAATGGGGCTCGACCGTCCTGTCGCCTCTTGACCTACGGCTTCGTCGCGATCTCGCGCACGGCCGCCACGATGCACCGTGCGGAGATGCCGTACTTGTCGAGCAGCTCGGTCGGCGTGCCGCTCCGCGGAATCTCGGCCACGGCAAGGCGCCGCACGGTGAAGCCGCCTGAGGCGACCGCAGACGCCACCGCATCGCCAATCCCGCCGGCCGCGTAATGGTCCTCGACGGTGATGATCCGTCCCTGCGTCTCGCGCGCGCACGTCAGGAGCGTCGCCGCATCGACCGGCTGCACCGAATAGAGATCGATCACACGGATGCGGATCCCGGCCTTCTGCAGCTCGTCATGCGCCTGCAGCGCCTCGTACACGGTGACGCCGGCGCCAATCACGGTGGCGGCATCCGAGCCGCTCTGCCGCAGCACCTTCAGCCCGCCGATCTCGAACGCCTCGTCCGCGCCGTAGAGGACCGCCGTCTTCGGCCGCGTCGTGCGCATGTACACCGGGCCGGCGTGATACGCCATCCGCTCCACCAGCCTCTCCGTGCTGACGGCGTCTGAGGGATAGAGGACCGCCACATTCGGCTGCGCGCGCATCATCGCCAGGTCCTCGAGCGCCATCTGTGACGGCCCGTCCTCGCCGATCGAGACGCCGGCATGCGAGCCGGCCATCTTGATGTTCAGGCCGCTGATGGCCGCCATGCGGACGAAATCGTACGCGCGGGTGAGAAACGCCGCAAACGTCGAGGGAAACGGGATCGCCCCGCGGCTCGCCAGCCCCATCGCGACGCCGATCATCGCCTGCTCGGCAATGAAGGTCTGGTAGAAGCGGTCCGGGTGGGCCTGCTCGAACTTCTCGCTGAAAGTGGAGTTCTTCACGTCGGCGTCGATGGCGACGATGCGATCGTCGGCGGCGGCCAGGCGGGCGATGGCGGCGCCGTACGCCTCGCGCGTGGCGACGCTGTCGCCCGGTGTGTAGGGAGGGGCCCCGATGGCCCCCTGCCGCGGCGCCGGACGCGCGGCGCGCCGGCGCGGCGCCGGGGGCGAGGCCGGCGTCTCCTCGGGGACGAACTGCGCCTGCAGCTCCGCGAGCGCCATGTCGAGCTCCTCGCCCTTCTTGAGCGGCTTGCCGTGCCAACCGCTCTTCCCTTCGACGAACGAAACGCCCTTCCCCTTGACCGTTCTCGCCAGGATCATCGCCGGCCGGCCGGTCGTCCGGCGGGCCTGTTCAAGGGCGTCGAGCAGCGCCGCCAGGTCGTGGCCGTCGACGATGAAGGTCTGCCAGCCGAACGCGCGCCACCGCACCGCGAGCGTCTCGAGGTCGTGCTGCCACTGCGTCGGCCCGCTCTGCCCGAGCGCGTTCACGTCGGTGATGGCGCAGAGCGTGTCGAGCGTCTCGTGGGCGGCCACGCTGGCCGCTTCCCAGACCGCGCCTTCCGCCGTCTCACCGTCGCCGAGCAGCACGTAGGTGCGGTACTCGGACTGGATGCGGCGCGCGTTGAGCGCAATCCCGACGCCGGCGCAGAGCCCCTGCCCGAGCGATCCGGTGGCGACGTCCACGAACGGAAGCCGCGGCGTCGGATGGCCCTCGAGATCGGACTCGAAGCGGCGCAGCTTCAGCAGATCGTCGCGCCTGAGAAAGCCCGCCTCGGCCCACGCGGCGTAGAGGATCGGCGCCGCGTGCCCCTTGGAGAGCACGAACCGGTCGTTGTCGGGGTTCCGGGGATCGTGCGGGTCGTACCGCATCTCCGCAAAAAACAGCGCCGCCACGATCTCCGCGGCCGAGCAGCACGTGCTCGGATGACCGCTCCCGGCCTCGGTGGTCGAACGTATCGAATCGATGCGCAGTCGCGTGGCAATGTTCGCGAGCGCGGAAACGCGTACGGGTGTCTGAAGAGACAAACAGGGGCCTCCGGGTTCGAGAATTATAATCTCCTGATGCTCGCACTGCGGTACGTGTACGTCCTGGCGCTGGTCGCGTGGCTCGGCGGCATGATCGTTCTCGGCGTGCTCGTGGCGCCGACGACGTTCGAGGTGCTGCAGTCGGCGGCGCCGGGCACCGGACGCGCGCTCGCCGGCGACCTGTTCGGGACGACCATCGCGAGGTTTCACTACGTCGAGTACGGGGCGGGTGCGCTCCTGCTGCTCTCGCTGCTCGGGATGCGGCTGCTCGGGCCGCGGCCGGCGGCCTTCGGCGTACGCGCCGCCATCATTGCCGCCATGCTGGCGGCGGCGGTCTACTCGGGCTTCGTGGTGCTCGGCCGCATGGACGGGATCCAGCAGGAGACCGGCGGCGTGGCCTCGAGCCTGCCGGCCTCCGACCCGCGCCGCATCCGCTTCGACGAGCTCCACCGCCTTTCCACCAACCTGATGCTGCTCAACATCGCGGGCGCGCTCCTCCTGGTCTACTGGGAAGCCCGGGACGACCGGTGAAGATCACCCTCATCCCCGGCGACGGCATCGGCCCGGAGGTCACCGCCGCCGTCGTCCGGATCCTGGAGCGGACGGGGCTGGCGCTCGAGTGGGAGCGCCACGAGGCGGGCGCGGTGGCGCTCGAGCGCTACGGGGTGACGCTGCCCGAGCCGCTGCTGGAGTCGATCCGCCGGAACAAGGTGGCGCTCAAGGGGCCCGTGACAACGCCGGTGGGCACAGGGTTCACCAGCGTGAACGTCGGGCTGCGGAAGGCGCTCGACCTCTTCGCGAACCTGCGCCCGGTCAGGAGCCTGCCTGGCGTCCCCGCGCGGTACGAGCACGTCGACCTGGTCATCGTCCGCGAGAATACCGAGGATCTCTACGCGGGCATCGAGCACGAGGTGGTGCCGGGCGTCGTGGAGAGCCTGAAGATCACCACCGCGGCCTCCTGCACGCGCATCGCGCGGTTTGCGTTCGACTATGCGCGGGCCCACGGGCGCCGCCGCGTGACCGCCGTGCACAAGGCCAACATCATGAAGATGGGGGACGGCCTCTTCCTCGACTCGGTGCGGAAGGTGGCCGCCGAGTACCCCGACATCGTGTCGGACGACCGGATCGTGGACGCCATGTGCATGCAGCTCGTCCTCGACCCGCAGAAGTTCGACGTGCTCGTGCTGCCGAATCTCTTCGGGGACATCGTCTCCGATCTGTGCGCCGGTCTCGTGGGCGGGCTCGGCGTCGTGCCCGGCGCGAACCTCGGCTCCGACGCGGCGGTGTTCGAGGCGGTGCACGGCAGCGCGCCCGATATTGCCGGCAGGGATCTGGCGAACCCGACGGCGCTGCTGCTCTCGGCCGTGCTCATGCTGCGCCACATCGGCGAGCACGCGGCCGCCGAGCGCGTCATGGCGGCGCTCAGCGCGGTGCTGACCGACGGACAAGTGCGCACGCGCGACCTCGGCGGCACGGCGGGCACCAGCGCGTTCGCCGACGCCATCTGCGCGCGGCTCGCGCGCAGCGAGTCGTAGTGCCCGGCTTTAGCCGGGCCCGCGGGATGATATAGTCCGAGTGCCGATGCTCGATGAGATCACGCAGGCGGTGCTCTCCCGAGAAGAGGTCGCGCGCTACCTCGAGCGCGACGGGGACACCGGCCACGCGGCCCGCGAACGGATCGAGGCGTACCTCGAGGAGCTGCGGACGACCCAGCGCTATTCGATCTACCGGGCGCTGAAGCACCCGCTCTATCCGATCCTCCGCAAGATCGAGCGCGTCGCCGAGCACGTCGACCGGGCGCGCGCCGCCACGCGCGCGGGCCGCGTGGTCTATGCGTCCAACCACAAGAGCCATACCGACTATCTGGTCGAGCTGCTCGTGCTCGACGAGAGCGGCGTGCGGCCGCCGATCATCGCCGCCGGCATCAACCTGTTCGGCGGCCCGCTCGGCCTGCTCCACCGGCACGTGACGGGGGCGATTCCGATCCGCCGCAACACGAAGGACCCGGCGTACCTCATCACGCTCAAGGCGTACGTGGCCGAGCTGCTGAACAAGCACGACCTCTTCTTCTATCCCGAGGGGGGCCGCAGCTACAGCGGCGAGATCAAGAATCCCAAGACGGGGCTGATTCATGCCGCGCTGCAGGCGGAGCACCCGCACCTGGCGGTGCTGCCGACGGCGGTCGCCTACGACCTCGTGCTCGAGGACCACGCGCTGGCGCGCCAGCGGGTCAAGCACACGCAGCGGCCGTTCAGCCGCGAGCTGGCGGAGATGGTGCGATACGCCGTCGGGTACCGGTCGCGGGCGTTCGTCACCTTCGGCAAGCCGATTCCGCTCGACATCGACGCCTCGTCGCGGCGCGATGTCCTGGATTTTGCACACACCGTCATGGATGCGATCGGCCGGCTCTACAAGGTGCTGCCCACGGCGGTACTGGCCAACGCGATGCGGCCATCGATTGCCGTGCGCGAGCTCGAGTCCCGCGCCGACGCGGTGCTCGACGCCCTGCGATCGAAGGGGGCGAACCTCGGCGTGGCAAGCGGCGCCGAAGCGATTGAGGCCGGCCTCCAGCCGTTCGAGGCGCGCGGCATTCTCGTCGTCGAACGCGGCCGGGTGCGCGTCCGGCAGCGCAACGTCCTTCGCTACTACGCGCGCACGCTGGACCACCTCCTCGCCTCACCGTCGAGCCGCACGCATTAGCTGGATGCACTCGAACTTCCAACTCCCAACTCTGCAACTCCCAAATTGGGAGTCGGCATTTGGGAGTTGGGAGTTGTTGTGATGTACGGCGGATCGAAGGCCTTTTTCTACGCGCTGTCGCGCAGCACGCAGCTCAAGCGGCTCGCCTCCCGGTACGGGCTCGCCCGGAGCGGCAGCTTCGCCAGCCGGTTCATCGCCGGGGAAACAATCGAGGCGGCCATCGAGGCCTCGCGCCGGCTCCAGGCGCACGGCCTCCTCATCACCCTCGACCACCTGGGTGAAGGGGTCAGAACGCTCGAGGCGGCCGGCGCCGCCACGCGCGAGTACGTCCGGCTGATGGACGTCATCGTCGCATCCGGGATCGAGCGCAACATCTCGCTCAAGCTCACGCAGCTCGGCATCGACGTCGATCGCGCCACGTGTGTCGACAACCTGCGCCGCATCCTCGAACCGGCGACGCGCCACGGGTTCTACGTGCGCATCGACATGGAGAACTCCCCCTACACGGAGCGGACGCTCGAGATCTTCGAG
>MEKU01000086.1 GCA_001767195.1 Acidobacteria bacterium RIFCSPLOWO2_02_FULL_67_21
GGCCCACCCGCGAGAAGTCGTACTTCTGCGGGTTGAAGAACATGTTCTCGAAGAGCGACCGCGAGCTGTCGAGCGTCGGCGGGTCGCCCGGCCGCAGGCGCCGGTAGATCTCGATCAGCGCCTCTTCGTGCGTGCGGATCGGATCCTTCTTCAGAGTCTGGCTGATGATCGGCCCGACCTCGTCGCGCTCCGGGAAGAAGACTTCGATGCGGTCGACCTTCTTCTCCTGCGCCATCGAAATGACGCGCGGGGTCAGCTCCTCGTTGGCCTCGAGGATCACCTCGCCGGTCTCGGGATCCACGATGTCGGCGGCGGCGAACGCGCCTTCGAGCGCCTCGTCGGCCACGGCCATCGTCTCGATGCCGGCCCTGCGCAGCGCCGCCACGGCGTTGGCCGTGATCTTCTTGCCGTTCTGGATCGAGAAGTCGCCCGCCTTCACGTCGGCAGCCGCGCGGAGCCCCACCAGGGTGTCGTGGACCGCCCACATGAGCGACGCGCCCCGGCTCAGGAGGATCCGATCGACCGAATAGAACGACCGGATGATCTCATCGGCTCCGCGGAGCCCGAGCGCGCGCAGGAACACGCTCGCCAGGAACTTGCGCTTGCGGTCGATGCGGACGTACAGCAGGTTCTTCTGGTCGTACTCGAACTCCACCCAGGACCCGCGGTACGGGATGATCTGCGCCACGTACAGCGTCTTGTCCTCGGAGTGGAAGAAGGCGCCGGGCGACCGGTGGAGCTGGCTGACGATGACCCGCTCGGTCCCGTTGATGATGAAGGTGCCGTTGTCGGTCATCAGCGGGATGTCTCCGAAGTAGACCTCCTGCTCCTTGATGTCGCGGATGGTCTTGACGCCGCTCTCCGGGTCCTTGTTCCAAACGACCAGCCGGATCGTCACCTTGAGCGGCACGGCGTAGGTCATGCCGCGCTCCTGGCACTCGTCGACGTCGTACTTCAGCTTCATCGCGACCGTGTGGCCGCAGATGTCGCAGACGTCCCCGCGCGCCTGGTTCGCCTTGCCGCACCGCGGGCACAGGACCTCGTGGTCGCCGTACGGATCGGCGACGAGGGTGGCGCCGCAGTTGCTGCAGGGCTTGCGCAGATGGTGCAGCCCCGACAGCTTGCTGCACTTGCACTCCCAGTTGCCGATCGAGTACTCGATGAACTCGAGCGACGAGTTCTCGCGGAAGTCGCTGATCGGAAACACCGACTTGAACACCGACTGTAGGCCGGCATCCTCGCGCTCCGACGGAAGGCGGCCCATCTGCAGGAAGCGTTCGTAGGACTTGCGCTGGATCTCGATGAGGTTCGGAATGGGAACCGTCGTCTTGATCTTCGAAAAGTCCTTGCGTTCGCGGTAGACGTTCTTGGGAAGGCTGTACATCGGTGGCTGACCCTCGCGGATCGGATTCAAAACGTCGGCGGGTCCGCTTCGCGGAACCCGCCCTACACGGAATTAGACGGACGTAGACCGGGTGCCGCCGCGACTCGCAAGCCGCGGAGCGGCGGACCCGGCGGGACGCGCTACTTGATCTCGACCTTCGCGCCGACCTCTTCGAACTTCTTCTTGATCGAGTCGGCCTCTTCCTTGTTCACGCCTTCCTTCAGCGGCTTCGGCGCGCTCTCGACCAGGTCCTTGGCCTCCTTCAACCCGAGGCTCGTGACCTCGCGGACGACCTTGATGACCTTGATCTTCTCGGCGCCGATTTCCACCAGGTTCACGTTGAACTCGGTCTGCTCCTCGGCGGGCGCCGCCGCGCCGCCGGCCATCGCCATGCCGGGCATCGCCATCGGCATCGCGGCCGCGGCAGAGACGCCCAGCTCCGACTCCAGCGCCTTGACGAGCTGCGAGAGCTCCATGACGCTGATCCCCTTGATGTAATCGATCACCTGCTGCTGATTCACGTCGGCCATGGTTGTGTCTCTCTCTCGAATGCGGGGCGCAAGCCCCTACGTTGTCAAGTAAGGCGGCTTATGCCGCGCCCGCTTCCTTCTTCTTGTTCTCCGCCTGCGCGAGCACCGTCATCAGATTGCGCGGCGTGGCGGACAACACCGTCACGAGCTGCTGCATGGGCGCCTGGAGCAGGAACAGCAACTTCGCATACAGTTCCGGCCGTCCCGGAAGGTTCGCGAGGTCGGTGACCTCGGCAGGCTTGATGGCCTGTCCCTGCACGACCGCGGCCTTGATCGAGAGCGCCGGGGCGCCCTTCATGAACGCGGTCAACGCCTTCGCCAGCGCCACCGCGTCATCGCCCGTGTAGGCCACCGCCGTCGTGCCCTGGAAGTGCACCTCGAGCGACGCCAGCCCGGTGCCCTGGGTGGCCCGCCTGGCAAGCGTGTTCTTGACGACCTTGTACTGCGCGCGCGCCGCCCGGATCTGCCGCCGCAGCTCGGTCACCTGCGGGACGTTCAGCCCCTTGTAATCGACGACGATCGCCGTGTCGGCCGAGTGGAACGCCGCCGACAGATCCTGCAGTTCCTGTTCTTTTTCAGCTCGGGTAACAGCCATCGCGCCTCCTAGTGTTTCGCCCGCTCATCGAGGTGCGAGGTGTCGATCGCGACGCCCGGCCCCATCGTGGAGGAGACGGTGACTGACTTGAGGTACTTGCCCTTCGCCGCCGACGGCTTCGCCCGGACAACGCTGGAGACGAGCGCGTGCGTGTTCTCGATCAGCTTCTCGGTGGCGAACGACGTCTTCCCGAGCGGCGCATGCACGATGCCCGTCTTGTCGACACGGAACTCGACCTTGCCCGCCTTGATCTCCTTGATCGCCTGCGCCACGTTTGGCGTGACCGTGCCGGTCTTCGGGTTCGGCATCAGGCCGCGCGGACCGAGCACCTTGCCCAGCCGTCCGACGCCGCGCATCATGTCGGGCGTCGCGACGACCGCGTCGAAATCAACCCAGCCGCCGAGAATCTTCTCGACGATCTCATCGCCGCCGACATAGTCCGCCCCGGCGTCCGAGGCTTCCTTCTGCTTGTCGGTGCCCGCAATCGCCAGCACCCGCTTGCTCCTGCCGAGGCCGTGCGGCAGCACCACCGTGCCGCGGACCATCTGATCGGCGTGCTTCGGGTCCACCCCGAGACGCATCGCCACCTCGACCGTCTCGTCGAACTTGGTGTATTTCACCTGCTGAATCAGCGGAATCGCCTCTTCAATCGAGTACGCGCGGTCCTGCACCTGCGCCGCCGCCGCCGTGAATTTCTTGCCGTGTCGTGCCATATGCCTCCTTGTGGTGCTCGCGGGCGCCTGCGGCGCCCTCCCACATCTACGGATTTACGGATTTACGAATTGTCAAAAGTGAATTCGTCCATTCGCAAATTCGTAAATTCGTCAATTACCCGATCACATCAATCCCCATCGACCGCGCCGTTCCTCGTACCGTGCTGACCGCCGATTCCAGCGAGTCGCAGTTCAGATCGGGCATCTTCGTCTTCGCGATCTCCTCGACCTGCTTGGCCGTGACCGTGCCGACCTTGTTGCGATTCGGCTCGGCCGATCCCTTCGCCAGGTTCGCCACCTTCTTGAGCAGCACCGCGGCCGGCGGCGTCTTGGTGATGAAGCTGTAGGTGCGATCGACGTAGACCGTCACGACAACCGGGATGATGAGCCCGTCGTCCTTGGCCGTCTTCGCGTTGAAGTTCTTGCAGAAGTCCATGATGTTGACGCCGTGCGGCCCGAGCGCGGTGCCGACCGGGGGCGCGGGCGTCGCCTTGCCCGCGGGAATCTGCAGCTTGACCATCGCCTGAACTTTTTTCGCCATAACCCTTGTCAGGCGGGTCTGAAGACCCGCCTCTACGGTCGTAGAGGCGGACCTTCAGGTCCGCCTAGATCTTTTCCACCTGCAAGAAGTCCAATTCCACGGGCGTCGCGCGGCCGAAGATGGTGACCATCACCTTCAGCGTGTTCTTATCGAGGTTCACCTCGTCCACCACGCCGTTGAAGCTGGTGAACGGACCCTCGTTGATCCGGACGTGGTCGCCCTTCTCGAAGCTGTATTTCGGCTTGGGCTTCTCGGCCGCCGTCTTCACCTGGTCGAGAATCTGCTCGACCTCTTCCTTGCTGAGCGGCGTCGGCTTGCTGCCCGCCCCGACAAACCCGGTGACCTTGGGCGTGTTCTTCACCACGTGCCACGCATGGTCGGACATCGTCATCTCGACCAGGATGTAACCGGGAAAGAAGCGCTTCGGCGTCACCACCTTGCGCCCGCTGCGCATCTCGACGACGTCCTCGGTCGGGATGAGGATCTCGCCGATCTCGTTCTGGAGGCCGTACGCCTGCACGCGCTGCTGCAGCGACTCGGCCACCTTCTTCTCGAACCCCGAGTAGGTGTGCACGATGTACCAGTTCTTCGTAGCGACGTCGGTCATCACGCTCCAAGACGGCGGAAGAGCCAGTCGACGACCCGGTTGAACGCCAGGTCGAGCCCCCAGAGATACAGCCCGAAGAACGTCGACGTGAGAATGACGACGAACGTCGTGGCGTACACTTCGCGCCGCGACGGCCACGTCACGCGGCGCGTCTCGTTGCGGACCTCGGTGAGAAATCCGCGACTGTTCTCCCACCAGCCGCGGATGCCCCCGGCCGTCGGCCGTGGCGGTGCGGGCTTGATCTGTTCGAGCGTGCTCATAACTGCGTCTCTACTGACCGTCCGCCCTCGCGCTGCGCGCTTCGGCGAGACAACCTTCGCCTGGCTTGCCAACCGTCGCTCACGCGCTCGTTGGCAAGCGTGAGCGACGGTTGGCAGGTCAGGAGGGGCTCGAACCCCCAACCCCCGGTTTTGGAGACCGGTGCTCTACCAATTGAGCTACTGACCTGTCTCACTTACTTCGTTTCCTTATGCGGCGTATGCTTGCGGCAGAAGCGGCAGTACTTGCTGAACTCGACCCGCTCCGTCGTCTTCTTCTTGTTCTTCGTCGTGCTGTAATTGCGGCGCTTGCACTCGCCGCACGCCAGGTGAACGATGTCTCGCATGGCTGTTACTCGATAATCTCCGTGATGGTGCCCGCACCGACCGTCCGGCCGCCCTCGCGAATCGCGAACCGGCTGC
>MEKU01000087.1:0-9746 GCA_001767195.1 Acidobacteria bacterium RIFCSPLOWO2_02_FULL_67_21
CGTCGCCGTTGGTTTGCCAGGCTGAGCGTGGCGCCAATCGCGCCCGCATAGCGCGGTTCTCACCTGGCTGGCGAGAACTTCTGCACGCGCCAGTTGAAGACGTCACCGACATAGATGTTGCGCTCCGCATCGAGCTCGACCCAGTGCGCCTCCCCGAACTGTCCGTTCGCCTTGCCGAGGCTCCCGAGCGCGCCGAGCACGCGCCCGTCGAGATCCAGCTTCAGCACCTTCCCCGCATTGCCGTCCGTCAGATAGACGAATCCGTCGCGGCCGAGAACGAGTCCGTTCGGGCGGCCGGTCACGGTGAGGCTCCTGACCAGCGTGCCGTGGGCGTCGAAGATCTGAATGCGGCCGTTCTCCCGGTCGGTCACCCACACGAGGCCTTTGGGATCGACGATGATCGAGTGGGCGACGCCGAATTCGCCTGGGGCGGTGCCTTTCTTTCCCCAGGCGGCCACGAAATTGCCGTCGCGATCGAACTTGCGCACGCGCGCGATGGCGCCGCCGTGGCCTTCGGAGACGTACACCTCGCCCGAGGGCCCGAACGCGACATCCGTCGGCTCGCTGAGCAGCGGGAACTTGAACGCCTGATTGAAATCGCCCGCCGTGCCCTGCGCCCCGAGCACCAGCGTCACGCGGCCCTGCGGATTCAGCCGGAGCACCACGTGCGCCGCCACATCGGTGATCCAGAGGTTGCCCTCCCGATCGATCCGGAGCCCGTGCGCGCGCTGGATGAGACCGTCCGCCAGAAACCGGACGAAGGTCCCGTCGCGCCTGAACTGCATCAGCGGATGGGGCCCCCGATTGTAGACGAAGAAGTCGCCGGCGGAATTAATGGCCACCGAGGCGACCGGGCCGAATGTCACGCCGTCCGGCAGCTGAAACGGATCCGGAGCCGCCGTGTACGGGAGCGCAGGCGCATCGGACTGCGCGGGCGCGGCGAACGCCGCAGCGAACGTGCTGCACGCGACGGCGACACCGAGACACAGCGCGCGCATTACCGGCTCTGATTCGTCGACCTGAGCACGTTGCTGGACGCCGCCTGTTCGACGAGCTTTGCGGCGTCCGCGTCGAGCAGGAATCTCTCCGCCACCGCCCGCGAGGCGGCCCGGCGGACCGCCTCGACGTATCCCTCGTGGCTCTTGTAGCGCTCCTCCAGCGACGGCCGCGGATCGCCGGCCGCCTCCCGCTCGGCCCGCGTCGTCGCAAACGGGATCATTCCGCCCGCGTAATTACAAATCTTCCCTTTGTGAAATCCGCCCGCGACGATGTTCCATCCGAGGTAGGTACCGAGCGGCGCGTCACGCAGCACCACCGGGACACCGCCAAGCTCGTTGCCGTCGGCATCGGCGCGCGGCGCCTTCATCCGGATCGCCCGTTTCACGCCGGGCGGGACCCGGGTGGGCACGCCCGATCCGTCCGCGTAGTTGAAATCAGGCCCCCAGTCGTAATCGAGCACCGGATTGACGAGGCCTGTCGGCGCGCCGGCGGGCACGCCCGGGATGTCCGGCAAGCCCATGGCCCTTTTCGTCGGATCGACCAGGTTCCCATTTGCGAGGCTTGGATACCGGCTCGCTGGTGGAGGTGCGTCTTTCATCACCCAGTTGCGGAAGTGGATGCGCAGCGCATTCACCGTTTCGGTGTGCGGCACGGGGTTCGCCGCGAACAGGCCGCGCCCGAAGTTCGCGCCCGGGCACTGCGGCGGATTCGCGGGGGTGACGGTAAAGCCGCCGGCGCCGCCGCCATGCGGCGTACTCGGGATGTAGTAGCGGCGGACGTTCTCGGGGAGCGGAATGTCCCGGTCCGCCGACGTCCCGACAAACGACGGGCTCAGACCGAGCCCCCACATCTCGGCCGCGCCGAAGTGCTCGACAATCTTCGGGCACGTGCGGGTCGCGGTGCACCGATCGAGGAGGCTCGCCTCGGGCAGCCCCCGCACGGGATCCGGCCACTTCGTCCACCACTGCGGCCCCTCCCCGCGCGCCTCGTAAAACATCAACGCGCCATCCGGCATCGCGAACCGCGTGTTCAGGGTCAGCCGGCTGCCGGCAATGATCGGCCACATGCCGTCGTGCACCTGCCGGTTGGCCTCGTCCTGGTTGAACCCGAGCTGCAGAAACGCCCGAAGGAAATTCCCCGACTGCGATCGGCCGCGGCTGATGATCCACGACACGCCGCCGGCGATCGGGTTCGGCGTCCCCTGCTGGTTCTGCTTCGCGTTCCGGAAGAAGGATGCAACGTCGCGGAATGCGGCGTACCCGATGCCGAGCACGTACGGATCCTGGGCCGTGAAGACCACCTGATACAGACGCGCGGGATCGAAGCCCCCCTTCACGCAGATTTGTATTGGATCGGGAGTGCCCGGAAACGGGTTCGCTGCGCTGCAACGCGCCCACGCCCAGTCGCCGCTCGCGATCGTGCGAACCCCGCTCACCTTCCCGTCAATCGACTCCGAGGCATGCGTCTCGAGCGTCGCCTTCGCCGTGTCGAGCGAGGCGGGCGTGTACGGAACCGGGTTGCCCTGAATGAAGAGCGGACGCGAGTCGGGGCCGCTCGCATTGACGATGCGCCCGAGGACCTGACCGGTGACGGGCGACCCGTCGGCGTTCCTGGCGACCGGGACGATTGCGTAGTCGTTGTTCTCGCGCGGCGCGGTGGCGCCGGCGTTGTCGCCCTGCCAGCCGCTGCTCAGGCCGATGTCGCCGGACAGCCGCTCCGCCTCGACGATCGTGATGCGCCCGCCCCGGTTCGGCACGTCGTGCCACAGCAGCCGGCTGCCCTTCGACATGTCGATCGGCTTCACGAGGTAGAACGTCGCGACGTACTCGACCCTGCCGGCCGCGTTGCGCGGCGCGAGCTGGATGTCGGTAATCACACGGTTGTGGGGATCGGCCGGGTCGAGCTCGCCGAACGCGCGGCCCGCCAGCGTCTCGTACGGCCCGGCACTGCCGAAGGATCGGCCCTCGAAGGCCGGCGACACCTTCCGGTCCACGACAATCCGCTTGACCTCGGCCTGCACGGGAGATGCCCAGGCCCAGAGCACCCCGAGCGTGACGAGGGTGACGATACGAGAACGCCCGGCGCTTCGGTTTCCGCGCATCGTGTCTTCCTTTCTGGGGTCGCCGCCTATTTCAGCGACACGTTATGGGTTCCACGGCAGGTGGTCGCCAGGTTCTGCTCGACGCTCGCCTTCTTGTCGTCTTTGGTGATGTCGTAGACGAGCCGCCTGGCCGACGCCGGCAGTGTGTCGATACGCGCCCTGCCGTCGGAGTTCGTTCCGACCTCGAGATCCATCCGCTTCAGGCTCAGGAAGCCGTAGCGGATCCGCACGTGAATGGTGGCCGCGTACACGGGCTTCCCGTCCGCGCCGGTCACGGTGAAGTCTGCGGCGCACGGGCCGAGCCGCGCTTCGATCACCGACAGGTCCGCCGGCTTCGCAGGCTCCTGAGCCGCAATGAAAACGAAAGCAATCAGAGCAAGCATGGCGGAGGGAAGTGTAGCGCACAGCGGGTGGCCTCTAGAATCGGTTTCATGACCGACCACGAGCATTGATTTCGTACGTAGCGCCGGGCTTCAGCCCGGCTAAAGCCGGGCACTACGACCGGAGGTTGTGATTGCGCTGGAAGACGTTCGTCGGATCGTAGGTCCGCTTCACCGACGCCAGACGCGAGTAGTTGTCGCGATAGGCCGCCCGCGCGGCCTCATCACCCTCGGCGGCCGGAAAGTTCGTGTACACGCGCCCTGCGGCGTGTGCCTGCAGCGCTTCCCAGGTCGCGTCGATCCACCCGGTTGAGGCCGGACCGTCCCCCGGGGCATCCCAGCCCGCGGAAACCCAGATATGAACGGCGTTTGCTGTGCGCAGCTCGAACGCGGTGGCGTCGGCCGGCACGCGGCAGACGGCGCCGTGCATGTAGTGATCGAGCCCGATCGCCGCGCCGGAGCCGGGTGCCTCCGCAAGCCGATCGACGATGAGATCGATCGCCTCGGGCGAGAGCCGCTCGAGGTACGACCCTTTGACTGCCGTGTACGTCCTCGGCACGCCGCCGCCGCTCATCGCGAAGGTATCCCCGAAGGCCGCGAGCGGCTGCACGGTGTCCCGGACCGGGGCGCCGAGGCCGCGCAGCGGACGGAGGATGCCGCCGGCCTGCCCCGGCTCTCCCGTCCAGCAGACATTGATGTGGACGGCGGGCTGGCCGTCGCGCGTCAGCACGGCACGGGCCTGCAGCTCGTCCGGCGCGCCCTCCATCAGGTCGGCAAACGCCCGGATCGCGCGTCTCGCGTCGGCCAGCGGGAACGAGATCGTGCCCGCGGTGACGCTGGCCACCGGATACAGCCGGCACGTCAGCGTGGTCGCCACGCCGAAGTTGCCGCCTCCGCCTCGCAGCGCCCAGAACAGGTCGGAATGCTCTGTCGCGCTGGCAACCAGCCGTCGCCCGTCCGCAGAGACGACTTCGGCCGACACGAGGTGGTCGCACGCCGCACCGTGGCTGCCCGACAGCCAGCCCAGACCGCCGCCGAGGATGAAGCCAGCCAGCCCCACGCCAGGACACTGGCCGACCACCGGCACCAGGCCGTACGGCGCGGCCGCGGCCACAAGCTCCCGGGTCGGGACGCCGGCGCCCGCCCGTGCGATCCGCGCCGCCGGGTCGATCGACACCGCATTCATCGCCGAAGTATCGATGACGACCCCGTCGTCGCACGTGCCCCACCCGACGAAGCTGTGGCCGCCGCCTCGCACCGCGAGAGGCACCTGCTGCTCGACCGCCAGCTCGATGGCCCTTGCCACGTCCTCCTCACCCGCGCATCGCGCGATGACGGCGGGGCGCCGATCGGTCAGCGGGTTCTTCCAGAACACGGCCCGCGCGGCGTCGTAGCCGGCGTCGCCGGGCACGATGATGTTGCCGCGGAACCCGGCCCGCATCCGGTCGATCGCCGGCCCGATCGCGGGCGCACCGGTGCCGGCGCGGCCGCACGCCGACGCGGCGAGTGCCGCTCCTGCCCACAGGCTGTTCGCAATGAACTCGCGGCGCGACCGCCTCACCGGCATCACGCCTCGGCGTCCAGCCCCGGCGCCACGGCAAAGCGCGCCGCGATGTCAGCGGGGATCGCGGTCGCCTTGAGCACGTCTCCAGGCTCCCGCCGTACGCACGTCACCGTCATCGTCGCCGCGGCGATGAGGACGTCGCCGCGGATCACGTCGCACACGTACCGGATCGACTTGCCCGAGATGGCGGCGATCCGGATGCGCACGTCGAACTCCTCCTCGAAGCGAAGCGGGCTGCGGAAATCGAACGATGTCGAGACGCGTGGAAACGCGACCTCGGCGCCCGGGGGCGCGATGCTCAGGCCCGCCTCGCGCCAGAGCGCGTGCTCCGCCTCTTCCATGTAGCGGAAGAACCAGCTGAAATGGACGATGCCGGCTGAATCGACCTCGTGAAACTGCACGCGCCGGCGCAGCCGGTACTCGGATTTGGGAGCAGACGCCATCAACAGGCGCTCACAATATACCGTGCCCGTACGTAGTGCCCGGCTTTAGCCGGGCCCGACCCTCGTACTTTGACTCGACACGCACTGCCAGCGGCCGTCGCGCATGATCCAGACGTCCGTATAGCGCAGCCTCACCTCCGCCCGCTCGCCCTGCCGGAGACCGACGACGCGCAGCGTGAAGTGGACGACGGCCGTGTCGCGGTACACCTTGACGGTGAAGTCCTCCTGCACGGCCGACTCCACCGCCTGATTGAACTCCGCCGCCAGCGCCAGCTCCTTCGCCTTGTCCCCCTGGCTTCCATCGTCATAGGTGGCGACGAACTCGTCGGCAAGCAGCCTCCGGATGAAGGCGACATCCTTGCGATAGAAGGCGGCGTTCCACCGGCCCTCCAGTTTGATCAAGACCTCCTGGTCGGACTCGACCGCCGGCGTCTGGGCCAGGACGGACGCGGTCAGCGCGATCAGCCACGCGCAACAGAGCGTATGGAACACTCGCACGTCCGAATCCTAGCATCGCTGCGGCGGCTCCGCGGCTCGATAGGACCAGAACTCGCCGCGGAGCCGCCCTACGTCCTCGCCCCCTTGCCCCCTTGCCCCCTGCTACAATCGCCCGGTCTTCCCTGACACATGACTACGCACACGAGGCCAAAACGTATGACGTGGGTGATCTTCGTCGCCGGCGCAATCCTCTCCTGGGGCGCGTACGGGGTGCTCCTCCATCTGGGACAGATCCAGCTCGGAAACCCGCTCAAGGCGCTGCTCTGTGTCGGCGTCGCGTATTTCCTGATTGGCGTGATCGTGCCGGTGGCCGCGCTCAGCGCTCAGGGCGACCTCGGAGGCTTTTCGTCGAGCGGGCTCATCACGGCCACCATTGCGGGTGCGCTCGGCGCCGCCGGCGCCGCCTGCATCATCTGGGCGTTCCGATTCGGGGGGCTGCCGGTCTATGTCATGCCGCTCGTGTTCGCCGGCGCGCCGATCGTGAACGTGCTGGTCGCGATCGTCATCCATCCGCCCAGGCAGGCGATCAATCCGCTGCTCTTCGTCGGGTTCGTGCTGGCGTCGGTCGGCGCGGGGATGGTGCTCTACTACCGGCCGGCGGCGTAATGCATCGATGATCGATGATCGATGAACTGATCAGCAGTGTGTCCATCGGGCAATTGCGGCATCGGGCCATCAATCTTCAGATTGCCCAATCGATTGCTCCATCGTTCGATGGATGGGGCGATGAATCGATCGTCGATGCCCCAATCGATCCTCAGAGCATCGATCATCGATCATCGATGGCGTAGAGATTCCGAGCCGTCCTGATATACCAGCGGCCGTCGACGAGCGCCGGCGAGGCGAGCGTCCGCTCGCCGAGGCGGTTGACGTGAAGCAGATCGAATGTGGGGCCCGCGCGGACCACGAACGTCTCCCCCTCGTCGTTCGTGAAGAACACCTTGCCGTCCACCGCGACCGGAGAGGCTGAAAACCCTTCGCGCTGGGTGACGCCGAGCCGGCCCTGCCACAGCACGCGGCCCGTCGCCGCCAGGAACGACGTGACGATGCTCGCCATGTCGTTGATCGTGTAGAGCTGCTCGCCGTAGAGGATCGGCGAAGGGACGAACGGTGATCCGCGCGGGCTCGTCCACGAGACGTGCGTCCGGGTCACGTCGCCGCTCCCGCCGGGCCTGATCGCGAGCGTCGGGCCCGCGCGGCCCGAGGCGCAGAACACCAGTCCGTAGCCGACCACCGGGGTCGGAATCACTTCGTAGGTCGTGCCACCGCACCGCCACAGCTCGCGTCCCGTGGCCGGGTCGTACGCGTGCACCCACTGCTGGCCGTTGACGATGACCTCGTCGCGATCTCCCACGCGGACGGCGATGGGCGTCCCCCATCCGACGCTGGCCGTCCGCCGGGTGCGCCAGAGCTCCCGGCCCGTGCGCGTGTCGAACGCGGCGATGAACGACCCCGCGTATTGATCCTGGTACAGGATGATCCGGTCGCGAAACAGCAGCGGCGACCCGGCAGCCCCGTGATAGGGATCCATCGGCCCGAGGTCGCGCTGCCAGACCACTTTTCCGTTGAAGTCGAAGGCCACGAGGCCGCGCGGCCCGAACGAGACGTAGACACGCTCACCATCAGTGGCCGGCGTCGCCGACGCATGCCCGTTCTTGTAATGCGCCCCGGAATCGGTCGGGCCAGACGGCGCCGGAGCCTCCCAAAGCATCCGTCCATCGGACCGCCGGAATGCCAGCAGCGACAGCCGGCGGCCGCCCTCGTACGCGGTGGTCACAAACACGTGGTCGCGCCAGACGATCGGAGACGAGTTGCCGCCGCCCGGCACGGGCGTCTTCCAGGCGATGTTCTGCGCCGGCGACCACGTATCCGGATAGCCGCTGCCGGTCGCCAGCCCCTGTCCGGACGGCCCGCGCCATCGCGGCCAGTACTTCGCCGCCTCGCCCTCGTCCGCGATCATGCGGATGGGCGGTTCCTGGCCCTGGGCGACCTGCGTCGGCGGCAGCAGCGCGATGAGCGCTGCGAGTATAGAGAGCTTCAGTGTCATCGCAGGTCGTAGGCCGCCATCTCGGCCAGGTTGCGAATCAGGAGGTATCCACCGGCCAGCGCTGGATGGTTCCAGGTCTTGCCGCTCAGCGCCGGAAAGCGTACGAGCTCCTCATGCCGCTCGGGCGTGGCACGCACGAGCGCGAGGTCGCCGTCTTCGGTCAGCACGATGAGGTGCCCGCTGGCGAGCACGACCTGGCCGTAGCCGTAGCGCCCGCCCTTCCACCGCAGATCGCCGGTTGCCGCATCGATGCAGGCGAGGATCGCTTCATCGAGGCCATAGATGAAGCCCTCGTGCAGCACGGAGCTGGTGAACTGATTTTTCATACGGTTGTTGCGCCAGACCTCCCGCACCGAGAACGACCCGCCTGCCCGCGTCAGCTCGATGACCGCCGCGCCGGTGCCATAGCCTGATGAGAGGAAGACGCGGTTGTCGCCAATGACAATCGGCTGGCCGGCATTGATGTCGAAGGAGGTCCGCCACGGATATTCCCAGAGCAGCTCGCCGCGTTCGGGCGACACGCCGATCAACCGGGCAGCCGCAAAGACCAGCATCTGCCGGACGCCCTCCAGCGTGACAAGCATCGGTGAGGAGTACGCCTGCTTGTCGTTGAGGCTCGACCAGCGGCGGACCCCCTGCAGGCGATCGTAGGCGACCACCGACCGGCCGTTCGGTCCTCCGGGCAGCACGACGACCGTCTCGCCCACCACGAGCGGTGAAGCGGCCATGCCCCAGTCGAGATTCGTGGCGCCGTTGTCCTCAAGCATGTTGAGGCGCCACAGCGTGCGGCCCGATGCCTCGTCCAGCGCCCGCAGCTCTCCGGCCGCCCCGAGCGCGTAGACGACGCCGTCGGCCCACGTCGGCGTGGCGCGGGGGCCGTCGCCGCCCAGCGATTCGCGGAAGAGCGTCTCCCATCCGTTCGTCCAGAGCTCGCGCCCCGAACGCACGTCATACGCGGCCACGACTTCCTGCGGTCCCCGCTGCTCGATGGTGAAGGCGCGATCGCGCGCGATCGCGAACGAGGCGTAGCCTCCGCCGGCCGGCTGCTTCCAGATCGGCTGCAGGCCCTGCGCGGGCCACTTCGTCTGGATGGGACGCTCGCGGTAGTGCCCGTCGCGGAACGGGCCGCGGAAGTCGGTCCAGTAGGGCGGCGCTCCAGCGTCCGCAGCCGCCGGTGCGCCTGCCGCCGTCCCCACGGGATCCACAGCCGGCGACGCTGCGCCCGGCGCCGCCGCCGGCTCCACGTCCGCGACGCTCCGCTCAACCTGCGCGCGCTGCGCCACGCGGTGCCGGGCGATCAGCTCAGCCTGTGTCCCGGCGTCGACGACAAACGTCAGGCGCGGCGCTCCCCCGCCGTCGAGCCGGACTCGAAGGCCGAAGAACTGGTACAGCACTCCGGCCAGCACCACGGCGGCCAGGAGAGCCAGGGCGACGACACGCAGGAGGCGGCGAATCATGAATCAAATGTGCCTAAGGTACCTGAAGTGCCGGGAACCGGTTTCATAACCGGCCACGGGCGCCCAATTCCGTACGTAGTGCCGGGCTTCAGCCCGGCTGAAGCCGGGCACTACGTCGGCTATGAAACCGCTTCTACTCACTTCGGAGCGATTCGAGGAGCGGACCTCGTACCACCATCCGCGTTGCCACGAGCGACGATAGCAGACCCGTGACGAACACGGCGAACAGCAGCAGCCCGCCGCCGGCCGAGAGCGGC
>MEKU01000087.1:9773-24487 GCA_001767195.1 Acidobacteria bacterium RIFCSPLOWO2_02_FULL_67_21
GGCGCCCGCCAGCAGGCCGCCGGCCAGCAGCACCAGGTTTTCGGCGGCGGCCATGATCATGAAATGACGGCGCTGATAGCCGACCGCGCCCAGGAGCGCCAGCTCGCGCCGCCGCTCGAGCGCGTTGCGAAGCATCACCGTGGCCAGCCCCACGGTCCCGAGCAGCAGCCCGAGCCCGCCAAGCGTCTGGAACGTCGAGAGGTACGTGTTCTCGACGCGGTGAAACGCCGCCAGCCGATCGCCTGTCGCCACGGCGTCGGCACCGAAGTCGGCCAGCGCGTCCTCGATCTGCGCCGCCACCTCCACCGTTCGATCCGGCGCGGTCTCGAGCAGCATCACCTGGTAGCCCGCCTGTTCCGGAAACGCCTCCGTGAAGCGCCGGGGCGACATCAACAGCTCGCTCTGGAAGAGGCTGTCGCGCAGCGCCGCCACCAGTCGCAGCCGGATCTCGCGGCCGCCCTGCACGATCACGATGTCGTCCCCCAGACGACGGTGCAGCACGTACGTCATGGAGTTCGCGTCGGCAATCACCGGTATCACGCCGTCCGGCTCCTCGCGCCGGAGCAGCAGCCATGGATTGGCGCGCTCGGCGTCAGTGGCGGCCAGCGAGCCCTGAAACGCGAATCGCCCCTCGTCCAGGAACCGCTCGCTCGGCGCAAGGATCCGCGGGTTGGCCGGCGCATACAGGTTCAGGCAGCTGGCATCGTCCCCGGGCCTGAGACGGAACGGCTCGATCCGGACCGACTCGAGGCGCAGATTCAGCGCCTCCCGTCCGGCGTCGCTCTGCGGATCGTGCACCACTGGGACGAGCGTCTCGACGAGCAGCGAATAGCCGCCCACGCCTGAATGGAGGTCTGCGGGGTTCACGCTCGTGTCGCGCCGGAACGCGTCCACCGAAATCAGAATGAACGTGGCGGACGCAATGACCGCGACCGACAGGACGCTGCGCGACGGCCGGTACGTGGTGTTGCGCAAGCCGAGCTTCGACAGCGGCTGCCAGCCGCGGCCGTGCATCGGCTCGCCGGCACGCCGCCTCAACAACGCGGCGAACAGCGTCAGCATGGCGGCAAGAAGCAGGGCGCCCGCGGCAAAGAAGGCCCCGGCCGGCTCCATGAGTCCCGCGCGCGAAGCGGCCAGGAGCGTCAGCCCCGCTCCCGCGAGAAACATCGCCGTCAACCGCCGCCGGCGTTGCTCAACGCTCCCGCTGCTCTCTGCTCTTTGGGATTTGGGATTTGGGATTTGGGATTTGACAAGCTCGCCAGCGAGAAGCGCCCGCTCCGAAAGCCGCCCGAGCCCGCGCAGCGTCCACCAGATGCACACGACAGCGGCCGCCACCCCTGACACCGCGCCTGCAGCCAGCGTCGCAACCGAGACATGCAGCGCCAGCGCGCTGGTTCCGACGGCGTCAACCCACCAGGATCGGAGCCCCGCCATGAGGAGCGCCGCGTAGCCGACAGCCGCCGCGCCGCCGGCGATGCTGCCGGCGACCGCAAGCAGGACCCCTTCGGCCATGAACAGCCGGCGCACGGCTGGAGGGCCAAACCCTACGGCTCGAAGCAGGCCGACCTCCCGGACCCGCTGCTCCAGCCCCAGCTTGAAGAACAACGACGTCAGGACGAGCGCCGACAGGACGATGAAGACGCTGAAGGAGACGAAGTAGGTCGCGAAATCGGTGGATCCGCGCGACGCCGCGAGATTCTCCGCGCGCACGTCGCGGACGGCCAGTCCCATCGCCAGCGGATCGATCGCGTCGCGCAGCCGCTGCTCGGACCGGCCCTGCGCCTCGGAGAGCGACTCGCCGGGCCGAGGGGCGATCCGGATCGACGTCAGGGCGCCGTACCGCGATCGCCAGAGCCGCTGGCCCACCTCGAGCGGCACGAAGGCCTTGGGCGTCGTTCGGTACTGCTCCCAGTACGCCTCGTCTGCGGGTCGTATCCGGCGCAGATCGATCGGAAAGGGCGGGTCCCAGTCGACCAGCGCCGCCGAATCGGTGATGCCGGGATAGGTCGGCGCCAGATCGCGATCGCCGGCGGTCACGGGCACGATGGCCGCCACGCGGAACATCGTCGTGTCGGTGACGAGCCGGCCCGGTTCCTCCCAGCGGAAGTACTCCATCGCAACCCGATCGCCGACCGTCGCGCGGAGATCCGACGCCGCCCACTGGTTGAGCACGATCGGCGCCTCCGGACCTGGCGTGGGCCCGAGGTCCGGCGCAATGCCTGCCAGGTCAAGCGCCGAGACGAGCGAGTACGGAACCTCGCGGGCGCCGATGCGAAGCGAATTGGCCAGATAGGTGAAGACCCGCTGGGTGCTGCTCCCCTCCTCCTCGAGCGCGCGGCCCGCGACGCCGGCCTGCTGATCGGTCAGGAGTCCCGCATCCGCTCCAAGCGTCACCATCCCGCGATTCTCGAGCGGGCGCAGCGTCAGCCCGATGTCCTCCAGCGTTGCCGCCGTGCGGATCCGCTGTTCGAGCGTCGCACCAGGATCCGGTTGTCCACCGGAGCTCGAAGACACCAGGATGGCGTTTACGCGTCCGGCGATCCCCAGCTCGCGCTGGATCTGCGGGAGCGACACAAAGACGGCACGTACCTCACCCTGCTGCGCATCGAGGGAGAACTCGCCCAGCGCCGAGCGCGGCACAACGCCGCGCACGGTACGGCGCAGCGTCCGGCCGAGGTCTTCCTTGCGGCTATGGAGGGATTCGAGCGGGATATCGGACGGCCGCTGCACGCGTACGAGAACAACGGGCGGGCCACCACCCTCCTCGTCGGAGAATCCGAGCTCGCGAGCGAGCGCGGGGCTCACGAGCGCCTCGCCGGCGCCGGGCCCCTCTGTGGTCTGTCCGTGAAACTGCCAGAATCGTTCGTCGACGCCGTAGACGCGCACCTGCCCGACGCGCCGGCGGCTTCCCTGCTCGGCCACGACGCCAGGCAGCACCACGATCGGCACCGCATGCAACGTCCCGTCTGCCCGCACATCGTCCGCCAGCTGTTCGCGAAAGAAGCCGGCCGACAGCACCGCGGCTTCGGTGCGGCCGAGCCGCTCGAGGGCGAGCGCGCGAAGGCTCTCGCGGACGGAATCGCCGACGAGGAGCGCGCCCGACAGAACGGCGACCGCCGTGGCGACTCCCGCGACCACAGCCAGATTGGTCCGCCAGTAGTAAACGAGGCTCCGGAGAACCAGGTGGCGCACGGGATCCCTGCTACGTCGCCCGGGCGGGCAGTGCCCGCAGCGGCTGCGCGCCTGGAGGAATGGGCACGACCACGGCCGCGACCGCCAGCACCACCACCACGCCGGCAAGCACGAAGAAGGCGGCGGCGTACGACCCGGTCGACTCGACCCAGAACGCAAGAAACAGCGGGCCGACTGCGGAGGCCATCACCGTCAGCGCCTGCGCCGCCCCTTGAATCCGGCCGAGATGCGCGCGCCCGTACGCGCGCCCCCAGAAGGTGAAGAAGGCCACCATCACGAATCCGCCGGCGATGCCCATGGCCACCGCCTGCGCCATCACATGCGCCGTCGTCGTTACGCGTGCCAGCGCCGCGAGCGCGGCGGCAAGGATGATGAGCGCCGCGACGAGGACGGATCGCAGCGCCCCTCGATCGGCAAAGGCACCCGCGGCGAAATTACCGGCCGGCGCGGCCAGCGCGATCACCGCGAGCGCGCGGTGATAGATCTCGGGCGGGAATCCCCGCTCGGCGAGAATCGACTCGTTGAAGAGGCCGATCCCCGACGCGACCAGGCCGTAGACCGAGCTTGCGAGCGCAAATACCCAGAAGGCCGGCGAGCGTAGTGCGTCGCCGAGCGTCGCGTGCGGCATCGCGTCCCGCGGCGCGTCCGGGCCCGGCTCGCCGCCGTCGACCTGCAGCCCGATCGCCTCAGGTGACGACCGATCGAGCAGCCAGGCAAGGGGTGCCAGCGCGAACACCAGCAAGAGGCCGACGATCGCCCATGCCGCGCGCCAGCCGGCGGCCAGCACGAGCGCGCCGACGAGCGGAAATGCCGCCATGAACCCGATGCTCATGATGACGGAGTACACGGCCATCGCGCGTGTGAGCCGCCGCCGGAACCATTTGCCGACCATCGCCAGGCTCACCACCGACAGCGCGCTCTGGCCGAACCCGCGCGTGAGCGTCACGAGCACCAGCAGCGAGACCAGGCCGGCGGCCTGGCTCATGACCAGCACGACCACTCCCAGCGCCAGGAGCACCACGGTGAGAACCGTTCGGCTGCCGGTCCGATCGATGAACCGGCCGATGCCGGCGCAGAAGACCGAGCCGACAAGGGTCGCGACGAGATTGAGCTGCGCGAAAGAGACGCGGCCGATGCCCAGATCCGCGAGGAGCGGCTCGGTGATGAGACCGAGCCCCTGTGTCGGTCCGGGCAGCGTGCCGACCATCGCCAGCGCCGCCACCCCGAGCACGACCCAGCCGTAGTACAGCCGCGCGCGCGGGGCCGGCCAGCTCTGCACTCCCGCTTCAGTCATGTTTGCGCCACATTATGAGGCCGCCACCGCAGTACGAAGTGCCCGGCTTACCAGTACGTAGTGCCCGGCTTCAGCCGGGCCGGCCTGAAGGCCGGCACTACGTCACGCGTACGGTGGCACTACTTCACGCAGAGACCGGCACAGCAACGCGCAACGCAGCTGGTCTGACCGCAGCACGGATTGTGACCCCGCCGACGAACGGCTCGCCGTCCACGTGATAGATCTGCGGGCGCCCGGCCGTCAGCTCCAGCGCGGTGACGCTCCGGGGCATGACCCCCGGAACCGCCGCGATCCGGCCGGTGAAGAGCTGCGGCACGCGAACGAGCGCCGCCAGCGGCGACCGCGCGCTCACCACGACCAGATCCAGCCGTCCATCGTCCAGGCGCGCCGACGGCGCAATGAGGGCACCGTTCCCATACTGGCGGCCGTTGGCAATGGCGATGAGCAACGGTCGCACGCGCAGCGTCTCGTCGCCCACCACAATCGTGTACTGGTCGGCCCGATACCTCCCCATCTCCGACGCGGTCATCGCGACGTATCGCAGGAACCCCCGGCGGCGCGTTGTGCGCTGGGCGAAGCGATGGGCCACCTGCGCATCGAGGCCAACCCCCGCGACGTTGAAGAACAGCCGGCCGTCGAGCTCTCCCGCGTCGATGCGGCGCGCAGGGCCGCCAAGAGCGGCCGCGATGGCCTCCGCCGGGGCGAATGGAATCCGCAGCTCGCGCGCCAGGCCGTTTCCCGATCCGCAGGGCACGATGCCAAGCGTCGCGTCGTGAAACACAAGCGCCGATCCCACTTCGTTCACGGTGCCGTCGCCGCCCCACGCCACGACGCGCGACGCGCCTCGGGCAAGCGCGGCCAGCGCCAGCTCGCGTGCGTGGCCGGGCCGTTCGGTGATGAAGATCTCGGGCTCGAACCCGCAGCCTCGAATCAGCGCGGACGCCTGCTCGGCGCGATCGCGCGCCACGTGCAGCCGGCCGCCGGTGCCGGAGATGGGGTTGATGATGATGACGATGCGCCCGCTACTTGCCAAGTCCGCGCAGCAGCTTCGGCGGGATGAACCAGGTCAGGGCGCCCGGACGGCGGGACGTGAGGCTCTCGACATCGATGCGGCAGATGCCGCCCTTCTTGAACGGCAGCGCGCGGCCGGCGCCAATGAGGTGCGCCGCCAGCTCTCCCAGGCCGGGCTCGTGCCCGACGAGCGCCATGCGGCGGCGCCGCGCGGCGCGCGCGAGCTGGGCGAGCACCGATGCAGGCGCATGTCCGGGCGCCAGCGCGTCGAGCACCTTCACCGACGGCTTTCCGGGCAGGCCGGCGGCAAGCAGCTCGGCCGTCTGCTTCGCGCGCACGAGCGGGCTCGTGAAGACCTCATCGACCGTCACGTCGAGCTTGCGGAGCCCTTCGACCTCTTCCTTGAACCGCGCGACGCCCCGCGCGGTCAGCGGCCGCTTGTCATCGTCGGGCCACTCCTCTCCGCGAACCGCGGCGATGGCGTGACGCACGAGGTACAGCTCGGAAGGACTCGCCATCGCTCACGCAGCAGGCCGGGCTCCCGGCCTGCTGCCTCGCACGCCGGCCGAGGCCTGGATCGTCTGATCGCACACGGCCACGAGCTTCGAGCGCAGCCCCGTGTAGTGGCTGTGGATCTGACGGCATTCCGTTTCGAGGCGGCGAACGAGACGATCGAGGTCGGCTGACAGACGAAGGTTCGGCGCCTGCGACGATCCCTGAATGGCGCGAACGCGGGCGATCAGCACTTCCAGGTCGTGCATCCGGCCGAGCAGATCCTGGACCTCCTTGAGGAGACGCAACCCCGCTCCCGCACGCGACCCGGACAGGTCGCGCGTCACCTCGAGCGCATAGCGCAACTTCTTGCTCGCAATGCGGACCTCATGGAGGCGATCCGGAAGATAGATGCCGGCGGCGCTGTCGATTGCGGCGCGAAGGCGGAGCGCGCGCCGGGCGGCGAGCGCCTGCGCCCGGGTCAGCCGCCTCGGATCGCGCGCAGCGGCGCGGAAAGTGAGGCGGCCCCTGGCCGCCAGCCGGCCGATGCGATGACGCAGCTTCTCGAGATCGACGCGCGTCACCTCGCGGCACATGTCGGCATGAAGCCGCCGGCGCTCCAGCCGGATCACCTGTCTCAACCGGCTGAGGGCTGCGGCCGGCACGCTGGCGGTGTCGAGGGTATCGAGCGTCTGAAGCGCCACATCGAGCTCGCGCACCGGACCGAGCGCGCGCGTGAGACGCCGGACCTTGCGCTCGAGCTTTCGGGCGCGGCCGTGCGCCAGCGCGAGCGGCAGCGCCTCGCGGAGCCGCCGGGTGGCCACCCGCGCCCTGTGGATCGGCTCGACCTCGCCCTTCTCCGCACCGGGCAGCGCCCGCACCAGCGCGCGCAGCCGCTGGCGGATGAGGAGCTCGGCGGGCGTGTGTGGGGTCATCCCTAATCCCTGATCCCTGGTGTCTACTATATCTTCATCCCCAGATGCGCATTGCCGCGATCGATATCGGGACCAACTCGGTGCACATGATCGTCATCCGCGTGCGCGCCGATCTCTCCTTCGAGATCATCGACCGCGAGAAGGTCATGGTGCGCCTTGGCGCGGGCGGCCTCGACGGGAAGGCGCTGACGCCGGAGGCGATGACGGCCGCCCTGCAGACGCTCTCCACGTTCAAGCGGCTGGCCGACTCGCACAGCGTCGAGAAGATCGTCGCGGTGGCCACGAGCGCCACCCGTGAGGCGCGCAACGGTGGCGAGTTTCTCTCCCGCATCGCGCGGGAGACCGGAATCCGGCCCCTCGTGATTACGGGCACGGAAGAAGCCCGCCTGATTCACCAGGCCGCCGTCTACGGCGTCGACGTCGCCAGCGGCCGGGCGGTGGTCATCGACATCGGGGGCGGCAGCGTGGAGATCACGCTCGGCACGGCCGCGTCGATCCAGCTCGCGCGCAGCTTCAAGATCGGCGTCATCCGGCTGACCGAGCGATTCGTCACCACCGATCCCCTGTCGGGCCGCGACGAGCGCCGTCTCGAGAAGCACATCGACGGCGAGATCGGCCGCTACTGCGATCAGATTGCTGCCGCAGGGTTCGACCGGGTCGTCGGCACCTCCGGAACCATCCTGAGCCTGGGCATGGTGGCCGCCACGGCGGCCCGCGGCGCACAGCCGTCTGAGCTGCGGAACCTCCGCGTGTCGGCAAAGCAGATCCGGCGCGTCAGGAAGGACATGCTCTCGCGGGATCTCGAAGGGCGGCTTGCGGTTCCAGGACTCGATCCACGTCGCGCCGACATCGCCGTGGCGGGCGTCGTGCTCCTGAACGCGATCCTCGCGCGGCTGGGCGCCGAGGAGCTCACCCTCTGCGACCTGGCGCTGCGCGAGGGGCTCATCCTCGACTACGTACGCCGGCACCAGCGGCAGATCGCGCAGGCCGGCCGGATTCCCGACGTGCGGCGGCGCAGCGTCCTGGAGCTGGCGGAGCGCTGCAACTACTACGCGGCGCACGCGCAGCATGTGGCCCGGCTGGCGCTGGCGATCTTCGACCAGACGCGCGCGCTGCACGGGCTGACCGATCGCGAGCGCGAGTGGCTCGAGTTTGCGGCGCTGATGCACGACCTCGGGGTGCATATCAGCTATCCCCGCCACCACCGGCACTCGTACTACCTGATCAAGAACGGCGATCTGCGCGGCTTCGAGCCGGACGAGACCGAGGTGATGGCGCTCGTCGCGCGCTACCACCGGCGCGGCACGCCCAAGAAGACGCACGCGGAGTATTCGGAGCTCCCGCCGCCGCTCCGCCGTACCGTCCGGACGCTGGCCTCGATTCTACGCGTGGCCGAGAGCCTCGACCGGAGCCACGCGCAGGTCGTGTCGGCGCTCGAGCTGCAGGACCGCGCCGACGATCTGCTCCTGCAGCTCCGGACGACCGGCGATGCCGAGCTCGAGGTGTGGGCCACCAGCCGCCACCTGGGCCCACTCGAGAAGACGGTCGGCAAGCCGGTCCGGCTTGCGACCGCCGTCCGTTAGAGTGAAGCTCCATCGCCTCAGTATTGAGGATGGCCGAAGCCTAATCTGTTGGTCTATTGGACGTTACGGGATTGGTTCGGTCTTCCGATCACACCTCTTGCGTAGTCCTACCGATACAATGAGCTATAGAATCATTCGCTTCGGACTGGAGCCCGAATGCCCAAACTGACGCAGAAGATCGGCACGAAGGAATACGAGCTTCGGGAAGAGTCATTTGAGATATTCCGCCAAGAGTGGGCGGAGTACGTTACCGAGAGCGGGACGCGGGTGAGAGTAAAGCCAGAGGTCTTTAAGATCTATCGTGCCTACGAAGAGGATGGCAAGCCAGCATTCACGGATCAAGGCGACCCGCTCGTGGTCGTAAGGAATCAGGTACTGATAGCGGTAAGCGAGCGGCCGAAAACACACTAACACTTAGAGATGTCGACAACAATCCTCGAGACGTCGAACTCGTGTCATGTCCGGGTTTTCTGGACGACAGCAGCAGCGGTGATCTGTGACTTGCAGGAGCAGTCAAGTGACAATGCGTTTGAGACCGTTGATGAGTCCGAAAGCGAGACTGTTGCGCTCTTTGATGCACCGATCAAGACGGATTTCATCACCGACCTCAATGAAGACGGGTACATACTCCTTCGCCCTATTCCCGTTCAGATTGAACGAGAGGGTGACGAGCATGCGGTGGCAAGTTTTGCAGAAGCGAACGTTGCCATCGGCGGGACAAGCGAACAAGATGCCTTCCAGAGCCTGTTCGCTGAGATTCTTGACACGTTTGATGAGTTGAGCGACGTCGACGAGCAGTTGGGACCCGATGCGCTGCGCCAGCTGCAAACTTTGAGGACGTACATTGCCAAAGCGTAGTCTGCTCACGGCCCGCGACGCTGAGGCAATTGCACACAAACTCGACGCCGAAATCAAAGAGGGTCGCAAGCACACGCGAGCGATCATTCGTTGGAACAAGACGTACATAGCGTCATTCGGTATCCGACGAGGTACCGACGCGGGTCACGACTACATCCCCAAGCAGATATTCGTCTCGGCTCGGCAAGCATTGGACTTGGCAAGGTGTCCTCTGTCTAAGCAAGCGTACTTCGAGATCTTGGGAGAGCATCATAAGCTTCCCGGCTAGCGCAGTCGTGAGCGCCGCCACCCAGCGCGTGTCCGTGGCACTATCTATGAGGCCCGCAAGCTGCCAACTTCGGACAAGCGGGACGAGCGCGGCTTCAAGTTCCTGATCATCCGTCCGGTGGATGCTGTTCCACTTACGGCCACAACTTAACCTCGCCAACGTGGCCGGTGACACGGGATCGTCGCGACGATTCAGCGCCACCAGCTCGCCGATCACGCTGCGAAGCGCCGCTTTCGGATCGGTGGCGTGCATCTCCCAGATACCCTGACAACGAACTCGCAGGACCTCAACTCCCCTTCGGACCGCAGCCTTGAACAGATCTTCCCGTGAAGGATAGTGACGGTACAGCGTTCCCTTCCCGATGCCCACTTCGGTGACCACCTGATCGATCTTCGTTTCGAAGCACCCATGCTCTGCGAAGCAGGCAAGCAAGGAGTCCAAGATCATTGCGTCTCGCTGCTCGACTATTCGTGCGGCAAAGCGACCTTTGGCCCGAGTGGTCTCCGGAGTCGGCGTACCGGGCTGCACCTCCTCCGCTCCGGATCCTGCTGCACCATTACTCATAGGACACTCCAGAATAGAACTAGTGAGTCAATAAATGACTTGATAGTCACTATAGCACCGCTTCTCTCATTTCTGAACTGTTGTATTGAAGGCATGCGCGGGGGGCTGGGCCGAACTCGAGAATATAGGTGCTGCTGGGCGAAGTTCACCCGCAAGAGAGGGGGTGTACGCGACGTGACTATATGAGTCTAAAATAGACTCATGAGTCTGAAATGGACTCGTATCGCTAAATTTAGCTGGGCTTATCCGAGGGAGCCATGGGGTCTAGCCGTCCAACGAAGCAGGTCGGGCGTTTTGGGGATCAGATGCGTGGGCTTCGCGAGGATCACCTCGTGCAGACTGCGAGCCAAGTGCTGCTCCGCAGCGGATGCGACGCATTTCGCGTTGAGGATGTCGCTGCGGAATGCGGTGTCGCCAAGGGCACATGCTATCGCCACTTTGGGAGTCGAGCGGCCTTCATTGCCGCTGCCGTGCGCCACCTCGATGAGGCCCTTGGACAGCAATTATCGTCTCCGCCCGTACGGCTTTCCACACCTGCCCAGATTCTCGAGTGGGCGCTGCTCGAAGCTGTGGACGCACAGAGCCTGACGCTGGCACTCCGCAGCCGGCAAACGGACCACGGAGCGGCGGTGCTGGAAGGAAGAACCTGGCCGTGTTGCCTCAGTCGAATGCCGTGCCCACACGGTGGGGCGGTACGATCTCTCGCCGCCCTTCTTCGCTGGACCGCAAAGCTCGCCCCAACCAATCGCAAGCGTGCATCCGCCTGGCTGAATCTGGTGCTCGCCTTGCCACCGCACTCCTTTTTCGGCTCCGCTCACGGAGGCCAATCGAATCCTCGTACCATCCGTGCCCGCGCGCGTCAGCTCCTCAGGCAGCTCCTTCAATAGTGTCGCCGACACGTATTAAATCCACTACATTTAGCGGAACGAACCTAGAGAACCGCACTTTCATGACCGACGTAGTGCCCGGCTTTAGCCAGCTTTAGCCAGGCTTTAGCCGGGCTGAAGCCCGGCACTACGTACGGAATCGGTGTCCCAAGGTCGGCAATGACACCGGTTTTGGGATCTGGGACTTGCCTACCGTCTCCCGTCGTACCACTGATAACAGTCCTGCGGGTTCCGCAGCGTGCGGCCTCGCTGCGCGACCGTCTTCAGCACGAAGGCCAGCGCCTCCTGCGGCGTATACAGGTGCGCCTTTCGCGCGCTCGTGAGCAGCGGAGCCCGCCGGAGGATCTCGACCGATCGTCCGCTCTCGCGAGCCAGCCGCTTCAGCCGCCGGAAGAACTCAATCTCCTCCGCCGCATAGAGATCCAGGCTGAAGCCGCCGAGCGTCCGGAACGCTGACGCCTCACAGAAGACGAACGACCCGGCGCCCCAGCGAAGAGTCCGGCTGATCGCGTTCCAGGACACGACCGCCAGCCGCGGCGCGAGTGCCGCCGTGTCGAGCCGGACGGTGCTGCCGCCGCCGAGGCAGCGGCCCTGGCGGATGACGCCGGCGACATCCTCGAACAGCGCGCGCGTCGGATGCGAGTCGGCATCGACGAATACGAGCCAGCCCCCGGTCGCGCGCGCGGCCCCCGTATTGCGCGCGCGCGAGATCTGGTTGACCGGCTCGAAGACCACGTCCGCGCCGGCCCCGCGCGCGATCGCCGTGGTGCGATCCGTCGAATTGTTGTCGCACACGATCAGCTCTGAGGCCCATCCGGCGGCGTCGAACGCCGCCATCGCTTCGCGGATGCTCCGGAGCGAGCCGGCAAGGCCGCGCGCCTCGTTGTAGGCGGGCACGACGATGGAGATCTTCACGCCGCCCGCTCGCGATGCCGGTCGGACGCGACGAACAGCGACAGGAGAAAGCTCACGATGCTTACGATGAGCGCGCCCAGGAAGGCGGCGCCGAACCCATCCACGTGAAAGCCGAGCCCGAGCGCGTCGGAGAGGGCCCCCGTCACCCAGAGCATCACCGCGTTCAGCACGAAGGTGAACAGACCGAGCGTCACGATGAGGAGCGGCAGCGTCATGACCCAGAGCAGCGGCCGCAGCGAGACGTTCAGCACCCCGAACACCAGCGCGACGACGAACAGGAGCCGCCAGTCGCCGTCGAACGAGATGCCCGATACGAGGCGCGTGGCCGCCCAGAGCGCCGCCGCGGTGATCAACAACCGCAGAACAATGTGCATCGCATGCCTCGTACGTAGCGCCGGGCTTCAGCCCGGCCTACCAATCCGTCGGCCGGTAGTCCTTCAGAAACTGCCCCCACACGTGCGTCCCCGTGTGGACGCCGTCGATGATCGGATCGACGATGCGGGCGGCGCCGTCAATCGCGTCGAGCGGCGGATGAAACCGCTGCTCGACCGACTTCCGGGCCGCAATCTCCACCGGGTCCTCGTCGGTGACCCAGCCCGTGTCGACGCTGTTCATGTGAATGCCGTCGTTGTGGTAGTCGGTGGCCGACGTGCGCGTCATCATGTTGAGCGCCGCCTTCGCCATGTTCGTATGCGGATGCCTCGTCGTCTTGAACTTACGGTAGAACTGCCCTTCCACTGCTGAGACGTTGACGATGTGCTTGTCGCGCCCGGACGTCCGGAGCATGAGCGGCTTCAGGCGCGCGTTGAGCACGAAGGGCGCCACCGCGTTGACCAGCTGCACTTCCAGCAGTTCGACCGTCGGCACCTCGGCGAGCAGGAACCGCCACGAGTTGCGGTCGCGGAGGTCGACCTGCTGCAGGTCCTGATCGAGCTGCCCGGTCGGGAAGAAGTGGCCCTGGGGCGCGAACTCCTCGTCGAGCAGCCGTACCTGCGCGAGCTCCGCCGAGTGCGTCAGTCCGACCGCGCCGACAAGCCGTCCCGCCGCCGCCGGCAGTGACCGCGCGGCGGCCTTCTCCTCTTCCATCATGTGCGCGTAGAACGCCGGCGGCCGGCGCACCGTCTGGCACGCGTTGTTGATGATGAAGTCGAGGCGGCTGCAGCTGCCGAGCAGCTCGCGGCAGAAGGCTTCCACGCTCGGCGTGTGGCGCAGATCGAGACCGTAGACCTGGACGCGATCGGCCCACTCCGCAAAGTCCGGCTCCTGCGCGTATCGACGGGCGGCATCGCGCGGGAAGCGGGTGGTGACGATGAGCCGGGCGCCGCAGCGCAGCAGCCTGAGCCCGGCCTGATAGCCGATCTTCACGCGCCCGCCGGTCACGAGCGCCACGCGCCCGCGCAGATCGGCCAGCTCGGTGCGCTTCGCAAAGTTGAATGCGGCGCACGAGGGACAGAGCTGGTCGTAGAAATCGTGGATGCGGGTGTACTTCACCTTGCAGATGTAGCAGTGCTGGAGCTCTTCGCTCGTCGTCTCGTCCGGCGCTGCTGTTCGTACGTAGTGCCCGGCTTCAGCCGGGCCCTCAGGCGCGAACACGTTCGGCGTATGAAACACCGGCTTCCGTCGCAGCGTCTGGATTCCGGTTCCGGCCCGCGCGACCTGATCGCGCCGCACCCGCTCGGCCTTGCGCTCGCGCGCCACCATCTTCACCATCCGGCGCCGCTCGACGCGATCGGGATGGTACACCTCAGCCACGGCGTGCAGCAGCCGCCGCCGCACCTCGTCCGGCACGCCTTCGAGCAGCGCCCGATCGGCGGCGATCGCCTCGAGCAGCTCGATGCTCTCGCGGAGGCGGTCGGCCATGGTCGTCTGGTCGGCAGCGGTGTGTGTTACGGCCATCGGCTCAGGTTAACCCGCCACCGCATTCGGCGCTACCATCGCCGTATGAGACTGCTCATCGTGCTCGCCGCGCTCCTCGGATCGGCGTGCACCGGCACGGTCCAGGACGACGTGGCCGCGCAGCAGGGCGCGGGCGTCGATCCGCGTCCCCCGAACGGCCTCGGCCAGCGGCCCGCATTCGCCGGCCAGACCGACGCGCCGGCACAGCCGGCCGGCGTCGCCTTCGATGTGCTCACGGTCGCCGCAGGGCTCGAGCACCCCTGGGGCATGGACTTCCTGCCCGACGGCCGCATCCTCGTTACCGAGCGCGCCGGCCGGCTGCGCGTGGTCAGCCCCGGCGGCACGCTGTCGCCGCCGGTGGAGGGCCTGCCGGACGTGGATGAAGGCGGCCAGGGCGGCCTGCTCGACGTCGCGCTCCATCCCGGCTTCGAATCGAACCGGCTGATCTACTGGAACTTCTCCGAAGCGCAGGGGCGCGCCAACGGAACGTCGGTGGCGCGCGGCCGATTCGTGGACGAGGCGGCGCCGCGCGTGGACGGGGTGGAGGTGATCTTCCGCCAGTCGCCCACGCTCAATTCGTCGCTGCACTTCGGCAGCCGGCTCGTCTGGGCGCGCGACGGCACGCTCTTCATCACCATGGGCGACCGATCGATTACGGCGGGACGCATGCAGGCGCAGCGGATGGACGGCCTCATCGGCAAGATCGCCCGCGTCAATGCGGACGGCTCCGTGCCGACGGATAACCCTTTCGTCTCTCAGGCGGGCGCGCGGCTCGAGATCTGGTCGATCGGCCACCGCAACGTGCAGGCGGCGGCGCTC
>MEKU01000087.1:24503-28835 GCA_001767195.1 Acidobacteria bacterium RIFCSPLOWO2_02_FULL_67_21
CACCGGCGAGCTCTGGGAGGTCGAGCACGGCACCCGCGGCGGCGACGAGCTCAACATCGCCCGCGCGGGCAAGGATTACGGCTGGCCGACGATCGCCTACGGCATCGAGTACAGCGGCGCGCCGATCACCGGCGGCATCACGCAGCAGCCTGGGATGGAGCAGCCGATCTATTACTGGGATCCGGTCATTGCGCCGAGCGGGATGGCGTTTTATACCGGCAGTCTCTTTCCGGCATGGCGCGGGAGCCTCTTCATCGGCGGCCTCGCCACCGAGGATCTCGTGAGGCTCTCGCTCGAGGACGAGCGCGTGACGGGCGAGGAGCGGCTGCTGCGCGACCTCTCGGAGCGGATCCGCGACGTGGTGCAGGGGCCGGATGAGGCGCTCTACGTCCTCACCGACAGCCCCCGCGGGCGCGTGCTGAAGCTCGTTCCCCGCTAACTCGTCGCCTTCACGTACTTATTGAACCAGGCAACCGTCCGCTGCCACGCCTGCTCGGCGGCGGCCTTGTTGTACCGCTGCGGGGTGGCATCGTTGTTGAAGCCGTGCACGGCGCCCGGATAGATGTGGCCCTCGTGCCGCACGCCCGCCGCGGTCATCGCCTTGTCGAATTCCGGCCACGCGTCGACCAGGCGCTTGTCCTCGCCGCCGTGGTGCACGAGCACCGCGGCCTTGATCTTCGGCACGTCGGCGGCCGGCGGCGCGCCGCCGTAGTACGGCACCGCCGCCTGCAGGTCGGCGCCCATCCGCACGGCCAGCGAGTTCGCGACCCCGCCGCCGAAGCAGAATCCGGTCGCGCCGAGCCGGCCGGTGCTGTCCGGGCGGTTCTTGAGCCAGACGGCCGCCGCGTGAAGGTCCTCGGCCATCTTGTCGCGATCCAGCTTGCCGAACATCGCGCCGGCCTTCTCTTCGTCTCCGGGATAGCCGCCCAGCGTGGTGAGCGTGTCGGGGGCGAACGCCATGAAGCCCTCGAGCGCGATGCGGCGCGCGACGTCCTCGATGTGCGGGTTGAGCCCGCGGTTCTCGTGGACGACGAGGATCGCGGGGAGTCGCTGCGTGCCGGCGCTGGCCGGCCGCACGAGCAGGCCGCTGATCTTGCCGTTGCCCTGCGGCGACGGCACGGTCTCGCGGCTCGTGCGGATGCGCGGGTCGTTGGGCGCCACCTGCTGCGCGGCCGCGTAGTTCGGCATCAGCTGGTCGACGATCGCCGCCGCGGCAGCGCTCGAGACCGCCACCTTCTTCACGCGGTCGAGGAACGACCGCCGATCGATGTGGCCGTGGATGAACAGGTTGTAGGCGTCAATCGCCTCGCGGGGAACGGGCTGTTTGGTGGTGTCCATGGCAGCTCCTTCTAGGAATCAGGACAAAAACGGAGAATAGCACGTGGCTCCGCGGGCCGGATGGCGTTAGGATCGCGGCGCAGGGAGGGCGGAATGGCCATTTCTCGACGGGATGCACTCTGCGGTCTCTCGGGAGCCACGCTGGCAGGACTTTCGGGCGTGCTGTCGCCGGAGGCGCTTGCGGCCGGTGCCGCGCAGGCACCAGCCCAGGAGCCCTGGCCGGACCACCTGGTCGAGCGTCCGCTGCGGCAGGGATTTCCCGCGCCGCTGCCGCTCAACCCGGACGGCTCCGCGCCCGAGCACCCGGCCAGCGCCGCGGGGCCCATCACCGACCCATTGATGTGGCGCACGCGCGACCGCCAGGCGCCGCCCCTCGAGTACGATTATCGCAAGCTCGCCGTCAAGGTGGATACGCGTGGGCTCGGCAAGCTGGCCGGCACGCTGCGCTTCGAGGATCTGGAGAAGCTGCCGCGCGTGTCGCACACCTTCCTCCTCCAGTGCGGCGCCCCGAACCCGCGCGGCATCGTCACGTGGACGGGCGTCCGTTTCAGCGACTTCGCCGACCTGCTCGGGCTCGTCCCCGGCGTCCACTACTGCCGGCTGATCGCCTCGGACCGCCACTACGTGGACGAGCCGATGGCGACGCTGCGGCACCCGCAGGTGCTGCTCGTCTGGCTGATGAACGACCAGCCGCTGCCGCCGCGGCACGGCGCGCCGCTGCGGTTGATCGTGCCGTTCCGCTACGGCAACCGCAGCATCAAGGCGATCACCGAAATCCTCTTCAGCACGCCGTCGCTGCCGATGCCGCCGCTCGTCGCCTAGCAGGCGACTCCGTAGCGCTCGTTCAGCAGCTTCAGGTGGTGCTCGACGTGTCCGTGGATGATGTACACGAGCGCCGCCGTCGTGACGCTTTTTCCGTTCGCCGTGCCGCGTCGCGTCCACGCGTCGGCAGGCAGACCCCGCACGAGCGCAATGGTCGCGTCCCGCACCGCCGCCCATTCGTCGGTGACGGCGGCGAGCGGGCGGCGCTCGAAGCGGGCGGCCGGCACGTAGATGTTCTCGTCGAAGCCGGGAAGCGGGGTCGCATCCCCCCTGCCGATGCGCAGCAGGCGATACGACAGCACGCGCTCGGCGTCGGCCAGATGACCGGCGACCTCCCGGACCGTCCACTTATCCGGTCCGTACCGGTAGCCCGCTTTGTCGGGTGACACCTGCGCCAGCCGGCTGCGCACGCTGTCTCGCTGCGACGTGAGTTGGAGGACGGCGTCGCCGATGACAGGGGCGGACGCCAGGTACTCGCTGGACGCCGGATCGTAGTCGCCGGCGGCGGGACGGGGCAGGGCGATAGGCGCGTCAGCCATGACGCTGTATATACACCACCTCCGCGCAGGCCGTACGTAGTGCCGGGCTTCAGCCCGGCCTAGATCAGTACGTAGTGCCGGGCTTCAGTAATACGTACGTAGTGCCGGGCTTCAGCCCGGCCTATATCAGCCGCTCGCTGGCGATCGGCACCCTCCGCTCGACGAGCACGTCCCACCAGCCGAAGTTCACCGCGAGCAGATGATCCAGCTCCCGGGTCTCGGCCGTGCTGACGATCTGGCCGGGGTCCGGCATGCAGTAGGCGGCATGTGGCGAGGCGGCGAGCATGTGCAGGACGCCGGAGGAAAATCCGCTGCCGGCGTACACCACGCATCCCGGCATCGGCAGCGAGCGCACATCGTCGAGCGCGTACGGGATCTTCTCGTCAACGCTCCCCTGGCTGTCCTGGAACTTGCACTCGATGGCGAACGCCTTCTGCGTGTCCTCGCTCACGCAGAAAATGTCGATGCAGCGGTCCTTGCCGATGATCGTCTTGCCGACGCGCACTTCGCGGTAGACCTTCAGCCCGCGCGGCGAAAACCGGCTCGAGAGGTAGGCGGCGACGAGGTTGGCGTACTCGGTCCCCGTCATCGCGTTGGGTACGTCGCGCCCGGCTTCATCGCGTTGGGTACGTAGTGTCCGGCTTTAGCCGGACCTCAGGCAGGTCGAGCTGTTCATCGGATACCTCCGGCAGATCGTCCGGCACGCGTCCTTCACCGAACTCGCGCAGCCGGCTGGCGGCAATCCGCACGGCTTCCGGGTTCAGATCGTTGCCGAGAAACCGCCGCTTCAGCCGTCCAGCCGCGATGCCCACGCTTCCCGATCCCATGAACGGGTCGACGACGACGTCGCCGGGCGAGGAGCTCTGCTGGATGAGGACGCCGGCGACTTCCGGCGGCTTTTCGGCGGGATAGCCGCCGCGAACGCGCGGGACGGTGATGATGTCGGGCACGCCGAGGTCGTTCAGCCGGCGCTTCCCTTTCTCGAAAAACAGGATGAGCTCGTAGCGCGCGCGGTAGTGGTAGCCCATCCCGATCGTGCATTTGTCCCAGACGAGCGGCTTCCAGAACTTGAACCCGGCCTGCTCGGCCTCCGGCCTGGCCACGAACATCGTTTCAGCATCGCAGAGCAGGTAGAAGTGGGAGTCGGGCTTCAGCACGCGATACACCTCGCGAAACAGCTCGCCAAACCGCGCATTCGGGAAGATGGCAAACCAGTCGTTGCTGGATGACTTACTGTGCTTGAGCCGCGTCGTCGTCCCGACGGCCCGATGCTTCTCGAGCGATTCGTAGGCGGGGTCGGTGATGAGCAGGTCGACGGAGGCGTCGGGCAGCTCCTGCAGCCAGGCGACGGCGTCTTTCGCGGACAGCTCAAAGGGTATCTGGGTCACGGGCAACCGTTCTCGGATGCCGCATTGTACGCCGGGGAGAATGACAGGCTAGGTCACAGTGCCTGCCGGTATCATGGGGTGATGTCGAGCCTGCTGGAAGCGATTGCCGTCAAGCGCAAGATGTTCTTCGAATACGAGGGCGCGCCGTATCACTGCCTCGATGTGGAGGTCTCCAAGCCGACTGCCCGCGGCGGGCAGACGCTCGTCCGCCTGAAGATGCGCAACCTCCTGACGCGCGCGGTCTT
>MEKU01000088.1 GCA_001767195.1 Acidobacteria bacterium RIFCSPLOWO2_02_FULL_67_21
AATGGGGTCGGGAGTCATTTGTAGAGGACGTGTCGTCAAAAATGACTCCCGACCCCATTTTTCACGTTTCCCATTTTCACTTTCGATGGAGGCACTCATGAGATCGCATGTCGCGTTCGTGGCGGCGGTTGTGCTGGCCGCCACCGCCGGTTCCGCCGCCCAGGACCAGCGCTCCTCGCTCGGAGATGCCGCCCGTCCGGTCGTCAGCCAGGCAGAGTACGTCCGCTGGCAGACGGACCTCTCCAACTGGGGTCGATGGGGTCAGGACGACGAGCTCGGGACGCTGAACCTGATTACGCCGGCCAGGCGGAAGGCGGCGGCCGCGCTCGTGAAGGAAGGGACGTCGATTTCGCTCGCTTTCGACGCGCAGACCGAGAAGTCGGCCGCGACCCCGTGCCCCATCGAATGGAGCATGCTGACCGCGTCGGACTCCGGGGCCACCGACCGCGTCGGGTTTCCATGCATCCATGGCGCCGGGTCGACGCACATCGACTCGCTCGCGCACGTGTTCTTCAGCGGCCGGATGTGGAACGGCTATGCCGTCTCGGGCCTGGTCACACGCGAAACCGGCGCCGCCCGCAATTCGGTGCTCACGATGAAGGACGGCATCGTGACCCGCGGCGTCCTGTACGACATGCCGAAGCTCAGGGGAGTGCCCTACCTCGAACCCGGCACGCGCATCTTCCCGGAGGACCTGGAGGCGTGGGAGAGGAAGAGCGGCGTCAGCGTCGGGCCCGGCGACGTGCTGCTGCTGCGGACGGGACTCTGGGCCCGGCGCGCGGCCGTCGGCCCCCCGACCGGAGAAGAAGGCACCGCCGGCCTGGATCCCTCTGTGATCCCCTGGCTCAAGAAACGGGACATCGCGCTGCTCGGCTGGGAGGTGCCCTGGTATCTCCCGCAGCCGCCCGGCGATCTGTCGCGTACCTCCGTACACAATTTCGTCCAGACGATCCTCGGCATCCATGTTCTCGACCGCGGCGACTTCGAGAGGCTGAGCCAGGCCGCGGCGCAACGAAACCGCTGGGAGTTTCTCTTCGTGGTGACGCCGCTGGCGATTCCGCGCGCGACCGGGTCGCCCGTGAATCCGATCGCGGTGTTCTGAGGCCGGGCTGAAGCCCGGCACTCCGTACGTACGCTGAAGCCCGGCACTCCGTACTCGGCAGCGCGGAGTCCGGGCGGTCAGATCACGACCCTGGTCATGATGCCCGCGGGGAACATCTCCTCGGGCGTCATCGGCCGGTGCGCGATGCCCTGCTGCATCGCGTAGAGCGCCATCTGCTCCCATGTGGGCCGGTTCTCCTCGATCCCGTACGGGAACAGGTCGCCGCCAAACATGTCGCGCATGCGGCGCGCATAGTTCGCCAGCCAGGGCACCGGATAGCGTGAGACCGCCGGATCGAGGATGCGCTCGATGGATCGGCGCTTCGATTCGACAAACGCGTTGTACAGATTCCGTGCGGCCCAGGGGTGGCTGTCGACGATCGACCGCTTCATCGCGATGATGTGCATGATCGGCCATACCCTCGTCCGCGCGTAGAAGGCCTCTTCCATCTCGACGAAGTCGGGGAACAGCCGGACCACGTCGGGATGGCCGTCGAGGAAGCACTGCGGCGGCCGCGCGATGATCGCGCAGTCGATCTCGTGCGCCGCCAGCAGGTCGCTCAGGCTCCGGTCCGCCACACGCGTGAGCGTGACGCGGGCCGGAAGGTTCAACTCGACCTTCTCCTCTCGCCCCGGCGCGTTGGCGCCCGCCTGAAACCAGTGCACGTCGGTGAGCGGCACGCCCATCTCGTTCTGCATCCACCCGCGCATGTAGACCGCCGCGGAGTGTGCCCATTCCGGCGATCCCACCTTCCGGCCGCGCAGATCCGCGATCGTCCTGATGCCGCTCTTCCGGTTCACATAGAACGAGGAAAAGCGGAAGAGCCGCGAGCAGATCACGGGCAGCCCCACGATATCGGGGGTCGGGCGGCTGATCTGGGCCATGAACTTCGCAAGCGAGAGCTCGGACAGATCGAATTCGCGATTTGCGGTGAACCGGGCGAAGCACTCGTGGTGGCCGAGCGTCAGCCAGGTATGGTCGATCCCTTCGGCCCGGACGAGGCCGAAGCGGAGGTCGCGGAAATGGTCGTAGTCCGTCGTCGCGATGGTCAGGCTCAGGCGTGGCATTCCCACGGATGATACACGCAGAGCGGATCCTCACCGAGCGGATCGCCCGACGCCGCGAACGCGCGCGCGCGGGATCCGCCGCAGACCCACCGGTACTCGCAGTACCCGCAGCGTCCGTGAAACCCGTCCGCGTCGCGCAGCTGGCGGAACAGCGGCGCGCTCCGGTAGAGGTCGAGCACGTTCGCCGCTCTTACGTTGCCGACCGGAATCTCGAGAAACCCCGACGGGCAGACGTCGCCGACGTGCGAGATGAAGAGGATGCCGTTGCCGTCTCGTATGCCGCCGCCGGAGCTGCCGTGCCCGGTCCCGGGGCCCGCCGTTCCCGGAGTACGGGCCATGCGCCGGCGCTGCAGCGCCACCCGTCGGAACTGCGGCGCCTCGGTCGTCGTGACGAGCGGCAGCCCCGCACTCCGCTGCGCATTGAGATCCGCGGCCCAGACGAGGAGCTGCTCGGCGCGCGCCGCACTCACCGGCTGCAGCAGTCCTCCGCGGCCGACCGTGACGAGGAAGAACAGGCTCCAGCGCGCCGCGCCCACCGCCGCCGCCAGGTCGTACACGGCCGGGAGATCCTCCGCCGTGTCGGCGCAGACGAGCGTGTTCACCTGAACGGGCAGCCCGATGTCGAAGGCCACCCCGGCGGCGACCACCGTCCGGTCGAACGTTCCTCCCACGCGCCGGATCGCGTCGTGACGCTCGGCGGTCGAGCCATCGAGACTCAGCGAGATCGCGTCGACGCTCGCATCGTGCAGGCGCTGAAGCGCGTCAGGCGTGAGCAGGGGAGTGGCGCTCGGCGCGACCGATACGGGCAGGTCCCGGCGGCGCGCGGCGGCAATCAGATTGAAGGCGTCGCTCCGCTTGAGCGGATCGCCGCCGGTCAGAATCACGTGCGGCCGGGGGTCGGCGCCGGCCGCCAGCTGCTCGAGCAGCCGCTCTCCTTCGGCTGTCGTGAGCTCAGCGGGATTCCGATCCGGCACGGCCTGCGCGCGGCAGTGGCGGCACGCGAGGTCGCACGCGCGCGTGATCTCCCAGTACACGCGCAGCGGACGCTCGTGGATGTATCGCTCGGGCATGACGGGGCTGGCGCAAGCCCTGTTCCAGCAGCATCACGCGCAGAACTCAGGGCGGCGCCAGTAAATCGGCGCCGTGTGAGGAGGATCGACTGGGGATTTTCAGCGGCGGGGCGGCTAAAATTCCCCGCCGTTATCGGGGGCGGACGACGAGCTGACCCTGCATGGACGCGTGCGCGCTGTCGCTGGTCAGGTTGCTGTAGAAGCGGAAGGTGCCCGCCCGATCGGCGCGGAACTCGAAGGTCGTGGCGCCGCCGGCCGGCACCCGCCGGACGATGCGGTACTCGTCGATCGCGAAGCTGTAGTCGTGGTCTTCGCTGCGGATGGTCAGCTTGACGAGGTCGTCCTGCGTCACCTGGATGCGATTGGGCACGTACTGGAAGTCGCGCGCCACGAGCGTGAACTCGGGACGGCCGGGCGCCTGCTCCTGGCGCGGGTGTGCCTGCAGGCGCCGCGTGAGTGGAAGCGCGGCAGCGAGCACGCCGGCGCCGAGCAGGAGCAGCCCGAGGCGCCGGCGGGTGAGTTGCATAGGTCACCGAGGCGGACCTGAAGGTCCGCCTCTACTCCTTGACGGCCGCCGCTTCGCCGGCCTTGGCGGCCTCGTCCTGCAGCAGCGCCTTTCGGCTCAGCCGGATCTTGCCGGTGGGGTCGATGTTGATGACCTTCACCAGGATCTGCTGGCCTTCCTTCAACTCGTCGCGCACGTCCTTCACGCGGTGCGTGGCGATCTCGGAGACGTGCAGCAGGCCGTCGGTGCCCGGCATGATCTCGACGAACGCGCCGAAGTCGGTGATCCGCTGCACCTTGCCCATGTAGGTCTTGTTCAGCTCGGGCGTGGCGGTCAGCTCCTGGATGATGCCGATGGCCTTCTGCGCCGAGTCGCCGTCCGAGGACGCGACGTTCACCCGGCCGTCGTCTTCGACGTCGATCTTCACGCCGGTGCGCTCGATGATGCTGCGGATCATCTTGCCGCCGGGCCCGATCACGTCGCGGATCTTGTCCACCGGGATGCGGATCGTCACGATGCGCGGCGCGAACGCCGACATCGCCTGGCGTGGCTCGGCGAGCGTCCTGGCCATTTCGGCCAGGATGTGCAGGCGGCCCTGCCGCGCCTGCTCCAGCGCCTTCCGCATCACGTCGGCGGTCACGCCCGACACCTTGATGTCCATCTGGAGCGCGGTGATCCCCGCGCCCGTGCCGGCCACCTTGAAGTCCATGTCGCCGTAGTGATCTTCGGCGCCCGCGATGTCCGAGAGCACGGCGAACTTGCCGGTCTTCTCGTCCATGATGAGGCCCATCGCAATGCCGGCGACGGGCGCCGAGAGCGGCACCCCCGCATCCATCATCGCCATCGACCCGCCGCAGACCGACGCCATCGACGAGGAGCCGTTCGACTCGAGAATGTCCGAGACGATGCGGATCGTGTAGGCGAACTTGTCCTCGCCCGGGACGACCGGCGTGAGCGCCCGTTCCGCGAGCGCGCCGTGGCCAACCTCGCGGCGGCCGGGGCCGCGCATGAACGCGACCTCGCCGACCGAGAACGGCGGGAAGTTGTAGTGGAGCATGAACCGCTTGTAGAACTCGCCGCTGACGTGCTCGATCTTCTGCTCGTCGTCGGCCGTGCCGAGCGTGCAGGTGACGAGCGCCTGCGTCTCGCCGCGCGTGAAGATGACCGACCCGTGCGTGCGGGGCAGCACGCTGGCTTCGGTCCAGATCGGCCGGATCTCGTCGAATTTGCGGCCGTCGAGCCGCACGCCGCGCTCGAGTACCTCGTCGCGAAGCACCTTCTCCTTCAGCTCGTGGAAGATGTGCTTGGCCTCGATCCGGCGCTGGATCTCGCCCTCGGGAATCGACGCGACGAACTCCTCGAGCACCTGGTCGACCCGGTCGTAGTTCTCCAGTTTGCCGCGGATGCGCATCGCCTCGCTGAGCGGGGCGTAGATCTTCTCCTCGACCTCCCGGTAGAAGTCGTGGCCGATCTCTTTCTTCTGAACGGTGACCTTCTTCTTGCCGGCCGCCGCGGCGAGCGCGTCGATGCCGGCCACGATCTGCTTGATCGCGGCATGGGCGGCCTCGAGGGCCCCGACCGCCTCGGCTTCGGTGACTTCCTTCGCGCCGGCCTCGACCATCACGATCCCGTCTTTGCTGCCGGCGACGATGAGGTCCAGCCGGCTTTCCTTGCGCTCCGCGAAAGTCGGGTTGATGACGAACTGCCCGCTGACCAGGCCGACGCGGACGCCGGCGATGGTCTTCTGGAAGGGAATCGCCGAGAGCGCCAGCGCCGCCGATGCGCCGGTGATGGCGAGCACGTCCGAATCGTTCTCGGTGTCGGCCGAGAGCAGCAGGGAGATGACCTGCGTCTCGTACCGCCACCCCGGCGCAAAGAGCGGCCGGATGGGCCGATCGATGAGCCGGCTGGTCAGGACCTCTTTTTCCGTCGGCTTGCCTTCCCGCTTGAAGAACCCCCCCGGAATGCGGCCCGAGGCGTAGGTGTACTCGCGGTAGTCGACGGTGAGAGGCAGAAAGTCGATGCCTTCACGGGCGTTGGCGGCCCGGCAGGCGGTCACAAGCACGACGGTGTCCCCCGATCGGACGAGGACGGCGCCGTCGGCCTGCTTGGCGATCTTGCCGCTTTCGAGCGAAATGGTGCGGGTTCCGATCTGGATCTCGCGCCGCTGCAGATTGACGTTGTGCATAGGAGTTTCAAACGTAAGTCAAAGGGCAAAGGTCAAGAGTCAAAGGTACAGACAAAGGCCCTTTTGCCCTTTTGCCCTTTGCCCTACATGGCATTTACTTCCTGATGCCGAGGCGGCGGATGATCGCCGCGTAGCGCTCCGAGTCCTTGCTCTTGAGATAGTCGAGCAGCCGGCGCCGCTGGCCCACGAGCTTCAGCAGGCCCCGCCGCGAATGGTGATCTTTTGCGTGAACTTTGAAGTGCTCGGTCAGGTAGTTGATGCGCTCGCTGAGCAGCGCCACCTGCACTTCCGGCGACCCCGTATCGGTGTCGTGCGTCCGATAGTCCGTGATGATTCCGCTCTTGCGGTCCTTGGTAAACGCCACGACGGCTTCCTCCACGAACGGCCCAGGAACTTGTATCGCGGCTGCGATGGAAGCACCAAACCGCCGTACTGTTGCTAAATGCGGGTCACTAAAAGACTTACATTATATCAGCACGAGCGAGGGATGCAATGAACCCGGCCGGCTCCCTCCCGTGGCCACCCCGACGAGCGCCCCCTTCATGTCCAGCAGGCGGACCCAGGCAGGGGACGAGGGGTCCGGGGGCGAGGCCGCAGGGCGTTCATAGTCGCCCGGCTCGAGCTCCCGTCCGTGCGCCACACGGGCGCACCCTTCCGTGGTGACCGTGACGGCGGGGAAGTGCGGCAGGAGCCTTTCGAGGGGGACGAGGTGCGACGCCACGAGCGCCGCATCCCCCAGGTCATCGAGACGCAACGCCTCGTTCAGGTGACATTCTCCGCTTCTCGTGCGCCGCAGCGCTTCCAGACACGCGCCGGTCCCGGTGGCGGCGCCGAGCGAGTGCGCGAACGAACGGACGTAGAACCCGGCCGAACAGGTCAGCGTGATTCGGGCGCGCCCTGTGGCATAGTCGACCAGCTCGGCGCGCGCCACGCGCACCGTCGCAGGCGCGAGCGTCACGTCCTGCTGCCGGCGGGCCAGATCGTAGGCGCGGCGGCCGCCGACCTTCTTGGCCGAGAACGGCGGCGGCGTCTGCAGGTACTGGCCCGTCAGCCCCTCGATGGCGCGCACGACGTCGGCCCGCGACGGCACCGCGTCGGTGCGGCTCGTCTCGGCGCCGGTGATGTCGTAGGAGTCGGTCGTCATGCCGAAGCGGATGGCGGCGTCGTACGTCTTGTCGGCCGCCGTGAGAAACCTGACCAGACGCGTCGCCCGGCCGATGACGAGCGCCAGCACACCGGTGGCCAGCGGATCCAGCGTCCCCGTGTGACCGATCCGGCTCTCGTGCAGGAGACGACGGGCGGTCGCGACCACGTCGTGCGACGTGAGCCCCTGCGGCTTGTCGATGATGAGGACGCCGTCCACCCGGCTACCGCCTACCGGCTAGCTCGATCTGCTCCAGGATCTTCACCTGGAACAGCGTCTTCAGATCCGCGAAGCGGCCCGTGGCGCTGCACCCCGAGGCGTTCTTGTGGCCGCCGCCGCCGAACTGCCTGGCGACCGCGTTCACGTCGATGTCGCCCTTCGAGCGCAGGCTGATGCGCCAGTCGTCGGCGGCGCTCTCCTTGAAGAAGACGACCGCCTGAATGTCCTTCACCGTCAGCGGCAGGTTGATCAACCCCTCGGTGTCCTCATACGTGCCGCCGCAGTCGGCGGCGATCTGGTGATCCACGTACAGGCTGGCGAGGCGTCCGCTGTCGTCGAGCTCCATGCGACTCAGGACGGCGCCGAACAGCTTCAGGCGCCCCAGGTTGTTGCTGTCGAAGATGCTGCGGGCCACCGCCGGCGGGCTCACGCCCGCTTCGACGCACTCCCGGCAGATGTCGAACGTCCGGGGCGAAATACTGGAGTAGTGGAACGACCCGGTGTCGGTCAGGATGGCCACGTAAATGTGGACGGCAATCTCGTAGGTCAGCGGAACGCGGAGCTCGCGCACCAGATCGAACACCATCTCGCCGCAGGCGGCGGCCGACACGTCGAACCAGTTGACCGCGCCGTACATCGCGTTGCCGACGTGATGGTCGATGTTGATGACGAAGCCGCGGTCCAGCCCGGCCACGCCCGTCCGCGAGAGGTCGCCCGACTCCATGACGATGACCGCATCGCCGGGGTCCTCGACGCGGTCGGCGACCTCGATGTCGGCCGTCCCCGGAAACGCCAGCAACGGCGGGGGAGCGGGGTCGCGATTGACGATCCGCACGTCCTTGCCGAGGTGCCGGAGCGCGAAGGCCATCGCCAGCTGAGACCCGATGGCGTCGCCGTCGGGCCGGACGTGCGAGGTGATGACGAATCGCTGCCGCCGCAGAATCTCCTCGGCCGCGCGGGCCCGCGTGTCCGAAGCCGCCATGCGGTCGTCCGCGTCCTGGGTCCTATTCATCGTCTTCGTCGCCGCCGCGCTGGCGCTTCTCCTCGTGGAGGTCGCGCAGGATCTGCTCGATGCGGTCCTGGCTGGCGATCGCCTCGTCGAACCGGAACTCGATCTCCGGAACGCGGCGGAGCCGGATGCGGCTGCCGATCTGTCGCCGGAAGAACGGGGTGGCGCGCTCGAGCGCCCGGGCCGTCTCGTGCCGCTCGTTCGCATCGCCCATCGTCGTGTAGAACACGCGGGCGACCTGGAGGTCGGGTGAGACCTTGACCCGCGTCAGGGTGATGAAGCCGATGCCGGGGTCGTGGACCTCACCGCGGGTGAGCAGCTCGCTCAACTCCTGCCGGATCTGGTCGGCGACGCGGTCGGGACGGTAGCCCTGGGCCATGTGGGAAGCATCTGGGAGTTGCAGGCGGACCTTCAGGTCCGCCTCTACGGTCGTGGCGCCTCTCGGTCGTGGCGCCTCTACGGTCGTAGAGGCGGGTCTTCAGACCCGCCTCTGTCATCAGGCCGTCGCGGCCACCCGTACCATCGTGAACACCTCGATGAGATCGCCCACCTTGATGTCGTTGTAGCGCTCGAGGCCGATGCCGCACTCGAGCCCGCTCTTCACCTCGGAGACATCGTCCTTGAAGCGGCGCAGCGAGCCGATCCTGCCCTCGTGGATCACCACGTTGTCGCGGAGCAGCCGCGCCTGCGTATCGCCGGCGCGCGTGATCCGGCCATCGGTGACGATGCAGCCGGCAATCGCGCCGATCTTGGGCACCTTGAACACTTCGCGGATGTGAGCGGTGCCGATGCGCACTTCCTTGAAGGTCGGCTCGAGCAGCCCCGTCATGCCCTTCTTGATCTCATCGGTCACGTTGTAGATGACCGAATGCAGGCGGATGTCGACCTGCTCGCGCTCGGCCACGTCGGTGGCATTGCGATCCGGACGCACGTTGAAGCCGATGACGATGGCGTTGGAGGCCGAGGCGAGGAGCACGTCGGACTCGTTGATGGCGCCGACGCCCGAGCGGATGATGTTGATCTTGACCTTCTCATCCGACAGCTTCGCCAGCGTGTCGGCGAGCACTTCGGCCGAGCCCTGCACGTCCGCCTTGACGATGATCGGCAGATCCTTCATGCCGCCTTCGGCAATCTGCTCCTTCAGCGACTCGAGCGTCAGCCGGCCGCCCTTGGCCCCGAGCGCGCGCTCCTTGGCGCGCGTCTGGCGGAAGGTGGCGATCTGGCGCGCCTTGGCGGCATCCGCAACCGTCTGGAACGGATCGCCCGGCTGCGGGAGGCTCGTGAGGCCGAGGACTTCGACCGGCGTCGAGGGCTCCGCCGACTTCACCGGCCGCCCGCGATCGTCAATCAGCGCGCGCACGCGCCCCACCACCGGGCCGGCGATGAAGTTGTCGCCCACGCGCAGCGTCCCGTCCTGCACCAGCACGGTGGCGACCGGCCCGCGGCCGCGATCCAGCTTGGCTTCGAGCACCGTGCCCGACGCCGGCCGGCGCGGATTCGCCTTCAGCTCGAGGATGTCGCTCGACAGCAGGATCATCTCGAGCAGCTGATCGAGGTTCTGCTTCTTCTTGGCCGACACCGGCACCATCACGACCGTGCCGCCCCAGTCTTCCGGCTGCAACCCGATCTCCGCCAGCTCGCGCTTGACGTTCTCCGCGTTGGCGCCCGGCTTGTCGATCTTGTTGATCGCCACGACGATCGGCACGTTCGCCGCCCTGGCGTGGTCGATCGCCTCGCGCGTCTGCGGCATGACGCCGTCGTCGGCGGCGACCACGAGCACGACGACATCGGTGACCTTGGCGCCGCGCGCGCGCATCAGCGTGAACGCCTCGTGGCCCGGCGTGTCGAGGAATACGACGCTGCGGCCTTCGCCGACATCGACGTGATAGGCGCCGATGTGCTGCGTGATGCCGCCCGCTTCGCGCTCGGCCACGCGCGTCTCACGGATGGCGTCGAGGAGCGACGTCTTGCCGTGGTCGACGTGACCCATCACGGTGACCACCGGCGCGCGGGTCCCGATGTCATCGGGGTTGGCATCGACCGCCTCGGCGGACACGAGCTCCTCCTCGAAGCTCCGCATCTCGACTTCGGCGCCGAACTCGCGCGCGATGTCCTTGGCCGTCTCGATGTCGAGCGTGCTGTTGATGGTCAGCATCACCCGCTTCATCAGCAGCTTCGCCAGCACGTCCTTGACCCGGGCGTCGAGCTTCTCGGCCAGGTCCTTGACGGTCATGCCTTCGGCCAGCGTGATCGTCCGCGTGATCGGCGGCGGCGCGGCCGGCATCGCAGGCGCCGAGGGCGCCGACGGCCGCTCGCGGCGGGAATGGACCGGACGCCCGCCGCCCGCCGGACGGTACGGCATCCCTGGCCGCTGGCCGAACGGGGGCCTCGGCGGCATGCCGGGACGCGCCTGCTGCGGCTGCTGCGGCCGCACCGGCTGTGACGGCAGCGGACGGGGGCCGCCCAGCATCGCGGGCGTCGTCGGTCTCGGCGGCGGGGGATAGGCCGGGCGCAGCGCGCCGGGCGCACCGGCGCGGGGTGCCCCGGCCTTCGGCGCTGCCGGCTTCGTGGCGGCCGGCTTCGCGATCATGGTCGGCTGCGACGTCATCGGCCGTTTGGCCGGCGCCAGCGGCCGCGCCGGCCGCACCGGCTGACCGGGCTGTTCGATGCGCAGCCGCAGCGTCGGCGGAACGACGCGTCCCGGCGACGGCGGCTCGGCAGCCGCGGGCTCCTCCGGAGGCGCAGGCTCGTCGACGCGCTCGGGCGCGGCGGGCTCCGGCTCCGTCACGGCGACCACGGCGGCCGGCTCGGCCGCAGGCTCCATCGATACAGCAGCCGGTTCGTCCGCTGCGGCCTCGGGGGGTTCCTCGACAACCTCCGGCTCGGGCGGCGGCGCGGCCGGCCTGATCGTCTTGACGAGCCGCGGCGGCCCAAGAACTGGAGCGGCCGGCTTCGGCGGCTCCGGCTTCTTGGCCGCCGCCGCCTTCTTGCCGCCGCGCGCGGGGGCCGGCGCGTCCGAGAACATGTCGCCCCCGGGCAGCGCGATCGTGCGCTGGCGGGCCACCCGCTCGGCGAACGAGCGGGCGACGACCTCCTCGATGGTGCTCGACGCGCTTTTCAACTCGATGCCGTGATCGCGCTTGAGCAGCGCGATCACTTCCTGGCTCGTCGTGCCGAGCAGCTCCGCGACCTTGTAAATCCGAACCGTTGCCAAATGACGTCCCTTCGCGCTGAACTACTGCTGTTCCTTGGGCGCCTCGGCGCCCTCGCCTTCGTCGGCAGCCACGGCGGACAGCGCTTCCTGCTCCGCTCCGGCGGCCTCCTCGGCGGTGGCACCCTCTGCCGACGCCTCCGCTGGCGCCTCGGTCTGTTCGGTGCCCTCGCCGCCCATGTCGAGCGCGCCAAACTGCGCTTCGACCTCGCGCCGCTTCTCTTCTTCGCTCTTGATATCGATCCGCCAGCCGGTCAGCTTGGCGGCCAGACGCACGTTCTGCCCCTTCTTGCCGATCGCGAGCGACAGCTGCTTGTCCTCGACGACGACCTCCATGACGCGTTCCTTGTCGTCGACGATGGAGACGCGCTGCACCTTGGCGGGGCTGAGCGCGTTGGTGACGAACACGACGGCGTCGTCCGACCACTCGACGATGTCGATCTTTTCGCCGCGGAGCTCGCGGATGATGGCCTGGACGCGCGTTCCCTTCATGCCGACGCAGGCGCCCACCGGATCGACGTCGCGCTCCCGCGAGTACACCGCAACCTTGGCGCGGTCGCCCGCTTCGCGGACGGCGCCGCGGATTATCACGGTGCCGTCGTAGATCTCTGGGACCTCCTGCTCGAACAGCTTGATGAGCAGCGCCGGATCGGTCCGCGACAGCACGATCTGCGGCCCTTTGGTGCTCCGGCTGACCCCCTTGATCACGGCGCGGATCCGCTCTCCCGGCGAATAGCTCTCGGCACGCGACTGCTCCTTGCGGGGCAGCACCGCCTCGACCCGGCCGATCTCGACGATCAGATCGCCGTTCTCGAACCGCTTGACCGTGGTGCTGATGACCTCGCCGACCCGCTCGTTGTACTCGGCGAAGATGTTCTCGCGCTCCGCCTCGCGGACCTTCTGGAAGATCACCTGCTTGGCCGTCTGCGCCGCGATCCGGCCGAGCACGTCGGTCCGCTTGGGGAACTCGATCTCCATGTCGACCTCGGCCTCTTCGCCGTACAGCTCCTGCGCTTCCTTCAGCGAGATCTCGGTCTCCGGGTCGGTGACGTCCGGCACGATGTGCTTGATGGCGAACAGATCGACCTGGCCGGTGTCCTGGTTGAACCGCGTCTTCAGGTTCTCGTTGGTCTTGTAGTACTTGCGCGACGCGGTCAGGACCGCGTCCTCAATCGCCGTGACAATGGTCTCGGCCTCGATGCCCTTTTCCTTGGCGAGAGCCTCGATCGTCTGCATCAACGGGTTTGACATCTCAACAACTTTCATCAAAATTCGACTTCCAGCCGGCCGCGCGCAATGAACCGCAGCGGCAGCTGGTGCGTCCGTCCGTTCGCCGTCTCCAGCACCACATCCTGGCCGTCGACGCCCCGGAGCCGCCCCTCGAACGCCTTCTGATTGTCAACCGCCTCGCTGAGAACTATTTTCGCCAGCCGGCCGGAGAACCGCGCATAGTCGGCCGCCTCTCTCAGCGGCCGGTCCAGCCCGGGCGACGACACCTCGAGCGTATAGGTGAATGGGAGCGGGTCCTCGACGTCGAGCATCGTGCTGATCTCGCGGTTGACCTGCTCGCAATCCGTTATGCTGACGCTCTCCTCCGGTGTCGCGCCGGGCCCCGGCCGGTCGATGATCACACGCACGACATGGCCCACGGCTTCACGGCGGCTCTGCACGTCCCAGACGTTCAGGCCGTGTGAGCCGGCCACCCGCTCGGCAATTGCCCGGATCTGCGCCAGGGGTTCCATGCCACCAAATAAAAAAAGTGGGCACGGGCCCACTTGGAGTCGTCCTCCGCCCAAGTTGCGACCTTTAAGCCTATCACACGGCTGCAGTTACGGACAATCCGTGTAGGGCGGATTCCGCCGGAGAGTCGATCGCATCGACCGGCGGATCCGCCGTCCAATGGGCCGTGCGATCAGGTCGTAGCCCCGGCTGCCGATGATTTCGGCCTCGAGAAACGTGCCGGCCGGCAGCTCGCCGGGGTCGCATTCGCTGAGGTAGACGACCGGGTCGATATCGGGCGCCTGCCCCTCGAGGCGCCCGCGCAGCACGAGGTCGTGCTCGGCAGAGGGGCCGTCGACGAGCAGCCGCACCCGGGTGCCGACGCGCGCGGCCTGCGTTGCGGCGGCAATCTTCTGCTGGGCGCGCATCAGCCTGGCCTGGCGTGCGCGCTTGGTGGCGGCCGGCACGTCATCGGTCAGCGCGTGGGCCGACGTCCCTTCCTCATGGGAATACGTGAACGCGCCGACGTGGTCGAACCGCGTCGACCGGACGAAGCTCAACAGCTCGTCAAAATCTTCCGGCGTCTCGCCGGGGAAGCCGACGATGAACGTGGTGCGGAGCGCGACGCCAGGCACCCGGCCCCGAATACGCGCGAGGAGCCGTTCGTAGCCTGCGCGGGTGCCGGGACGCTTCATCCGCGCCAGTACCGCGTCGGAGGCGTGCTGCAGCGGCAGGTCGATGTAGCCGCACACCTTGTCGCACTCGGCCATCGCCTCCAGTACGTCGTCGGTGATCGTTGTCGGATACAGGTACAGCATCCGGATCCATTCGAGGCCCTCGATCCGGTCGAGCGCCCGCAGGAGGCGCGCGAGAGCGCCTCGCTCCCGCCGGTCGATGCCGTAGAACGTGGTGTCCTGCGAAATCAGGAGCAGCTCCTTCACGCCGCGCGCGGCCAGCCGCTCGGCCTCCTGCACGATCGATTCGGCGGGCCGGCTGCGATAGCTGCCGCGAAGGGTCGGAATGATGCAGAACGCGCACTTGTAATCGCAGCCTTCCGCAATCTTGAGGTAGGCGTAGTGCCGCGGCGTCGCCAGCAGGCGTGGTGTATCGGCGTCGTAGATATACGTGGGTAGGGATTGGGGGTTGGGGATTGGGGATTGGAAGTTCACAGGTTCGCCGTTGGAACGCAGAAGAGGAACCAACCGATCCCCAATCCCCAATCCCCAATCCCCGATCGCATCCACAATCTGCGGGACCTCCCCCGTGCCGAGGATCGCGTCGATCTCAGGGATCCGGGCGCGCAGCTCGTCGCGGTATCGCTCCGCCATGCAGCCGGTCACGACAAGACGGCGGCAACTGCCGCTTTGCTTGTGCTCAGCCATCTCGAGGATGGCGTCAATCGATTCCTGCTTCGCTTTGTCGATGAATGCGCAGGTGTTCACGACGAGCACGTCGGCCTCGGACACCTCGCGGGTCAACTCATGTCCCGCCCGCTGGGCGAGCCCGAGCATGACTTCGGAGTCGACGAGGTTCTTCGGGCAGCCGAGCGAGACCATTCCAATCTTCATAAAGTCTTTAGGACTTAGGATACAGGTATCGAGATGCCCGCCGCCGAAATCGCAGGACTTCTCAACGGCCAGACGCCCGTCGGAAGCAGGGTGACCGTGCGGGGCTGGGTTCGAACGCGCCGCGATTCGAAGGCGGGGCTGTCGTTCGTGCATGTGCACGATGGGTCG
>MEKU01000089.1:0-14100 GCA_001767195.1 Acidobacteria bacterium RIFCSPLOWO2_02_FULL_67_21
GAGGCCCTCAAGGACCAGGCGATCCCGCTCAGCCCCACGGCGGTCCGGGAGGTCCTCAAAGAAGAGGGCTTCGCCGCGTTACCTCGGCGCTTGGATGAGGAGCGACCGGCGCGCGCGGGGCCCACCATCGAGCCCGTGGCGGACGTGCGGCACTTCTCGCTGGCGCCGCGCACCTTCACGACCGCCTGCGGCGGCCTCTTTCTCTTCATCCCCGATCTGCTGCGCCTGGATCTGGATCGACTCGCGAAGGCCGCTCAGCTCCCGGGCTCGACCATGATCCCCGCCGGGCACGCCCTGCGGGCCAGCTTGGCCCTCAAGCTGTGGTGTGTCGAACGCAAGAGCCACATCATGGCCCTGGTCGCCGACGAGGGGTTGGCCTTCTTCGCCGGGCTCAACGCCATCCCCAAGAAGAGCTACCTCTCCGAATACTCCTCCCGCATCCATCCCAAGCACACCACGCGCCTCCTGACGGTCTGGCACGACCGCGTGCGCGACGAGGCGCTCGTCTCGGGAGACTCGTTCAATCTCGATTTCCATTCGGTCCCGTACTACGGGGACCACCCGGTCGTGGAGCGTCACTACGTCTCGGCCCGAAGCCGACGCCAGCCCAGCATTCTGGTCTTCTTGGCCCAAGACGCCGAGGGCCGGGCCTTCTGTTACTCGAATGCCAACATCCGCAAGGGGGAGGAAGCGGAGGAGATCTTCCGCTTCATCGCGTTCTGGAAACGCACCCGGGGACAGAACCCGCAGCACTTGGTCTTCGACTCACGACTGACCACGTACCCCAGTCTGGCACGCCTCCAGCAGATGGGCATTCCCTTCATTACCCTGCGGCGACGATCGCCCACGCTGCTCAAAGAGATCGTGCTGCTGCCCCGCTCCGCCTGGCGCACCGTCGAACTCGATGTCCCCACGCGCAAGTACAAGACGCCCCGCGTCTACGAGCAGACCGTGCGCGTGGAAGGAGCGGTGTTCCGCCAGGTCTTTATCCGTGACCTCGGCCACGACGAGCCGACGATTCTGTTGACGAACGATCGCCGGACCTCCACCCCAAAGCTGATTACGCGCTATGCGCAGCGCATGCTCATCGAAAACGCGCTCTCCGATGCCGTGCGATTCTTCCACATGGATGCCCTGTCCTCGACGGTGGGACTCAAGGTGGACTTCGACATGAGCCTCCTCGTCCTCGCCAGTGGGCTCTATCGGGTCCTCGCCCGTCGCATGCGTGGGTATCGGGACGCGCAAGCCCGCCAGGTGTTTCGCGATCTCATCGATACTCCAGCGACCGTGACCGTCGGCGAGAAGGAGATCCGGGTCCACTTCCACCGTCGGGCGCACCTGCCGATCGTTCTCGCCTCGGGGCGCCTGGACCGCTCGGTCAAAGTCCCCTGGTGGAACGGCCGACTTCTGCGATTGACGGCATGAACGTCGCGGACCCGCCGGACCCCTCGTCGTTAGCCCAACTCTGGTCCGTGGAAATCCAGGCTAGCTGGGCGGCGACCTGTGCGACCACCGCAACCGCGTACCGGGAGTCCTCAGCCATGTCGAATGCCCACGCCTGGGCCGCAAAGCCACCCAGTTCGCTCGCGAAGATTCGATCAAGTTGCCTTGCAACGTCGGAATCGGCAGTCTCAAAAAGTCGGCGGGCGTCGTCACAATTGATTGTAGCCTCCGACCTGACGCGCCGTGTGCCAGAATTTGTGCCCCAAAGGCGTCTACCGACATCATGCCGACTGCCGGATTATGCCGATGACAGCCATGAGTTGACCGGCCTGTCGGAGGAGATCTCACGTTCGCCGATGTGACGGTCGGCATAATCAGAGGCCCTCCAGAAAGGCCAGCAGCCGGTCAGTCGGACGGTAGCGGCCTGGGGTGACACCGGTGGGCGTGGTGCGCGCGAGCGCCTGCTCCTTGATGCGCATGTCCGCATGGAGATACATCTGTGTCGTCTCCACGGACTCATGACCGAGCCACAGCGCGATCACGGCGCGGTCCACGCCGTGCGCCAGCAGTTCCATCGCGGCGGTGTGCCGCAAGACGTGTGGGCTGACGTGCTTTCGCGTGAGCGACGCGCAGTGACGCTGTGCCGTCTTCGTATGACGCGTCACCAAGCGCTCGACGGCATCCCGGCTGAGTGTGGCGCCACGGGCCGTCGGGAAAAGCGGATCCCCCGGCTGCCCGTTCCGCTCGCGCAGCCAGGCCGTGATCAGCGTGGCCGTCTCCCGATGCATGGGGGTGCACCGTTGCTTACGCCCCTTGCCGACGCACCGGACATGCGCGCCCATGCCGAGGGTCACGTCCGCGCAGCGCAGCTGGATCAGCTCGGAGACTCTGAGGCCGGTTTGGATCGCCAGGACGAGGAGCACGCGATCCCGTCGGCCGATCCACGTCGCCGGGTTGGGCGCCGCCACCACGGCGTCGATCTCTTCGCGACACAGGAAGGCGATCGGCCGCCGCTCGTGGCGCTTGGTCGGGATCGCGAGAATGCGACGACAGCGGTCTGCGTGAGCCGGTTCGCCGATCGCCACATACCGAAAGAAGGCATGGATGGCGGCGAGCCGGACATTGCGCGTGCGAGCGCTGTTCCGACGGGTCTGTTCGCCATGCTGCAGATACGCACTGATGAACGGCGCGTCGAAATCGTCGAGGGCTGTCCGCGCCGAAGGCTCTTTCCCGAGCTGCTGTTGCGCAAACCGCAGGAGCAGTCGAAACGCGTCGCGGTACGAAGCGATGGTGTGGGGACTCGCCTGACGTTCTCGGACGAGTCGGTCGGTGAAGAAGGTCTGGAGGAGGCCGGCGAAGGACGTCGAGATCATGGTGCGACCTCCCGTCGGCCGTCGACCAGTCGCTCGGTCGCCAGCGCCAAGAGCTCGGGGACGGCCTCCAGATACCAGTACGTGTCGTGTACATGGACGTGGCCGAGATAGGTGGCCAGCAACGGCAGGAGCGGGTCGACGGTCAGACCGGCGCGATACCAGTCGACGAGCGTGCGGATCGCAAAGCGATGCCGCAAATCGTGCAGCCGCGGGCCATGCCCATGGCGGTGGCCATGAATCGGCGGACGGAGGCCAATCTGACCGGACACCTTGGCAAACGTGTACTCAGCGGCCCAGATCGTGACGCGGGTGCCCTGCTCCGACAGAAACACTGCCGGGGAGACTCGTCGTGGGAAGACACGATCTCGGGTTCGCGCATAGACGGCGAGTCGCTCGATCGTGGAGGCATGGAGTGGGATGAGCCGAGACTTGCCGAATTTCGACCGGCGGATGGTCAGCAGCGCCTCGGTGCGCTGGACGTCCGCATCGTCAAGCGCCAGGGCTTCCGAGATCCGCAGCCCTGTCACCACGAGCAGACCAAACAGCGTGTAATACGTCATCCTGCGGAGCCCCGTTGGCGAGGGGAGTTGCCGCGCGGCCGCGAGGAGCCGCGCAATGTCCTCGTCCCGATAGAGCGACGGGGGCTTGCGGTGATACCGGGCGGGCAGCAGATCGATCGGCGGGATTTCGGTGAGCGGGTCGGTCACGTGGCGCCACTCGGCAAACCGTCGCACGATCTGGAACCGCGTGTTGACGCTGACCGGACTGAGATTCGGGACGTGCGTCGCCCAGCGCCGCGCGAGATCGGTCGTCACGCGTGGGGCGCCTTCTCGTTCGGCAAAGCCGGCGAAGAGGTGGAGGACGCGCGCCGCTTCGTGCAGCGTGCCCCCGAGCCGTCGTCGGAGCGCCAGGTAGTCGTCGATCGCCAGACGCAGGGCAGTCATCGGGTACCTCCCGGGATGGGCCATGGCTGGGCCAGCGTCCGCAGGCGGTCGACATCCACCTTCGCGTAGATCTCGGTGGTTTGTAGCTGCTGGTGCCGCAGCACCTCGCCAATGTCGCCCAGGGACGTGCCGTGTCGGAGCAGGTTTGTCGCGAGCGAATGTCGCAGGAGGTGCGCCCCCGTGGTCGGTGGCGTCAAACCCGCTCGGTTCAGGGCGCAGTGAACCAGCGTGCTCACGGTGGCGGGATGGCCAAGACCCCGATGCGGGGCTTTCAGGCAGACGAAGACGCGGCGCGTCGCACACGTGGGCCGGTCGGTGCGCAGATACGTGGCCAGCGCGGCCCCCACATCGCGGGGCAGCGGCAGGCGAGCATGCACCAATCCCTTTCCGCGGACGGTCACCTCGCCCGTGCGCCAGTCGAGATCCTCCAGTTCCAACCGGACCACCTCTCCGGCGCGCAGCCCCAGACGCGCCAGCAGAAGCAAGATGGCGTAGTTTCGCCGGCCACTCGCCGACGTCCGATCCACCGACGCGAGCAAGTGCGCCACCTCCACGGCCTGGAGGTACTTCGGTACCTCTACCAGACGCCAGCGGCGGATGGGCGGGATGGCGGCGGCCAGGTCGCGGTCAATGTCTCCGGCCTGCCACAAGAATCGCAGGAAGCCGCGGAGCGTGGACACCTGCGTGCTGCAGCGCGATTGGGCGGGGACATGACGGAGCAAGTACTGGGTCACGTCATCCGGCCGCAGATCCCGTAGGACGATCGGCCCGTCGCCGAAGCGCTCGACGAGAAACCGTCGGAGGACGAACCAGTTTCGAGTCGCGCTGTCCGGCGAGAGCGCTCGGTTGTGCTGAAGATAGGCCGTGTACCGCGCGTGGAGCTGGGCCAACGGCGACCGATCGATCACGGGAGCGGGCACCGCAATGAGGTGGGCGGCCTCGAGATAGGCGAGAAACTGCCCGAGCGCGGCGGAGTCACGAGCACGGCGAGGAACGGCGCAGGCTCGACGACAGAAGTCGTCCGCGTCGCGTCGATGCAGCAACCGGACTGACCGCCCCCGTCGATGGAGCCACCGCCCAAACGCGGCCACGGCCCACACGTGTTGTCGGATCGTCGTCCACGCAAACCCACGCTGGGACAACCATGCGGTGAACCCGTCGAGATGCGATCCGATCGGATTGGCGCGCAGCCGCTGTGCAGCGGCGCGGTGTTTCACGAAGCGATCGAGCATGTCTCCTCTCTCCCTGAGCCATGAACTGGCCCAGAGAGAAGGAGACCCGGATTATGCCGCGTGCACAAGCGCACCGACGTCGTCAGCGAGGCTGAAGGAGAGCTTGATCGAAGACGCCCATTTCCTCATCGGCATAATCCGGCAGTCGGCATGATGCCGGAGGGTATGGCAACTCACCCGCTTCGCCAGCCCCGCGCGTCTCGCCGCCGACGCCACCGCCCGCTGGATCACCGATTCATGGAGGTGATACCGCGACGGCGGACCATACCGCGAGTCCCGGCAGATCCGCGACGCGGGAAACACGAACTGCCACACCCACTCCGACGCCGCATTCGGATACTTGCGATCGAGCGCGAACGGCAGCACCACCCGCCCGAACCCCGCCGCCAAGTCGCGCTGGTGACCGCGGCGAACCACGTCCAGGTGCGCCACCAACGGTTCGCGCACTCGCTCAGGCAGCACGGTTCGGCGGTCCTTCTGCCCCTTCCCCCGGCGCACCACAATCTCCGAACGCTCGAAGTCAATATCCTTGACACGCAGCTCGAGACATTCCTGCAGCCGGAGCCCGGCGCCATACATCAGGGACGCCGCCAGCCGGCACACCCCCTCCAGATGCCCCAGCACGGCCCGCACCTCCGCTACGCTCAGCACGACCGGAACCCGCACGGGCGTCGCCGCCCTGGGCACGTGTTCGATCGCCCCGGGATCGACACGGAGCACGTCGCGATACAGAAACAGGATCGCGCTCAGCGCCTGGTTCTGTGTTGACGCGCTCACAGACCGCCGCACCGCGAGCCACGTGAGGAATGCGCCGATCTCCGCCGCGCCCATGTCGGACGGATGCTTCTTGCCGTGGAACACAATGAACCGCCGGAGCCAGTAGACGTACGCCTCCTCGGTCCGCCGGCTGTAATGCCGCGTGCGAATCGCCTCTCGCACGCGCTCGAGCAGTTTGGGATTATTCGCGTCCATCCGACGACGATGCCATCGTCGCCGGCCGGACGGCAAGAAGGAGGGGCACCCTTCCGGTCCGGCTCAAGCCGGACACTACGTACCGGACGACAAGCGGCTCGTCTGAAGCCGAGCACTACGTACAAACAAAAAGTGACGCCTCATTAAGGTAGATCGACGGGAACAATCTCCTGAATCGAAGACTCAGATTTCTCTGTGTCTCAGTGTCTCGGTGGCTACCGAAATCAGCGTGAGGACGTTAATCAGGCGCCACCGCCGGGACGAAGCGGTAGCCGACGCCGCGGACCGTCTGCAGGAACTTCGGGGCGGCGGCGCGGTCCTCCAGGTACCGCCGCAGCCGCACGATGAAGTTGTCGATGGCGCGGGTGTCGACGCTTTCGTGCAGGCCCCAGACGTCCTGGAGGATGGCGCGCCGCGAGACCGGCTGGCCGGCGTTGCGCACGAGATAGCGCAGCAGGTCGCACTCCATCACCGTCAGGCGGTGGACGCGGTCGCGCACGCGGACTTCCATGTTGGAGAAGTCGATCGTGCGCCCCTCGAACGTGTACACGTCCGGCTCGGGCTCGCGGCGGCCGCCGGACGGCGGCGGCTCCTGCTCGTTCCACTGCCGGCGGCGGAGGAGTCCGTTCACGCGCGCCAGCACGATCGGCAGGTCGAACGGCTTCGGCAGGTAGTCATCGGCGCCGGCCTCGAAGCCGCGCAGCACGTCCTCGGCGCTGCCGCGGGCCGTCAGCATGAGGATCGGCACGAACTGCCCGGAGGCGCGCAGCTCCGACGCGACCGCAAAGCCGTCCTTGCCCGGGAGCATGACGTCGAGAATCACGGCGTCGAACGGCCGCCGCTCGCGGATCAGGATCCCGAGCGCGCCTTCGCCGTCGGCGACCGTGGTGGCCTCGTGCCCCTCCGCCTCGAGGTTGTAGCGGAGGCCGTCGGCGATGTGCCGCTCGTCCTCGACGATCAGAATGCGGCCCATCAGGCGTGCGAACGCGTGGACCGCAGCTTCACGGCGCCGGTCGCCGGATCGCGCTCCGTCATCAGACGCGGGAGCTCCACCGTGAACGTCGCGCCGAGCCCCTCGCCCTCGCTGTGGGCGAAGACGCGGCCGCCGTGGGCGCGCGCGATCGCCCGGACGATGTAGAGGCCGAGGCCGGTCCCTTTGATCTGGCGGATGCCGCGCGACTGCACGCGATAGAACCGGTTGAAGATCCGCTTGAGCTGCTTGCGCGGGATGCCGACGCCCCGATCCTGCACGCGCACCCAGACGGTGTCGGGCGTGGGCGCCGCCAGCGAGACGGTCACCTGGACACGTTCGCCCGAATACTTGACCGCGTTGTCGAGCAGGTTGGTGACGACGGTTCGCAGATCTTCGGCATCGCCGCTCACGACCAGCGGCCCGCCGTCGTGCGCCTCGAGTGCAATCGCCTCCGCGGGCAGGTGATGCCGGGTGCGCGCCAGCTCTACCGACTCACGGACGAGCGTGGCCAGATCGACCGGCGTCCGCGGCGCCGCGGTGCGCTTCTGGCTGAGCACGCCGGCCTTGAGCACCTGCTCGACCGTCTGATGCAGCCGGTCGGCGTCGGCCAGCATGATGTCGTAGAACTGCCGCCGCCGCGCCTCGTCCACATCGCGTGCCTGCAGCGTCTGGAGGTACAGGCGCATCGAGGCGATCGGGGTCTTCAGCTCGTGCGTGACCGCGTTGATGAACGTCTGATGGTCCTCGTTCCGCTGGATCTCGAGGACCAGGAACACCGTGTAGACGATCAGGCCGGCAATGATGAGCGCGAAGGAGATGATGCCGAGCACGAGCGGCGCGACGTGCTGCGCGTTGATGACAATCCAGCCGATGTTGAGAGAGACGGCGGCGCCGACGAGCAGGACGCAGAGGGCGACGAAGAAGCCGATGGCCTGCTGGCGCCGCGTCACATGGAGGATTCTACGCCACCGCCTCGTCCGGCATGTCCTGGGCGATCCTGGCCACTTTGATGTCCCACGCCAGGCCGAGCGCCCGCAGCGTGCTGATGCCGATCCAGTTCAGATCGAGCTCGTACCAGGCGAGCCCGTGACGGGCGGAGGTCGGGTGGGCGTGGTGGTTGTTGTGCCACCCCTCGCCGAAGGTCAGCAGCGCGACCCACCAGTTGTTCGTGGAATCGTCCCGGGTGGCAAACCGCCGCGAGCCCCACAGGTGCGTGGCCGAGTTGACCAGCCAGGTCGAGTGCAGGCCCCACGTGGTCCGGAAGAAGATGCCCCAGAGCACGTATGGAACGCCGCCCCAGGCGAGCAGCACGAGACCGACGATCACATTGCTCGTCCAGTGCCACTTGGACAGCCAGCGATGGACCGGATCGCGCGAGAGGTCGGGCACGTACCGGTTGAGGATCGCCTGGTCCTGGTGCAGCCCGTCGCCGAAGAAGATCCAGCCCATGTGCGCCCACAGCGTGCCCTCGCGCGGCGTATGCGGGTCGCCCTCGTGATCGGACTTCTGATGGTGGATGCGATGGACCGCCACCCAGAAGATCGCCCCCCCCTCGAGCGCCAGCGTCCCACACCAGGTGAGGAAGTACTCCATCCACCGGGTCGTGCTGTAGCCGCGGTGCGTGAGCAGTCGGTGATACGACATCCCGATGCCCAGCATGCCTGCAGCAATCCAGAGCGCCACCGCGACGGCGATGGCCCCGGCGTCGATGTAGAACAGCGCTGCCACCGCGCCGATGTGGAACCCCGTCATCGCAATCGCGGTGATCCAGTTGACGCCCTTCTGATACTTGCGGCCGAACAGGGGAGTGGGAACGGTCATGAGTCTGCCTGCGCCTCCGAATGTGTGTGTCGTGAAGAGCCACTGCACGATAACAGGGCGCACGCGGGGCGTCTGTAATAGTTGTGTAATGTGCGGTAATTCGTTGCACCGACGGGCCTTCCCGCCTCCGCCAAGGCTTCGGCGAGGCTCGCCGTTCCACCAGCGCCGCTCTGGCGTCAGCCGGAAGATCGCGAAATGGAGATGCGGTGCGCTTGCGGAGGCATTGCCCGTGCTTCCTACGTATCCAATCGGCTGTCCGCGGCGGACCTGGTCACCCTCGTGGATCCCCTCGGCATAGCGGTCGAGGTGTGCGTAGTAGTAAGAGAACGTTTTTGAGGGATCGAACTGATAGATCGTGATCCCGCCGCCGCCCTGGCTGAAAAAGAGCTTCGTGATGGTGCCGTCGTCGACAGCAAGCACCGGCGTATGCCGCGGCGCCATGACGTCGAGCGCTTCGTGCCGGCGGCCGTCGCGCGCGTCGAAAAATGAGTCACGCAGATCGCTGCGTCCGACGCCTTCGACGGGGAGCACCAGGTCGCGCGTCCGCAGCGCGGCGATCGCCGCGCGGCTTGAGATGATCCCGCCGGTACCGACCGCCTCGTCTGTGACGTCCGGCCGCTCGGCCGGCAGCGCTTCCGCCGGCAGTGCCTCCACCGGCCGAGCGGCAGGAAGCAGCTGGACCCGCTGCAGGCGCCAGGACAGCGCGCCGTCGACCAGCGCGCCAATCGCGAAGCTGAGGCCGATGGCGGTCACGAGGCGCTGCCGCCGTTCTCGTCGCCGGCGATCCACTCGTCTCATCGGAAGATGACGGTCGTGCCTGGACGCGCCCACTGCTGCGCCACGCGCTACGCATCCCAGTTGGTCAGCCGGACGCAGCCGTGTGACTGGGTGTGCCCGACACGTGACGGCTCCGGTGTCCCGTGAATCCCGTAGTGCTCCTTGGACAGATCAATCCAGACGGTGCCCACCGGGTTGTTCGGACCGTCGCGGCCGTCGATTTCGCCCGGCGAGAATCCGGCGCGGTCGAGCATGACCTGCGCGGCCACCACCTGATCGACGACCGGCGTCTGCGAAAATGCTGCGTTTGACAGGAGCGCAGCACAGCAGAGAATCATGATTGCGCGCATGGCTATACCGGCTGCAAAGGGCGGACCTCCCGGCGGATCGTCGATCTTTGCGCTCAGCATCCACGCCGATTACCGCTGTCATCGCTCCGGCGTCTGCTGTACGTCCGACTGGGACGTTCCGGTCGAGCTGCCACTCCATCGCACGCTGGACGAGGCGCTGGCGGCCGGCCGGCTTCGTCCGGCGGCGGCCCCTGCCGGCGGCGGAGGCGTGCTCGTCGGCGGAGAGGATCTGCCCGATGACGCAGCGGCGATGGTGGCACGGACCAGGGAAGGCGACTGCGTCTTCTACCATCGGCCGTCCGGTCTCTGTGTGGTCCACCGGGACCTGGGCGAACCGCAGCTTCCGGCGACCTGCCGCCACTTTCCCAGGCTGGCGCTTCGCGACGGCCGGGGCACGTCGATCTCGCTGACCCATTACTGTCCCACTGCCGCCGCCATGCTCTTTCGCGACGATGTCCGGCTGGAGATCGTCGAGGCGCCGGCCGCCTTTCCACCGGCCGAGTACGAGGGGCTGGTGGTGCGGCCGGCGGACTGGCCTCCGCTCCTGCACCCGCGCATGCTGATGGACCTCGAAGGCTATGCGGCCTGGGAGCGGCACATGGTGGCGCGATGCGCGGAGGAGCGGCTGACACCGGAGGCGGTGATTGCGATGCTCGACCGTGACGCGAGGACGCTGCGCCGCTATCAGCCGGGCCACGGTCCGCTCGCCGGCGCGGTCGCGGCCCTTCCGGCCGAGCCTGTCGCGGCGTCTGCGCCAGCCGACCTGTCGGGCAGCCTCGGCCTCTTCGACGAGCTGATGCGTGCCGTGCCCGACGACCGGAAGCCTGACCCGGACGAGACGGGGCTCGGCGGGGCGTATCTCGGCGGCGTGGCACCGGAATGGGGGCGCTGGTCGCGTCCGGTGAACCGGTACCTCGCCTCGAAGGCGTTTGCATCGTGGACCGCGTATCAGGGGCGCGGCGTCCTGACGATTGTCCGCGGCCTCGAGGCCGCGCTTGCGCTCGTCCGCGTGGAGGCCGCGCGCCAGTGCCGCAACGCCGGACGCGCACTGGATGCCGATCTGCTCCGCGAGGCGTTCAGGGACGCCGACTTCGTGCTCAATCACCTCGCGGTCGGCGAAGATCTGGCGGAGGCGTGGTCGAAGGCGGAAACGTAACCACGAAGTTCACGAAGGCCGCGAAGAGCACGAATACTAATTTGGCTTTCGTGTTCGTCGAGCCCTTCGTGAACTTCGTGGTTCTCAATCAGACATCGAAGACCGCTATGACCGGTCCGTGATCGCTCGTGCCGAACTCGCGCTGCACGACGCACGAGACCACCCGGTCGGCCAGCGGCGCTGACGCGAGCACGTAGTCGAGCCGCCAGCCGATGTTCCGCTGCCGGAGATTCCGCCACGGCGCCCACCAGGTATACAGCTCGGCATTGTCCGGGTCGACGCGTCGATGGACGTCCACCAGGCCGTGGCCGACGATGCTCTCGAGCAGCGCGCGTTCCTCGGGGAGCTGTCCGATGGCGCGCGGCTTCCGTTCCTTCGGGTGCACGTCGATGTCGGTCCGCGCCACGTTGAGGTCGCCGCACAGCACCAGCGGCAGCCCCGCGCGCTGGAATTCGGCGGCATAGGCGTCGAGCGCCTCGAGGAAGCGCATCTTGGCGGCGAAATCCTTGCCCCCGTTCGGCACGTAGATCGACGCGACCGTCGCCTGCGGCAGCCGCACCGTGACGATGCGGTGCTCGTAGTCGAATTCGGGGTGATGGACCGCGGGCCGCTCCACAGCCGTCACCTTGCGTGCGTGCAGCCCGACGCCGGAGTATCCCTTCCCCCCGTGCCAGTAGCACCAGTACCCCTCGAGCTCGCACAGCCAGACCGGGAGCTGATCGAGCGACGCCTTGATCTCCTGCAGGCACAACACGTCGGGCTGCTCGCGCTCGATGAACGCCTGCACTTCCGTCTGTCGGGCGCGGATGCCGTTGACGTTCCAGGTGGCAATCTTGAGCGGCACGGGGCGCTATCATACGGCGTCATGCTCCGCCGCGTCCGCACGTGGGTTCTTGCCGCCGCTCTGCTGGCGGCCGCGTCAGCCCTGGTGCAGACGGGCCCGCACACGTCTGCCGTGACGTCGCCGTCGCAGCAGTTCGGCGCGGCGATCGGCGACGACGACTTCCTCGCCACCTATACCGAGCTCGAGACCTACTGGCAGCGGCTCGATCGCGAGTCGGATCGTCTGAGGGTGCTCGACATCGGGACCACCGAGGAAGGCCGCCGGCAATGGATGGCGGTCGTGTCGGCCCCCGAAAACCTCGAGGATCTCGACCGCTATCGCGCGATTTCCCGGCGCCTGGCACGCGCCGAGGGCCTCACCGACGCCGGCGCCCGCGCCTTCGCGGCCGAAGGCAAGGCGATTGTCTGCATTGCCGGCGGGCTGCACGGCACCGAAGTGCTCGGTGCGCAGCAGTTGATTGAAACCGTCTACCGCCTGGTGAGCCGGAACGACGCGGAAACGACGAGCATTCTGCGCAACGCGATCGTGCTCGTCATGCACGCCAACCCCGATGGACATGAGCTTGCCGCCGGTTGGTATATGCGGGAGCCCGACCCGGCGAGGCGGACGCTGGCCGGGCTGCCGCGGCTGTACCACAAGTACGCCGGCCACGATAACAACCGTGACTTCTACATGATGAGCCAGGCCGAGACGATGAACATGAGCTGCGTGCTCTATCGGGACTGGCTGCCGCAGATCGTCTACGACCATCATCAGGCGCCGCTCGAGCGTGCGGTGATGATGGTGCCGCCGTTCCGCGAGCCCGCCCACTATCTGTTCGACCCGCTCGTCCCGGCGGCGATCGATTCTCTGGGAGCCGCGATGCGCGGCCCTTTTGCGGCAGAGGGGAAGGACGGCATCACGGCCGAGTCGGCGTACTCCGCCTGGTGGAACGGCGGGCTCCGGACCTCGGCGTACTTCCACAATCAGATCGGCCTGCTCACGGAAACTGCCGGCGGCCCGACGCCGCTCCCCGGCACGCGGTGGCGCTTCCGTGATGCGGTCGAGTACTCCGTCACCGCGAACCTGGCGGTGCTCGACGCCGCCGCGCGCGGGCGGGAGCCCCGGCTCTATAACGCCTATCGGATGGGGCGGCATTCGATCGAGCGGGGCGGGCGCGATTCGTGGACCGCCTCTCCGCACCGCCCTGAGGGCGGCGCGCCCGACCCCCGGTTCCGCGACGCGCGCGGCTATATCCTCCCGGCGGATCAGCCCGACTTTCCGACGGCGACGAAGTTCGTCAACGCGCTGCTCAATGCAGGCGTGACGGTCTGGCGCGCAACCGAACCTTTTGCCGTCAGCGGCACCGCCTACCCGGCCGGGTCGTACGTGGTCAAGACCGCACAGGCGTTCCGCCCGCATGTCCTCGACATGTTCGAGCCGCAGGATCACCCGGATGATGCGTCGCACCCCGATGGGGCGCCGCGCGCTCCCCACGATGCCACGGGATGGACCCTCGCGTTTCAGATGGGCGGTAAATCGCCTGCTTCGCGTGGGGGACGCGTGTCCTGGCGTGCCGGCCGCGAGGGGTCGTTCTTCGTGGACCCATCGCCCGGCGCCCTCGAGGTCGTCTACCCGCCGGCGCTCGATGCCGGCAGCTTTCGATCGCGGTTCGATGTGCTGATTCTGCCGAGCGAAGCCACCCCCGGCCGCCCGCTGCAGGCGGAGGTGCTTCCGGATCCGGCGTCGCTGCCGGCTGAACTCCGCGCCCGCGTCGGCGAAATTACGGCGCGGAAGACGATGCCCGAGCTGAGACGGTTCGTGGAGGCCGGCGGGACGCTGGTGGCGATTGGCCGCGCGGCCGCCGCCGCCCGGTACCTCGGCGTGCCCGTTTCGGACCCGGTGTCGGCGGCGGCGGGCATCCGTCCGATCGCCTGGTTTGCGAGCGCGTCGCCGCTGCGAAGCGGCCGCGCCCGGGGTCAGGGATATCTGCAGGGCGCCGCTGCCGCCGTCGAGGCGCCCATCGGTGCCGGACGGGTGTTTCTCTTCGGTCCCGAGATCACGTTCCGCGGCCAGCCGCACGGCACGTTCAAGCTGCTGTTCAATTCGATTCTCTATTCGACGGCGGACCCCATGCGCACAGCCGGCATCGTCGGCGGCACACACTAACGCCACCTGCAGCTCGTCGTGGCGTCGGGCCCTCTCATTTCATCGTAGCGGCGGGCCTTCAGGCCCG